>CALCCF010000020.1 GCA_937899905.1 uncultured Phycisphaeraceae bacterium
GAGGAGAGAGAGAGATGCGTGTGGCTCCGGCCCATCCTGGGCGACCCCCCGGCCTCGCGTTCCCGATCGGGGCGGTCCACATAGAGCTATACGCCAGAAGTACTTAATTGTTCGAATGCGGGTCAAAGAAGTGTTGTGTTTTCGCAACAAAACGGTCACGCAAGGCCACTGAGACCACGCGTTCAGGGGGTGGCAGGAAGGACGAGGTCGCCGCTCTCGATCAGCTGCCGCGTGCCCTCGGCAAGCCCGACGCACACGGCGTTCGCGAGATTCAGGCTGCGTTCGCCATCTCGAAGTGGTATGGACACCAGGCGGTGGGCTTGCCCATCGACGATCGAATCGGGGAGGCTTCGCGTCTCTTTTCCGAACACAAGATGGTCGCCCGTACGCAGTGGCGTATCGAAGTGAGGGCGACCGATCCTCGGCTCGAAGTACCAGCGGTTCGCGTCGGGAAAGAGCTTCTCGTAGGCATCCCAGTCCGGATGCACGCTGGGGTTGAGCCTGGGCCAATAGTCGAGCCCGGCCCTTCGGACGGCCTTCTCGTCGAGATCAAAGCCAAGCGGCTCGATCAGATGCAAGGCCGCACCCATCGCGAGACAGGTGCGGCCGATGTTGCCCGTGTTGTTGGGGATCCGAGGCTCGTGGAGCACCACGTGGAACAACGGCGCACCGCTTGGCTCGCACATGCCGCGGTCCGAGACTCAGTTGCCCTGGCGGGTGAGGAAGGCCGCGTCTCGCCTGCGGCGATCTTGCACGGCGGGGTCGACGTCCACCATCTGGTTGAGCGCTTGCTCAAAGAAGTCGTGCAACGGCGACCCGAGCCAACGGACCTTGTTGTCAGAGCTGTAGAGCACGACAAGCGGTGCCGCGAACTTCTCAGACATCCGGTCGAACCGGGGGTTTCGACCGACGCTGTTGCCCAAGGAGGTGCTGTGAAGCTCCCATTGTGAATCGAACACGATGGAATGGTTGATCTTGGTGCGGGTCATGATGTTCTGGAGATTGGTCGCGAATCGCTCGATGGCCTCGTCAACGAGGCCCGAGTCGCGACGTACTTCGTCTCTGTCGACGAAGATGACCGGAACGGCCGCACCGATGACGGCGACGTCTCGGCCGTGCCGCCTTTGCACCTCGTCCATGAGCGGCTGAATGCGCTCGTAGCTCAGCGGGAAGTTGTGCGACCAGTAGTACACCACGCGCACGCGGCCGTCGAGGTTCGGCTTGGGTGTGAGCCAACGCACCAGGCTGGAGTCCAGGTTGATTGTCGGCAGTTCGTTGCCGTCACGCCGCCGGAAGTCCGCGTCGAACTCTTCCTCAGCGAACAGCCAGCGCGCCGGCCAGTCGGCATCGTCGTACAGCAGCGCATCTGGCGTTGGGATGGTCCATTCGGGGATGTTGGCAACGTCTCCGCTGCTCACATCCATGATGACGCGGCCTTGCGGCTGGTTGGAAGCCATGCGGCGGCCCGAGGCGTTTTCGGCTTGTTCTCGGCTCTCTTCGGCGACGAGGCTCACCGCGCGACGGATGCTGCCGCGCTCCACGTCGGCGAAGCGGATCTGTCCGGCGCGATCGATGACGTAGAAGTTGGGATCCATGTCGGCCTTGATGGCCTTTCGGAACGCCGAACCGGCGTCGCGAGCGATCGGGAAGTTCAGACGCAAACGCTCGGCCGTTGCGGCGGCACCGTCGTATCCCTCGTCGGCGTGGACACCGATGACCACCAAGCCCTGCGCGCCGTACGACCGTGCCATCAGCTGCGCGGCGCGGGCGGAGGCGGTCGAGCCGGAATGCCAACTCGCCCAGGTCAGGATGAGCACGGGCTTGCCGTCGATGCTGTCGGCGGTGACCGGCTCACCGATCCAATCGGTCAGGCCCTCGAGCAACGAGCGGTCGAACGTGGAGAGTTCCATGGCGTTGAGGGCCTCGCGGCGTTCGCCCGAGCCCTCGCGCACGATCTGATCGCTCTGGGCCATGGCCGGGGTGGCAATAGCCGCCACGGTGGCCGCGAGCACGGCCGACGCCACGGAAAACACGCTCTGCTTCATGGTTTGCAACCCTCGGTTCTTTGTTCGCATTCTGAACGGATGCCACTGCGTGTCCCACAACGGCCTCCAGTGGAGGATACCAGCCAAAGGCCGCTCCTGTTGCTCGCAAACGCCAGAACGGTCCCCAGCAACACGGTTTAGACGCTCCCGAGGGCCAGAAGTTCCCTTCCGGCGGTGACGATCAGCCCGGCGTGCACAAGGTCGACATGGCCACCGCGGCCGAGACGGCGACGTTCAGCGAGTCCACGCCCTTGTTCATCTCGATGCGCACGCGGTGCTCGACCGCCGCCATCGCGACCTCGGTCAGGCCTGGCCCCTCGGCACCGAGCACCAGTGCGAGCCGATCGGGTGGGCAGCGCAGATCAACGGCACTGATGGCAGTCGCGCTGGCATCGGGTGTCAGGGCCAGTGTGCGGAAGCCCATCTCGCGGAGCCGCTGGAGGTCCTGGGGCCAAGCCGTGCTCCACGCCGTGGGCACGCGCAGGACGTGGCCCATCGAGACACGCAATGACTTGCGGTAGAACGGATCGGCGCACTGCGGCCCGAGCACAACGGCAGATGCCGCCGGTCCGAGCGCCGCCAAGCTCCGGTACAGCGAACCGATATTGTCGTGGTTGCTCAAGCCCTCGAGCACCAGCACGCACGAGGCACCAGCCACAACACCGTCCAGCGCTGGCACCTCTCCGCGCTCGCCGAGCGCGAGGATGCCGCGGTGCATGTCGAAGCCGACGATCGACTCGGCGATGCCGCGATCTGCCAGGTACACCGGCGTGCTCGCGGGCAGGGCCTCGATCGCGTCGCGCATGCCGAGCAGGCGCGTCGGCGTGATGAGTACCGAACGAACCCTAAACCGTGAGCCGAATAGCTCGTGGGCAACCAGCTCGCCCTCGGCTAGGAACAGCCCGCCGAGGCCGGTGCCTCCGTCGGCCTGGACACGAAGCCAGGCGTCCTTTTGATTCCGGTAGGGCTCGAGCCCGGGGTCATCGAGGTTCTCGATGGGCGTGATGGTTGGGCCGCTGTGGGCCTGCGGTTGCTGCACGGCTCATTCTCGCAGGCGAACGGCCCGATGGCTAACCTGACCGCCCGCGAACGAGCCGAGCGTGGCGGCGTATCGGACCCACCGGACCACACCCCAGATTCGCAAGCAAGGAACGCACCGCCCGTGGAACTCTGGCAGGCCATCGTGCTCGGCATCGTCGAGGGCATCACCGAGTACCTGCCGGTGAGCTCCACGGGCCACCTGATCCTCGCGTCGGGGCTCATGGGCCTGAACGACACGCCCGAGCGCGCAAGCGCCGCCAACGCGTTCAACATCGTGATCCAGGGCGGGGCGATCCTCGCCGTGCTCGGGCTCTATCGCCAGCGCGTGTGGCAGATGATCCGCGGGCTGATGGGTCGCGATCGCGATGGGTTGCGGCTGGCGATCAACATAGTCATCGCGTTCCTGCCGGCCGCGATCTTGGGCGTGCTGTTCGCCGACCTGATCGACAGCTACCTGTTCAACGCAGCGACCGTGCTCACGCTGCTCGCGCTGGGCGGGGTGTACATGATCGTGCTCGATCGAGCGCTCGTCGCGCCGCGTCGCAAGGCAGAGCGCGGCATGGACATCGATGAGCTGCGCCCGCACCAGGCGCTCATCATCGGCCTCTTGCAGTGCGTGGCGATGGTGCCGGGCACGAGTCGGTCGATGATGACCATCACCGGCGGCGTGATCGTCGGGCTCAAGCCCAAGGACGCGGCCGAATTCAGCTTCCTGCTGGGGCTGCCCACGCTGGGCGGGGCGTGCGTCTATACCCTGTTTAAGGACTTCCAAGAGAACGAAGGGTCCTCGACGATGGTCGCCCAATTCGGCTGGCTCAACATCATCGCTGGCATCGTCGTGTCGACGATCGCCGCCGCAATCGCGGTGAAGTGGCTCGTCGGATTCCTGAACAAGCACGGGCTGGAAGTCTTCGGCTGGTATCGCATCGCGCTCGCGGCGGTGCTCCTGATCGCCGTGCTCGCTGGCGTCGTGAGCTTCGCCCCCGAATCGGCGTAGGCGGGCCGCGTGGTCATGGCCCGGCAAAGAGGCCGAGCACGATCATCACCAGCACGCCGCCGAAGAAGATGATGTCGATCCAGATCAGCACGGCGATCGAGCTGAGCACGAGGCCCGCAACCGCGTAGCCGTCCGGCTTCTTGATGAGCGAGAGGATGCACACCAGCAGCGCGATCGGGCTGAGCAGGCCAAAGGTGATGATGCCGGCGCACGAGAAGAGCAACGCGATGCGCCCGGGCGTGGTGGGCACTGCCTCGTGCTTCTGCATGGGCTTGTGCGGCATCTGAGCCGTGGGCAATCCGGCCATAGCAAGATGGTAGAGGCCTTCAGGCGAACTCGACCGCCACATAGAGCAACTCGGGCCGGGACAACACGCGGGGAGCCTCGCTGGCCCTCGTGCGGACCTCGATCAGCCCGGTGGTGTCGATCTCGCCCTCGGCGAGCATGGGCAGCACATCGGCGACCGGGCCGAAGCTCGCGCCGACCATCTCGATCTCACCGCGGACCACGGGCGCCAAATCCACGGGAGTCCCGGGATCGGGCTCGGCGGCCAGGATGAGCGTGCCGCGAGGTCGGAGCATCCCGAACGCGAGATCGAGCGAGGCCTCGCTGCCAACACAATCGACCACAACGGTCTGATCGCGGCGGCGGCCGACCTCCGTCGCATGGCGGTGCTGCACGCCCCACCGCTCCGCCCGGCCGAAGGCTTCGGCGTTCCAGCCGAGCAGCCGCACGGTGGCGTTGAGCTTGGCGATCGCCTGAACGGCGAGCAGCGCCGCGAGGTTATCGCCCAGCACGGTCACGTAGACCTTGCCCTCCATGCGGATCATGCGCGCGGCGGGGACGGCGCGGCCGAGTGGGCCGGCGAGCAACGCCACGGCGTCGTCGACGCCTTCGGGCACGAGCGCGAGGTTGCGCCACGGCACGGCGATGGTCTCGCCCAGGCTGCCGGGGATATCGCCGCGTCCCATCACGCCCCCGTGGCGGCAGTGCTGGCTCACGCCGGCGCGGCACATGTCGCACGTCCCGCGAGCGACGTATGGCGAGCAGACAACACGCGACTTCAGCAGGCGATCTCGCACGCCCTGCGGGGCATCGTCTGCGACCTCGCTCACCAGACCAACCACGTCGCGCCCGAGCAGCAGTCCATCTTCGGCCGTCGGCGACGCATCGAGGACTGACGCGGGCACATCGCCGGCCAAGCGGACACGCACTAGGGCCTCGCCCTCGCCGCACTCCGCAGGGTTGGCGTTGTCAAAAACAGGCTTTCCGTCACGAGCGATAATCGCGTCCACGCAAGACTCCCTCGGGCTGAACACACGTCATCGGCCTACCGCGGCGTGCGGGTCAACCCAACGGGCGTGGATGGCTCCTCGTTCGGGGGCAGGGGCAGCCAAGGGAGGTACTCGAACCACGCCCGCGACCGCTGGAACACGGGGTAGGTGTACTCCTGCTGTTGGGCGAACCAATCCGAGTTGGTGTCGATCCACTGCTGCCAGGCGATGAAGTCGAGCCCGAAGTCCTGGCCGGTCAGCAGCTCGAGCGAACGCACGACGGCGGAGTGGACGCCCAGGCTCTGCTCGGTATCGGACCGCAGCGAGGTGAGCAAGCCCACGACAACGGCGTTTTCTGAGTATTGCCCGAGCGCGAGCGCCGCCTCGACGCGCACGTTCTGGTCGGGCTCGTTCTCCGGATCGAGCAAATCGAGCAAGCGACCCGTTGCGGACGGCTCGTGGATGCGCTGGAGGCCGAGCGCCGCGGCTCGACGCACGATGGGCTCGGGGTCGTCGAGCGCGCCGGCGAGCAGCACTCCATCCGCCGAGACGCCGTGGGTCGCCAGGCCGCGCGCGGCAGCGGCGCGCACGGACGCGTCGTCGTCGTTGAGGTTGATGCGGAAGATGTCGAGGATGCGGTCCTCGGGTTCGAGCAGCTCCACCGTGAGCCGCACCGTGCCGCGATACCGAGCGTCGGGGTCGTACGGATCTCGGGCGAGCTCGGCGGGGTTATCCTGCTGCGTGGGAAACAGGTTGTTGAACACGCTGTCCTCGCCGAAGCGAATGCCGCCACCCTGGCACCCGGCCAGGGCGAGCACCATCGGCCACGCAATCATGAGGATCGGACGCATGGCCCATGCTAGAGGCATCACCGCCCTCGTGTGCGGGGCGGGGCTCGCGGTCGGGTGCGCCACCGCACCACCCGCGCCCACTGGTGGTTTGGATGGCCTCGAAGCAGAGTGGTTCTACGTGCCCGGGCCATACCGAACGCTCCAGAGCATCGGCGATGCCACACGTACGGCCGAGGTCGGACCGGAGAACGACGGCAGGTGGACGGTCCGATTCGGCGATCCGGCGACCACGATCGTCGTGGCGCGGCTGGAGGACGGCCGGCCGGCGACCGCGCGAATCGCGGATCCTCGGCGCGACGAGACGGTTGTGTTCGACCCGCCGCTGGCGCTCGTTCCGCGGCCCGGACAGCAGGCGCCCGCGGCCGAGACCACGACCATCACGCTGTACCAGGGCCTCTGGCCCGAGGAAGACCTGGATGCAGCGCGCGTCAAGCGGCGAGGCGAGGCCGAACGGCGTTTCGTGGGCTTCGAGGCGGCATCCTGGGGTTTCGAGGGCCGTGAGTTTCCGGCGCAACAACTCACGCATGAGCTGGTGCTCAGCCTGAACCCGGCGACCGTGCGTCAGGTGTACGTCAGCGTGGCCGTCAAAGGGCGAGGCATCGTCGAGGAATCGATGGACGAGCGTGTGATCGTGCTCGGCGTGCGCATCGGCGGACGCGAGGAGCGTGTTGAGGTGATCGAGTTCATCGACGGGCGCTAGCCGACGGAGATACCTCGGGTGTCACCGGCCCGGATCGGTCGGGCCGCGCAGGCCGATCGGCTTATCGAGGATCTCTTGCATGATCACCGCCTGGCGGAGATCGAAGCCCGAGCCGAGCGCGGCCGCGATGCCCGGGCGGGCGCGGGTCGTCGTGGGCGCTGGGGAAGGCGTCGAGGGGCGCGGACGCCTCGATTCGACGGCCGGCGCGACGACCGGCTCTGGTGTGGGGCGCGCCTGACGCTGCGGGCTGGACGGTGGCGCTGATCTGCGACGATCGGCCGGACGCTGCGCAGGCTGTGCTGCGGGACGCTGGACCGGGCGTTGGCGTGACGATGGCCGCTGGGCCTGCTGCTGGCGTTGGGGCTGTCGGCCGCCGGTCTGTGGCTGTTGTCGGCCGGTGCGCTTGGCTTCGAGCTGGCGGCGACGCTGCTCTTGCTGGCGCTGGCGTTGGGCGTCGATCGCTTCGCGACGCCGGCGGAGCTGTTCTTCGAGTTGGCTGCGCTGATCGACGGTCCGCTGGCGTTGTTCCTGCTGGCGACGCTTGGCGAGTTCTTCGAGGCGTTGCCTGGGCGTATCGGCGGCAACCGGCTGTGGACCCTGGCGCGTCTGCTGGGCCTGGACCTCAGCGGACGGTTCGGAGCGACCGGTCCTGAGCGACTCGAGTCGGGCCCGCTGGCGGAGTTGGTCTGCCTTCTTCTTTGCCTGGGCCTGCTTCAATTGCTGGATGAGCCAGCCGATGCCCGAGGCGCTGAAGGACACGATCACGATGATGAGCGGGATGTTGTTCTGGATCCACTGCCACATGGTTGTAGGTTAGCCTCCGGTTCATTCTTCGACCGTTCGCTGGCGTTGGTTCGGGTCTGGCTCGTGCGGCTCATCGATCCCGCGCGATTCGAGCTACTCGGGCTCTGTTTCGTTCCGTTGGTCGTTGCGCTTGGACCGCAGCATCCAGCCGAGGCTCGATACGCCGAAGGCAGCGATCAGGATGACGAGCGGGAGGTTGTTCTGGATCCACTGCCACATGGCGCAGGGTAGTCTCAGGCGTGCTCCGCGGAGTTGTAGCCCGGGAGGGCCACGACTCGGCCGCTCTCGCCCCGGAATTGCTCGAAAGACGCATCGAACACGCGTTGGAGCGCGGCTGGGTCCCTTAGGTCGTCCTTGGTCATGGGCTGGACCGTACCGTCGGGCCCGATCGCCAGGCCCTCATCGGCCACCGCCGCGGCCCAGGGCAGATCGTGGGCGGCGACCATGATGGCGAGACCCTGGGTCGCCATCTCGCGCAGGATCCCTACGAGCGCGGCAGCGTGGCGCGTGTCCAGGGCGCTGGCCGGCTCGTCTGCCAGCAGCACCTTGCCGCGCGGGCTGCCGGCACCAAGCTGGGCCAGGGATCGAGCGATGGCGGCGCGCTGCTGCTGCCCCACGCTCAGGCGCGGCATGGGCACGTCGGCGAGATCGGCCAGGTCGAGCCGGCTGATGGCCTCGTGCACGGAGTCTTGTCCGGCGCGGCCGCCGGATCCGTAGGCCCCGAAGCCCACGTACTCGCGCACGGTGAACGCGAACGCGAGGCTCGTGCGCTGGGGGCAGAGTGCGAGGCTGCGGGCCCGGGCCCGCTCGCCAAGGCTGGCGATGGCCGAACCGCAGAGTTCGACCGTGCCGCTGGTGGGCGTGAGCAGGCCGGCGAGCAGCCGCAGCAGCGTGGACTTGCCCGAGCCATTGGGGCCGACCAGGGCGACGATCTGGCCCGAGCGGAGCGCGACATCGGCAGGGCCGAGGGCACGGGCGTGGCCGCCATAGCGGTGTCGCAGCCCTTGTGCGCTCAGCGCGAGATCGCCCTGGGAATCTGCCCCTGCTCCTGCCATGACCTACCGTAGAAGCCCCAACCGGACCCGGGTTGGCGAGACACGACACGTCGGAGAGCGGTATCGATGGATAGCAGCAGCAACGGCAGCGCCCAGAGCACCACGAACGGAACCTCCAACCCAAACGCCAACCGCGGTACCGTGGCCGTGACTGGGGCGACCGGTTTCGTCGGCGGGCACATGGTGCGGACCTTGGTGGAGCGCGGCTGGAACGTCCGAGCGCTGTCCCGCTCTCGGGAGAAGGCGGCCGCCCTGCGTGAACGCGAGGGCGTGACCGTTGTGGCCGGCGACATCGGCGATGCCGATGCGCTGACACAGCTCGTGCGCGGGTGCGACGCGGTGATCCATCTCGTGGGCATCATCCGCGAGGCCAAGGGCCAGCGATTCGACGCGATGCACGTGGAGGCAACGCAGAGCGTGATCTCGGCATGCAAGCGTACTGGCGTGGCTCGCCTCGTGCACATGTCGGCGCTGGGTGTCGACGACGAGGGCACAACGAAGTACCAGAAGACAAAGTTCAAGGCCGAGCAGGCGGTTCGTTCCAGTGGGCTTGATTGGACGATCTTCCGCCCATCGCTCATCCATGGACCCGATGGCGAGTTCACGCAGATGCTTGCGCAGTGGTGCCGCGGTGAGATCGCGCCGTGGATCGGCATCCCCTACTTCCGTCGGCCGGAAACCGAGGATCGTGTGCCGCTCGGCGGTGTTGACTACATCGACCCCGAGGTTCAGCCGATCGTGGTGACCGACGTTGCGGCATACTTTGCCGACGCGCTGGAGCGGCCGGAGACCGTTGGCGAGATCTTCAACCTCGTGGGCTCGGAGCGTATGACGTGGCCCGCGCTTCTTGAGCATGCGCACGAGCACGTGCCGCACGCGAAGGAGGGGCTGGCCCCGCTGTGGGCGCCCTCGGACATCTCGGCGCTGCAGGCCAAGGCGGCGGACTTCGTCGGGCTGGGCGGGTTGCTGCCCTTCGACGAAGGCATGGCGATCATGGGCGCGCAGGACTCTGTGTCGTCGCTCGAACGCGTCGAGGCGTTCTTTGACCGCCAGCCGATGGCGTTCCGCGATTCGTTTTCGGCCTATGCGGGGAAGCTGTAGGACTCGTTTTCAATCCGGGGTATCGGACCGCGAAGCCGGGCGATCTGTAGGGATTGCTCGGCTTGTCTCGTGTGTGCGGGCGCGAATACGGAACGCTTTGGCGCTGTGAGTCACCCGCGGCGGTTGCCAATTCGAAACTCTGGGGTCAGCGCAATAGGTGCGCCAGCTTCAGCTTTCGAAGGAGAGTTCCGATGTCGACGGGAGCCCACGTGGAGTGTGACACGCCGATCTCGCAGCTCAAATCGTCCACGCCCGCCGTGGTCATGAGCCTCAACAAGAAGGGCATCACGACCGTTGCCGAGTTGCTGGGCGCTTCGTTCGACGAAGTCGCGTACCAGCTCGACAGCTTCGATGACGCCGAGGTACTCATCGAGGAGGCCAAGCTGGTTGCTGAGGGTCAGGAGCGAGCGGAACCGGAGGACTCGGCCGATGACGGCCGGGCGGAGGCCGCGGGTGGTATCGCCGGCGCGACCGGCGAGCAGGAGGAAGCCGATATGTCCGAGCACGGATCCGATCCGCAGTCTTCTCCCGACCAACCCCAGGGCGTTCCCAGCGACTCGGCTCCATCGGCGCCGAAGCCGACCTCCGGACAGGTCGGGCTCGCGACGGCGATGCAGGCGGTGCTCAGCCTTGATGGCGGCGCATTCGCGTCCATGGAGGCGTCGTCGGCAGCGGCGCAGCGCCTTGCGGCGGCCGCGCTCATCATCGAGCACGGCGGCGGTGAGGACGAATCGGTGGCGGCGGGCCTCCTCGACACGATCGACCCGAAGGCACCGAGCGTGGATCGTGAGGACGCGTCAGTACGCTTCGGCGAGCCGGCGGTCGATTTGCTCGAGCGAGCCGAGCTCTTGCTGACCGTCCCCATGAGTCCGAGCGGGAAGCCCTCCAACGTGCACGCCAAGCTGGTGGAAGTCGCCGACTCGTCGGCACTGCTCGTTGCCTCGTGCGGCGCGGTAGCTTCGGCCCGCGCCGTGCTCGCGCGATTCCAGAGTTCGGGCGACGCGGCTTGGGACCTGTTTACCGGCGGGCGTGAATTCGCCGTGTGGTACTTCGGCTCCATCTGTAAGGCGCTGGGCCCGGCCCTGAAGAAGGCCGGCAAGGAAGGCCTGAGCCACGAGCTGTGGTCGATCGTGCGAGCGCTCGAGGCCGCCGGCGGCGAGGATCGCAAGGCCGCGTAAACACTGGAACACGCCGGGAATCTCGGCGGATTGTCGGAGAATTGGTCGCTGGGTCGATACCGTTCGGGGCCCGCGGGGATGATCCTCGTGGGCCTTTAGGCCAGGAGGGCCCGAATGCCGACCGCCAGCGAGGCCATCCTTAAGTACAAGACCGCGATCCTGCGCCACGTGGGGCACGAGAACTACTCGCCCAGCACGGTGGAGAAGCTCGCCGAAGATCTCCGCGCTGAGCCCGCAGAATTGAAGATCGCCGTCGAAGCGCTCGCGGCTGCGGGCGACGTGGCGTTAAGCAACGCGGACCAGGTCACGCTGCCGAGCCTGAGCAATGCGGGCGACGAAATCACCGGCACGTTCCAGCGTTCGCCGCGTGGGTTTGGGTTCATCAGGCCCGACACCAAGGTTCGCGAGGGCCAGGTCTACGTCCACGCCGAAGACACGCAAGGTGCGCTGACGGGCGACAAGGTTCGTGCGCACATCCGGCGTGATCGAAAGCGTGAGGCTTCGGGTCGTGGCGGATTTGGGCCGCAGTTCGTGGCGTCGATCATCGAGGTGCTGGAACGTAAGCGTTCGAGCTACGCGGCGACGATGCAGAAGCGCGGCACGACCTGGCTGGCCATGCCCGACGGCGACACGAGCATCGGCCCGGTAGTCATTGCCGACGCGGATAGCAAGTACGTGTCCGAGGGCGACAAGGTCGTCATCGACCTGACCGAGTATCCCGAGGGCAATGCGCTGGCCGAGGGCGTGATTACGCGTGTGCTTGGCGAGGCTGGCAAGCCGGACGTGGAGACGCAGGCGGTGATCGCCGCGTACGCGCTGCCGCCGGACGAGTTCCCCGATGCATGCCTGGAGCACGCGCGAGAGTCGACTCGGGCGTTCGATGACGCGATCGGTCGGTTCCTTGGTGAAGGCGCGTCGGCCTTGCCGGACCGGCTGGACCTGACCGAGGACTACATCGCCACGATCGATCCGCCGGACGCGAAGGACTACGACGACGCGATCTCCGTGAAGCGGACCGACGATGGGTGGGAGCTTGGCATCCACATCGCTGATGTTGCCCACTTCATCGCGCCCGGCTCGGCGCTGGACGTCGAGGCTCGCGAGCGTGGCAACAGCGTGTACCTTCCGCGGCACGTCATCCCGATGCTGCCAGAGATCCTGAGCAACGGCATTTGTTCTCTGCAGCCGCAGGTCCCACGATTTGCCAAGAGCATCTTCATCCACTACGACCTCTCGGGCCGTGTGACCCGCACGGGCGCGGCCCAGACGATCATCAATAGCGCGAAGCGGATGACGTACCTGGAGGCCCAGGCGCTGATCGAGGGCAACGAGGAAGAAGCGAAGAAGCACGCTCGTACCGAGCCCGAGTACACGCCCAAGCTCAAGAACACGGTCAAGCTCATGAACGAGCTGGCACGCACGATCCGCGAGCGTCGGCGCGGGGCGGGCATGATCCACCTGGACCTTCCCGACGTCGAGTTGATCTACGACGACAACGGGCACGTGGTCGATGCCGAGCCCGAGGACGACGCGTTCACGCACACGATCATCGAGATGTTCATGGTCGAGGCGAACGAGGCGGTGGCGAGGCTGTTCGAGCGGATGGGCGTCCCGGTCATGCGTCGCGTGCACCCCGACCCGGCGCCGGCGGGCATGGAAGAGGCGCAGAAGGTCGCCAAGGTCGCGGGCTACACGCTGCCGAAGAACCCGACGCGCGAGCAGTTGCAGAGCATCCTGGATGCCACACGTGGCAAGCCGTCGGCGCGGGCCGTCCATATGGCGGTGCTGCGGACGCTGAGCAAGGCCGAGTACTCGCCCGCGCCGATCGGGCACTTTGCGCTGGCGAGCGATGCGTACTCGCACTTCACGAGCCCGATCCGCCGCTACGCCGACTTGCTGACGCACCGATTGCTGCAGGACTACCTCGCGCTCACCGAGAACGGGCAGAAGCCACCCAAGGGCGAGAAGGAGATGAAACTGCTGGGCCGGAGGCTGGCGGATGCTGGCTCGTTCATCCCCCAGGAAGACCTGGTGACGATCGGTCGGCACATTAGCGATACCGAGGCGAACGCCGCCGATGCCGAGCGTGAGCTGCGCAGCTTCCTGGTGCTGCAATTGCTCTCGAACAAGGTCGGTGAGGTGTTCGACGGCGTCGTCACCGGGCTCAACCCGCGAGGCCTGTTCATCCAGGTTGACAAGTACCTCGCCGACGGGTTCATCAAGGTCGAGGACCTGCCGGGCGACGTCACTCGCGGCGGGAAGGCCCCACGCTGGGTTACCGTGCGCGACACCGGCGGGCTCGTCGACAAGAACTCCGGGCGGAGCTTCAACTTCGGTGATCGCGTGCGCGTGCAGATCGGCTCGGTCGACTTGCCCAAGCGACGGCTGGAGTTGTTCATCGCCGACGCGGAGAGCCGAGCCGTGGGCATGAGCCTGGCGAAGGCCGGCGAGGGTTTGACGCGCGGTGGCGGCGGAGGCGGCCTGGAATCCGCCGGCGGCACCGGGTTTAAGAAGATGCCCGGTGGCACGCGACGCAGCCGCAAGAGCAAGGCGCGCGACCGCGGCAAGACGGACTATCGCCGCGACAAGAAGTAGTCGCAGCCGGACTCCGAACTAGTTCTGGTCTCGCATCCACGGCGGCTCGCCGAAGCTGACGCGGCCGGGCCGCTGCTGCTGCCACGGCGCGTCCTCGGTGATCGAACGCGCGGTGTTCACGCCCTGGCGTCCCGCGTGCCCGTCGACCTGAGGCGGCACGGGCGGCTGTTCCTGCTGCACGTGAAGCGTCTGCGTGGGGAAGGCGAACTGCACATTCAGCCGCTCGGTGACACGCATGATGTCCAGAAGGAATCGCTCGCGCTCACGCAGCTCGACCGCCCAGTCTGGGCACGCGTGGAACATGTACACCAGCACGTCGATGCTCGAGGGCCCGAAGCGATTCAGGTAGACGTGGTACGTGTCCTTGCGCGTGTAGGGGTGCTGGCGGATCAGCTCGCGCACGGCCTCGCAGAACGCCTCGACGGCCTCGGGCGGCGTGCCGTAGGTCAGGCCGATGTGCGTTGTGAAGCGCCGGTATCGCCTACGCCCGTAGTTGTCGACGGTCGCGCGCACCAGCGTCGAGTTGGGCACGGTGACGACCGAGTCGTAGAACGTGCGGATGCGTGTCGAGCGGATACCCAACTCTTCGACGGTGCCCTCGACGTTGTCGACCACGACCCAATCGCCGACCTCGAACGGGCGATCGGCGATGACGGCGATGGAGCCGAAGAAGTTCTCGATCGTGTCCTTGGCGGCGAAGGCGACGGCGAGGCCGCCGATGCCCAGGCCTGTGAGCAAGGGAAGGATCTCGTAGTCGAGCGCGCTCGCGACGTAGATGACGCCGAAGACGGTGACGAGGACCTTGGCGGTCTTTCGCGCAAGCGGGAGCAGCAGGTCGTCGATCTTGGTCGCGGTCGCCTTGGCCTTCTTCTCCAAGACATCGCACACGAGGTCGACCACGCGGTACGCCGCCCAGATCGCCGCGAGCGTGAGGATCGATAGCACGGCCACGCGGATGATCGCCTCGGGCACGGGTGGGAGGCCGAGCAGAAATTGGCCCGCATACCACACCGAAGCGCCGGCGAGTAGCGCGAACGGGCGCGCGGCTCGGCGAACGACCTTGGGATCGGCCTCGACGCCGCGGCGGGCGAAGAACACCCACCACAAGAATCGCATGAGCAGGCCCGCCAGCAGATCGGCGAGGAAGCCCGCGAAGATGATCGTGATGATCAGGAGCCACTTCCAGACCGGGATGCCGGCGAGCTTGCCCCACACGACGCGCTCGGGCAGGATGGGCTCGAGGCTCTGGGCCACCCACTGCTCGATGCGCAATGGCAGCGTCAGCTCTCCGCTCTCTTCGCCCCAGCGCACCGGGAGGCGGCTCAGCTTGCGGAAGAGTTCTTCGGAGCCGTCGACCGTGGCGGTCGAAAAGACCCACGCGTTGTCGGCCGTGCGCGTGAGGGTGATCTCGTGCTCGCCGGCGATCTCGTTGGCCCATCGCGACGAAGCCTTCGTCTTGGTACGGGAAGTAGGTGAATCGATCGATCGGGGCTCCACGCTGCCGGGCGGCCTCGAGCCCTTCGAGGTCCGGCAACGCGTACCGCGACACGGGGCCCATGCGCTTGAGCGACTCGTGCAGGCGGATGGCGGTGTTGATCGCGGTGACGGCTTCCGGACCCGAGAGACCCAAGGCGCGGGCGAGTTCGTCCTCGGCCAATGCCCGTTCGCGGCTGAAGGCCTGGCTATCGCGATACCGGCTCACCGCGCGGAGGAAAGTCATCATCGTGGCGCGCGGGCTGTCGAACAGCGGATCGACGGCGGGCACCGCCTGTTCCGCAGCCGGCACGGGATCGCCAGCCGGCAGGGACTCGGGGCCCTGGGCCCACGAGCACGGCGCGAACGAAAGAACAACGCACAGGACCACGAGGCGGAGCATCGGCCATGCTAGTGCGGCGGTCCGTGCTCGGGGCGATGAAACGCGGCCTTAGCTGGTTCGGCGGCTCTCCCACGGGCCGGTGATGGCAAGCGTGATGCCGACGCTCTGGACGTTCACGAACAGTGTGGTGCCATCGGGGCTGAAGCAGACGCCGGCGAGTTCGCTGTTGTTCCAGGCGTTGCGCCCGAGCTTGTAGATGCGGCCCTCGGGCGTGACGCCGACGAGGTAGTCCTCGCCCGACCCGTCCTCGCAGACAATCAGGTCGCCGAACGGGGCGACGGTGATGTTGTCGGCGTTGTCGATGAGGCCCGGGTTGTTCGGCTCGATGAAGAGTTCGAGTATGCCTGGTTCACGGTGCTCGTCGGCGGTGCCCTCGGCGGGCGAGGGCGTGTAGCGCCAGATCTGGCCCTTATAAAGTCGGCCGCCGCTGGTGCATGCGAAATAGGCCGAGGCGGGCGAATCGTCTGCCAGCGCGCCCCACCACATGCCCTCGCCGCGGGCGAAGCGGGCGGCACCTTTCGCGAAGCCGCGCTTGCGGAGGTCGTCGTTGGGAGACTCAATGTTGTCGATGTCGAGCCACTCGACCTCGAGCCGCTCGCCCACGGCGACGGTTCGGCCTTCCCAGTTGCGGGTGTCCAGGCTGAGCTTGCGCTTGGCGCTCAAGACCTGCAACCTGCCACCCTCGTGCAGCTTGCCGGGGACGTTGGGCACGAAGCGGTAGACGAGGCCATCGTGGCGATCCTCGGTCTGGTAGACGATGCCCGTTGACGGATCGACGCAGATCGCCTCGTGCATGAATCGGCCCATGCCGCGGATGGGCTTGGGCTCGGCAAGGCTTGGCGTTGCGGTCGCGGGCACCTCGAAGTTGTACCCGTGGTCGCGTTCATAGATCCGATCCTCGGACCAGCGGTTGCTAGCGCGCTCGACGGTCTCTTCGCACGTGATCCATGTGCCCCACGGTGTTGGGCCGCCAGCGCAGTTGCGGATCGTGCCGGCCAGCGAGAGGAACTCCTTCTCGACCGTGCCGCGGCGTGTGTCGTACACGATGTTGGTGGTGCCGCCGTAGGAGTGGTATCCGCCGAAGCCGGCGTCGTAGAACTTGGAGCGTGGGAGGCGGCTGGCCAGTTTCTGGCCGTCGCCGTATGGGCTGCCGTTCTTCTTGCTCGGGTCGAGCTCGTGGTTGCGCACGATGACGGTCGTGCCATCGGGGCCCTCGAACGCGGCCATCGCGTCGGGCAAGCCGGGCACGAGCAGGCCGTCGCTCATGGTCTCGCCGACGCGGCTGATGACCTGGTAGTTGAAGCCCTCGGGCAGATCGAACACGCCCTTGGGATCTGGCACGAGCGGCCCAAAGCCGAGCCCGATGTCCTCGCTCGCCGGCGTGGCGGAGGCGTTGCGGGCGAAGAGCGACTGCAGGCCTCCGAAGCCCATGGTGACCGCGGCGGCCGACTGCATGAACGCCCGGCGCGTGGGCTGGACCGCGGTGCTCGGAGTGGCGTCGATGGTCTCAGCCTGCGTGGTCATCACGGAAATGTACGACCCATTCGGCGAATCGGCCGTATCGAAGGGCAGAAGAGCGGCAGATTTCACGCCAACTTTGCGCTCTCGGACGGGGAGGCCCGTGGCATGGTCGGGACGGCCAGAAAGACAAGAGGCGGGCTGATTGGTCCAGGCCGGCGATGGTTTGGGCATCCGGTGATTGTGGCCCTGCTTACAGGACTGCTGATCAGTGACTACATCTCAATTCCCGCTGGCTACAAGCGCAGCGGCTCGACGGTGAAGAGGACGGTCGAGCACCTTACCGGCAGGTGGACGAATGTCATGGTCAGCTTCGTCCACTTTCCAGGATTCTTCATGGAGGACGGCGAGTCCATCGAACTCGTCTGGGAGACCGCGACCCCAATTGCCGGACACGCGACGTACGCAGACCTCGCACAGCCGGGAGGAAGAATCGATGACTCATGGGAGTATCTGGCGAGCCCGAGCTTTCGCCAAGGCGAGCCACGCGGCTTCTATCACATCACGCATCGGTACACCTCGTACGCGCTCGATCCAAATCTGACTCCCGATCAAGTCTCGCGTATGAAGGCACTGTTCATCGAGCGCTCCGAGTCCATACCTCGAACCCACGAACTCGCGTATTGGTCCGCCGACTTCGCGGACATGTGCCGCCTCTACTTGCAGGGCAAGAGTCTCGAACGAACGCCCGTTCCCATCGGCTACTACCGCAACGGGATAGCGTTGGTTTTGCTGAGCCTCTTTTGCGTTGGAGTTCTTCGCGGCCGCACCGACCTGTGGCTCGGGTTGTGGATTGGTCGACTCCTCAGGCGTCGTCCGCTCGGGCACTGCCCCGCCTGCGGCTATGACTCCGAGGGACTCCACACGTGCCCCGAGTGCGGCTCGAAGCAACCCACCAGCTAAGCCAGCATCGCCGTGGTGACGGCGTTCTCCGGGTCCAGCCCGCCGCCCTCGAAGTCTGTGAGGTTCTGGATCGTTGTGTCGGCGATGTTTGCTAGTGCCTCGCGCGTGAAAAAGCCCTGGTGGCCGGTGACGAGCACGTTTGGGAAGGTCAGCAGGCGAGCGAACACCTCGTCGTCGAGGATCTCGCTGGAGAGGTCCTTGAAGAAGAGGTCGCCCTCTTCCTCGTACACGTCGATGCCCAGCGAGCCGAGCGTGCGCGCCTTGAGCGCCGCGATGACGGCGCTCGTGTCCACCACCGCGCCGCGGCTGGTGTTGATGAGCATGGCGCCGTCCTTCATCATGGCCAGTGCGTCGGCATCGATGAGGTGCCTGGTCTTGGGCGTTAGTGGGCAGTGCAGGCTGACGATGTCGCTGGCGCATAGCAGCTCGTCGAGCGTAGCGTACTCGACGCCCAGGGCGCGGGCCTCTTTGCTTGGCTCGACATCGAAGGCCAAGACCCGGCAGCCGAAGCCCAACAGGATCCGGCACGCCGCGATGCCGATGCGGCCCGTGCCCACCACGCCGGCGGTCTTGCCCTTCATGTCGAAGCCCATGAGCCCATCGAGCGCAAAGTTGCGCTCGCGTACGCGGTTGTAGGCCCGGTGGATCTTGCGGTTCAGGCACAGCATGAGCGCGACCGCGTGCTCGGCGACGGCTTCGGGCGAGTACGCCGGCACGCGGGCCACTGCGATACCCAGCCGCTGGGCGGCTTGGAGATCAACCTGGTTGAAGCCGGCCGCCCGGAGCGTCACCAGCTTGATGCCGCAGCTGTAGAGCGTCTTGAGGACCGCGGACGACGCGTCGTCCTGGCTGAAGATGACCACGGCCTCAAAGCTTTCGGCCAAGCCGGCCGTGCGTTCGCGGAGCGAGGCCTCGACGAATTCCAGATCGTGACGCCCGGCGTTGGCAACTTCCAGTGCGCGGCGATCAAACGCTCGGGTGCTGTAGACCAATGCTCTCATGCCGAATCCAACGCGATCTGCGGCGTTCGGGCAACCTCACTATGCGCAACCTTCGTGCAGCCGCGTGAGTCGAGCATCGATACGAAAGTCTGGAACCAAAACTCTAATTGCCACTACCATAGTGTTGATGGGGGACTGGATCTTCACGCTGCTCATGTGGCTCTTGCTCGCCGTTGGCCTGGCCGGCTTGGGATGGGCGTTGTTGTGGGATCGGCCGGGGGGTCGGCAACGCTGCCCGAAGTGCTGGTACGACATGGCCGGCATCGAGCGCACGGGGGCGGATGGCCCCTGGACCTGTCCCGAGTGTGGGCACCAGACGACGAGGGAACGCCGGCTTCGCAGAACGCGCCGCCGATGGGGGATTGCGGCGCTTGCTGGATTGGTGTTGTTGGGCTCCTACGCGAGCTACGGCTACCCGGTCGTCCGCGACCACGGCTGGTGGCGCCTGCCGCCCGACATCGTGCTCATTACGCTGCTACCGCACATCGACCGGTTCGGGGTTGTGCCCGACAACGATGCTCCGCAGAACGATATGTTCGTCGAGGTCTATTTCGAGCGGAGCACGACGAATCCCTCATCGCAGCACCATCCGTGGTGGACCCGCGGCGGGCTCTGGCCGTGGGAGCGCTGGCTGCTCAAGCATCAGAGCCTGCATTTGCTCGAGACCACCAGCCAGGCTCGCGTGAAGGTGCTGGCCGCGCGGCTGCTGGCAGCGAGCGTCGATCACCCCGTACCGCTTGTCTCCGAGGAGAACAAGGGCTATGCGGCGATTGCCCAAGCCGTCCATGCCTACGAGACGTGCGAAAGCTACATCGACTACGGCGTCATGTTCAAACCGGGAGGCTTCGGTCGATACACGATGTTCGTCACCGCGTACGAGAGATCGGGCAGGTTCCACCAGGAATCGCGCTACCGGGTGACGCCCACGGCAAGGCGCTGGTCGCACCGCGTTGCGTGGACGGACGCCGACGGAAACCACTTCGAATGGGATGATTTCAGAAGGGCCACGACTTCGAAGCAGCGGCAGTTCGGCGCGGTGCAGTTCGGAGATATGTACGAGGCGCTCATGCCGGCGCAGACCTTCTTCTCACCGCTCACCGGGATCAGAGGGCCCCAGTTGTGGGCCGAGGAGGACGTGCGCGGCCGCTCGTGCTACGTCGTGAGTGGGCGGGACGGCATCGGTCGATCGATGACGTTCCACATCGATCAGGACACGGGCCTGGTTCTCCGTCACGAGCACGACGGGATGGTCGAGCATCTGGAACCCCAGTTCAACACCGCAATCGATCCGCATTGGTGGAACTTCGCCCCCGATCGCCTGGACGACTCGCCACTGCTGGAACGGCTCGACGACATCAACGCCATCCTGCCGGACGTCGACTTGCTTGCGGACCCGGGCGGCTAACTCGAACGAGCGGACCTTCCGAGGATTGCGCAGGCAGCGTCCCACCCTGAGTCATGCGTAGAACAAGAAAAATCCGCGCCGATCGCTCGGATCGGCGCGGATTTCCGTATTGAATCTCAGCCACTCGGCCTTAGGCGATATCGCTCTCGATGCCCAGCGGTACGCCAAGCGTGCCGAAGGAGCCGCCGAAGAACTGATCGGTGCGGCCTTGGTAGGCCACGATGCCGCTCGAGCTCTTGACGGTGAAGCCGTAGAACACGCCGGTGGCGCCGTCGGTCTCGGCCGCCTCGAAGCGCGTCTCGCTGATGAACTGCCGCAGGCCGAACTCGCTGATCCGCGCGGCACCGGCTACGCGGCGGAACGTTTCGGTGCTGCCGTCGGTGAAGCGGAACGTGATCTCGACCAGCGTGTCCGAGGTGCTGGGGTTGTAGACCCGCAGGTACTCGTCGACCTGGCCGCCCTGCAGCGGGGCGAAGCCCGCGCTGAAGCCCCAGAGGCTGTGGGCGTTGTTGGCGGCGCTGGTGGAGAGCACCTCGCCCAAGCCGCGGGTGCTGCTGGCGACGACGACCGGCTGGTCGCTCACGTAGAACACGCCGTAGGCCTCGCCGCTCGGGAAGAGGGCGATGTCCTCGACATTGAGCGTGGTCACGCGACCCGAGGCAACGTCCAAGGCCTGGCGGATCGAGCCGCCGGTCTCGAAGATGAACTGGAGCTCAACGGTCGCCTCATCGGAAGACGAGTTGAACACGCTGATGGTCTCGGCCTCGCTGCTCAGGCCGATCTGGCCTTCGGCGATGGCACCCTGGGTCGCGCCCAGGTTCGGCTCGCCGATGCGGGCGGAGCCGCCGGTGTTGTCGAAGCTGCTGGCTGCGGCCACGATGGGCTCGCTGGCGATGAGTGTCACGCCGTACTCGCCGGGCTGGATCCGTCCGGCGAGGAGACCTGAGCTGAGCTCGGCGTTGAGGTTCCAACCACCGCGGCGGTAGCCCTCAAGCGTGTACACGATCTCGGTGGCCTGGCCGGCACCGCTGCCGCCGCCCGATCCGGTGAGCGGGAACAGGAACATGCTGACCTTCGTGACCTCGTCGGTGGTGTTCACGAACGTGACGAAGTCGTTGCTGCCCTGGCCGATCGAGACGCTGGCGAAGCTCCAGAGCTCGCTGGCGTTGCCACTGAAGGCCTCGCCGGTCGAGAAACCGAAGTCGAAGTGGCTCATGGTGGCCGTGACGGGCACGGACGAGCGGATCTCCAGGGCGTAGGGCGTGTCCTTGAACACGCCGTCGGTCAGGCCGCTGACCGGGTTGAAGACGTTGGTCTCGCTGCCATCGGCGTACAGCTCGGGCGTGGTGATGGTCAGCGCGTCGGGGCTGCGTGTGTTGGCGGCGACCGTGCCGTCGAAGATGACCTGATCGCGGATCGGGATGCTCGGATCCTCGTAGCGAACGATCACCACGACGCGGGCGTCCTGGTGGGTGAAGTTGGTGATCGGCACGAAGGTGCTCGCACGATCGTTGGCAAAGCCCTCGGGGTAGTACTGGCGGTACGCCAGGTCGACCAAGCCCTCCGAGTCGTCGGCCGACGCGGTCGGGTCGTAGGTAAGCAAGCCGAAGTCGAGGCGCTGGGCATCGGCCCGGGTTGCCGTCGCGGTGGCTTGCAGGCCGTTGGGGCCAGAGATGCCCTCTTGGCCCTCGTCGCTCAGGAACACGAAGTACCGCAGGGTGGTGCTCGCGCCAGGATCGATCGTGCCAAGGTCGTAGCTGAGCGCCATGGTCAGGTCGCTGGATGCCCCATCGGGATCGGGCAGCATGCGATCGATCACGCTCTGCGGGTTGCGCACGTCGCCCTCGATGGAGGAGAAGAACGCCGTCGCGCGGGCGTCTGCCGGATCGGCGGCGAGGCCGATCGAGAGCCCGTTGGCGCCCGTCGCCACGGCCACGGCCTGGCCATCGATCACGTCGTTGATCGTGAACCGCGAGCCGGTGCCGAAGAAGTCCTGATCGGGATTCAGGCCCTCGGACCAGAGCACGTTGCCGATCAGGCGATCGGTGGTGTTGGTCAGGGTGACGTCGATCGCGACGAAGCTATCGCCCAGAGCGTAGCTCATGGTGCGGTCAACCAAGAAGCCGTTGGTCACGCCACTGATCGCGACGCGGTTGACGTTCGGAGTCGACTGGCTGGTGACGTTGAACGGGACGTCCTGGCTGCTGCCCAGGCCGTCGTTGACGAACGAGCCGAGGTCCGAGCCCAGTGCGAAGAACGCCGGCTGACCATCGTCGATGCTGGGCAGGAACTCGGTGCCGTTGAACGCAAGGGCTGTGCCCGAGAAGCCCCAGGCGCCGCTGGCCGAGAGGCCGACGTCGAGGTTGTCGCCCGTCAGCGAGACGCCCGGGTCGCTCACACCGTTGGCAAGCTGGACCTGCAGGCTGTAGGTGCCCACGGTTGCGCCCGCACCGCCCGAGCCAACCACGGTGGGGTCGTACGCCGTCGGCGAGACCGCGCGGACCGAGTCGCTGATGCCCACGATGTACGTGCCGCCATCGACGAAGACGAAACCGTCGATCGCCGCGTCGAGCTCGCCGGCGGGGTTCGAGGACTGGAGCTCGTTGCCCTCGTCGTCGAACAGGCGGATGGCCAGGTCGACCACGCCGCCGGACGTCGCCTCGATGTTGAACGTGCTGCCGGCGGCGGCCTCGAACTGGAAGAGGTCGACGTCCAGGGCACCGAAGCCGCCGTCACCGATGAACGCATCAAGGTTCACGACGCCCTGGGCCGGCTCGATCAAGCGAGCCGTCGTAAGCGTGTCGTTGAGCTCGAAGGGGCCGAAGATGTCGTTCTCGAGAACGAGATCGAGCGACCAGCTCAGCAAGCTGCCGACGTCGTTGCCCTTCGTGTCGCGGATGATCAGCTGCCATGCGCCGGCGGCCGACTCATTGTTGTAGACACTCAGAGACTCTTGCGGGATCCAGTCGCCGGTGAACGGCGCGTCGGCTGCGGTCGCGCTGAGGATGGTGCGGGTGGCGTCGTCATCGAATCGCGCGCCGAGCATGTCGTCGGCGGATGAGCCGATGCTGTTGAACAGCTGGATCTGCTGGCCCTGCGGGCCGACGAGGCTCACCGAGAGATCGCTGATGAAGCCGTGGTTGATGTTGAGCGTCACATCGACGTCGCGCACCTCGCGGGCATCGTCGATGAAAATGGTGTCGATGAGGATGCTCTGGTCGGGGATGGTTGCACCCGAACCGCCGAAGGAACTCCCAACGCTGACCGAGGAATCGCCGATCAGGGCCACGTCGATCTGGAAGTTGTAGTTGCCGGTCGACTGGGTCTGTCCACTGGCCGGGACGAGAGGCAGGTAGCTCTCGTTGCCGAATCCGCTCACGCCCAGGTAGTACACGCCCGCGCTGGGCACGAAGAAGTCGATGAACGGATCGTTCCCGAAGAACTGATCGTTGATCGCCAGTTCCTGGCCGGCTGCGTCGAACAGGCGGAGGACGCCGTCGAGCGTGCTGGGCGTGGGCAGCTGCTGGGCCACGACACGGGCCGAGATCAGGCCGCCGCGCGGCAGATCGAGGCGATACAGGTCGACATCCAGCGGGCCCTGCACGCCGTCGCCGATCGTTCGGCCGTTGAACGTGACCGTTCCGTCGCCGCCGCCTGGAATCACAACGGGAGTAGCAGTGCCGAGCCGGTCGTTCGGCTCACCAACACCGGGGGCCGAGATGAGCTCGAACTCGTAGACCTCATCCTCGCCACCAGTCGCGTCACCGTTGAGGAAATTACCGTCGAGGTCACGGATCGCGGTGTTGTCGATCGTCAGGCGGTAGTCGTCGAACGCGCTGAGCGTGCCTACCGGCTGGATGGTCATGACCGTGCTGGACGCGTCGAGCGTCACGTTGAAGATCGGCACCGTGACTTCGTTGCCGTCGAAGAAGCTGCCGTCGCCGCCCGCACGGATGAGCGAGATGCGGCTTGAGATGTCCACAGGCAGGGACTGCACCGGCTCGCTGAAGGACACCTGGATCTGGCTCTGTGGCGAGCCCGCGGTCTCGGCCGGGCTGATCTGCAGCACCAGCGGGCCCGCGGTCGTGATGATCTCGAGCGCCCGCGCGGCGTTGATGCGGCCGTCGGCGACGACGCGATCTTGCAACGCGGCGATGGGATCGGAGGAATCGATGAGTGCTTGCGCAACCTCGAGCGGGGTGAGGTCGGGGCGGATGGTCTTCATCAGGCCAACAACGCCGGCGGTGATCGGGCCGGAGAAGCTGGTGCCGTCGATGAAGGTGTAGCTGTTGTTGGTGTTGGTCGTCAGGATGGCCACGCCCGGAGCGGCCACATCGACCGTCGTCTCGCCGAAGCTGGAGAAGCCGGCGAGCTCGTCGCGGTTGTTCGTTGCAGCAACGGACACGAGGCCCGGCAGGTTGTACGCCGCGGGGAACGACGTGAACACGTCGTCGTTGTCGTTGCTCTCGTTGCCGGCCGAGGCGACGAACGTGGCGCCGGCGGCGATGAAGTCCTCGATGGCCTCACGCTCGAAGTCGAACTCCTCGAACTCCTCGAAGAAGCCCGGGGCAAAGGCGCCGTAGCTGTTGTTGCTGGCGACGATGTTGACGCCGCGGAGGATGAGGTCGGTCAGGTAGTTGTGGGCGGCGATGATCGCACCACCGACGAGGGCACCTTCTTCGTTGGCGATCTTCATGGGCAGGATCGAGACGTCCCAGTTGACGCCGGCGATGCCGATGCCGTTGTTGCCCACCGCGCCGATCGTGCCAGCCACGGCCGTGCCGTGCCCGCCGCCGATTGCGGTATCGTCTGGGTTGTTGTCACCGCCGAACTGGCCGGTGCCGCCCGGCTCGAACGTCGCGGTGCCGAAGTCCCAGCCGCGGATGTCGTCGACGAAGCCGTTGCCGTCGTCATCGACGCCATTGCCGGGGATCTCGCCGGCGTTGGACCAGATGTTATCGGCGAGGTCCTCGTGGTACCACTCGACGCCGGTGTCGATGACGGCGATGACTACGCCGCTCGAGCCGGTAGTGATCTCCCAAGCCTCTTCCAGGCTGATGTCGGCGCCCGGCGTGCCTTGGGGCTGGCCCGGGATGGGCTGGCCCACGTTGTCGATCCACCAGGCCTCGCCGTTCTGCTCGTCGTTGGCCACGCGGTTGGGCTTGTAGGCGACATTGGGCTCGATGTTGATCAAATTGCCGATGCGGTCCTTGGCGAAGTCGATCGCGCGCTCGTTGAGCGGATCGGGCGTGAGGAACTCGATGAAGCGCTGGCCGCGGGCGATGTACCCGTCGAGCTCGATGCCCAGCTCGCCGATGACCTTGCTGAACTCGGCCGTCAGCGTCTCCTTGGACACCGAGCGGTCGAACGTGGCGATCCACGAGTCCTCGATGGCGGCGACCTGGCCGCCGTTCCAGTCTCGCATCTCCACGCCCGTGGGAAGCTCGAGCGTCGCCGACAGGAGCACGCGTGGCTCGAGCGCTTCGAATGCCGTCGGCGTCTGGTGCGCCGAAGACGGCGCGGAGCCCGCGCGGCGGAACAGTTCGAACAGGCGACGGCTGGTTGGGCGGCTGGTGGTCATCTGCAATCTCCAACGGCGGCGCTGCGAAGCGGGTCTTCGGTCGGTGTTGACGGGTCGACGGTCGCTTCCAAAACGGTCTGTGGCCCCGGCTCGCGCGGGCGGGGCCGATGGGTGGGTCGGTGGGCCGTCTGCGGGCTTCCGCGAGACGGGGGAGGCTCGCAGGGGCTGCGGGCCTGTGGCAGCGGCCCCCCGGTGGTGGTCACCCCGGGGAGACGCATTGGCGGCGTGCCAAAGCACTGCACCCGTGGGGCATACGACCGCAGGGGCCGTGCTGTTGCTCGAATCGCGGTTAGTGTAGCCGCAAGGCCCGCCCACGAGCGCACCAATCTGGCCGCCAACACCGGGGCTAGCCCGGCGTTCTCGCTTGGGCCAGTCGGAGCAGCATCGACGCGTGGCGAGCGCTCGAGCCTCGGTGCTCGGCCACACACTCAAGGGCAGCCCTCGCCATGGAAGCCCGCTCCTCACCATTCCCGAACAGATCAGCGATCGCCGCCCCGAGCGACTCCCGAGCCACAACACGCAGGGCGCCGGCCGCCTGGAGCGCCGAGACCACCGTTGCGAAGTTGGCGTGGGCCGGTCCGGTCAGTACGGGCTTGCCCAGGGCCGCGGGTTCCATCGGGTCGCTGCCTTGCACCGATCCATCAACCGGCCCGAAGCTCCGCCCCACCACCACCGCGTCGGCCAGCTCGTACGCCGCCCCGAGTTCGCCGAGAGTGTCGAGAAGGAACACATCGCCCGAGCCGCGGGACTCGCTGGAGCGGCGGACGCACCCTGGCATCGCGGCGGCGGCCTCGTCGAAGCGTTCCGGCTTGCGGGGGGCGCACAGGAGTTGCACCCCATCGGGCGTCGCCTCGCGGATGAGGGCCTCCTCGCCCGGCCCGGTGCTGCCGGCCACCAGAAGAGGGCGATCGCGATCTATCCCCATCGCGTCGGCCAGTGCGTTCGCTCGGTCCGAGACACCCCCAGTCGCGGGATCCGGCGCAGAGTCCCATTTCATGGAGCCGGCGACCGAAACGCGATCGGCGGGCACGCCAAGGGCGGCAAACCGACCCGCGTAGGCCTCGTCCTGGGCGGCCACCGCCGAGAGCGACGCGAAGGACCGCTTGAGCAGGGGGCGCAGCTTTCGATACCCGCCGAACGACCGCGCGCTGATGCGTCCGTTGATCACGGCGACAGGGATCCCGCGGCTCCGGCACGCGGCAACAAAGTTCGGCCATAGCTCTAGCTCAGCGAGCCCCACGACATCGGGCTGCACGGCATCAAGGAACCGTCGCACGGCAAATGTCGCGTCGAGCGGATAGCGGCGCACCTCGCACTGCTCACCATAGAGCTCGCGGGCACGGGCCAGCCCCGTATCGGTGGTCGCAGTGACGATCACACGGGCGTGCGGCGTGAGCAGCGGGACGAGCGCGCGGATCGCGTTGGTCTCGCCGACCGAGACCGTGTGCAGCATGACACGCGGCCTGGCGTCAGAATCCTTAGAAGCGACCGGCTCGATCCGGCCAAACCGCTCGGGCCATCCGCCTCGGGTCTTCCGGCTCCACCACGGGGCCGTGGCCACGGCCGTGACCAGATAGAGCGCATTCGTCATGGCACCAATCACGATGCACGGTAGGAAAGTTGGCCGATGGCTTGCGTGCGCCCCAGAGCTTCCTCGCACTACCCCACATCAGGGCGATGCGCGACGTAGCCGTCGCCAATGAGATGCCGTTGGCATAACCTGACACTCCCTGCAGGCCCGGGAGCATCGTGGGGCCGAAGTTGTACCGCTCAAGACGTAAGGAGTCCGAGATGAATCGCTGGATCCAGAAAGCCGCCCTGACCGCCGCCTTGGCGTGCGGCATCGCCTCTATGAGCACCATGACCGGCTGCACGGCCGCCGCCCGCGGGCTTGGAAAGATCACGGCAAACAAGTACGCCAATGCCAACAGTGGCTCTGTGTGGATCGTGCCGCCGCCCCAGCTGGAGCCGCCCGCCCCCGAGGACAAGACCGTCTACATCTCCCATAGCAACATCTCCGACGCCGACGTGGATCTGAGCGACCTGCTCCGCGAGGCCGCCATCGCCCAGGGCTGGCAGGTCGTCACCAGCTCACAGGACGCGACGTACCGGCTGCGAGCACGCACGCGGTTCTTCGGCGAGGTCGAGCCCGAGTCGGGCGGCGAGAGCGCGGCCCGTGCCATGGGCTGGATCACCGGTGCCGCCGTCGGCGTCGGGACATATGGGCTCGTGGAGAGTGCCACCGACAGCTGGGCCGCGGGTGCGGCAACCGGCACCGCCGCGGGCGGCCTCGTCGGCCTCGGCATGATGAACGCCTCGAAGGTGCGTGAGTGGGCCATGATCACCGACTTCGTGCTCGAGGAGTTCAGCGACACCCCGGTCGAGTTTGAGTTGCTCTCGTCGAGTGATGCCGCGGGCACGACGACCGCGGGCGTCGGCAGCAGCCGGTCGGCCGATGGCGGCGCGACCAGCCAACGCAACGAGACGACCGGCGCGATGAAGCGCTCGAGCAACTACTTCCCCCACGGCGTGCGCCTGAGCGCCTGGGCCAACCAGATGAACATGAGCGAAGAAGAGGCCATGCCCCTCATCAACGAGCGTGTTGAGCGCGTCGTGAAGCAGATGCTCCCGCAGTAAGCCCGATCACGACCCACAAGCCTGGCCCGGCCGCGCTCACGCGCAGCCGGGCCTTCTCCTTGCGCACTCCGCTAGCCTGAGCCATGAGTGATGCCGCATCTGATAGCCGCGTTGCCGTCCTACACCCCGGTGCCATGGGCGCCGCGATCGCCCGCGCGCTCCACGACAACGGCCATCCGGTGGCGTGGTGCTCAGTTGGCCGTAGCGAAGCGACCGCTTCCCGCGCGGAGCGATTCCAGAAGTTCGAGCAGCTCCACGAGCTCGCGGCCTGGGCAACGACAGTCGTCAGCGTAATCCCACCGCACGCAGCAGCGGAGACTGCCGAGAGCGTCGTCCAGGCGGGGTTCCAAGGCTGCTATGTTGACGCCAACGCGATCGCGCCGCAGACCGCGGCAACGGTGCAAGGAATCGCGGAACGTGGCGGCTGTTCATACGTCGATGGCGGCATCATCGGCCCGCCGCCCAAAAAGACTGCGGGCAGCCGGTTGTATCTCTCAGATGGTGGCGACGGAACAGCCGCGAGGCGGATCTCGACCCTGTTCGAGGGCTCGATCTTCGAGGCCCCGGTCCTCGTCGGCTTGGGCCCGCACGCCGCTAGCGCGCTGAAGATCGTGTTCGCCGCGTGGACCAAGGGCAGCGCGGCGATGCTGCTGGCCACCGCGCGCTCGGCCGAGGGCCTGGGCGTTATGGACGCGCTGCGAAGCGAGTGGGAGCAATCGATCCCCGAGATGGCCGCGAGGCTGGAACGCACCAACGGGGCCGTTGGGTCAAAGGCGTGGCGCTACATCGGCGAGATGCTGGAGATCGCCAGCGCGTTCGAGTCGGCCGGCCAACCCGGTGGCTTCCATCGCGCGGCGGCGGAGGTTTACCAACAGATCGCCGACGAGCAGTAGGAACGCTGAACGCGCGTTGCTCGGCCCAGAGTGCCCCTACATGGGCCGGCGCAGTGGGTTACCAGGCGACGAATCACCGAGGCCACGATCGCGATCGCTGACCCAAGCCCGAGACTTCGGCTGCGCGCTTTCGCCCGTGTCGCCCATCGGTCGATCGACGGCACCGACGGAACGCTGGCCGTGGTTGCTCGAGATGCCGGCGGTGCGGATGGTCTCCAGTTCCTTGTCGAGCTTGCGGTCGAGCTCGCTCACAGACTGCACGATTACGCCGGCCTCGACGCCCTCACGGAAGCAGTGCAGCGCGTAGCCCGCCAGCACGGCGGCAACGAGTGGCAGGGCCAGGTGCGAGGCCAGCAGCGACACCGTGTCGGCGTGTCGCGACCCCTCGCTGGAAAGCAACAGAGTCTGATAGCTGACGAACGCGCCATCCAGCGGCAATCCGGGCAGGGCCACGACGAGCGGAACCGCCGAGAGCGCGAGCACAGTTGCCCATGTGCTCGCCCGGACCGCGTGCTCCACGCCTGGCACGCTCCCGCCACCGGCCACGATCACACCGAGCATGATCGCCAGCCAGAATGTCGCCACCGAGATAAGGCCAATTGACGCCGACGCGTCCGTGAACGTCCGGAGCGTGCTGTCCCAGCGGCTCAGCACACGTTCGGGCTCGGTCTTCACCTGCCGTGCACCGCGGCCTGCCCGCCCAACCCGCTCTGCCTTGGCCTCCTCGGGCCCGACAACGGTCAGCTGCTGAGCCGCCGGCGGAGTCTCCACGAGCGTCCAACGCACGTCGGTGAAGTGCACGAATCCGAAGGAGAGCATCTGCAGCACGGCGGCCACGATGACGGCCAGAGCCGACCACGTGACCGTCGTTCGGAGCTGCACCAGTGCACCGGAAACGTGCGGGCGAGCATCAGGCTGCATAGGGACATCCCTCCTGGCGAGCGCGAGTCGCCTCGGTAGAGATATCGAATCCGGTGTGGATCGAGCCCACCGGTTTCGCGCGCCTGCCGAGGACGGCCAGGGAACGCAAGCCGGTCGATCGCTCGCACCCTCCCAATCCGCATCAGACGCCCGCTACTCGGACGTGGCGGGAATTTTCAAAGATTTCTGAAAGCTTGCTGTTCATACCGCCAATCTGATGGAACAATGAGGGAGGTTCACAGGGAGGACCGCATGCCCGCGATTTACAGCCCGCCAGCCGAGCATCCAGACCTCGCCGCGACCGATCGCGGCCTGCTCCGCGCGGTGGTCGAGGGCCAAGCCCGCCTGACCCCCGAGCAGGCGCTCGACATCCTCAACGGCATGCCCCTCGCCGAGCTCGGTCGCTGGGCCGACGCCCGTTGCCGAGCCGTGCACGGCAACACCTATCGCACCTATGTCATCGATCGCAACATCAACTACACGAACGTGTGCAGCGCAAAGTGCACGTTCTGCGCGTTTCGGCGCGACGCCGTCGATCACGACTCCTACACGCTCGAGTACCAGGAGATCTTCGACAAGATCGCCGAGCTCAGCGACATCGGCGGCACGCAGATCCTCATGCAGGGCGGCATGAACCCCGACCTGCCGCTCGACTGGTACCTCGAGCTGCTCAATGGCATTAAGGAACGCTTCCCGCACATCCACATCCACGCGTTCAGCCCGCCGGAGTTCATCGAGTTTGTGAACTTTTTCGATCCGCCCGGCTCGACACTGGAAGACAAGATCCGCTGGGTCATGGTGCGGCTGCGTGAGGCGGGGCTCGACAGCCTGCCCGGCGGCGGCGGCGAGATCTTCGCCGACGCGGTCCGCGCGAAGATCGGGCTTGGCAAGTGCACCGCCGAGGCATGGCTGACGTGCATGTACGTTGCGCACTCGCTGGGCATGTTTACGAGCGCGACCATGATGTTTGGCCACATTGAAGGCCTGGGCGATCGCGTGCACCACATGCGGCTCGTTCGCGAGTGGCAGGATCGCGCGTTGCTGGAAGGCGGCGCACAGAACCCGCTGGACGCAGGCCCCGGGGAGCCAATCGCCACGCCCAGTTTCGGGCACTACAAGGCGTTCATCAGCTGGCCCTTCCAGCGCGAGAACACCCCGCTCGGCCGCCTCAAGGAATGGGGCCAAGACAAGGGCGATTCGGGCGAGTTTCCTGGCGACGTTGTCGCAAAGCTCGACGGCAGCGGCACCAAGGCCGACCACCCCGAGTTCGGCCGCCGCCTGCGCATGGCCGGGGCGACGCAGTACCTTCGCACACAGGCACTCAGCCGCCTCATGCTCGACAACATCTACTCGATCGGCAGCAGCTGGGTCACAATGGGCCCGCACATCGGCCAGGTGGGGCTGAAGTTCGGCGCAAACGACATGGGCAGCGTGATGATGGAAGAGAATGTCGTGTCGTCCGCCGGCACGACCTACTGCCTCAACGAGCCCGTGCTCTGCAAGCTCATCCGCGATGCTGGGTACATCCCGTCGCAGCGTGACAACACGTACGACGTCATCCGCACGCACGACGGGGCCCAAAGCCCGGACCTCAAGGTCGAAGACTGGAGCCAGCACCGCGCGAGCAAGCTGCACACGCAGAACGAGTCGGAGATGGCCGCCGAGAACGCCGCAACGCTAACCGTGAGTGCCGGCTCGCGCGACTAGTCCGGCTTGTCCTTCACAGCGTATGTCGAGATCTTCTGCTCGACGAACCCCTCGCGCTGTTCGGGTGGGTGCTCGACGTTCACCGTTCGCTCGCTCTGCGTTTCGTTGCTCAAATAGAGCTCGGCCATGCGTTGCTCGACCGAACGAACGATCACCTCGCGCTCGGCTTCGGGCGCGAGCATCAGGCAGGCGATCCAGCGGCGGGCCAGCTCTGCCCCGGCGGGCCGGAGGATCTCAACCAGCATCTGGACATGGTCGCTCGGGGAGAGCGTCGGCGACGCGCTCGGCGCGGTCGCCGGCGGACTCTTGCCGGGCTCGCTCAGGCTCTGCGGTTGTCGCTGCGGGCTGCTCACCTTGGCCACCACCCTCGGGCTTTGGCTCGACCGCCGACACGGGCTGCCGACCCTCGCGAATCATGATCTCGAGAACCTGAGTGTAGCGTTCCAGCCGATCGACCTTGGTCTCCAGTCGCTCGATGGCGAGCGCGACGTGCGTCAGCAGGTCGGTCGCGTTGGCATCGCGCAGCACATGCGGCTTGACCTCGGCCATGCGCATCGGGCCACGACCGGTGAGGATCCAATTGAGGTTCAAGCCCAGCGCGTCAGCCAAGCGCGACACAAAGTCGACGCTCGGGGCGTGGCCGTTGAGGTACCGGCGGACCGTCTCGGGATGGGTGTTGGTAATCTCGCCGACACGCTTGAGCGTGCGATCGCCGGTGGCTTGCAACAGGCGGTCGTGCAGGCGTTCGCCGCCGTGGTTGTCGAGTCCGCCCATCGTTCTCACCGGCGATTATGCTCTCGTCAGCCGACGTCGGCAAGGCCGAGCCAGGCACCAACGGTGCGCAGCACGCGACGACGCAGCACGGCGTCCTCGACATTCCCCAGTTTCGGGGATCTCTCGACCCAGTCCTGGGCGTCGCGTCGGGCCAGCTCCAGCAGCTCCGAGTCGCGAACGAGATCCGCCACACGCAACGGAAGCGCACCGGACTGCCGAGAGCCGAATAGCTCCCCCGGTCCACGCAGCGCGAAGTCTGCCTCGGCGAGCTTGAACCCGTCGCTCGTCCTTGTGATCGCCTTCATGCGTTGATGGCCGATGTCCGTTGTCGGCTCGGCTACCAGCAAGCACTCCGGCTGCAAGCCTTCGGGCACGCGCCCTCGACCGACGCGCCCGCGCAGCTGGTGGAGCTGCGCTAGCCCGAATCGGTCGGCCTGCTCGATGACCATGCACGTCGCGCCCGGGACATCGACGCCGACCTCGACGATGGTCGTCGCGACAAGTACCTGTGTCTCGCCCGAACGGAATCGCTCCATCGCGGCCTCGCGCGCGTCGCTCGCCATCCGGCCGTGGAGCAGGCCGACGCGCACGCCGGCAAGCCGGCCCGCCTCCAGCTCTGCCATGAGCTCGAGCACGCCAACGAGCGGTTCCTTCTCGATCGAAGGCTCAGCCGGTGTGTCGCTCGCGTTGATCAGATCGAGTTGTTGCGATGTCCCGCCGATCGCTGGCGCAACGACGAACCCCAATCCTCCATGCTGGACGTGGTGGATGAGGCGTTCGTAGGCCCAGGCACGCGTCTCGCGAGGTACGTGCTCGGTCGTGACCTGCGCACGGCCTGGTGGCATGTCGCCGATCGTCGTCACGTCGAGGTCACCCAGCACGCTGATCGCGATGGTCCGTGGAATTGGCGTCGCGGTCATGACGAGCGTGTGCGGGATGGCGTCCTCGGCCTTGTCACGCAAAGCCGCGCGCTGCTCGACACCGAAGCGGTGCTGCTCGTCGATGATGGCAACCGCGAGCGACTTGAATCGGACCGACTCGGTCAAGAGTGCGTGGGTGCCGATCACGATGTCGGCGTGCCCCATCTGGATCTCGGCCAGCACGCGGTTGCGATCGGCTTGGGACATCGCGCCGGTGAGCAGCGCGACCCGAACCTCGGCCTTGGCAAGCATCGCATTGAGCGAACGCTCGTGCTGCTCGGCGAGGATCTCGGTGGGCGCCATGAGCGCGGCCTGGTGACCGGTCGCGGCGGCCATCAGCATCGCGTACGCGGCGACCATGGTCTTGCCGGAGCCGACGTCGCCCTGGATCAGCCGATTCGCCGGCGTCGTTTGCCCGAGGTCTTGGGCGATCTCTGCCATCGCCTCGAGCTGGCCCGGCGTGGGCGTGTACGGCAATCTGGAGAGGATGCGCTCGTGCAGGGCCTCGTCGGCTCGCAACGCAAGGGCGGCGCCCTCTTGTCGGAGCTCGGCCCGGCGAAGCTGAACGCCCAGCTGGAGCATGAGCAACTCGTCGTACGCCAGGCGACGACGGGACTTGAGCACCTCGTCCTCGTCAACCGGTGCGTGCTGCATGCGGTACGCATCGCGCAACACCGGCAGCGCACGATCCTCGCGGAACGGCTCGGGAAGGTGATCGTCGATGTGCTCCAACGCGCCCGCTGAGAGCGCGGCTTCGATCGCGAGTGCAATCGCGCGGCTCTTGAGGCCCTCGCCGGCTGGGTACACAGGCACCAACCGGCGCTCGGCAAGTACGGCCGGTGGCAACTTGCCCCCGGTCTCGTCTTCGCTCTCTTCGGCAAGGACATCGAACGCGGGGTTGGCAAACTGCAGCTTGTGGTTGAACGAGGCGAGCTTGCCCTGAACGCGCAGCCGCACGCCCGGCTGGATCTGTCGGCGAAGGTAACCTCCGTTGAACCACACGAGGTCGACTGATCCGGTATCGTCGGTCAGCCGCGCTTCGAGCCGCTGTTTCGGGTACCGTCCGGCCAGGCGTGTCGACGTGACCTCACCAACAGCAGACACCTGCGTCGCTTCTGTGAGATCGCCGATCGACTGCGCGGGCTCGTGCCACTCGTGGCGGCTGGGGAGGTGCGCGACCAGCTTGCCAACGTTCGTCAGCCCGAGTCCAGCGAGCTGCTTGGCCTTGCGCGGCCCGACACCGTTGAGCTCGATGAGCCCTTGAGTGAGCTCGATTCGCTGGCCGCTGTGTGGGGTCATGATCGGGCGGTGTCGCCGGGTTTGTCTTGGGTCTGGGGATCGATCGAGCGCAGGTAGTCCCAGCTGAAGATGCCGGTGCGATGGCCATCCGAGAACGTGACGCGCAAGGCGTAGCGGCCAACGAGCTCCGCATTCGTCGCGGTCAACGGCCCCGAAGAACCCGAATCTGGCAAGATCACCAGCGGGTTGGTTTGCATCTCTTCGCGGAGTTGTCGCATGTCGGCCGACGGGCTCATGCGACGCAGGTACTGGATCGGGTAGAACGACTCCTCGCCGTCGTGCCAGCGGACGGACAGGCCCTTCTGCTTGTCGAGATCCAGGCTCTGAGGAGCGGGTTCCTGATTCATGGTGGGCTCCGCGAAGCACACAAGACACACACAACAGGAAGCGCCAACGCCGATGCTCTATCGTGCTGTGTATGGCACACGATAGCACGCCCAGCGAGTTCGACCGCATCCTTCGTACAACGACCGAGCGCTGCGGCGCACCGTTGTGCGTGGGCATCGACCCCGTGATGGAGCGCATGCCCGAGCCGCTCGCGGTGTTGCCGCCGCATGAGGCGTTCGCCCGGTTCTCGACCGGCATCGTCGATGCCGTTCAGCCCTTCGCAGCCACGGTGAAGTTCCAGTCGGCGTGCTTCGAGCGTTTCGGTGCCCGCGGCCTTGAAGCGCTGGAGTCGGGCATCTCGCACGCGCGCGAAGCCGGACTGGCTGTTATCCTGGACGCGAAGCGAGGGGACATCGGCATCTCGGCGACGCACTACGCCGCCGCGACGGCATCTCTCGGGGCGCACGCCGTCACCGTCAACGCGTACCTCGGCATGGAGACGGTCGAACCGTACCTCGATGCAGGCCTGGCGATCTTCGTTCTGGTTCGCACCAGCAACCCGGGATCGACGGACGTCCAGGACGTCACCGTTCGTGGCGGCGGCACAGTCGCGATGCACATGGGTCGGCTGGTCGCGGAGCTTGGGACAAAGCGGCCGGGCGTGCACGCGGTCGTCGGCGCGACACAGCATGAGCAGGCCCACGTGCTTCGCGCGGTGATGCCCGATCAGGTCTTCCTGCTGCCGGGCCTGGGAGCACAGGGCGCAAGCGCAGCGGACATCGCCGAGTTTGCTCGGCCCGCCGAGCACGCCGCGGACGATCCGACCCGCGGCCTCCTCCCCACCGCCAGCCGATCCGTGACCTACCCGGACGCAGCCCCCGGCGACCCATCCGGCTGGACAGAGCGGGTCTCAAAGGCGGCGTCGGCACTCCAAGGCCAGCTCGTCGATGCCCTTGCAACCTCGTCTAACGCCGGCGCATGAGCCGCGAGTCGTAGGAAAACTGGATCTGAGCCGAACGCCTGGCGTGCCGGACGATGTCAAAATAAAAAAGCACCGACCGCTCTGTGCGAGAGGTCGGCGGAGGGTCCGCTAGTGCGGGTCGAGGGAGGCGACCCGCAAGAGTTTGTTTGGCCTTAGCGGCGGCGACGCGTGGCGGCGAGGCCACCGATGCCGAGCAGAGCCAGGCTGGCTGGGGCGGGAACCACCAGACCGCTGACCTGCGTCGAAATGCCGTCGAAGTCCGAGTCGAAGAAGCCACCGGTGTCATCCAGGAACAGCTGGACAACGGCGCCGGAGAACGGGCCACCGCCGGGCAGGTCGGTGCCGAACGAGCCTGAGGTCGGGCCATCGAACGTGCCGTCGCCGCTCACGTCGCTGAAGACCACGTTCGTGAGCGTGCCGAGGAAGCCGATCGACAGGCCGCCGATGAGGCTGAACTCGCCATCGATGTCACCGGTAAGCGTCTCGCCGTGAACGTCGACGATCGTGAACGTACCGGTGCCGTCGGCGGTGTCCGCGCCGGTCAGCATGACGTCGAGGTCAAAACTGAAGTCGGAAGCGCCGGTGCCAACGAATCCGGGATCGAACACCGCGGTGCCGCCCGGAGCGACCAAACGCGTGACATCACCGGAAGTGATGGCGTTGGAAACACCGCTGAACGAGCCGTCACTGGCCGTGAACGAGCTGTCGACATCGGTGAAGCCGAACGTCAAGATGGCTTGAGCGTTGGCCACGGTGGCGGTGGCAGCGAGGCCAGCCGCGGCGATAAGCATGGTGCGACCCATCTCTGCGTCTCCTCTCGGGCCATCCAGGCCCGTCTCGTCTTCGTTCTGCCCTGCCAAACGGATACACCGTTCTCCCAGGCGGGGCAGAAAACTCCTCTAAGGTACAGGCTAACGGAAGAGTGGCGAGGAATCCAGCCTTTTTTTCCACTTTTGGGCTCAATTTTATTGGTCGTAGGCGGCAAATTACCCATCTTGCCGAAACAGACCAACACTCCCCCGTCCGGATGCCTTATGGGACACCGAAGCAGTGTCCTTTCGAGATCCTGCGTCAGGAACCGATGCGCATCGCATCCGTGCGGGGACAGACTATTCGATTTTTGTAAGGGTGGCAGCGAATCTCGCTGGCAGGACGGTCACATCGGCTTCTTGTCGATGGTCACGTCGTAGACGTGCAGGAGCTTCTCTTTGTCGAAGATCATCTCCTGACGGCTCTGGCCCGTGATGTCGTACTCGGGGGTCAGCTCGATGGCGTCCACCGGGCAGGCCTCCTCGCACATCCCACAGAAGATGCACCGAAGCTCGTCGATCTCGAACTTCTTGGGATACTTCTCGCGGTCGTCCCAGGGGCTTTCCTCGGCCACGATGTGGATGCAGTTGGCCGGGCAGATGGTCGGGCACATCATGCAGGCCACGCACTTGACGCGGCCTTCCTCGTCGCGGTTCAGGCGGTGAACTCCCCGGAAGTTGCTGGCGTTGATGCCGCCTTCCTCGACGGGCAGGTCCTCGCGACGCTCCTCGGGGTACTGCAGGGCCCGGGTCGTGTTCTTGCCCGGAAAGACCTTGCCCTGGCCAAAGCTCGTGAAGAAGTGGCGGAGCGTGGTACCAAAACCGCTGACGACCTCGCGAACGTACAGGCGCTCTGTACCGGAGGTCGGGGGCGGGGCGATCCGGAGGATGTCCTGTTCTGGCACGGTCATGGGGCCGATGATAGGGCATAGGTTGATCGGATCGAAGACACCGCCGCGGTAACCGACAGGAACCCCGCAGACTCTGGGATTGCCGATGCCCTACCGGCCAAAGGGCCGAGATAGACTTTGAGCCATGGCCAACCGCCGACCCCCACTCTTTGAACTCCTCCAGAAGGAAAGCGAAGCCCGCCAGAAGGGAGACGCCCAAGAGGGCCGTCCCGGCGTGCTCAGTGGCGGGCAGACCATGAGCACGAGCGCCCCTGTGAAACCTAACGGCCAGGCCGAGGGTGCCGTGGAATCCAAGCCTGCCGCGGCGACGCAGAACGGCTCGGCGACGTCCACGATCGATGATCTGTCCGAGCGCGCCGACAAGGCGGAGCGCTCCACCGCGACCGCACCGGCGGCACCCCCAAAGCCGCCCGTCCGGCAAGCCAAACCCAAGGCGGCCCCAAAGCCAAAGCCAAAGCACGCCGAAGCGAAGCCGCAGCCCGACAAGGGTGGCGGTGCCGCCGACTGGTCGGCCATGCACCCCAAACGCACGGTCAGCTTCCCGATGCTCTGGGTCTACGGCGCGATCGTGATCGGATTCGCCGCAGTCGTCTCTGTATGGGCCCTCGCGTACAGCATGGGCGTCCACAGTGAGGAAGCGAAGTTCGAGGAGTACTTGCGCCAGTCTGACCAGTCCACGCTGATCCGCGACCCAATCGCGGGCGGCGCAGCGACGACTGCCAGCCAACCCGGCGGCGAGCGGCTCGCTGGCCAGGATACAGGCGGCGCGCCACGCGTCGAGCCGGCACCGACGACCCCGGACCGAGACGAACCCGCGCCGCCCCCAGTCGAGCAGCAGCAGCAGGCGGCCATCCCGGCGATCGATGTTTTTGAGGACGTTCGCCAGACGGGCAACAACTACCTCAAGCTGGCCAGCGGCATGACCAGGGAGCGGGCCCAGGGCCTGGCCGAGCACCTGACCGCCAACGGCGTGCACGCGATGGCACTGGACGAGATACGGCAGGGCTTCGGCCTGTACACGGCCTTCCCGGTGCCGAGCAACCAGTACAGCCGTTTGGCGCCAGAGCGCCGAGACCTCCAAGCCAGGGTCATCGCCCTGCTCGGCGAGGTGCCCAGCGATCTCGGCGGCCCCTTCGTCCCGCGAAATCCGATCTGGATCCGCTTCGACGGCTGAGTTGCCGCCGGCTGGGGATCCTGTCTATCATCTCCGCCCGGATCCGGACAGGGTCCGCTGTTTCAACGGAGGATCGGCCATGAGTCTTCACAGCTCGCTACGTACCGGCGGCGCCTTGGTCCAGAAGCGGTCTGTCCTGACCCGGGCCGAGCGGGTGGCTAAGCTGCTCGCCCAGAAGAAGATGACCGAGGACAACAAGAAGTCGCTCGGCCTGCCCAAGGTCCGCGTCTGAGCTCTGGCGGCAATTTCGGGCATCGAAGGAGGAACGGCCGCGAGACTTGATGCTCGCGGCTTTTTGTTGCGCCCCGGTGTTCGGCGAGCGCAACGATGGTGTCATGGACATAAGCCGCCTCATTGCCGATCGCGCCCAGGCCGTTGACGCCTCGGGCATCCGCCGCATCTTCCAGCTCGGCGCACAGATCGAGAACCCGATCAACCTGAGCATCGGCCAGCCCGACTTCCCGGTGCCCGAGCCGATCAAGCGCGCCGCCATCGACGCCATCGAGAACGACCAGAACGGCTACACGCAGACCCAGGGCATCGCGCCGCTTCGAGAGAAGCTCGAGGCGTGGCTGAGCACCGATCTGGGTTGGAGCTTCGGGTCCGCCGGCGATCCAGAGGTCTTGGTGACGACCGGCACCAGCGGAGCCTTGTTCTTGGCATTCCTCGCGCTCATGGGGCCGGGCGACGAGGCGATCATCCCCGATCCCTACTTCGTAATGTACCCCCATATCGCGACCATGTGCGGCGGCAAGGCCATCCGGTGCGATACGTATCCCGACTTCCGCATGACCGCCGAGCGCGTTGAGCCGTTGATCACCGAGCGCACGAAGCTGGTCCTCTACAACGCGCCCTCGAATCCCGCCGGCGTCGTGGGCAGCGTTGATGAGTGTCGGGAATTGCTGGAGCTGTGCCGCCGCAAGGGCGTGCTGCTCATCAGCGACGAGATCTACGACGAGTTCACGTTCGATGACTTCGAGAGCGATACGACCGTGGGCGAACCCAAGAAGCCGCGATGCCCGTCGCCGGCTCGATTCCCGGGCGCCGAGGAAGACGTGCTGGTGATCCGCGGTTTCGGCAAGACCTACGGCGTGACCGGCTGGCGCATGGGGTATGCCGTTGGGCCGGCTGAGCTCATTGGGCACATCGCGAAGTTCCAGCAATACACCTACGTGTGCGCGCCTTCGATCGCGCAGCACGGGTGCATCGCGGCGATGGATGTCGACATGCAGCCGACCGTCGCGAAGTACAAGCAACGGCGTGACCACCTAGTCGAAGCGCTGCGGCAGTGGACCGACGTCGCGGTACCCGGCGGCGCGTTCTACCTGTTTCCCCGAGCGCCCGAGGGAATCACCGGCACCGCCTTCGTCGAGAGAGCGATCGAGCGCAAGCTGCTGGTCATCCCAGGTGGCATCTTCAGCGAGCGGGACACGCACTTCCGGATCAGTTTTGCCGCGTCTGAAGACAACATCGCGCGCGGCATCGAGGTGCTGGGAGACCTCTTCTCGGGCATCTGAGCGAACGGCTCGAATAGCATTGCTGCCGACTGCGGAAACCCTTGGAGACCGTTCATGCTCGCTCGCAAACTGACACTGTGCACGATCACCTTTGCCATTGCCGGCACCGCCCTGGCCGACCCGGAGCAGCTGAGCCGGTGGGCCGAGGAGGGCAAGGCGAGAGCCGAGAAGATGCGCGGCCTCGACTTCCTGAAGAACGTCCCGGTTGAGACCATGACGCGCGGCGAGATCGAGGAGGCCATCCTCGAGGTCGTCGAGCGCGACATGCCGCCCGAGTGGCGCATCCGCGTCGATCGCGGGTACAAGGCGTTCGGTCTCGTGCCCATGGATTCGGACGTCATCGGCGACATGATCAGCCTCGTGGTTTCGCAGGCCGGCGGGTTCTACGACCCCGAAGCCGAACACATCATCCTGCCCGATGATCTCGAGGAATTCATGGGGCAGATGGTCGGCGAGATGGCCACACAAGCGCCGGGGTTCATGGAACAGCTGATGCGCAACATCCTGACGCACGAGTTCACCCACGCGTTGCAGGACCAGCATCACGACCTGAACGGGATGCTCGACGTCACGCTGGACGATGACGATGTGCGGATGGCCATCACCGCCCTGGTCGAGGGTGACGCCACGCTCATCGGCACCGGCGCGATGATGAGCCCCGAGGGCGATCTCTCCGGCTTGCTCGAGCAAGACCCCGCCGCGATGGGTGCCATGATGGGCGCGGGCGGCGGCATGATGGGCGCCGAGGCCATGGCGATGCCCGAGATCCTCAAAGAGACGCTGCTGTTCCCCTACGTCCACGGCTACGTGCTGGTGACGACCATGGTGCAGCGGGACGGCTTCGAGAGCGTCGATGCGGCCTTCGCCGACCCGCCGCTGTCAACCGAGCAGATCCTGCACATCGACAAGTACCTTGGTGACGAGCGCGATGATCCAACAGCCATCACGCTCGCCGAAGTGAACCTGACCGAACTCGGGTGGTCGACCGTCAGCGAGAACACGCTGGGCGAGTTCCAGATCCGTGTCTTGCTGGGCAACTCGCCCGACGCCATCCTGGCGGCTGAGGGCTGGGACGGCGACCGATTCCGCGTGTGGGAGCACGAGGATGGGCGGCTGGGCCTGGCCTGGATGAGCGTGTGGGACAGCGATGCCGATGCGCGGCAGTTCGCCGACGAGCTGATCTACCACGAGGGCCGGCGATTCGATGGTGAGGACGCGCGGGCGAGGCGAACGACCGCGGGCGAGCGGCTGGAGATCGCCGTCGGTGGGCGCGACGACATGACGTGGGCGACGGTCGAGGGGGACACCGTCGTAGTCACCCGCGGGTTTCCGGCTGGCACGGTTGGCGTTGTGGAGCAGGCTATCCGAGGATTGTCTACGACTCGCGTGAAGACTTGGGAGGACATCCGAGCGGTGGCCGAAGCCGACTCGGTGCTCACACCCGATCGCTAGACTCCTCCGGCTAACTACTACACCGTTTCGGAGACTCCATGGATCCCGATCAGCCGCAGACCGCCCAAGCCACGCAAGAAGCCGCAGATAAGTTCCGCGCCGACTACCAAGCCGTGCGTGAGCAGGTCGGGCGCATCGTTGTCGGGCAAGCGGACATCATCGACGGCTTGCTGACCTGCCTGTTCACCGGCGGGCACGCGTTGCTCGAGGGCGTGCCCGGCATTGGCAAGACGCTGATGGTGCGCACGCTGGCGAGCGCGTTGCAGCTCGACTTCGGTCGCGTGCAGTTCACGCCCGATCTCATGCCCGCGGACATCACCGGCACGACGGTGATCGACGAGGTCGAGACCGAGGGTGGGCACATCAAGCGGCAGTTCGCGTTCCAGCGCGGGCCGATCTTCGCACAGATGGTGCTCGCCGACGAGATCAACCGCGCGACGCCCAAGACCCAGAGCGCCCTTCTCGAAGCCATGCAGGAGCGCCGCGTCACCGTGGCCGGCACGACCCACGAGCTGCCCAAGCCGTTCTTCGTGCTCGCGACGCAGAACCCCATCGAGCAAGAGGGCACGTACCCGCTACCCGAGGCCCAGCTCGACCGCTTCTTCTTCAAGCTGCAAGTCGGATACGCGTCTCGCGAGGAGATGGGCGAGATCGTCGCGCGCACAACAGGTGCAAGTGAGGCTTCGGTCGAGCCCGTGCTCGATGGGGCCACGATCCTGGAACACCAAGCTCTCGTTCGCCGCGTTGCCGTGACCGAGCGGGTTCGTGATTACGCGATCCGCCTCGTGCTCAGCACGCACGCCAAGGGCCGATACTCCGGCGGCGCGTTCGCGACGCCAATGGTCAATCAGTACGTCCGCGTTGGGGCCAGTCCGCGCGCGGCCCAAGCGCTCATCCTGGGCGCCAAGTGCCGCGCGCTGGTCGATGGCCGCCCATCGGTGGCGATCGAGGACATCAAGGCGATCGCGCTCCCGGCACTGCGTCACCGCATCGTGGTGAACTTCGAGGCCGAGGCCGAGGGCGTAGGCAGCGACCCTGTCGTCGAGAACATCGTGCAAACGGTGCCGGTCGAAGCGGCGTAAGGCTCTCAGCCGGGGCTCGGGGGGACCATGCTGGGACGCATCTCGATCAGGTTTCTCGTGCCCGTGCTCATGGGCCTGCCCGTCGCGGTTGCAGCGGTCTGGCTGGTGGTGCTGTGGAGCGGTCATGCCCAGCGCACTGCGCGCACCCTCAGTGCCGCCGAGGTCGAACAGATCCACGGCCGAATCAACGAGCGTCTGAACGCTCTGCTCACCATGCCGGCGCGTGCGACGGCGATCCAACGCGGCCACATCCTGTCGGGCCGGCTCGATCGAGAAGACCTGCGTGCGTGGCGACAACCGTTGTACGAGTTCGTCACCGCGATGGACGCCTTCCGCGGCATGACCTTTGGCGCCGCCGACGGCGACGTCGTGTGGGTGTTTCGCTATCCCGGCAAGCCGCGGCCAGAACTCGGCATCTCGGACGAGCAGACCTCTCGCGACGGCGTTCGTTTCATCGAGGAATATGCCTTGGAGGATGGCGGCTCGATCGCCGAGCAAGTCGGCGCGTACGCCTACGACCCACGCCAGCGTCCCTGGTACACCGGTGCGATCGAGGCCGGCGAGGGCACGTTCCTCGACCCGTACGCCTGGGTGAACATCAATGGGCAGACGACAACACTCGGCGTGCCGTTCGTTGAACCCATCTACGACGGCTCAGGCGAGGCCCTCGGCGTGCTGACCGCCGAGTTCAGCCTGGCGCGGCTGGCAAACTTCCTGCGTTCGCTTCGCGTCGGCGACGCGGGCTACGTGCTCATCCTCGATGCCGAAGGTCAGTTGCTGGCGCACTCGCTCCCACCGGGTGACGTGCCGGTTTCGGTTGAGCGAGATGGCGTGCCGAGCGTCGCGCTCGCGTCCGAGTCGGCCGACCCGCGCGTTCGGCTGGCCGCCGGCGAGGTCGAGCGCTCACTCGCAGGCGAGTTGATCGGGAGCGGCGAGGTCACGGTCGACGGCGAGCCGATGCTCCTGCGTGTGTCGGCATATCGCGGCGCCCCCGGCTTGGACTGGCGCGTCATCACCGCCGTCCCAGAATCCGAGTTGCTCGCTCCAGTCGCCGAAGCAAGGGCGAGCAGCGACCGCGCGACGGCATGGGCGGTTGGGCTCACGATCCTGCTCGGCCTCGCGCTCGGCATCGTCGCCACACGCCCGATCTCCCGCCTCGTCGGAGAGATCCGGCAGGTCGGTCGCGGCGAGCTCGACGAGCGTGTCGGAGCCGCGCCAAGCCGCGAGCTGCGCGAGATCGGCGAGGCCGTGAACGCGATGGCCGAGGATCTGCAGGACCGCGTACGCATGCGCGAGAGCCTGATGGTGGCGATGGAGGTGCAGAAGAACCTGCTACCGCAGCAGCCGCCGAAGGTGCGTGGCGTGGATATCGCCGGCCATAGCACGTACTGCGATGAGACCGGCGGTGATTACTACGACTACCTCGACATCGACGGACTGGGCGAATCGAGCGTGGCGCTGGCTATCGGCGATGTCATGGGACACGGCGTAGCCGCGGCCATGCTCATGGCCACCGCACGCGGCATCCTCCGCAGCCGGAGCGACGAACCCGCATCGCTCGGCGAGCTGCTCACCCACATGAACGAGTTGCTCGTTGGCGACACCGATGGCAAACGCTTCATGACCATGCAGCTCGTCGTACTCGATGGCCACGACGGGTCGATGGCATGGGCAAGCGCCGGGCATGACCCGCCCATGGTGTATCGCGCCGAGAGCGACACATTCGAGTCGCTCGACGGCGGCGGGATCCCGCTCGGCTTGTTCGGTGGCCAGAAGTACGAAACCGAGCACTCCGGACCGTGGAGCCGCGGAGACATCGTCGTGCTGGCGACCGATGGGTTGTGGGAGGCTCGGCTGCCGGACCGGGACTTCTACGGAAAGGAGCGAGTCGAGGCCGTGGTCCGCAAGGCCGCCGCAGGCTCCGCCGACGAGATCGCCGCTGCAATCCGGGCCGACCATCGTGCGGCGTGCGCCGGCCACGCCCAGGACGACGACATCACGTTTGTGGTTGCCAAGATCGTGTGAGGCCGCCCAAAACAGAGCGTTTTTCGGCGTCTTCGTTGCGTTCAGGCTTTGAGATCAGGCCCGATTCCTCTACGCTATTCGATGCTCGGCCGCGAAGTCGGGCCCCGATCCCTTGCCGAGGAGATAGAGAATGACCAACCGCACCCTCATTGCAATGTCTGCCCTGCTCGCCGCCGCCGGCTCGTCGATCGCCCAGTCCGACGCGTTGCTGCTCATCCCCAACTCGAGCGACGACGTCGTGCTCGCGTTCGACGCGTTCGATGGTTCGCTGGTGGATGCATCGTTCATCGACCTCACCGTGCTCGATGCTGGCACGCCCAAGCAGGCCACCCCTGTGGGCGATGAGATCTGGGTCAGCGATCAGATTCGTGATCGCGTCGACCGGTTCACGCTTGACGGCGACTTCATCGGCGCGATCGGTGGGCAGGTGCCCGATGGTGGCCTCGACAACATCCGCGGCGTCAACGTCATCGGCGACGAGGTCTGGGTGTTCAACGACGGGACGAACAACGGTGCGCCGGGTGAGGCGATCGTTCGAATCGACCCCGATACCGCAACCATCATCGGCAACTACCCGCTGACCGCCTCGCCGTGGTTCGCGCTGCCCTTCGGCGGCGACAACCTCGTGAGCTACAGCGGAACGGGCGATACCCGCATCGATCGCTTCGATGACGCGGGCGTGTTGCAGGGCCCGTTCCTTGGAACGGGTGAGCTGAACTTCATCCAGCAGCTGAATCAGACATCAAGCGGCACTGTTCTCGCGGCGGCGTTCTCCACGCAGAGCGCCTCCGGTCGTGCACCGGGTGTGTACGAGCTCAACACGTCGGGAGAGATCATCGGCGTCGTGTCTGGGACCGAGTCCTCGGGCCCGCGCGCCGCGTGGGAACTGGGCAATGGCAACATCATGTGGACCAACGGCGGCGGCGTGAACATCACCGACGTTTCCACGGGCATCGCCACCGAGGTGTTCGACGGCAGCTCGCAGTTCATCAGCCTGCTGGGCGACACCAGCACCCCTTGCTTCGCCGACTTCGACGGCGACGGCGACCTGACCATCTTCGACTTCCTGGCGTTCCAGAACGCGTTCGACGCGGGCGATGCCGCGGCCGATTGCGATGGCGACGGCAGCCTGACGCTGTTCGACTTCCTCTGCTTCCAGAATGAATTCGACGCCGGCTGCGACTAAGCCAAACAACACCAGAGACTTGCGAGAGTACGGCCGGCTGCATGCTGGCCGTTTTTCGTTGCTCCCAGCAATCCAAACATTCTCCAAAAATGCAGCTCGACAGCAGGCCTCGCTATGGGTATCCTCCCTTTCGGGCCCCAGGAAAGCCCGACACTCACCCCGCGCCCGCTGGTGGCACCACGTGGGCACCCAGGAGGACGAAACCAATGACCACTATTGCAACCACCGTCGACAAGAGCAAGACCGCGGAGTCTCTGAAAGTGGGCAAGCGGCTCGTCGATCTCCTAGACCAGGGCGAGAGCCTGAAGGCGATCGAGGAGCTGTACGCCGACATGGTCAACGTCCATGAGGCGATGGGCCCGAGCGACGCCCCCGACGACCTGCCCGCCGAGGCCCAGGCCGCGCACAAGGAAGGTCTGGTCTCCAAGGCCGACGTGCTCAAGAGCAACCAGTGGTTCCTCGACAACCACGAGATGCACGGCGGCAGCCAGGACGGCCCTTATCCGCTGGGCGACGAGTTCGTTGTGTTTATGCATCTCGATTGCACTCCGAAGGTCGGACCCATGGCCGGCCAGCGCATGGACATGAAGGAAGCCTGCATCTACAAGGTCGACAACGGCAAGATTGTCGAGAGCCGATTCTGCTATTGGATGGAGTTCTGATTCGGCCTTCTTGAGCTGAGAAAGGACAATGACCCACGAAGACTCGCGTGGGTTTTCTGTTGGTGCCTTAGAGCTCTTCTTCGAGCGCTCGCCGATACCGGTCGAGCACCGCCGCACGAGTAATGAGGCCAAGCGGGCGGCGGTGGCCGGTGAGGTCCGGCGGGCCGAGCAACGGCAGGCTGGCGATCTCGTCATCCTCGAATCGCTCGAGCGCGATATCGAGCGTGTCCGTTGTCAGAACGGCGGGAAGGTCGTCACGCATCAGCTCGGCGACGAGCAAGAGCGGGATGGCCTCGCGATCGATGAGCGCCGTTCGCATGTCGCGGCCGGTGACCATGCCGATGAAGTCGCCCTGCGTGTCCACGACCACGAAGTCGGGCACATGGCTATGGGCATGCAGCGTGATGAGCTTGCTGAGCGGGTCGCTGGGATAGACAGGCTCGGGTGGCAGCGGCACAACAGGGACGCTCGTGGCCGAGATCTTGCGCAATATCGCGAGGTCGCCGGTTCGACCGATGCGCAGGCCGGCCTTGCGCAGCGGGTGCGTGTAGATGTTGTCGCGGTCGAGGGCTTGGGCGACTAGCGTGGCGATGACCGCCGCGAGCATGATCGGCAGCAGCACGTACGGATCGCGCGTGAGCTCGAAAAGCATGAGGATCGCCGTCAGCGTCGCGTGCGTGCTTCCCGCGATCACCGCAGCCATGCCCACCAGCGCGTACGCGGCCGGCGAGCCATTCTCGGGCAACAAGCCGAGGCGTTGGAGCGTGATGCCCAGGGCGGCTCCGCCTGCGGCACCGATGAACAGGCTGGGCGCGAACACACCCCCGCTGCCGCCGCTGGCAAGCGTCACGCTCGTGGCCACGGCCTTGAAGAGCACGAGCAACGCGATGAGCCAAATGGCCAGCGGCAACGCCGCCTCGGGGTGCTTCTGTGCACCGAACGCGGCGTCGTAGCTGGCCGGGTCGAGCAACCAGCGGATGGACTCGTAGCCGTTGCTGAAGAAGCTGGGGATCGTGCTCGCCTCGTTGCCACTACCACCTGCGGCCCGCACGAGGAGGATCCATCCGACGCCCAGCGCGCCCAGGAGCACGCCGCCGGTGATCGGCGCCACCAGCCAGTGCAGCTTGAGCCTCGCGTACCCGGCCTCGAACGCGTGCAGCATCCGATTGAACCCGACGGCAAGCAGGCCGCAAAGCAGCCCGAGCACGACGTAGTTTGGCAGCTCCCAGCCCGTGAACTGGACCTTCTGCAGCGCCTCGCTGGCGGCGAAGATGGCCTCGTTCTCGCCGGTGAAGATATGCGTCACCGCCGCGGCGAACACGGCCGATACGACGATGGGTGTGAAGGTCTTGAGCGAAAAATCTCGCAGCAGGATCTCCAGTGCGAAGAACACACCGGCGATGGGCGCGTTGAAGATCGCGCTAATGCCGGCCGCGGCGCCGCAGCCGACCAGCGTCATCATCTGGTCGCGGTTCACACCCAGCCGCTGGGCGACCACCGAACCGGCTGTGGCTCCGATCTGGACGATCGGGCCCTCGGTACCCGCCGAACCACCGCTGGCGACCGTCGCGATGCTTGCGGCGACCTTTGTGAGCCCAACCCGCGCGGGGATGTGCCCGCCCTTCTCGATCAGCGCCCGCATGACCTGGGGCACGCCGTGGCCGCGGGCGTCGCTGGCGAAGAGCCGCACGAGCACGCTCGTCAGCATGAGGCCGATGACCGGCCCAAGAAACAACAGCGAGCTGGACATCGCGGACGAAGTACTCGACCTCATGCAACGCCCAGGCAAAGCCCAGCGTGCCAAGGCCGGTCAGTGCCCCCACGCCCGCGCCGGCGGCCAGCATGAACCAGTCCTTGCGTAGCCGCAGCCGCGAGGTCAGCGTGGAGGCGATATCGGAAGGGCTTTGGGCCATGGGAATCGTCAATATAGCGGGGCTGGGATGCCAGGGGGCCTCATTCCGACCCCAAGAGCGTGGCCACGCCCCAGATCCTGGCCCCTGGCGGATCGCATCTGGTAACGATGCCGCCTCGAAGTCCTCTTTATCGCCCGCGGACAGGGGAGTTCGCGAGCGGCAAACCACCCTCGGGGATGTCAAACATGACCAACGGACGCAACACTTCGATCGGCCTGCTCGCGCTCACCACGTGCGCGGGCATCGCAGTCGCACAAGACACCTATCGCCAGATCCAGGACCTCGAGTCGCCCGCGCCCGCCGTCGGCGATGCGTTCGGAACCGCGGTCGGGCTCTTCGGTGAAGACGCCGCGGTCGCCACGTTCCTGAGCGAGACCGTGTACACCTATGAGAGCGGCCCAGATGGGCAGCTCGTACCCCTGGACACCCTCACCGTGCCCGATCCTGGAGCGTTCGGCGAGTCACTTTCGATCGGTGGCGAGTTCCTCGTCGTCGGCGCACCGGCGACGGACATCACCGACTTCAACCAGGGCGTCGTGTACGTCTACCAACGCACCTCGGGCGGATGGCGCGATCGGGGCTGGCTGACTTCGAGCGACGTGCAGCAGCTCGATAACTTCGGCACGGATGTCGACCTCACCGACGACGGCGAGTACTTCATCGTCGGTGCGAAGTTCGACGACGATGCGGGCACGAGTAGCGGCGGTGTCTACATCTTCGAGCGCAGCGGCTCGTTCTTCTTCGAGGACCAGAAGCTCGTGCCGAGCACGCTCCAGCAGGGCGATCAGCTCGGTCGGGCGGTCGCGATAGACGGTGACATCGCGGTCGTCGGCGCCCCATTCGCCACGCGTCGCGGTGATCGAGTCTTTGAGGGCCGCGTGTGGGTTTATCGCCGAGAAGGCTCGGGCTGGGTCGAGGCCGCCGAGCTCTCGGTTGACGTGCCCGGACGCGACCTGTACTACGGCGTCTCGGTCGATGTGAAGCACGGGTGGATCGCCGTGGGCACCGGGCGCGCCCGCGCATTCGTGTACCGGCCCGAGGGCGACGGTTGGGTGCAGGACGCCGCCGTGCAGCCCGACCCAGGCGGTTCGGGACAATTCGGCACGCAGGTCCACCTTGATCTCTCGGCGGCCAGCGCGGGCGAGGGCGTACGCCTCATCGTCGGCGACCAGACCGCGAGCTTCGACGGGCTGTTCGAGCTCGGCGCGGTGTACGTGTTCGAGCGTGAGCTCGGCCTGAGCGGCGAGATCCTGTGGCCACAGACCCAGCGGCTGGGCATTGAGCGGCCCGACACGAGCGACCGTCTGGGCCTGGGCCTCGCCGTCGACGATGGTCGCGTGCTGGCCGGCGCCCGATTCCGCGACGTGGATGGGCTCTCGAGCGCCGGCACCGCGTTCGTGTTCGAGTCTGGGCAGGCAGGCTGCCGGGTCGACTTCGACGGCGACGATGAGCTGACGATCTTCGACTTCCTGGCCTTCCAGACGGCCTTCGACGCCGGCGATACCGCGGCCGACTTCGATGGCGACGGCCGGCTGACCATCTTCGACTTCCTGGGGTTCCAGAGCGAGTTCGACGAAGGCTGCGAGTAGGCTCCTCAGAGCACGTGCGCAGTCGCTCTCAACGCCGATCGAGTGGCATCCACACGCGATATTGCATGCCTGGGAGTGGATACTCCATCGAAATGCGGTACGCACGAAACTCGTGGATTGTGGTATCGAGCTTCTGAAGCCCAAAGCCGACAAAGTCCCGTACGCGTGGCACAAGCGGGCTGGCGAGCGCTTCCATACCCGGACCTAATCGTCGCAACTCGGCCGAGGAGGCGATCGGGTCGTACTCGCTGAACAACGGCTTGCCATCAGGCGAATGCGCGATTCTAGGTGGAGGTGGCGCCTCGCCATACAACCGGGTCGTGAGCTCGGGCTCGCCCGTGACGAACATGGACTTATGGACCAAGAGATCCATCACGAGCGCGCGAGTCGGCTTGCGAAGTGCCATCGCAAAGTGCTCGTACTCCAGTTCGTCCGTGGCATACCTCGGGCATATCCCACGAACGCGCAACGCGGTCGCAACATCGACCGGCTCACCAAGATCAGGTGAAGCGCTCCCGATCGCGAACATCCAGCCGCGTCCACGTGGCATGACATCAAAGTTGGGCAAGGGATCACTGCTGAATTCGCGCACGACCGCCTTCAGAGGATCGTCATCGTACGGCTCTCCGTCAAGCGTTGACATTGTGAGACCCGGGTAGTCGTTGGCAACCGACGGCAGTCCCGATACGATGTGTCGCGAACCAAGGCGAAGACGCCTGAACCCCAGACGCATTGCGAGCGTGATGGAGTCGCACCAGCCGTCGTTTTGGCCTGGCATATAGATCTCGCACTCGTACGCCGCCTCTAGCGAAGTACCCGCAAGAAAGACGGCTGATCGATGTGCTGCAAGTCTTGCACGCCGCTCACCCCGCGACATTTCTTGCGGAAACCATCCTGCGAGGGTCGCCTCGAGGTCGGCCTTGCCATCGGGGAGAGCGGCAATGATCGCGTCAAGCTCGCGTGCCCGCTCCACCAGCGCGTCGCACAGCGTTGCCGCCACGCCCGCCCGGCGCGCGGATCGGGCAATCATCGAGAGGCCTTGGGCCCCCGGCAGCACCAGCAGGGCTGCGAGCGGGTCCTCCGTTTGGGCAGCCCGTATCGCCTTGCTGGCGAGAGACTTATCCAGTTTCAGCCGAGCAGTCAGTGCGGTGGAGCGCCCAGCGTGCCCCGCCAGGCTCTCGGCCTGTTCGAGCAACTGACGCAGGACCTGTACAACGGCCGCCGCACCCTGAGACAGGCCGCCGATGAAATGGCTGTCGCCCGTCTCCAAGGGCCTCGATGTGGGGGCAGTCTTCGCGGTCCGAACGGTCATCAGTCATCATACGATGGGGACTGCAGGACCGTTGCAGAGTACTCTTTGAAAGATCTTTGAGAGAATTGCATCCGCCGCTACACTCTTTGCGAAAAAGGATCGAGCAACACGACCCAAGCCACCAGGCCGCGCACCGCCGCTCGACCGGATCCGCGACTCGTGAATGCGGATTCGAACCCCCGCCCAGCGGGCGGCCCAATCAATCAAGGAGATCAGAATGACCCCTACATTCCAACCACGAATCGTGGTTGCCGCCAGCTTGGCCCTCCCCGTTGCCGCAATGGCGCAAGACGCTCGCTTCTTCGCGCTCGGCAACGTTGATGGCGAGCCAGGATGTAATGACAATGGGTGCTATCTCAGCGATGCCCCGCGAGTCAGCGCCGATGGCCGAGTGGTGTATGGCGCCAGCTTCATCGAGGGATTCTGGTCTGCGGTGCCGAATGTGCCATTTCGATGGACAATCGGTGCCGGAATCGAGGCCATCGGTCCCGAGTTCGGTCCGGGGCGACTAATCCAATCGGTGAACTCCGATGGCTCGCGAGTGCTTGGACAGACGTGGCAGTGGACGGCAATCGACGGCTTCGAGGACATTTCTGCAAGACTGCCGGCCTTTGGGACGGGAATCGTCGGCGCATCCGCCGACACCGGCACAGTGGTGTACCTCGAAGGCCTCATTGTCGATGAGCGCCCGTTTGTGCTCGAGCTCGACTCAAGCGATCCCCCTCGGGAACTCATCACTCCCGATATCGGACAGGAGCGTACGGGCCTGGACTTCGCGGTCAGCCGCGATGGCTCTACCGTGGGCGGCCGACTCGAACTTCCCGACTTCAAGGCCACACCCGCGATCTGGCCTCTTGATGGCGACTTCTTCCTTCCCGGAGACCTTGACCCGGGCGAGCGTTCGGGCGGAGTTGTAGACTTCTCCGACGATGGCTCCGTGGCAGTCGGATTCAGCCGTCAGAGCGGCTTCGGCTGGGCTGGATTCCGCTGGACTGCCGACACGGGCATCGTGTCTCTGGCCGAAACCAGCGACCAGGAGACTTTTAGCCCGGCGCGTGCCGTGAACGCTGATGGCTCGATCATCGTCGGCCAGACACGCACGTTCGGCACCGGGAGCGGCGATGCGTACCTGTGGACTGAGGACCTTGGCCTCACGATCCTGCAAGACTATCTCATCGCGGAGTTCGGCCTTGGTTCCGATCTTGCGGGGTGGTCGCTCGAAGAAGCTACTGATGTATCGGCCGATGGACGCGTCATTGTCGGCAACGGCTTAAACCCAGACGGAATCCTCGAGGCATGGGTCGTTGTACTGCCAGGCTCATGCCGCGCCGACTTCGACGGCGACGGCGAGCTGACGATCTTCGACTTCCTGGCCTTCCAGACGGCCTTCGACGCCGGCGATACCGCGGCCGACTTCGATGGCGACGGCCGGCTGACCATCTTCGACTTCCTGGCCTTCCAGAGCGAGTTCGACGAGGGCTGTGTCTAGCCACAGACGATCTTGACAATCGATCGCGTACTTGAGTACCGCTCGGTGGGCAGCACGCTCGCCGAGCGATTCGCGTTCTGGACTCTCGTCCTGATCGCTCGAGCACGACCGACATGCACGATTCGTGCTCGAAGCGGCTGGAGCGCACGAGTCGCCGCAACTGCCGACTCGTGGATGCTTATCGCCTGGGTACGAGTACACGCCCCGGAATCCCAGGAGGCCGACATGACCAAGCGCCCAGCCCGTTGCACTTACTTACAATCCGTCCCGGTGATTGCCGCGCTCGCCGTCGCTTGTACAACGGCAACGGCCCAGCGCGGCTTAGTCTTCTCGGGGGGGTGCGGTTCGAGGTTCGCGACCGATCGCCTGTACGAGGTCGATCTGCGGACCGGGACCATGACCGACCTGGGCGAATGGGTCGAGTGCGACGTCGAGGCGCTCGAATTCGTCGGCGATCGGCTCATCGCGTCCAGTGAGACCTCGGCGGCGACACCTGGCGGCTTCTTCGACTTTTCGGAGTCTCCGGGCGTCCCGATCGGCTCGCCCGCCAGACGCAGCGGCGTCGATCACGACCTGGCCGTCGACCCGACGACGGGCATCCTGTACGCGTTGCACGGTGCCGAACTCTCCGATCCGTCGGCATCCTGGCTGTACACCATCTCGCTGGATACGTGGCTGCCGTCGCTGTTGGGCAGCGACCGCTCGGCGTTCGCGGACAGCATCGCCATCAACCGCCGCGGCGAGGCGTACGCGGTCGATTCGGTGTTCCTGCAGCGGCTGTACGCGGTCGATCTCCAGACGGGCGACCTGTCGCTGATCGCCCCGATGGACATCCCCTTCTGCTGCGGCGTGACCGGCCTGAACGCGGCGATCGACTTCGACGACCAGGACGACGACCTGCTGTGGATGGTCATTGGGGGCTTCGGCTCAAACTTCAGCCGCGTGTTCACGATCGACGTTACGACCGGCGAGACCACGTTCATCGCCAACCTCGACCCGGTGCTGCCGGGCCGCAACGGCTTCGACGTCGACTCGCTGGCGATCATCCCCACGCCGCCGTGCGTGGCGGACTTCGACCGCGACGGCTCGCTGACGGTGTTCGACTTCCTGGCCTTCCAGACCGCCTTCGACGCGGGCATCACCTCGGCAGACCTCGACGAAGACGGCCAACTGACCATTTTCGACTTCCTGGCGTTCCAGACGGCCTTCGACGCGGGATGCCCGTAGCGGCAGCCGGCCGACACCGTGGGCCAGAAGCACTAGACTGGCACGCTGCGTGGCGCTCACGCGGCGTGTTTTTTGTTGTTTCTGACCCGCCAGCGATCCGAACCGCCAGACCGCCTTGAAGGACCCCCATGGCCGACCACCCGACCAGCCCCCACTACCCAATCGACGAGACCCACGACCCGAGCCTGGAGAGCTGGGTCGAGAGCGCCAACGACCCGGGGACGGACTTTCCGATCCAGAATCTGCCGCTGTGTCGCTTCGCACCGCCCGGCGAGTGGGGCTTGTCCGACCATCTCGGCGTCAGGATCGGCGATCACGTTCTTGATCTGTCCGATGTCGCCTACACGGTCGCGATCCACTCGGACTCTGGCGGGCCAGCCGAAGCCGAGATCTACGAGGGCGAGAACGAATCACAACTCCTCGAAGAGTGGTCGGGGCCATTGGGCCGCAGGATTCGCAAGCGTGTCCAAGAGCTGCTTGGTACGTCGATCGATGCCGAGACTCGCAAGAAGCTTGAGTCTCATCTTCACGACGCATCGGAGTGTGAGTTCGCGCCTCCGGCGACCATCCACGACTATACCGACTTCTACGCCTCCCTCTACCACGCCACCAGCGTCGGCAGCATGTTCCGCCCCGACAACCCGCTGCTGCCCAACTACAAGCACATCCCCATCGGCTACCACGGCCGGGCGTCGAGCGTCGTCGCCAGCGGCACCGATATCCGCCGGCCCGTCGGCCAGCAAGCGCCAGCCGAAGACGGTGGTGCGCCGAGCTTCGGGCCTTGCAAGCTGTTCGACTACGAGCTGGAAATGGGCTTCGTCGTCGGCCGCGGCAACGAGCTCGGCGAGACGATCGACATCGCCGACGCCGAGAAGCACATGCTGGGGCTGTGCCTGGTCAACGACTGGTCGGCCCGCGACCTACAGAAGTGGGAGTACCAGCCGCTGGGCCCGTTCCTGGCCAAGAGCTTCGCGACGACGGTGAGCCCGTACATCGTGACGATGGAAGCGCTCGCACCATTCCGGACCGCAGCCTTCACGCGCGACGCCGGCGATCCGTCGCCGCTGCCATACCTGACCAGCGAGGCCAACAGCTCCGCTGGGGGTTTCGACATCACGCTGGAGGTCTACCTCGCCAGCGAGCAGATGCGCACGAAGGGCATGGACCCGCTGAAGATCAGCAGCGGCAACTTCAGGGACATGTACTGGACGCTCGCCCAGATGCTGACCCACCACAGCAGCAACGGCTGCAACATGCAGCCGGGTGATTTGCTTGCATCAGGAACGGTTTCCGGTAAAGACAAGTCCAGCCGCGGCTGCCTGCTCGAGCTCACCTGGAACGGCGACGCCTTCGCCAGCCCGCCCAAACTCGTGCCTGGCACCGACCGCACACCCATCACCCTGCCCACCGGCGAAGAACGCAAGTTCCTGGCCGACGGAGACGAGGTCATCATCAAGGGCTTCTGCGAGCGTGAGGGCTTCCGACGCATCGGCTTCGGCGAGTGCCGGGGCATCGTGACGCCCGCGCGGACGGTGTAATCGCCGGCTGATCGGATCCGGTTTCCTGGGAATCCCCTCGCCGATGCAACCCGTCATGGATCCCGACGGATCAGTCTCAAGAGCGATTCTGGTGTCGGGCGCGATCCGTCTCGCCGCGCTTGTCGCTCGATTCGACCGAACTCGAGACCGAACTCAAGGGGGCAAACGATGCACATCGCCGGTTCGACGCGGATCTCTACACGCGGGACGCCAACGGCCTGCGGGCTGATGGGCGTGGTGCTCGGCCAAATGCTCGGCCTGGGCGCGATCGCGCTCGCCGCCCATGAGGCACACGGACAGGCCTGCTCGTTCGAGCAGGAGATCATCGAATTCGGTGGCCCGGGACTCTCGAAGACCGCGCCGGCGGCCATCTTCGACGACGGTGACGGCCCGGCCCTCTACACGGTTGCAACCTTCGAGGAGGTGATCTGCGCCTGTGATTCGCACCTGCTGCGATTCGATGGCGAGCGGTGGATCTCCGTTGGCGCGTTTGCAGCGCCCACAAGCACCACCGGGCCCGTGCTTGACATGCAGGTGTTCGATCTGGGCGACGGTCCGGCGTTGTACATCGGCGGGCGGTTCGACCGGGCGGGCGGGGTAGCCGCGCGCAACATCGTTCGGTACGACCGGGACGGATTCAGCTCGCTTGGCATCGGCATCGGCAGCCCCGGCGGATCGGATGGCTCGGTGCATTCGCTCGAGCGCTTCGACGACGGCTCGGGGCCGGCGCTCATCGCGGGCGGCACGTTCCAGGATGCGGGCGGCGTCGCGGTCAACAACGTCGCCCGATGGGACGGCTCGGGTTGGTCCGCGCTCGGACCGGGTGTCGGCTTCACCAGCACCACCGTCACGGACTTGACGGTCTTCGACGACGGCTCGGGGCCGGCCATCTTTGCCGCGGGGCGTATCAGGCTTTCGGCCCGGGACTGGCTCGCGGCTCGCTTCGACGGCTCGAGGTGGACGCTCGTCGGACCGCCGAACTCGAGACAGTTCCAGCGCGCCGAGGCGATCGAGGTCTTCGACGACAGCACGGGGCCGGCGGTCTACGTTGGCGGCAACTTCACGCAGGTCGGCTCGGGTGGCGACGCGTCGTTCATCGCCCGGCTCGAAGACAATGACTGGGTCGGGATCGGTGATGGCCTGGATGGCGTGGTGACCGACCTTGTGTCGGCCGAGCAGCCCGAGGACGGCATGTATGTCGCCGGCGAGTTTGCGACGGCCTCTTCCGGTGGTGCCGCGCTCAACGGCGTGGCACTCTGGGATGGCGAACGGCTTGAGCCGCTGGCCGCCGGCTTGGATGCCGGCGTGGAACAGGTGATTGTGGGTGACATCGGCGCCGGGACACAGCTGATCGCCCTTGGTGACTTCGAGAGCGAGGCACAGGAAGGCGGCATCGCCACTCCGGGCATCGCCCGCTGGGATGGTGCCGCATGGGCTCCGCTCGCGACGCCCGCGCCAAGCGAGGTGCGGGCTCTGGCCGTCATCGATGGCGCCGCCGGCCCGGAGGTGTACGTCGGCGGTACGTTTACCGCCACGCCCTTCGGACCCGCCCAGGGCATCGCCCGATTTGCAGATGGTCGATTCGAACCACTCGGAACCGCATGGTCGGGCGGCGTGAATGCCATCGAGGCGTTCGATGACGGCTCCAGCCACGCGACCTACGCGGCCGGCGCCGCCGGCACGATCAACCTTGTTGGCCGCTGGGACGGTTCGCGGTGGCTCCCCGTTGGCGATGCGTTCGACGCGCCCGTACGCGCCCTGCGTTCCTTCGAGGACACAACCGGACCGGCGCTGTTCGCGGGCGGCGAGTTCGGCCGCGTGGGATCGGCACCAGCATCTGCCGTTGCCCGCTTCGACGGCGCCACATGGAGCGCGGTTCCGGGATTGACCGGCACGGTGCAGGCCTTGGCCGTGTTCGACGATGGATTTGGTGGAGCGCTCTACGCCGGCGGCACGCTGACGGACATTGATGGCATGGGCCCCGGCGCGGTCGCCCGCTGGGACGGCGTATCGTGGACGCGCGTGGCCGTCGACGGCGCGCCCGCGTTCGCGGGCAGCGTGCTCGACCTCGGGGTGGCCCGGATCGCCGGTGATGACGTGTTGGTGGCGGGCGGTGCGTTCGCCCGCAGCGGCACGGTTGCCGCTGAGAACATCGCGGTGTGGGACGGAGTGTCGTGGTCGTCGATCGGCTCCGGCCTGCCCGGCCGCGTGACGGCGCTCGCTCCGTTCATCGAGGAAGGCCTCCCGCTGGCGGCAGCGTACGAGATCCCGGCGATCGGGCGCTCCACATCCAGCGTGCAAACGTGGGACGGCAGGCAGTGGCGGGAACGGACCGGTTCGGACGGTCCGGTGCTGGCGATGGCGCGGCTGGAGAGCCCCACCGAACTTTCCACCTACTACGGCGGCGGCTTTGTCGACACCGGCTCGATCGCGAGCGCCACGCTCGGCAGGCTCGTGTGCGGCACGTGCGAGGCGGACCTCGACGGCGACGGCATGCTCACGTTCTTCGACTTCCTCGTATTCCAGTCCCTGTTCGATCAGAGGGATCCGAGGGCCGACCTCGACGGTGACGGGAGCTTCACGATCCTCGATTTCTTGGTGTTCCAGACCTTCTTCGACGACGGCTGCCCGTAGCCATCTGGCTGCACGCGCGAGAAGCGGAGCAGCGGTGCAAGAGAGTGGATCGTCTCGAGGACCCTACCGCCGCACGGTCGCGGCTTACGGCAAGCTCTCGTAGAACGCGTCGAGATCCGCCTTCATCTTCTCCAGCGAGGGCTGGTGCACGTACATCATGTGGCCGGCGGGGTAGTACGCCAGGTCGATGCGGTCGCGGTAGCCGGGGTCGAGCTTCATGCGATTGAGCGTGGTCTCGGCGGCGAAGAACGGCGTGGCCAGGTCGTGGTGGCCCATCGCGACGTACACACGCGCGTGCGGCTGGCGGTGCATGGCGTCCCGCAGGCGGTCGGCCACGCTGACGTAGCGATCACGGCCAGCGCTGCCGTAATCCCACGGCCACACGCTGGTGAGGATCTCGTAGGGCAGGTCGCTCTCGTACCGCAGCTCCTCACGGATGTACGCATTGAGCGCCTCGGTGTAGTTGCTACGGATGGCCTCGTAGCTGGCGTCGTAGGTGTACCGCTCGCCGACGTGATCGCCGTCGATGCCGATGAATCGGGCGTCCAGGCGGCCGACCGTCTGGTTGCGGTGTCGGAGCAGCTCCTTGCTGAACCTCCCCTGCGTGAGGCGAAGGCCCGCGTCCTCGAGGTACTGCGGGTCAATACCGGTCATCTCGCTGAGCGTGGTACGAACGCTGTTGCGCTCGGCGGCGGACAGGGCCGCGCCTCTGAGAAGCGCTGGCAGATACTCGTCAAGCGCAAAACGCCGGGCCTCCGTGATCGCTTCATCGACCGGGCGGCTCTGCCACTTCTCGGGTAGTGCGTTGTGGTAGTGGGCGGTGGCGGTATAGCTGGGCAGGAACATCGGGAAGGGCAGGTCGTTGCCCTCACCGAAACGGATGGTCTGGAACTCGAGCACGGGGCTGACAAGCAGCACGCCCGTGGTCGCGATGCCGTGGCGGCTATGCAGTCGCTGCATGAGGCCGGCAGCCCGCGTCGTGCCATAGCTCTCGCCCGCGATGATCTTCGGGCTGCTCCACCGCTCCTCTCGTGTGAGATAGAGGCGGATGAAGTCGGCGACAGCGTCGAGGTCGCTCTCCAGGCCGTGGAACTCCTTCTCGCTCGTGTCGCCCTCGGCCCGCGAGTATCCGGTCGAGACCGGATCGATGAAAACGAAGTCGCTCTTGTCCAGCAGGCTGTGGGCGTTGGGAATCACGGTGTACGGCGGCGCGCCGGGGTTGCCCACCTCGTCGACGTACTGGACGCGACGCGGGCCGAAGATGCCAAGGTGCAGCCACACGCTGCTGGAGCCCGGGCCTCCGTTGAAGCTGAACGTGATGGGCCGCTCGGTCGCGGCCGGGAAGCGAGCGCTGTCCATGCCGCCGTCGATCTTGCGATAGGCCATGTAGAACAGCTTGGCCCGCGGCTCGCCCTCATCGTCGACGAGCGTCAGGGTGTCGGCCGTTGCCTCGTAGTTGATGGTCTGGCCGTTGATCTCAACGCTGTGCCGCGTGACGCTGGGCGCATCGGGGTATCGCTGGAACGCGGACCGGGGGGTCTGGGATCCTGCTTCCATGTCTTGGGCCGGCGTGAGGCCCGGGAACATGAGGAGCGTGGCCGAGAGAACCGCGACGACGGTGGGCACTTTCAAGTTCATGGGAGAGGATATGGCCTATGCCCCGCACCATTTGCGGGACGCCTTGAAGCCCCGCTCGCTGCCCAGCAGGAACCAAGACCGATCGTGGTAAAAGCCCTGCACGAGCTGGTGAGCCCTATGGCATCGATCGCGGTCCTTCAGGCGGTGAAAGACACCCGCGAATGTACCGGCGGCGACGGGCGTCAGCGCGTCGCCGTGGAACCCTGGCCTGCCAATGCCCCGGTCAAAAGAGTCGGCGATCTCCGTGGCGACCTCTGGTTGCCTCCAGTGGGCATTGCTCGCCCCAACAGACTCGAAGAGTGTCCGCTCGAGGTGAGCCATGGGGATCAGGACGCCGAGGTTTTCCCGGCCAGGCTTGGCGAGGTTTGGTGATCGCGCCAGTTGGAACATCTGCTCGTGGCTCCCGCACCACTTGTCGCAACACATCGACAGCAGGTTGGTGTAGCCGTAGAAGTGTGTGGGATCGACCTTGCGGATCTTCGCCATGCGGCCCATCGCAACATCGGTGGAGCGCCCCATGCCGCAATCCACAACGACCAGGCTGGCATGGGTCATCGGCTCGTCAGGAGCCAGTTGCAACGCGTGTTCGAGGATCTCTTCTGCGAGGTAGAGGTACTCGGCAAAGCCCTGCCACTGGTCCTTTCGGACATCGTTCGCCCGTGCGCCGCTACGGGCCCGCCACGCAAGCCGGACAGCCTGCAACCCGGCGACGACGTGCGCGTTGGGATCGTCGGGGTGCTCCTGTGCCCAACGCGTGATGATCTCGTGGCGCGGAGTGTCGCGCGCCACGACCTCGATGCAGAGCTGCCGCGAAGCGGAGTCGGTCTCGCTGGCCAGGTAGCGACGGAGCGCTTGATAGCTGCCATTGTTCTGGAGGTCGTCCAGTGATTCGATCGTGGGATCATGCCCCACCGCATCAGACAAAGTGGATTCGTACCGAATCGGATCGCCGAGAAGCCGCAGGACGAGCTTCAGTAACATGGGATCACCGGTTGGCGATGTCCGTGTACGCCACGCCGTGCGGGCCCACGTAGTTCGTCGTCGGACGGAACAAGCGGTTGTCCTCGAGCTGCTCGATAACGTGGCCGCTCCAGCCGGCCAGGCGGCTGAGGGCGAACATCGGGGTGAAGAGGTCGAGCTTCAGGCCGATGCAGTGGTACGTGGTGGCGCTGTAGAAATCGACGTTGGGGTAGATGCCCTTCTTGGCAACCTCGCGCTCCATGACCACCTCGATGGCGTGGCTCTTGTCATAGAGGTCCATGTTGCCCGTGTCCTCGGCAAGCTGCTTGGCGAGGGTCTGCAGCTCGCTCGCGCGCGGGTCCTTGGACTTGTACACCCGGTGGCCAAAGCCCATGATGCGGTCCTTGTTGGCCAGCTTGTCCTGGACGTACTTCTCGGCTGCTTCGACCGAATCCAGCTCGTTGAGCATGACCATGACCCCCTCGTTAGCGCCGCCGTGCAGCGGGCCGCGGAGGCTACCGATGGCCGCCGTCATCGCGCTGTACAAGTCGCTCAGCGTCGAGATGACCACACGGGCGGTGAACGTCGAGTTGTTCAGCCCGTGGTCGGCATGGGTGATCATGCAGATGTCGAACGCGCGGGTCATGGCGTCGGTCGGCTTCTCGCCGTTGAGCATGTACAGGAAGTTCGCGCTGAAGCCCAAGGACTTGTCGGGGGCGACGAACGCCTCACCGCGGCGGTGGCGGTCGAACGCGGCCACGATCGCCGGCGTCGCGGCCAGGATCTTCAGGGCCTTCTCGCGGGCCGCGGGCACGTCGTTCGCGTTCGGGTTGTCGTCGAAGAGCGACAACGCGCTCACCAGCGATCGCAACGCGTGCATCGGCTGGGCGTCCTTGGGCATGCCCTTGACCATGTCGAGCACGCCCTGGGGCGGGTCGTAGTTGGCGCGGAGATCCTTCGTGAAGGCGTCCAGCTCGGCCTGCGTCGGCAGCTTCTTGTTCCACAGGAGGTAGACGGTCTCCTCAAAGGTCGAGGAGCTGGCAAGGTCGCCGATGGCGATGCCCACGTACTCGAGGACGCCCTGCTGACCATCGATGAAGGACATCTGCGTCTCGGCGGCGACGACGCCTTCCAGGCCTTTACTGAACTCGGGCATCTTCTACGTTCCTCCTGCGACAAAAAAGCGGCTCGGGCGCTCCGGCCAGCGGTGTTTTTGGAGTGCAGTTTAGCCGGCCAATTCGCCCCAGGACGCCGGCTCGGGCCCGTCCGGGGGCCAACCGCGGCACCGCCCACAAACCGGGCTCCCACGGGCCCTTGCGGGTACCATCGGCCGTGCTGATCCCCCTGGGCACGGACCGTCCGCTCCGCCGAACGCCGGTGGTGACCTACGCGTTGCTGACGCTGAACGTTCTCGCGTATCTGGCCCAGTTGATCGCCACCAAGAACCTCCCGAACGAAACGCTGGGCCCGGTCGACATGTTCGTCCTCGACCCCGGCAACAGCGGCTGGTGGACGTGGCTCACCTACGCCTTCCTCCACGGCGGGCCCATGCACCTGCTGGGCAACATGCTGTTCTTCTGGGTGTTCGCCCAAGCGGTCGAAGATCGGCTCGGGCACTTCGGATTCGCGGCGTTCTACCTCGTTGGTGCCGTCGCGACGGCCCTGGCCCACGCCCTCTTCCGGGACGCGTCTGTCGTCGGAGCATCGGGAGCCGTCGCCTGCTGCACCGGCGCGTACCTCGTCATGTTCCCGCGCGCGGGCGTTCGCGTGCTCCTGTTCTTCATCCTCATCGGGATCTTCGTGCTCCCCGCCTGGGTGTTCATCGCGCTGGCCATCGCCAAGGACCTGTTCCTGTTTGGCGCGGGCAGCGGCCGGATCGCTGTGGAAGCCCACCTCGCCGGGTACGCCTACGGCTTCGCGGTCGGCTTCACGCTCATCGCCACCGGGCTCGTGCAGCGCGAGCCGTACGACCTGTTCACCACGATCAACCAGAGGCGGCGACGCGGCCAGATCCGAAGCGCCGTACGCAGCGCAGGGCTCGACAACCCGATGGCCGCCAAGCCCGAGCGAGGCGCCAGGCGAGAGAAGAAGCCAACACCGGAAGAAGCCGCGGCGCAGCTCGCCCAGAGCATCAAACGCGCAATCGGCGATCGACGACTTGGGTCGGCGGCCTCGATGTACCGCCGGCTCACGAGCGAGCATGCTGAGCATGCCCGCCCGTTCGATCGAAACACGCAGCTCGACCTGGCAAACGCGATGTACCAGAAGTCCGAGCACACGCTGGCAGCGCGGGCCTACCAGGGGTTCCTCGATGCCCACGGCGATGACAGAGAGGCCCCAATGGTGCGCGTTCTCCTCGCTCGGATCCTCATCGAAGAGGCCGGCGATCGCAGGCACGCCGAGAAACTTCTCCGAGAAGCACTGCGAGATCTCGACGACCCCCAGCTGCGCACCGTGGCCGAAGAACAACTGGACGCCCTCTCGGCGGAGCGATCGTGATGCCACGGACCAGGATCATGCTCAACGGCATCCGTGATGCGAAGACGGCCGAGGCCGCCGAGACCGCCGGTGTCGACGCCGTGGGCTTCGACTTCCGCCCAGGCTCGCCCAGGCACATCGATCCATACGCCGCCTCGGACATCCTTGCGGCCCTCCCGCCGCTCGTCTCAGCCGTCGCGATCTACGCCGATCCAACGCTGGACGACTTCCTCGACGCCGAGGCGGTCTGCCCGGCACCCTTCACGCAGCTGGCGGGCGACGAGAAGGACAACCTCGTGCGCCGCATCGGCCCCGATGTGCTCAAATCGGTCGCGCTCGACCATGCCGACCTCGACGGCCAGCTTCGCCACTGGTCGGACATCGAAGAAGTCTGCGCCGTGGTGCTCGAAGCCCCACGGGGCTTCGACTGGGCCGAGCCACCACCATCGCTCGCACGCTCGATCACGCTGACCCCGATGAGGGTCGTGCTCTCCGGCGGGCTCAACGCCTCGAACGTCGGCCACGCCACCCGCATGTGCCGCCCGTGGGGCGTCGCGCTCTCGCTCGAAGACAACGAGAGCCAAGAGATCGCCGAATTTTGCGAAGCCGTTCGGCGAGCCGACGCCACGGAATAAGGCTGAGCGGGCCATCCTTCATCCCAATCCAAATAAGCGATTCGCTCAAAGGAGGCCCGCCATGTCCATCCCATTCCAGATCGAAGGCAAGACCGCACTCGTGACCGGCGCCAACCGCGGCATCGGCAAGTCCATCACCGAGGCGTTGCTCAACGCCGGAGCCACCAAGGTCTACGCCGCCGTCCGCAACACCGACAGCGCCCAGCCACTCGTCGACGAGTTCGGCGACCGCGTCGTGCCGATCGCCTTCGACCTCACCAAGCCCGAGAGCATCACCGCGGCCGCCCAGACCGCGTCGGACGTCGACGTCGTAATCAACAACGGCGGCGTGCTGGGCCAGGCTACCGTGCTTTCTGAGTCCGCGTTCGAGACCCTCGCGTACGAGATGGACGTCAACGTCTACGGCCTGCTCCGCACGGCCCAGGCCTTCGCTCCGGTGCTCAAGTCTCGCGGGGGCGGCGCGCTCGTCCAGCTGAACTCGGTTGCCTCGCTGAAGACCTTCCCAGACTTCGCGACCTACTGCGCATCCAAGGCCGCGTCGTACGCGATCACCCAGGGCCTGCGCACGCAGCTCGCCGAGCAGAACACCGGCGTGTTCAGCGTGCACCCCGGGCCAATCCAGACCGACATGGCGAGCAGCGCAGGCTTCGACGACATCGCCGAGCCCGCCAGCCTTGTCGCCGACGCCATCCTGGAGGCATTCAAGACCGGCGACTTCAACGTCTGGCCCGACACCATCGCCAAGCAGATCGGCGAGGCGTACCAAGGCTTCGCGGAGAACGTTGTCACCGCCGAGATGGCCGAGGCCTAAGGCCTACGCCCCGATCAGCTTGGCGTAGACAGAGCGGGCCTCCGCCGGATCTTCAGTTCCCGCGATGATCGCCCGTCCGTCGGGAAAGACGGTCAGGGCGTATTGCCGATCGCCCTCGCTCGCCTCGGCCTTCAACAACGGGCCGACACGACGCGTAGGCCCGTGTGCCGCCAGCCGTTCGCTTAGTTCATCGAACGCTACACCGGCCGAAACCGCGGGCGTGACCTGCACGGCGTCGCGGCCGCACAACGGCTGCGCCAGGCTCGCCATCGCGCCATCGAGGAAATCGAACCTGCGTTGGCCGCAGCACCGACACGCCGAGCGATCGCCGGCGAGATCGTCGAGCTTCAGTCGGCGGCGCGTGTTGTGCAGCAGATCGAAGTCGAGCATCGTCCCGCTCAGGAGATCTAAACGACCGAGCAGCACCTTGATCGCATCGGCGGCCTGCTGCGCGGCAACGATCGCGACCGCGGGTCCGAACACGCCCGCGGTATCGCACGTCGGGACGCTCCCCGCCGGCGGCGGCTCAGGTAAAACACAACGCAAGCAAGGTGTGGAGTGCTCGCCCTCGCCGGGCACAAAGGTCGCCGCCATGCCTCGACCCGCGATCACTCCGCCGTAGGCGTACGGGATCCCGAGCTTCACCGACAGGTCATTGAGCAGGAAACGCGTCTCGAAGTTATCGGTGCCGTCGAGGATGACATCGCACCCAGCAGCCAGCCCCTCGGCGTTCTCGGGCGAGAAGTCGGCCGCTTCGGGTTCGATCGTGATCGAACTGTTGACCGCGCCGAGCCGGGCCGCCGCGGCGTGCGCCTTGGCATGACCAATATCGGCTTCCGAATACAACGTCTGCCGCTGGAGGTTCGTGCGTTCGACGACGTCACGATCGACGATGCGGACGTGCCCCCCGCCGGCACGCGCGAGCAGGTCCGCCTGTGCGCATCCAAGGGCGCCACAGCCGACGATCAATGCTCTCAATTCGCCGAGCCGCCGCTGCCCGGCCTCCCCCACTTCGGGCAACAGCTGCTGGCGGTGGTACCGATCGGGCTGCACATCCATAGGACACGATACGCGCACAAAAAAGCCGCGAACGTGTTCGCGGCCATTGACGGGGGACAGTTGTGGTTCGCGACTTACGCGAAGTGGGCAAACGCCTTGTTGGCGTCGGCCATGCGGTGGGTCTGATCGCGAATGGTCATCGCCTTGCCCTCGCCGCGAGCCGCATTGTACAGCTCATCCGCGAGGCGACCGGCCATCGGGCGGCCCTTCTCGCCGCGGGCGCTGGTGATGATCCAGCGGAACGCCAGGCTCTGCTGGCGGCGGCCCTTCACCTGCTGGGGCACCTGGTAGTTCGCACCACCGATGCGCTTCGAGCGGACCTCGACGTACGGCTTCACGTTGTCGATCGCCATGAGGAACAACGCCAGCGAGTTCTCGGGGGCGTCGGGGTTGTTTTCCTTCTTGAGCTTCTCGTCGATGAGGTCGAGCGCGTCGTACACCACGCGGGTGGCGCGCGTCTTCTTGCCGTCGCGCATCACACAGTTGATGAACTTGGCGAGGGTGATGTCGTTGTAGCGGGAGTCGGGACGCAGTTGGTCTTCCGACGCGGTGATCCTACCGGCCATGGAAATCTCCTTCGGCTCATCCGCCGGCGTTCAATGCCGGCCGTGTTCACCCCGCCAGTTTCAGGCCCAGGCGGGATTACTTGCCATGTCGATCAGTCAACTCACCGATGCGGTGAGGTAAGTCTTACTTGCCCTTCTTGGTGCCGTACTTCGAGCGGCCCTGCTTGCGACCGTCGACACCGAGGCTGTCCTGCGCACCACGCACGACGTGGTAGCGAACACCGGGAAGGTCGGGCACGCGGCCACCACGCACGAGCACGATCGAGTGCTCCTGCAGGTTGTGGCCCTCACCGCCGATGTACGCCGTGACCTCGCGGCCGTTGCTCAGGCGAACACGAGCCACCTTGCGAAGCGCCGAGTTGGGCTTCTTGGGCGTCATCGTCTTCACGCTCAGGCACACGCCACGACGCTGCGGGCACCCTTCGATGTCACGCACCTTGGACTTCACCTTCGGCGTGCGGCGGGGGCTGCGGCAGAGCTGGTTGATGGTGGGCATAAGCGGCAGATATCCTGCTGGGCTGCCCGAAACCAAGGCGGCTTCGGGACATATGAAACTCGAAAAACGCCCGCCGAGATCGCTCTGGCGGGCCACGAGTATAGGGCTGACAGCCGCCCTGGGTCTACCGTCAGGGCATGACCACGCAGCCCGATCCTCACGCTCCAGATATGTCCCTCCGGGCTTTCCAGCAGCTCATCCGCGAGCGATACCACGCCACCGACAGTGCGCGGGGAGTCCCAGGGACGTTCATGTGGCTCATCGAGGAGGTTGGCGAGCTGGCCACCTCGCTCCAGGACTGCGCACCCGATCGGAACCCGAGCCAAGCCGACCTGGACAACTTGGAAGAAGAGTTCGCAGACGTCCTGGCCTGGCTCACCACCCTTGCCAACATCGCCGGGGTCGACCTGGCCGCAGCCGTGAGCAAGTACACAGATCCCAACCGGGTCGAGGGCGTGAAGCACTAACCGGGCCCCCGCCTTCGCGGTCTCCAAATTCGCGGTTTCCAAAAACGAACAAGCCCGGGCTCGAGGCCCGGGCTTGCCTTGTCCTCTCCTATCCAATCCTGTGAGCTCAGCCGGCGCTGCGTGCGCGAGCGGCTGCGGCCATCGCGCGGGCGCGGGCCCGCTCGGGGCTGAGCGGCTCGCCCGTTCGTGTGCGGTTCTCGCGGAAGAACCGGCTCGGACGCTCGTCGGTCAGCTGGGCGTTGAGGCGCGTCATCGCTTCGTCCACGATCTGGCGGACACGCTCGCGGCTCAGCCCGACGCGCTCGGCGACCTGCTTGAGCGTCAGCGGGTCCTGGCCGTCCAGGCCGAACCGTGCGTTGAGGATCGCCGCCTCGCGGTCGTCAATGGTCTCCATCAGGCGACGCAGGGTCGACATCTCGTCGGCCTGCAGTGGCACCTCGCCGGGCGGGGCGTACCGATCGTCGGCGACTACCTCGGACAGGCCCGGCGTGTTCTCGTCGCCCGAAGCCGGCTGGGTCTGCGCACGAGTCGCACGGATCGCACGGCGGATCGCACGGACCTTCTTGACCGGGAGCTCCATCGCGGCGGCGACCTGCTCGACCGAAGGCGGGAAGCCCGTCTCGTTCTCGAGATCGCGGGACACCTGACGCATGCGGGCGATCAGTTCGACCATGTAGGCCGGGACGTGGATCGGCCGCGAGGCGTTGATCAGGGCGCGCTTGATGGCCTGCTTGATCCACCACGATGCGTACGTGCTGAAGCGGGCGCCCTGGTCGGGGTCGAAACCCTCGACGGCGCGCATCAGCCCGATGTTGCCCTCCTCGATGAGGTCGGACAGCACGAGGCCGCGGTTGGCAAAGTTCTTGGCGATGGCGACAACCAGGCGGAGGTTGGCCCGGATCATCTGTTCGCGAGCCTCGGGGCAGCTCTCGCGCTGGATCCGGTAACCCAGCTCGCGCTCCTGCTCAGCGGTGAGCAGCGGCGTCCGCTTGATCTCGTCCAAGTACAACTGGAGTTCGGAACGCACACCCGGACTCGCCGAGTCATTCCTCGTAATAGCAGTCACGACTCATCCCACCTTTCGTGATGTGCCCCCACGAGAACCGATGGAGCACATCATCCTCCTACCGCGTATTCGCTCGCCAGCCGTAACGGATTCATCGAGCCTCCGCGCAAGTGGCTCAAACCGTTCCGGCGTGCGAACGCCAACGAGGTCGGATTCACCCAACAGGCGAAGATACTCCGCCTGTGCCGCTGCCCAGCTTGCCTCTCTCCTCAAAGAAGCGCGGGGTGACGGCTCAGCGAATTTGGGCGAGACTTCCTCTGGCACTATGCTACACAAACGTCTGTGCCGTCTGCAAGGCCTTTTTGCCCCCGAATAGCACAAAACTCCCATGAACCGCGACATATCGGACATATTGGAAGACTGGCCCTACGATCGGACCCGCCCAAACATCCGCCTGATCCAGGGCGCGATGGGGGACCCGTTACTCCAGGTCAGGCTTGATCTTGGCGTGCTCCAGATGTACGTGGACGGACGCCCCGACGGGCAGACGCCCCATAACTATCGCAGCCTGCTCGAGTACTTCGAAAACCTGGCCGAGGACGCCGAATTGATGGGCGAAACCGGCGAAGGCGAGGCCTTCGAGCTCTCGCCAGACGACTGCAAGCTGCTCCGAGAAGAAGCAGCCCAGTACTACCACCGATACGTGGCACTATTGGTCCTAAACGACTTCGACGGAGTGATCCGGGACACCGCCCGCAACCTGAGGCTCATTGAATTCCTGGTCCGATATGCACGCGAAGAAACCGACGGCCGGTCGATGGTGCATTATCGGCCCTTCATCCTGACCGTTCGGACCCGGGCTCTCGCCGGCCAGATGATCCGCGCCAACGAGTCCAAGGCGGCGGTCGCGATGATCGACGAAGGGCTCGATGCGCTCCAGCAGGCGTTCGCCGACGCGGGCGAGCCCGAGGCGTTCGAGGCGTCGGCCGAGCGGCGCACGCTGGCGGGGATGCGCGAGGCTATCAACCCCAAGCTCATGCCCAGCCAGGCCGCCGAGCTGGAGTCGCGCCTCGAGCGCGCGCTCGAGGCCGAGAACTACGAGTTGGCCGCCATCCTGCGCGACGAGATCAAGTCGCTCCGCGATCGCCCGCCGAAGGGCTAACGGCCATGGACCAGGAGTCGACCGAGCACCCCGCACCTCGTCAGGCCGCGCTGGCGGTTGTGACGCACCTGCGCGCGCAGGGGCACGAGGCGTACTTTGCCGGTGGGTGCGTGCGCGACGAGTTGCTCGGGCTCGATCCCGGGGACTACGACGTCGCGACCGACGCCACGCCCGATCGGCTCGCGAGCCTGTTCCACGGTTCCCGGCTCGTGGGCGCCAAGTTCGGCGTTGTGCAGGTCCGCAAGCTCGGCATCTGGACCGAGGTGGCGACGTTCCGCACCGATGGGTCCTACTCGGATCGCCGCCGACCCGATGGCGTGACGTTTAGCGATAGCCAGTCCGACGCCGAGCGCCGAGACTTCACGATAAATGCGCTCTTTCTTGATCCGCTCGCCGACCGGGAGGATTGGACGCCACGGCCGGATGCCGCGCCGATTGCCGGCCGTGTGATCGATCTGGTTGGTGGTCTCACGGACCTCCAGCGCGGCGTGCTGCGGGCCGTCGGAGACGCGCACCAGCGATTGGCAGAGGACCAGCTCCGCGCGCTGCGCGCCGTTCGATTCGCGGCTCGGCTGGGCTTCGAGATCGACCCGACCACGGCCCACGCGATCACCGAGCACGCGGGAGAGCTTGAGGGCATCAGCCGGGAGCGCATCGGCGGCGAGCTCCGTCGGATGCTCTCGCACGAGTCCCGCGCCCGCGCGGCGTCGATCATGGAGATGCTCGGCCTCGATGGTCCCGTGCTCGAGGAGCGGGCGCGCGGTGCCGGGCAGCATCACCCCCGCCTAGCCGCGCTCGAGCGAACGGCCGAAACCGCCACGGCTCTGGCGGCGTGGTCGGCCGATCGCGGTCACGGAGGCACGGAAGAAGACATCGCCCACGCCGCGCGGCGCCTGCGGGCGGCCCTGTGCCTGAGCAACGAAGAGCAGACGATGCTCTCGGCGATCCTCTCGCGACGGCTGGACGTCATCGAGCGGTTCGCCCATATGGGGAAGGCCGGCCAGAAGAGGCTCGCTTCGGCGCGCGGTTTCACGGACGCGCTGACGCTGGTTCGGGCCGAGCGGGGCGAGATCGCCGCCCAGGTCGACGCTCGGGTGGCCGAACTCGCGGCCGAGCCCGGCGGGCTCGCACCCGAGCCCTGGGTGACCGGGGACGACCTGATCGAGCTCGGCTGGATGCCGGGTCCGGATTTTGCTCGGGTTTTGGAGGACGCCTACGACCGCCAACTCGAGGGAAGTGCCGCAGATCGGGGCGAGTTGCTGGAACATCTGGCTACGCTGGGCGTCAATAAAGGCGGTCGCTCAAGCGATCGTGACGTGGGGCTACCCGGCTCTGGGTGAGCCCGTCGTTTGGCCCCTTGGCCGGCCGATGCCGGTTTCGCGGGGTAGGAAGAGCTTTGATTCACACAGGTTTGTTGGCTGTTGGAGGCCTCCACACGATGAAGACGCACGATTGGGATAGCCGTGGCTTGGTCGGCAGGACCCGGGCGATGATCACCCTGATGCTGGCCGCGATCGCGGTCGGCGTGGTGGGCGCTCCCGCTCTTGCTCACCAAGACCCAGCGAAGGTGTACTACTTCGCCGCCGATGGCTGGTTCGGCAAGGACATCTCGTTCACGCCGATGAACGAGGCGATGGAGGAGGCTCGCGAGCTCGGGGCCGACTACATCATCATCAAGGTCGATGTGAACTGGTTCTCGGAGCGTGACCCGCTGCAGTCCGAGATGCCCGACGACTCGGGGCTGTTTGACGTCTTTGGTATTCGTCCGATCCGCGGCCTGTTCACCGACGAAGGTCTGGAGCACTGGGACGAGGAGCCGGAGATCGTGTTCTGGGTGAAGAACGCGATGGGCAGCGCGGCGTTCCTGCCGTTCTTGTCCGAGACTATGTTCTTCCATCCCGAGGGACGAATCGGCGGCATCCGCGGCGTGTACCTGCGGTTCCAGGGTGGCGACGAGGTCGTGAAGGAGAAGCTGGTCGCGGCGAGCCTCTCGACCGCGAAGGGCATGGTCATCGACTTTGGGTACGAGCCCAAGCTGATCGACGCAATGGCGCGCGGCGACACGGTCCTGTCCTACCGCCTGGAAGGCGGCCGACCGGTGTACCTCGATCGCGAGCCGGAGAGCACCGACGAGTTCTTGCTCACCGACAACGCGCTGCTCGAGAGTCGACGCGACACGCTTGAGGAACTCGCGCGCGGTCGCGGCACGAACTTCCTCACGCTCGATGCCGATACCTCGCAGATCCTGGGTGTGTCGAAGGGCACGGTGTCGGACCTTGACGACCTGCTCTTCGAGCTGGGCATCATCCGCAACCACGAGATGGTTGGTGATGGCGACAAGATCATGGAAGACTGGACGCGGACGATCGAGCGCACCGAAGACGCGCTGGCTCGCCTCATGCGTGAGTATCAGGAAATCGAAGTCGAGGGCGAGTGGAGTGAGCGTCGCCGGGCTCGGGGCCAGCAGCGCGCCAAGCTCCAGCAGATGATCGGGCTGCTCGATCGTTACAAGGAAGCGCTCCGGCCGTACGAGATCCAGGGATTTGGCGGCGGCTCGCCCCAGCAGTGGATCTCGCAGTTCCGAATCATCCTGCAGCGCCTCGAGCTCATGCAGCTCGCCGACGAGCGCTAAGCACCCATGGGAAATCTTTGGAGAACCGTGCAATGAAGCAGAAGACGACAACCGCCGCACGACTCGCCCGTGGAACGGCTTGTGCATTGGCCATGCTCGCGTGCGTCCAGGTGGCCGCCGCGGAAGACCGCATCACGCTGAACGACGGCCGGGTCATCGAGGGCGAGATCGCCCGCGAGCTGAACGGTGCCGTTTGGGTGAAGACCGCCGATGGTCTTACGCAGTTCTACCCGGCTTCGGACGTCCTTCGCATCGAGCGTGATGTGGACACTTCCGGAGGCGAGACACCCGCCGACCCCGGCATTACTGATCCAGCCCCCTCAGAGGCCGGCCCGACGGAGACGACCGAAGCCCCGGCCGTTCGCGCGCCGTCGTCGAACGCCACTCGGGTTGCCATCCTGAGCTTCGGCGATGCGGATGCTGGCCAGGGCATGGTCGGTACGTACGTGACCGCGCAGTCTTTCCGCGAGTGCATCCCGCTGCTTGAGGAAGAAGAGATCGACGTCGTCGTGTTCCGCATTAACTCGGGCGGCGGCGCGGTGCTGGAGCTCATGCCGCTGAGCGACGTGTTCCACAACGAGTTCAAGCCGAAGTTCCGCACCGTGGCTTGGATCGACTACGCGATCTCGGCCGCCTCGCTGAGCCCGCACACGCTGTCGGAACACTACTTTATGCGTCGCGGCGCCTACGGCGGCAACACCGCGTGGTTTGGCGCGCTGCAGGCCGTCGAGGGCCGTGGCCTGGAAGACATCCTGTACATGGCCGAGCGCATCAGCGAGCGTGGTGGGCATGATCCCCGGATCATCCGCGCCATGCAGATCATGGATCCGCTCTCGATCGATCTGGACGAGAACGGTCGCGTCGAGGCCATGTATCAGAACACGCAGGGTGAGGTGCTCATCAACCCGCAGAGCCGCGTTCTTGCGTTGACGAGCATCACGGCCCAGCAGATGGGCTTCGCCGACGGCATCGCCGACACGCTCGAGGAGCTCGGCAAGGCGATGGGCCTGACCGAGGTCGAGTTCGTTGGCGAGAAGGTCGAGGGCGTCGCCTGGCCGGTTTCTAAGGCCGAGAAGTACCTCCGTCGCTTCCGCGAGCAGACGGCACGCGATGAGCAGCGTCTCAACGAGTACTTCGATGGCTACAACGTGGCGATCGATCTCGCCCGCGGGGCCGACGAGGACAGCAAGGGCAAGTTCATCGGTTTCGCTCGCCGGAGCCTGAACTCGATGGTGCGGATGGTGGACAACAACCCGCGCCAGGCGCTGTTCATCTTCAACCGCTCGGAAGAGCAGTTCCGTGACTGGGTCCGTGAGCAAGAGGAGCTCCTCCGGAGCCTGTGAACCACACGGAAGCGGTCGTCTAGGTTTCTTGTCCGGCCGCTCAGCAGAGCTCTCTAGGGCCGTCCCAAACTCGGGGCGGCCCTTTGTTCGTTTCGGCCGCGCTCTAACATCGCACAGAGTGCGGGATGATCCCACTGGACACGACACTCCGACCCACTGGTCGGACGCGAGGAGGCCACGCGATGACTACTGGCGGCTCGACGACCGGCTTGGTACCTGCTGATGTCGATGCCTCTGTGTGGGAGAACGTGGCTCCGCTCTTCGATGCGCTCTTGGTGCAAGACATGACGACGACGGCCGACCTTGAGCAGTGGCTGATCGACCGCGGCGAGCTTGAGGCCGCGTGCAAAGAGGCGAAGGCGAATCTGTACATCGCGATGACGTGCGACACTGCCGACAAGGCCAAGAAGGCGGCCTACACGAGCTTTCTTGAGAACGTCGCGCCGAAGCTCAAGCCCGCGCGGTTCGAGCTCGACAAACGCCAGGTCGAGCTCACCAGGTCCTTAGGCCTTCGCGGTGAGCGCTACGCGGTCTTGTCGCGTGATGTTGAGGCGGACGTAGCGATCTTCCGCGAAGAGAACGTGCCGATCCACACCGAGGTCGACAAGGTGGTACATACGTACACCGAGACGATGGGCGCGATGGCCGTCGAGTTCGACGGCGAAGAGAAGACGCTGCCCCAGATGGCGGCGTATACCCAGCAGACGGACCGAGACGTGCGCGAACGGGCGTGGCGAAGCGTGGCGTCGAGAAGGCTCGAAGACGCCGACACAATCGATGGGATGTATGACCAGTTGATTGCGATGCGCCAGACTATGGCAACGAACGCGGGCTTTGACGACTTCGTGGGATACTCGTTCCACGCGATGCATCGCTTCGATTACACGCCCGCGGACTGCGCCGTGTTCCATGACGCAGTTGCACGACTGGTCGTGCCCTTCAAGCGCGGGCTCGATGCCAAGCGCAAGGCGAGGCTGGGCGTCGAGCCGCTGCGGCCATGGGATCTGGGCGTTGATCCGCTCGGCCGTGCACGCTTGGAGCCGTTCGATGGCGGAGTTGAGCTCGTGACCAAGTGCAGGAACGCGTTCAGCGGAATCGATCCCAGGCTGGCTCAGATGTTTACGACCCTGGGCGACGGCGGAAACAGCAACGGCCCTGCTGACGGCGCCAAGCTTGATCTCGATAGCCGAAAGGGCAAGGGACCGGGCGGGTATCACTGGATGCGCGACCGGATACGCCAGCCGTTCATCTTCATGAACGCCGCGGGTCTCCATCGGGATGTCGAGACCATGGTGCACGAGGCCGGGCACGCGTTCCACGGCCTGATGTGCACAGACGAGCCGCTGTTGCACTATTGCCACAGTCCGATCGAGTTTGCCGAGGTCGCGAGCATGTCGATGGAGTTGCTGAGCATGCGGCACTGGGGTGGAGCGAGCGGCTTCTACCCCGATGACACGGACCACGCCCGCGCGATGCGTGAGCAACTCGAGGGCTGCATCACGATCCTCGCGTGGATCGCGGAAATCGACGCGTTCCAGCACAAGATCTACCGCGAGCCACAGCACACGCGAGGGAAGCGGACGACCTGGTGGCTGGAGCTCGATGAGCGTTTTGGTAGCGATGTAAGCTGGGACGGCCTGCAGCGCGAACGCGAGACGCAGTGGCAGCGCATACCCCACCTCTTTGGTGCCCCGTTTTACTTTATTGAGTACGCGATCGCCCAGCTCGGCGCGCTCCAGCTGTGGGTGCGATCGCTGGACGAGGGAGAGTCCACGGCGATCGATTCGTACCTGCACGCGCTCTCGCTGGGGGGATCACGGCCGCTGCCGGAGCTGTTTGGAGCCGCAGGCATCGAGCTGGATTTTTCTGCCCGCATGATCGAAAGGCTGGTCGAGCGGGTGGAAGCCGAGCTGGCCAGGCTGCCCGAATAGCCGCCGGACGAGCAGGCCGCCGAGCCGAGAGAAAGGCAAGATACCTTCCACCAGACGCAGAATTGTGGGCTTCTGGACGCAAGGATTGCGGGCTGCGGCTTTGTCGCCAGCACTGCGGGACCGAGTCCCCGCGAGACCTTCAGCACGAATCCGGGAGGATTTTCCGATGACCACCGCCGCCCCGACGGCGGGCCTTGTGCCCGCAGACCTCGACGCCACCAGTTGGAACAATGTAAGCCCGCTATTCGACTCGCTCATGGCCCGCGAGATCTCGACCGTTGCAGATCTTGAGCAGTGGCTCATCGACCGCGGCGAGCTCGAGGCCGCGTGCAGCGAGGCGCAGGCGAACCTGTACATCGCGATGACGTGCGACACGGCGAACGAGGCCAAGAAGGCGGCCTACACCAGCTTCCTGGAGAACGTCGCGCCGAAGCTCAAGCCCGTCCGCTTCCAGCTCGACAAGCGGCAGGTCGAGCTGACGAACTCGCTCGGCCTTTCGGGTGATCGGTACGAGGTTCTGTCGCGCGAGGTGAACGCGGACGTCGAGATCTTCCGCGATGAGAACGTCCCGATCCAGACCGAGGTCGACAAGGTCGAGCAGGGGTACACCGAGACGATCGGCGCGATGACCGTCGAATTCGACGGCGAGGAGAAGACGCTGCCCCAGATGGCGGTGTACTTGCAGCAGACCGATCGCGACGTGCGGGAACGCGCATGGCGCGGCGTGGCGGCCCGGCGCTTGCAAGACGCCGAGAAGATCGACGGCATCTACGACCAGCTCATCGCGATGCGCCAGACGATGGCCAAGAACGCGGGCTTCGAAGACTTCGTGGGCTACACGTTCCATGCGATGCACCGCTTCGACTACACGCCGACTGACTGTGCGGCTTTCCACGACGCGGTCGCGCAGGTGGTCGTGCCCTTCAAGCGGCGGCTTGATGCGAAGCGCAAGGAGAAGCTCGGCGTCGACCCATTGCGCCCGTGGGATCTTGGCGTTGACCCACTCGGCCGCGACCCGCTCAAGCCCTTCAACGGCGGGGTCGAGCTGGTCAGCAAGTCGAAGGCGGCGTTCGACCTGATCGATCCTCGCCTTGCCGATATGTTCGCGACGCTGGGCGACGGCCGCAACAGCGACGGGCCCGCGAATGGCGCGCAGCTTGATTTGGATAGCCGCAAGGGCAAGGGCCCGGGCGGGTACCAGTACATGCGTGATCGCGTGCGGCAACCGTTCATCTTCATGAACGCCGCCGGCCTGCACCGTGACGTCGAGACCATGGTGCACGAGGCGGGCCACGCGTTCCACAGCATGATGTGCAAGGACGAGCCGCTGCTGCACTACCGCCACAGCCCCATCGAGTTCGCCGAGGTGGCGAGCATGTCGATGGAGCTTCTGAGCATGCCGCACTGGGGCGGAGCCGACGGCTTCTACCCCGACAAGGCCAACCACGCCCGCGCGATGCGTGAGCAGCTCGAGGGCAGCGTCTCGATGCTCGCGTGGATCGCGACGATCGACGCATTACAGCACAAGATCTACAGCAAGCCGCAGCACACGCGTGAGGAACGCACCGCGTGGTGGCTCGAGCTCGACGAGCGTTTCGGCAACGACATCAGCTGGGACGGCCTGCAGCGCGAGCGCGAGACGCAGTGGCAACGGCAGCTCCACCTGTTCAGCCATCCGTTCTACTACATCGAGTACGGCATTGCGCAGCTCGGCTCGCTGCAGCTCTGGTTGCGTTCGCTCGATGAGGGCGAGTCGACAGCGATCGATTCGTACCTCCACGCGTTGTCGCTCGGTGGATCGCGGCCGCTGCCGGAGCTCTTCGAGGCGGCGGGCGTGAAGCTGGACTTCTCGGTCGGCACGATCTCGAAGCTGGCCGAGCGCGTCGAGGCGGAACTGGCCAAGCTGCCCGAGTAATCGATCTACAGAGTCTCTCACGAATCTTGAGAAAGGGATTGACGCATGTCGAAGTACGCTGACCTGTGTGCCTACGGGCGGAAGGGCGCCACGCTCGGTTCGATCGGGGCGCTCCTGGGCTGGGACCAGGAAACCTACATGCCGCGGGGCGGCGGCGAGGCGCGAGCCGAGCAGATGGCGCTGCTCGCAGGCATGATGCACGAGCGCAAAACCGCGAAGGAATTCGGCGACCTGATCTCGGCTTGCGAGGGCGAGAGCCTCAGCGACGAGCAGGCCGCGTGCGTGCGAGAGTTTCGCCGTGACTATGACAAGGCGACCAAGCTGCCCCAGTCTCTGGTCGAAGAGCTCGCCCGCACGGGCAGCAAGGCCCAGGACGTCTGGAAGGACGCACGCAAGGCCAACGACTTCGCGATGTTCCAGCCCTGGCTCGAGAAGATGGTCGACCTCTCGCGGCAGAAAGCCGACTGCTACGGCTTCGGCGAGGGCGGCGAGGTGTACGACGCGTTGCTCGATGAGTACGAGCCCAACGCGACCGCGCGCGAGGTCGAGGCGGTGTTCACGCCGCTAGGTGAGAAGCTCTCGGCGCTGGTCAAGGAGCTCACCGAGAACGGTACTGCTCCCGACGACGCCCCCACCACTGTCCACGCGCCCGAGGATCGCCAGCACGCTCTGGGGATGCACGTGCTCAAGGCCATCGGCTTCGATCTGAACACGGGCCGGCTCGACGTCACCACGCACCCGTTCTGCAGCGGCTTCGGGCCGGGCGACACACGGCTGACGACACGCTACGACGAAAAGTTCTTCCCCGGCGCGCTCTACGGCACCATGCACGAAGCGGGCCACGGCATGTACGAGCAGGGCTTGCCCAAGAGCAAGACGCACGAGGGGCCCGCAGGCGACGCGATCGCCACCTTCGGCACGCCGCTGGCCGACAGCATCTCGCTGGGTATCCACGAGAGCCAGAGCAGGATGTGGGAGAACATGGTCGGCCGTAGCCGCGCGTTCTGGAGCTGGATCTACAAGGAAGCGTGCGACCAGTTCGCCGAGCTTGGCAAGTTCAGCGAGGACGAGGTGTACCGCGCGGTCAACATCGTGCGCCCATCGTTCATCCGCGTGGAGGCCGACGAGGGCACGTACAACCTGCACGTCATGCTCCGCTTCGGCATCGAGCGTGCGATGATCTCGGGCGACTTGTCCGTCGCCGACTTGCCCGGCGCGTGGAACGAACGCTTCAAGCAGATGCTCGGGCTCGACGTGCCCGACCACGCCAACGGCTGCTTGCAGGACGTGCACTGGAGCTTCGGGCTGTTTGGCTATTTCCCGACGTACACGCTGGGCAACCTCTACGCGGCGCAGCTGTGGAAGACGATTAACGGCCAGCTTCCCGGGCTCGAGGACGACTTCGCCAAGGGTGACTTTGGTCGCTTGCTCGCGTGGCTCAACGAGAACGTGCACACCCACGGCCGGCGGTATGGCGCGGGCGAGTTGTGCGAGAAGGTCACTGGAGCGACGCTGTCGGCCGAGCCGCTGCTAGAGTACCTCGGCGGGAAGCTTCGACCGGTCTACGGCTTGTAGTCCGCGTCTTCGTCCGGTTCGTTTTTCCGCACGACGACCTCGTCGACCGTGGTTGTCGTGCGTCGGAGCACGACTTCTTCGTTCTTCGCAGGTGGCCGCGACTCTGATTCTGGCGCGGGATCGGTCTTCACGGCCTTGACGATCTCGCCCACGAATGCGCCAAGGCTGCGCATGATGCCGGGCTTGTCCGGTGTGTTGCTCACGCCCCCGCTCCGGCTTTGCGGACCAGGGCGGGCATCGGCAACGCGTCGCGGAGTCGCTCAAAGTCCGGCCGCTTGAGCAGCTCGGTGCCGGGCGTCATACTGGCGGCTGCGCCTGCGGCGACGCCGTCTCGAAGGATCTCTTCGGGTGGCGCGTTGCGTTTGATGGCGAGCACGGCGGCCGCGACCATGCTGTCCCCGGCTCCGGTGGCGCTGAGGACCTCAACCTTCGGCGCGGGGCAATGGGTGTAGCCGTCTCGGGTGGCAAGGACGGCGCCGTCGCCACCCATGCTGACGAGTGCGTATGTCACGCCATGGGTACGAGCGAGCTCCATGGCCGCTGCGCCAACGACAGCCGGATCGCTCTCATGCTCTTCAAGGCCGCCGATGGTCTGGGCGAGCTCGCGTCGGTTGGGCTTGACCATGCACACGCCCGCACCGAGGGCTTCGCGCAATGCTGCGCCGGAGCTATCGACCACGACGCGCCCACCGACGGCTCGCACGGCGTCGATGACCGTGCGCACGAACGGCGGCTCGACGCCCGGCGGCAGGCTCCCGCTGATGACGGCCAGGCCGCTCGTGTCGCCCGTGCTCGCGTGCTTCACGCCGTCCACTAGAGCCTCGAGGCAGGCGTTCGCCTCATCGTCGCTCAGCTCGGCGCCGGGCATGTTGAAGCGGAACTGCTCGCCCGTGCTGGTCTCGTTGACGATCACGTTCTCGCGCGTGGGCGCGAGCACGGGCACGGGCCGCTGGTCGCAGGTGATGCCGGTGCAGTAGTGGCCCACGAGGAACTTGAGCAGGTCGCCGGTCTTGCCGCCGGCGGGGAAGACGGCCGTGGAGGTGCCGCCGAGCTCGGCGATAGCCCGCGTGACGTTCAGGCCCCCGCCGCCGGGCTCGCGCTTGGGCTTCTCGCAGCGGAGCTTGTGCTCGGGGACGACCTTGTCGACGGTGACGCCCATGTCGATGGCGGGGTTGAGCGTGAGGGTGAAGATGGTGGCTGGGGCGTCGGGTGCCATGGGAGATGGTATCGGCTGGCCAGCGCTAGCCTCCCGAGCGGACCAACGATCACCAGAGATGACCGCTACCTCCGATATTGCGGCACGCCCGACGCTAACTTGGCTCTCGGGCCGCGGTGTGGATTGTTCGGGATGCCGTGTTCTCCTTCCATACGCGTGCCAGGACCTACTTCGCCAGCTCGCTCGACGCCTGGGCATCACCCGCAAGGATCGGGTCTACGACGTCATCCATAAGTTCGTATACAACCCAGACGACTCCTTTGCGGTTGATATTCGTGATGATCCGCTCCCCGAATCGTGCGGCGGACTTCGAGAATTGTTGGGTTCGAGTGAACCTTGTCTCTTGGCATCCCATCTCGAGCTGGACGTCGTGCGAACGCGAGGGGAGCAAGCACGCTCGCTTATCAGCGCTTCGATCGACCCGGATCTCGAACACGAATGGGGCGGATTTGTACTCTCGGCCGATCTGCAACGAGTGTGGTGTTACAACTTTGAACGACGGATCCGCCTCACAGAACTACCTGCCTGTCTCTGAACATCCCTATGGGGGATCCGCTAAGAGCAGCCCGCGTTGAACGCCTGCTGAAACCTCGGGAAGTTGAGGATCATGGGCGAGCCGTCGTAGCCGTTGTCACGACCGGCACTTGGCACATCGGGCTTCAGAACCGGACAACCGTGTCTCGGCAAACGCCTGACCAAAAAGGGCTGATGGAGCGAAGGAGGCTCTCTGGCGGGGCCCGCTCACTTTCGGGTTCTTGGGCCATGCTTGCATCGGTGGGCTGGGCACAGACTCCCTATCATCGCCCATGCACGTCCCCACGAACGCCCCGAAGCACTCCTACGACACGATCCTCGACGCCATCGGCGGCACGCCGCTGGTCAAGCTGAACACCGTGGTGCCCGCTGGGGCGGCCACGGTGTACGCCAAGTGCGAGTTCATGAACCCCGCGGGCTCCATCAAGGACCGCATGGCCTGGCACATCATCCGCAAGGCCGAGAACGAAGGCCTGCTCAAGCCCGGCGGCACGATCGTGGAGAACACCAGCGGCAACACCGGCATGGGGGCGGCCATGGTCGCGGCGGCCAAGGGCTACCGGGCGGTGTTCACGATGCCCGACAAGATGAGCCAGGAGAAGATCGACGGCCTGCGCAGCTTCGGAGCCGAAGTGATCATCACACCGACGGACGTGCCGGGCGACTCTCCCGATCACTATGTGAATGTCGCCAAGCGTGTGGCCGCTGAAACCCCCAACTCGTTCTACCTCGACCAGTACCACAACCAGTGGAACATCGAGGCGCACGAGCAGTCGACCGGGCCCGAGCTCTTTGAGCAGGCCAACGGCGGTCAGGTCGACGCGATCGTTGTGGGTACCGGGACCGGCGGCACGATCTCGGGCATCGGGCGGTACTTCAAGAAGCACCAGAAGGACAGCGACCACAAGACGCTCATCGTCGGCGTCGATCCGCTTGGCAGCGTGCACTACAGCGTGTTCCACTCGGGCGAGCCGAGCACCCCCTACGTCTACAAGGTCGAGGGGCTGGGCGAGGACATCGTCTGCCGGGCGTTCGATCCGAAGGCGGTCGACGAGATGCACCAGGTGAGCGACTACGAGTGCTTCACGATGGCCCGCCGGCTGATGCGCGAGGAAGGCTTGTTCTGCGGCGGCAGCAGCGGCGGCATGGTGCACGTCGCTATCGAGGTTGCCAAGCGGTTGGGCGAAGGCAAGACCGTCATCGCGATCTGCCCCGACTCGGGCACGCGTTACGTCACCAAGTACCTGAACGACGAGTGGATGCGCATGCACGGCTTCCTCGAGAAGCCTCGCGGGCTCGGCGTCGTTGGCGATCTGATCGAAGACGGAGCCCATGTGGTCACCGTGCACGAGGACACGCCGGTGCGCGAGACGATCGACCTGCTCCGCCGGCACGGCATTAGCCAGGTGCCGGTAACCGATGGCACGGGCAAGCCGCTGGGCATGGTGCACGAGATCGACATCCTGCGCGGCCTGCAGACCGACTCGGTCACCGTCGACTCGCCGGTGAAGGCCATCGAGACGCAGATCGGCGGGATCCTGAGCCCGTCGGCGAGGGTCGAGGAGCTCTACGGCATCTTCGGCTCGCAGCAGGCGGCGATCGTCGTCAGCGAGGGAAAGATCGTCGGCGTGCTCAGCGAGATCGATCTGATCGAGCATCTGGCGAAGGCCGGCGGCGCGGTGAACGGGGTGCGGGCGGCAACCGTGTGAGCCCTTCCGTATGGGAATCACCGAGGCGATGGTCGAGGATGAGCGCGGCCGGCGCGTGCCGGTCATTCGCGACATCGCCACCGTGCCGCGGTGGCCCTGGAAGACGCCCCCGCCGCAACTGCTGAGCCCAAAGGCGAGGCGGTGGATGTACGTCGAGGGCACGGCCGGGCTTGGGGTCATCGGGCTGGCGATCGCGTTGTCGATCGTGGTGGCATCCGTTGGCCGGCAGAGCGCGACGACGGCCGGGATGTGGTCGCTGATCCTCGGCTTTGGAACCTATCTGCTCCTCAACGCGCTGCACAGCTGGCACTGGACTGGCCCTGGTCGGCACTTTGCGGCGAGGGTGATGGCGAGTTCGGGAACGTGCCCGTGCTGCGGCTACGGCATTCGCAGCGTCCCGAAGCGTGAGGATGGGCTGACGATCTGCCCGGAGTGCGCCAGCGTGTGGCGGGTGGCCTAGCGAGCCGAACGTCACGCGTCCGCCGCGCGCTCGTATCATGCCCGCGATGGCAACCGGCTACACGCAGATGAAGCTCAGCCCGCAGCAGATCCAGCGTCGGCGCAAGGTCGTCGACCCGGTGCAGCGGGCGTTCGAGGGTGGGCAGCTCTCCGAGGCACATTCGCTCGCGCTGGCCGGGCTGAAGAAGCTGCCCGGCGATGCGCAGCTGCACTTGTTCCTTGCAGCGATCGCGGAGCGGACCGGGGACGTCGAGCAGGTGCGCCACCATGGGCGCAAAGCGCTCGGGCAGGGTCCCAATGGCGGGGCGTACGCGGTGCTCAGTCGGCTCGAACGGCGGGCGGCAAATACCGAGCTTGCGCTGGAGTACTGCGACAAGGCGCTCGAGCTCGTGCCGGGCGATGTGCCGCTGCGGATCCACCGCGCGGGCTGCCTCGAGGAAGCCGGACGGACCGACGAGGCCCGGGCCGTCGTGGACGAGATGGTGACCGAGCTCGACGGACGAGGCGAGGCGCTCACCCCCCACCTTCGATTCGAGCAGGCCAAGCTGAGGGTGCAGGACAAGGACACCGAGGGCGCGCTGGAGATCATCGATGGGCTAACCGACGACTCGAGCGCGCCGCTCGAGCTGCGGACGGCGACGTGGCACCTTCGCGCCAAGGCGCTCGACCGCGCGGGCCGCTACGACGAGGCGTACGAAGCCGCGACGCGGGCCAATGGCCAAGACGCCAAGCCGTTCGACCCCGATGCGTACGAACGCGAAACCTTGGCCATCATCGAGATGTGGTCCAAAGAGAACATGGCGACCTTTCCCGAGAGCTCGTGCGACAGCGAAGCCCCCGTGTTCATCGCCGGGATGCCGCGATCGGGCACGAGCCTGCTCGATCAGATCATCCACGCGCACCCCAAAGGCGCGGGCGTGGGCGAGCTCGACACGCTGGAGCGGTACTTCACCCAGGTCATGGCCGCGTACAAGCCCAACGCGCCCGAGGGCAAACGGTTCGGCAGCCTCAACCGCTTCAAGTGGACCCGCGCCGCCGAGGACTACGTGCGTGAGGTCGGCAAGACGGCGCCGGGTGCCGAGCGCATCGTGAACAAGGCGATCGGCAACACGCGTATCGCCGGGCTGCTCGCGCGGCTGTTCCCAAAGACGCGCATCATCCATATCCGCCGTGACCCACGCGACATCGCGATTAGTTGTTTCATGGGCGCGTTCAACAACCTTGCCATGCCGTGGACGACTCGGGTGGATTGGGTGTCCCACGCGTACGCGCAGTCCGAGCGGCTGATGGCACACTGGAAAGCAACGCTCGAAGTGCCGATCCTCGAGGTTCGTTACGAGGAGCTCGTGCGAGATCCGGGCACGCAGCTGCCCCGAGTTATCGAGTTCCTGGGCCTGCCCTGGGATGACGCGTGCAACGACTTCTATAAGACCACGCGCACGCTGCGCACGCTGAGCTACGACCAGGTCAACCGGCCCTTGTACACGTCTTCGGCCGGCCGGCACGCGAATTACGCTTCGCAGATCGAGGGTATCGAGTTCCCGGCGTACCCGTAGTTCCGGTGGTCGTTGATAGTTCATGCAACGCTGGTTCATTGTCTGGAGTACTCCTTGGAGTGATCCGCACAATCGCTCAATGAGGAGTACACCATGCGCCGAGTGTCCATCCAGTCTGTGCTCTTGCTCGCCCCATCCGGGCTTTTTGCTCAAGCGGTGGCAGCCACGCCGGTCGATCCGATCTTCGTGAACATCGGCATCGAAAGCGGTTTGGTGTGGGGCGGAGACTCGGAAGCCGAGCCCGCCGACGCGCAAGGTCGCGTGGTGGTCTTCGAGCACACGATCGACATCGCGGGTGGGGCGTGGATGCGCGTCGACTTCGGGGCCGTCGAGCTTGGCGAGGCGCCACGCGATGGCTCTGCCACGATCCTTCGGCTGACCAGCACGCACGATGGTGCGCAGCAGCGACTTGAAGCACGCCATGTCGACGAGTGGGCGCACATGTCCGCGTTCTTTAATGGCGGCAGCGTGCGTGTCGAGGTGCTCAGCGATCCGATGGCCGAACCGAGCTCGATCGAGATCGATCGGGTGCTCGTGCAGCCGGGGTACACCTTCGCGCCGGATCTGAGCGCGATGGTCGAGAGCATCTGTGGCTCGAGCGACGATCGGGAGCTCTCGAGCGAGCCACGCGTCGCTCGAGGGTGGACAACCAGCGGCAGCGCGAACTGCACGGCGTGGATCATCGACGATTGCATGAAGTGCGTGCTGGCGGCCGGGCACTGCGGCTTCTCGCAGATCCACTTCAACAATCCACTGTCGACGCCCGGCGGCGTGCCGGTCATGCCGCATCCCGACGACCAGTACGCCATCGATCGCTCGAGCGAACAGGAAGACGCCAGCGGTGTCGGGCGCGACTGGTACTACGGCGGCGCGTTCGCGAATCCAAACACGGGTCTCACGCCATTTGAAGCCCAGGGCGACGCGTTCAAGCTTGCCCAGGTGATCCCGCCGGTGGACGGGCGGGACATCCGTGTCACAGGGCACGGCGTGACCGGATCCGGCGTCGACCCGACGTGGTTCCGCGCGCAGAAGACGCACACCGGGCCGTTCGTTGATGCGTCGGGCACGAGCGTGCGCTATGCGATGGATACCACGAGCGGCAACAGCGGCTCGCCGGTCATCGACGACACGACCGGGCTGGCGATCGGCGTGCACACGCACGGCGGGTGCTCGTCGAGCGGTGGATCCAACGCTGGCACGGCGATCACCGCCCCCGCGCTCCAGGCCGCGTTGGCGAGTCCGAGCGGCATCTGCGTGAATCCATGCCCGGCCGACCTGGACTGCAACGCTTTGCTGGACATCTTCGACTTCCTGGAGTTTTCCAATCTCTTCAGCACCAGCGATGTGCGCGCCGACCTTGATGGTGACGGCGTGCTGACGGTTCTGGACTTCCTTGCGTTCCAGAACGCGTTCGACGCGGGCTGCTCGTAGCACCGAGATCACCGAGCTTGGGCGGTACGCGGACGCTCGGCACCCGCGATTCGAAGTCCGGTGATCGCGGCCGGGCCCATCGTGGCTCGCTCGCACCGCAAAGCACTCGGCGTGGCGGATGGCAGCATCGACGCTCGATGTACGATCTCGGCTGGTGCAGTGCCTGGTCGCGCATCGTTGATGTACTCTCGACCCGATGGATCCGGAGTTCTGTTGATGCCCTACGCGGACACGATCATGGCTGTCGCGCTCGGCTTGCTCGGGGTCGCCATGCTCTGGGTGCTGGCGTCTTCGATCGGCTGCACGCCGCGAGCGATCCGGATTCGGCGGGCCGCGAAGACACGGGGCGGCGAGGCGTTCCTGTGCGGGGCGTGCGGCCACCCGGCGACGACGCTCGGGCGCGTGCGCGTCTGCCCGGAGTGCGGCGCCGAGTACGCGAGAGTCGGGCTCGATGCCCCGGGCACGTCCGTGCGGTGGGCCATGCCTCCCGTGGTGCTCCTGCTCTTGCTGCTCGGGCTCAGCGCACTGGGGACGCTGCACGCCTCCCCGATCGCGGCGCGGTGGGCCAACGAACGGGCCATCGATTCGGGAGAGCTCGAGCACTGGCGGTCACGGGCCGTGATGTCCAGCGGCCTGTACGATCCGGCTACCGGCACGCAGCCGGGCTTGGTCGTCGAGATCGACCGTGACTTCGTGGGCCCAGCGTTCACACCGCCTGGCGCCACGCGCCGCGAGCCCCTGGCCGGCACGCTGACCGCTCGATTCACGTACAACACGCTGCCGGGCGGGTTCCACGGTGCGTGGGCTTCGCACAGCATCCAGCGGCAGGGCGTGGCGCAGGCGAGACGGAATTCGCTGAACAATCCCCCGCCACCGGCGTACCCCGGCCCCGCGGCGCTGGCAACACCATGGGACCAGCAGCACACCACGGCGCCGACCCTGACGCTGCGCTGGCGGGTCGGACGCGAGGACTGGACGCTCACCGACGGCCGGGGCGCGGTCGTCGAATCGGGCAACGGCATCTCCGGTGGCGTGCACGCGGCGTTCGATCGCACCGGTTTGCTCCGGGATGCCGACGGCCTGACCGACGTAGGAGAAATGGTGTTGGCCGGCATCGATGGCGCGTTGCAGGGCAAGCACGCGATGCGCATGCGACGCTACATCCCCAGCGAGCACGGCTACGCCCGCATCGAGGGCATGTATGTCTTCGGCGAGGTGACCGCCACGCCCGCGCGGCTGTCCATCCATCCGGCATCGCCCTGGGGCGTCGCGGCCGCGGTCGCCGTCCCGGCGGCGTTGCTGCTCGTCTCGCTCATCATGGTTTGGTTCGCGGTGCGCGCACGAACGCGGGCCATGCGGCCGACGCGTGCACGCCCGCCATCACGGCCCGTCGATCGGGACTGATCGATGCCCCATTGGTCCGTGCCCATCTCGAGGGCGCGGACCGTGCCCGCCGCTTAGTCGCAGCCGGCGTCGAACTCGTTCTGGTACTCCAGGAAGTCGAACAGCGTGAGGCGGCCGTCGCCGTCGAAGTCGGCGGCGAGGTCGCCCGCGTCGAACAGGTTCTGGAACGCCAGGAAGTCGAACAGGGTCAGCTCGCCGTCGCCGTCCAGGTCGGCGCGGCACGGGTCGTCGCCCTCGGTCAGACGCCAGCCGGCGCCCCCACCGCCGAACGGGCTGGCGGTCGCGGTGATCTCGATGGTCAGCGGGCCGCGGGCCGAGATGAACACCTCGCCGCTGGACCAGCGGTCGTCGGCGAACGCCGCGTCGTAGTCGTCGCCGATCTGGTCGCCCTCGATCGTCGGCACCGAGCAGTCGAACGCCTCGACCACGCTGCCGCCGTCGAGCACGCGGACGGAGAACTGGTCGCCCGACAGGAACGCGTCGGTGATCTGCAGCTGCGGGAAGTCGTCGGACACGACGACGTCGATCGTCGTGATCGAACCGGCGCCGTCGAAGAAGAAGCGGTCCCACGCCTGGGCGTGGGCGGCCGGGATCGGGTTTGGTCGGGTGTGGCGGCCCACGATCCGGGCGGGCCGGACGCCTCCGCACGGGTGCCGGGACCCGATAACGCCCCATCGAGCAACATCCTGCCCGGCTGTCCGAGCCAGGCCGTCGGCTTTCGGCCGCGATCTTCGAGTATCATGGGGCGTCCTCCCGGTCTCGCTCGGGAAGGCCCGCACCGTGCGTGGCCGGCCTGCCTTGGGGGGATGAGGAGATAAGACATGCGACTCATGATTTGTGCAACGGGCGTTGCCGCTGTGGCGGCTTCAGCAAGCGCCCAGCAGTTCTTCCAGGCGTCGGACGGGGTGACCAGTTTCTCGAAGGCGGCCTTCGCCGACTGGACCGATCCGGCCAACCAGGACCAGATCACCCCCACCGTGGCGATCACCCGCCAGGACATCGAGGGCATCTTCAACATCGTGGAGGAGAGCTCCTACAGCTTCTTCTCCTCGCCCACGGGCACCCAGTGGGTCTTCGGCGCCACCGTCCAGGACGTGATCGACGGCACCATCGGCATCGGCGACTTCGCGAGTTGGGAGGATGCGCACGGCAGCTTCCCGCCCGGCACGGTCGGCGTGGAAGCCGTCCTGTACCTCGAGGATGACGACGCGTACGTCGACATCATGTTCACCAACTGGGGCTCGGGTGGCAGCGGCGGCGCCTTCGCGTACGACCGCGCGAGCATCCCCGCCCCCGGCGCGCTCGCGCTGCTGGGCCTTGGCGGCCTCGTCGCCGCCCGCCGCCGTCGCTGAGCCTTCGGCGACACAACCTTGTGCATATGCATCGCCCCGTCTGGTGAACAGGCGGGGCGGTTTTGTTTCGTGATCGAGTGCGGGCGTGCCGGGCGGGACGCCGCGTCGGAGCGTTGTCGGGTCGGTGCTGGAGGGCCCGAGCTCCCGTCCGGGCCACGCACGACCGGTCCCGAAAAGTCGAGCACCGGTCTTGAGGAGTTTGAGACCGGTCCCGGAGAGCCCAGCACCGGTCTTGGGGAGTTCAGGACCGGTCTTGGAGAGCGCAGCACCGGTCTTGGGGAGTTCAGGACCGGTTTTGGAGAGCTCAGGACCGGTCTTGGAGAGCGCAGGACCGGTCCTGGGGAGCTCAGCATCGGTACTGTGGCACCGAACCCCGGCCTCGGTGGGCTGCGGATCGGGCTGCAGGGCCTTGACGCCGCCCTGAGTCCTCTCCAGGCAGACAAAACGGGCACGACTGGTGGGATTGCACGCCCAGGGCCGTGTTCGCCGCGGGCCGGCGCGATAAACTTGGTATCGGATTCCGAATAAGCGGGTAGGACGGGGAGCAGGGTTCCATCCCAACACGGCCCGAGGGCGTGCCAACTGCGGCAGCCATCGGGCGGCACGAGCCGCGACGGCGCCTGCACGACGCGGCGGGTTCTTGGGGAGCGCACGTTGAGCCGCCGAGTCCTGATCGGAAACCTGTTGTTTGGCCTCGCTGGCGAGGGTCTTGGCGAGACTATCGGCAAATTCTGCACCGCGTGCGCGTCGAACGACAGGGTTGCCATCGCGGCGTTGCTCGGTGGGCTTTCGGGCGGGCCACTTCTTGCGGTTGGCATTCTTGCCGGCGGCATCGGCTTGCAGGTGTGGGGCCACTCCAGAGCCGCGAAGAAGCAGCGCGCGGAGTACGAGGAACTCTCCGCAAAGATCACGTCTTGCAAGGGTGACACGCGGCAGATCATCGAGTTGCTGGTATCGATCGCCGAGCGCAGCAAGGTCCTGGACGCCATGCCGGCAGCCGACTCGGGCATCGAGCTCCAAGATTGGCTTCCGGGCGAAGTGCAGCGCACGCTGCAGCCAGCGCTGCCAGACAACGCAGATCCGATAGTCCAGAACGCAGTGTTGACCTACTTACAGTCGATCAAGGCGCAGTTCGACGACGTGAGCGCCCGACAGCATGAGCACATCACCATCACCAGCAAGGGCCTGGAAGTCGGCCGCGAAACGCTGGACATCCTCAAAACGGCCCTCGTCCGCCAGCCAGCCATCCCAGAGAACACGCGCGAGAACTTTGCGCCCGCGGGCATCCGCAAGAACTCGGAGTTCGTCGGTCGTCGCGAATCGCTCGCGCGGGTGCATCAGGCCCTTACTTCTGGCCACAATGCTGCGCTCGCCCACGCGCTGAGCGCCGAGGGCGGCGTGGGCAAGACCGAGATCGCGATCGCGTACGTGCACCATGACGAGTACCAAGACCATTGGGACGGCATCTGGTGGCTGAACGCCGCACCGGACGCCATGAAGGACTCTCTGAAGGATTTGCTTGAGGTGTTTGAGCACAAGGAGCGCGACGGCGACACGCTCAGGTCCCTGCACCGGGAGCTTGTTCGTCGCCTCGGGGATGGCCGCCATCTGGTCGTGCTCGATAACGTCGAGGACGTGGCTATGCTGCGCGAGTTTACCGTCGGCCCCAACACCCGCGTGCTCCTGACGACCCGGCTCGCGCCCAGGAAAGTACCACCGACGCTCGCGCAGTCGGTCAGCGTCGAGGTGCTGGATCAGGATGAGGCCCGATTCTTGCTGCTGCGGCACCGACCGGACGTGTTCGATGCAGAGCACGATCGGTTGGAGCCCGAGCACGCCGATGCGGTCGATGGGATCCTGGACAAACTCGGCGGGCACGCGCTGGCCCTCGCGCTATGCGGCGCGGCGCTCAGGAAGGACCCGAGCCTCTTGCCGGGGCCCGTGCTGGAGCAGCTGCTCGACCACGAGCTGGAACACAGCGGCACCGTACTGGCCGAGGTAGACGCCAACGACACCGGGCGGATGTACAACATGAAGGTCCGAGCATCGCTCCTGCTCCATCTTGGGGCGGTCCTCAATGAGTGTCCCCTGGCCAAAGACGTGCTGCTCGCCGCGTCGCTGGTGGCCCCTCAGAACATCCCCCTGAGCATGCTCGTGAAGGTCGTGGAGGCGGATACCCAGGAGGTCCACAAGGCACTGAACGTGCTCCACGACCGATCCATCCTGCGGTACAGCCCGGCCTCCGGCACACGGGCCGAGGGCCTTGTGAGCATGCACCAGCTGACGCAGTCCGCGATCCGGTCGGAGGAATCCGAGGACCGGAGGGATGAGTTCGGCAGCCGCTGGACCGAAGTCTTGACAGAGCATGCCCAGGATCCGAAACTGCTGTTCGACCAAATGGCACAACTGGAGGCGCTGCCACATGCGCAGTTCATCCTCGATCGCTTCGAGACGGCAACCGAGAGCCAATGGAAGCTCTTGTGGTTCACGTCCGCAACGCTGCGTTCACAAGACCGCCTTCCGCAAGCCCTCGAGCTCGCCACGCGATCCCGCGACCTGGCGGAACGGCTATTCGGCCCGTCAGATCAGAGTTATGTACTGAGCCTCCACCTGATGGCTGGAACGCTCGAGCGTCAGGGTAACTGGGAACCAGCGCTTGCCCTTGCGCACGAAGCGACGGACACGAGTTGCCGCGTGTTCGGCGATACGCATTGGATGCACACACTGTGTCTGAACATGCTTGCGTCCGTCCTTGAGACCTCCGGGGACCTTGAAGGCGCGCACAAAGTGTATGAGCAAACGCTCGACCTGAATGCGCAACAGGGCCAATCCGGCGTGGAGTCTCGTGGTGGCTTCCTCAACAACCTCGGGTTGTGCCAATACAGGCTCGGCCGCTGGACCGAGGCGGAACGACTCTTCTCCGAAGCAATCGCGCATAATCAGCATGAGTTTGGAGAGGACCATCCGGTGTGCGAAACAAATTACTTGAACCTAGGGCTCGTTCAACTGGTCCTGGGCAAGCTATCGGAAGCACTACAGCACTGCAAGACGGGAATGAAGATCGCCGAGCGTTCGCTGCCACATGACGATCCGAGGCTGGCTGCTAGCTTGAACATGATGGGCCTAGCCCTGTCGGAACTCGACAACCCCGAAGAGGCGCGAGACGCGATGCGCCGTGCCCTGGACATCCGAGTGCTCGCGCAGGGTGATGGCAGCAAGGCCGTCGCCACCGTGCAGAACGACTTGGCCCTTGTGGAATCGAAGCTCGGCAACCACAATGCCGCGGTGGGGCTCGCCACGCGGGCGGTGGACACGCGCCGCGGGTTCTTTGGCACGGAACACCATGACACGGCCGAGGCACTCCACACCCTCTCGCACGCCTTGGCGTGCGCTGGCAGGCACGCGGAGGCCGAGCAGCACGCGCGGCAGGCACTCGAAGCGCGCAAGGCGGTGTTCAGGCACGACAACCCGTACACGGCCCAGAGCCTGCACCAACTGGCCATCGTGCTGCTTGAGTTGGATCGGGCGGCGGACGCGTTGCCGCTCGCCGAGGAGGCGGTCGCCATGGGCCGCCCCTGCATGCCCGAAGACCATCCGTGGTTGGCACGCTGGACGGCGGACCTTTCTGCGATCCAGGCCCAGCTCGCCACGACGTGATCCGCGCCAGCCCAGAACGGCGGGGCGATTCCACGCGCCAAGACTACAGCAACGATGCGTTCTAAGGACTTTCAAGCGAATCCCTGCCCTCACTGTGCCTCGCTATCGATCCCGTATCCTTGGGGATTCTGAACGCAAGCCTGGAACACCTCCAAAGTCGTCCGGCCGGAACGCCGAAACCACTTCATAGCAGGCCACGGGCACCTTCGCCCGGGCCACACACGCAACCTCTGCAGGGGTACACACCATGGCAACCGTTCCGAATCGCAAGCAGGACATGATCACGTTCTTCGCCACCCGACTGCCGGCGTGGCAGGCCGACCCGGCCGCCATCGGCCTGAGCGCCGAGCAGGTCGCGGCGCTGGGTGTTCGCCTCCAGGCGGCCCAGGATGCGGCCGGTGTACAAGCAACAAAGCAGGCCGAAGCGAAGGCCGCGACGGAAGCGAGCAACACCGAGGCGCAGAGCCTCCGCGGCTTCGGCGGCAGCCTCATCAACGTCATCCGCGCCTTCGCCGAGGCGAGCGACGACCCGTCGGTGTACAGCGCCGCGCAGATCCCCGCGCCCGCCGACCCCACGCCCGCGCCGGCACCCGGCATGCCCACGGACATCACCGCCGCCATCGACAACGCCGGCAGCATCGACCTCGCCTTCAAGGCCGAGAACGCCCAGCCGCACACCGGCACGTTCTTCGAGATCCGCCGCAAGCTGGACACCGAGAGCGCCTTCACGCTCATCGGCACCAGCGGCGAGAAGGCGTACAGCGACGCGACGATCCCCGCCGGCACGACCAGCGCGGTCTACACCATCACCGCCCGCCGCGGCGAGCTGAGCAGCGGCACGAGCGAGAACATCTTCGTGCGGTTCTCGGGCGCCGGCAACCCGGGCGTGCAGGGCGAGGCCGGCGGCCAGCAGGCGGCCTAAGGGTTGATCGTGACGCCTCGCCGGCGGGGCCGTGGGGGGGGGGGGGGGGGGGGGGGGGGGGGGGCCGGCGGGGGGGGGGGGGGGGGGGGGGGGGGAAGGGAGAGAAGAAAGAAGGGGGGGGGGGGGGGGGGGGGGGGGGGGGGGGGGGGGGGGGGGGGG
>CALCCF010000021.1 GCA_937899905.1 uncultured Phycisphaeraceae bacterium
CGGCATACGAGATTGTTGACTGTGACTGGAGTTCAGACGTGTGCTCTTCCGACTCGCAGGGGCGACCCATGGAAGATGATGATCTTTACGTCGTGCCACTGTCGGGCTCAGTCCGCTGGGACCTTCCTCTGAACCCATAGCGCCTTCGCGTGGCGGCCGTAGTCGCGGGGCGATTGCGCGAAGAGCAACGGGCCGAGCTGAAAGGCTTCGCGCCTCAGTTCCGCTCGTGTCGACCGGATGTGCTCGATCAACTCCGCGCTCGCCTCGGTCTCTCCCGCGTGCTCGCCGATCGCTTCCGCGAGCACGGCCAGATCGTGATCGAACCCAAGCATGTCGCTGAGTTGCTTGGCCTGCTCTCGCATGGGTTCAAGGATTGCCGGCCACAAGCCCCGCAGCAACCGCAGGTGGGCGCGGTTGTACTTGACCTGCTTGCGCCACTCGTGCAGCGCTTCGGCCGTCGGCGTATGCCGGGCTTCGGCCATCGAGTGGCGGCACTTGGCGTAGGTCTCTTCCAGTCCACCTCGAAGCGTGACGAAGCCCGATCGTCGCAGCTTCCAAGACTTCGATCGTTCACCAAAGCGTTCCATCTCGTGCACGAAGGCGGCCAGCGGCGATTCAGCCGATTGGCTCTCTATCGTGTTGCGTTCGACGAGCATCGCACGGATCGACTGATATCGATCCAGTTGCAGGTTTTTGGTCAGAACCAACTGATCGAGCGCTTCGACGAGAGTTTGCGCATCGCGAAGCTCCGCCAGGCCTCGGGCGGCGTCTCGGACGGCCGCATTCTCGGTTCTGTAGCCTCGAAAGCTCGGCTTCACCAGTCGCAGAAGGGCGCGGAGCTCCTTGCACCTGCGCCGGGCTTCGTGCACGCCCTCGGCGACGCTCGACGCTTCGGCCCTTTGGATCGCGCGGACCGACTTCGCGGCTCGCTCGCCGGCGATGCGCCGAAACTCTCGTTGCACGGGTTCGCCGAGGCGAAACTCGAAGGCCATGCGGGAGTGTATGAGAACTCGTTCTAGCTGTGCAAGCCGGCGATCTGGCCCTGCCGACGCTCGTCGCTGTAGCGGTTCAGGGCGTTCTCGATGATCGGATGGGCCGCCTCGGCCGGCATGATCTCGTCGACCTCGACGCCCTTGCCCTCGAGCACCTTGTAGTCCTCGAGGAATCGCCGCAGCATCTTGAACGTGTGGCTCGGGAAGTCGCTGGCACTCTTGTAATCGTCGTAGATCGGGTCGCTCTCGAGCACGGCGATGACCTTGTGGTCGGCCTGGCCGTCGTCGATCATGCTCATGAGGCCCACGGCTCGAGCCTGCACGAGACACATCGGGACAACCTCTTCGGCGCTGAACACGAGCACGTCAAGCGGGTCGTCGTCCTCGGCGAGCGTCTGGGGGATAAAGCCATAGTTGGCGGGGTAGTACACCGCGCTTGAGAGCACGCGATCGAGCTTGATCATGCCACTCCGCTTATCCAGTTCGTACTTGTTGTGGCTGCCCTTGGGGATCTCGATGACCGCGCGGAAGTGCCCGGGGAGCGGGTGGCCGCAAGAGCCGGGAGTGACGTCGTGCCAGGGGTGGATCATGGGCATGGAGCGTAGGGAGCCTGCGGTCCGATCGGGTTGGCCGCGGCATCGATCGCGGCCCGATTGGGCATCGGGCGTCGCCGCCGGCGACTTGAGAGCAGGGGTCGGTGGGGCTATCGGGGCTTGCGACGAAGGTCCCGAAAGAAATCGCGCAGGAGCCCGCCGCAAGTGTCGGCCTCCAGGCCCCCGATCAGCTCCGGGCGGTGGTTCAGCCGGGAGTCGGCCAGGAGGTTCATGAGGCTGCCGGCCGCCCCGGCCTTGGGGTCGAAGGCCCCGAAGACGACGCGTCCAACCCGGGCGTTGACAAGCATGCCCGCGCACATGCAGCACGGCTCGAGCGTGACGACCACGGTGCAGTGGTTCAGACGCCAATCGCCGGCGTTGAGAGCCGCCTGGCGCACGGCCAGCAGTTCAGCATGGCCGCAGGGGTCGGCGTCCCCCTCACGCGTGTTCCTCGCTTCAGCCAGGATCGTGCCACTCGCAGTTTCGTAGACGACGGCCCCAATCGGTGCCTCACCCGCCATTGCCGCCTCACGAGCAAGCTCGATGGCCCGGGCCATCACCGCGGCATCGGTCGGGGTGGCGTGGTCGGGGCCCAACGGTTGGGCGGGTCGCGAGTCGGCCGGGCGATGATGCAGCCATCGAGCGAGCATCTACACCGCCTCGTCATCAACGTCGCCCTCGCCCGCCTTGCCGACCAAACGCTCGGCGGGCAGGACGCGGGCGAGCAAGAGGCCGAGCTCGTAGAGCGTGAACAGCGGCACCGCCAACGCGATCATGGAGATCGGATCCGCTGGCGTCAGGAACGCGCCGAGCAGCACGGCGACAACCACGGCGTACTTGCGGTGCTTGCCCATTCGCCGTGGATCGATCAGCCCCGTCCAGCACAAGAGCAGCACCGCCACGGGGGTCTGGAACGCCACGGCCATGGCCAGCGTCAGCTGGAAGAGCAGCTTGATGTACTCGCTCACCCGGAACTGCTGGCTGAGGCCCGCCGTCAAGGCAAGTGGGGCCCCAAGCACGCGGAACGTCGGTGGCGGTGTGCTCTGGGGATCCGACTCGCTGGCCTCGGGCACGGCGGTTTCCGCAGGCGCGACCGCGATGCGGAGCTCTTGCAGGCGCGTGTTGATCCACATCTGCCCGGGCTCAGGGTTTGGCGGGTCGCCGCGAAGCGATGGGATCTCTGGGAACACCATCGCGGGTGGCGTGTCGGCCGTCCCGGGACTCGGCCCGCCGAGCGCCTGGCCGAATCCGATGAAGAACGCCAGCACGATCGGCATCATCACGAAGTACAGGAACGCGACGGACGCCAGCGTGAGCCCGACGCTCATCGGCGCCAGCACGTACACAAAGCGACGCTCGGCCGCGTACAGCCCCGGGGCCGCAAACTTCCAGGCCTGGTACAGCAACCACGGAAGACCGACGACGACGGCGACGGCGATCGACACCCGCAGGTACGCACCGAAGGTCTCCATGGGGCCGGTGACCTGAACCACCGGGGGCAGCCCGCGGGCTTGCAACGCGCCGCGCAGCGGCACGAGCATGATGTCGATAATCTGCCGGCCAAACACCAGCGACACGAGCAGGATCGGTACGAGGCCAAGCAACGCGATGATCAGCCGCCGACGGAGGTCCTCGATGTGATCGCCGAGGGGCATGGCCAGAACCGAGTCGTGGCCGTGGCGTTGGCGAATGGCGGGCGTATCGGGCACCGAGTTTGGATCCTGATAGGAGATGGCGTGAACCCGCTGGGCCGAGAATCCGAAGTATAACGGCGCGGTGGGTGCCCGTTCGGATGCAAACTCGTGCGATCCGCGTCGGCGCCCTGCCGGGGATGCCCGATGGGCGCATCCCAGCCAACCAACGGGCGGACAACGCACACCCGGGAGCGCGCATGCAGCAAGGTACACGGAAGACCGCTTCGGTCGATCGGCATCGAGTCGATCCCGCATTGGTGGTGCGTGCGACGTCGGGCGAGGCGGACGCCGTGCAGGAGCTCTGGCAGAGCCATCGGCGCTGGGTCGCAGCCATCGTTTTGTCGCACATGCCTCGAGAGGCGGACCTCGACGATCTGCTGCAGGACATCGCAGCGACGTTCGTACGCAGCGTCCAGGAACTGCGGACCCCCGGGGCTTTGAGGCCCTGGCTGCGGACGGTCGCGATCAACGCGGCCCGGGCCGAGGGACGTAAGAAGACCCGCCGCCGCAACGCGCTCGAGAGCCAGGCCGCGACCGACCCGGGCACGTTCCAGCGCGATGAGACCCCCGATAAGACGGCGGCCGTCCCGGAAGACGCCGACGAGGCGAAGTGGCTGCTCGACCTGATCTCACAGCTGCCAGACAGCTATCGCGAGCCGCTGGTGCTCCGCTGCGTGCGCGGCATGAACTACAAGGCCATCAGCGAGCTGACCGGCCTGCCCGAAACCACGATCGAGACCCGCATCGCCCGCGGCCGTCGCATGCTCCGAGAGCGTGTGGCGATCGAGCGAGAGCGACAGATGGGCCGCTCGAGCGCATCCCAGCAGGGTGCTGGGGATGGAGGCTTGGACGCATGAGTCCGGATGATCACAACAACACCGACAAGAACCCAGAGTCGGGCGGCCGTCCGCCGGTCGATCGCGACTTGCTGATCAGCCGCGTGGTTGACGATGCGGCTGCGGCTGCCGACTGGGACCAGCTGCGCTCGCTGGCCGAGTACGACCCGAGCGTGTGGCGCGAGCTTTTTGAGGCCCAGCGGGCCCAAGCCGAGCTCGCCCAAGCCGTCGAGCAGGCCATCGCCATTGCCGACGAGATCGACGCGCCCCTCGAGCACCTGCCGCGCCACGGCATGCGTCTTCGGTTTCGCCAGGTTGCGTCCTGGGGTGGCTGGGCCGTCGCCGCGAGCGTGGCCATCTTCTTCGTGGCGCCGAACCTGACCGGGCCCGCGCCGGTGATCGATGGCGGAAACCAAGCGGGCATTGTGCCTCCGCTCGGCACGAACCAAGCGAATGGCTCAACGCAGGCATTGGGCCCTTACAACCCGCCCGAGTTCATTGCCAGCCCCGCCCGCGAGCTGCAACTGGGCAATCCTCCGAGCCAGTCGCCGTATCTCACCGATCCGTACCGCTTGGCCTCGACCCGGCAAGAGCGTGCCGCCGAGCAGCTGGGCGAGATGCCCGATCGCGTGCTCCTCGAGGTTCGCCGCCTTCCCGACGGCAAGCTCGAACTGGTGTACGTCCGCCGCCTGATCGAGCGGGCCGTGGTCGATGAAGACAGTCTGTACAAGGTCAAGCCCGACGACGCCGGCATCGAACGCACCGTGCCGTACCGCCAGCGTCGGCCGTCATCGGGTCCGATTTGATGCATATCCCATGTTGTGCCGAGCGCCCCTCGTGCGGGGAGGCTGTCAAAAGGCCGCTCGGGCATTCTCCAGCGACGGGCCTGCCCCCCGAGCGCGTCACAGGTTTGGACGGGGACTCATAGAGCCGCTCGGCCATGATCCCCAAGGGCACCGACAGGAGGCTTCAGTGATGAGCAGCCGTAATACCTCTCCAGTTCTCGATCGCGTCCTCAAGGCCGGGCTGGTCACACCGGCGTTGGCGTTGACCATCCTCGCCGGCGCCGCCTTCGCGCAGCAGGGCGGCATTAGCGGACGTGTGTACGAAGTGATCGTCGAGCCTGTCGAAGACGAGGCCGGCCAGCAAGACCGGCGAGACCGTCGAGCGGAGTCGCCGGCCCGCACGCGCGGCGGTACCCGCGTCGCAACGATCGCACGCTCCCAGGACTCTGAGAACGCTCGCGTGGTCGTGGAGATCAATCGCAACGTTGACGGACAGGAGATCTCGGTCCGCCGCGTGAACGACGAGCCGATCGTCGTGAAGGTCGACGGCAAGGTCATCTCTACGGATCACTCCCGGGTGCAGTGATCGGGGCTGGTCGTCACGCATCCAAAGACCGGCGAGGTCACGGAGATCCGCATGCCGCAGATGGTCGGCCAACTTGGGGGCGGCGTTCGCGCTGATGCCCCCGGTGGGATCGCCCGTCTTCGAGACCTCCGTGTGACCGATGCTTCCAGTCCCTTCATTGGCGTGGGGCAGGCCTCAAACGAGCCTCGCGTGATGCTGGGTGTCGTCATGGGCGAGCCCGACCCCGTGCTGCTCGAGCACCTCGCGCTCGATGCCAGCAAGGCCGTCGTGCTCGAACGGGTGATCGAAGGCCTGCCCGCTGACAAGGCCGGCCTGAAGGTCAAGGACATCATCATTGGGTTCGGCGATCATGCCGAGCCCAGGTCCGCCGACGACATCCGCAAGGTGCTGGCCAAGGCCGAACCCGGCAAGGTGGTCCAGCTCAAGGTCCTCCGCAAGGGTGAGCCGCTGAAGCTCGACCTCAAGCTCGAAGCCTTCAATGGCGCAGCGCTCGGTCGCGTCAGCGCACCCGAGCCCATGGCCGGCGCCGCTCACCCCGGCGCGGACGCGCCGCAGCCTTGGCGCGAGTTCGAGGGCCAGCACTGGGCCCAGTTCAATCGTGACCACGCCGAGCATCGCTCCCACATGGAGCGTGCACACAAGGCGATGGAAGAAGCCGCCGAACTGATGGCCCGCATGGAGGTCGAGGTCGGCGAGCATGCCGAGCACGCGCACCAGCAGGCTTCCGCGGCGATCCGCCAGGCCATCGAGGCCATGCAGCAGGGCGATCTCGCTGGCATGGAAATCGAAGAGATCAGGCGCTTCCAGCAGGAGGCCGTCGAGCGTCTGCGTCGCGATCTGGCGGACAACCAGAACGTCCAGCGCTTCTGGGCCGAGCGCGGCCCCGATGGCCAGGGGTTCGCGCTGACCTTCCCAGGCGAGCCTCGTGAGGCGGCCAATGAGTGGGCGGAGCGCATGGAGGTTCTCGAGTCTCGCCTGAGCGAACTCGAGCGCAACGTCGAGCGCGCGATGGAGCGCCTCGAGAGCCGCACCGAGGTGATGATGGAGCGTCTGATCGAGCGCCTCGAGCGCGTGATCGAGCGCCAGGAAGAGGAGGCCCACGGCCGTCGCGGCCGGTAATCGGGCAAGGTTTTTGTACCGTTATTGCCGCACGGGCTGCAACCGGCGCGCGGCGAAACGGAACAAACCAGGGAGCAACCTCACGCGATGTGGCCAGCCCCGGGGAAGCGACCCGAACCCGCAGGCAACGCCACTATCACGATCTCCCCTACGCCGGGCCTTGGATCGGGCAGGATCCAGGCCCGGCGGTCCTTTTGTACACGGAAGCCTCGATCTGGAGGCTTGCCCGCGCTCCAAGGGGGGTGCGGCGACCATGCCGGACCAACCGATATCATGGTTCACGGAGGACCTTGATGACCGAGACCACCCACAGCACCTCTCCCGAAGACGTCGCTTTCGCCCAGGACGCGTACAAGCGCCTCAAGTCGGAGATCCACAAGGTCATCGTCGGGCAGGACGAGGTGGTCGACCAGATGCTGCTTGCGATGCTCTCCCGCGGGCACGCGTTGGTGGTGGGGGTGCCCGGGCTGGCCAAGACGCTGCTCATCTCCACGATCGCGCGCACGCTGAGCTTGGACTTCAGCCGAATCCAGTTCACCCCCGACCTCATGCCCAGCGACATCACGGGCACCGAGGTCATCGAGGAGAACCGCGCGACCGGCCACCGCGAGTTGCGGTTCGTCCAGGGCCCGATCTTTGCGAACGTCGTGCTGGCCGATGAGATCAACCGCACGCCACCGAAGACACAAGCAGCACTGCTCGAAGCCATGCAGGAGCGCCAGGTGACCATCGGCGGCGTCCGTCACGACCTGCCCAAGCCGTTCTTCGTGCTCGCGACACAGAACCCCATCGAGCAGGAAGGCACCTACCCGCTGCCCGAGGCCCAGCTCGATCGATTCATGTTCCAGATCCGCATCGCCTACCCAAGCCTCGAAGAGGAAGCCGAGATCGTCAGGCGTGCGAGCGAGAAGGCGAGCGTCAAGCTCTCGACCGTGCTGTCCGCCGAGGACATGGATCGCGTGAGCGCGATGGTCGAGCACCACCCGGTGACCGACCACGTCGTGGCGTACGCGTTGCGGCTGGTGCGCTCCACGCGCATCAACGAGCCCATGGACGGCCACGGCGAGCGGCCCGATCTCGTGCGGGAGTACCTGGCGTGGGGCGCCGGCCCGCGGGCCAGCGAGTACTTGGTGCTGGCGGCTCGCGCGAAGGCGCTGCTCAACGGTGACGCGCTGACGACGGCCGAGCACGTGAAGGCGGTCGCGCAGCCGGTGCTTCGGCACCGCATCCTGACGAACTTCAACGCCGAGGCTGATCGCATCACGACCGACGCGATCATCGAAGACCTGCTCGAACGCACGCCCGTGGATGGCATGGGCGAGCGCGATCGCAAGCAGGTCGATGCGGTGATGCGTTCCTAAACCAGTATCGGCAACGGATTACTGCTCGCCGCGGGTGTACGCCATGAGCTTCTGGCGTTGCTCGGGCGTCAGCTCGGCGGCGACCCTCAGGAAAACGCCCAGGCGACCCATGTCGTCGTCTTTGGCTTCCTTGTTGATGATGGTCTTCTCACCATACTCACGGACGATAGCCCGTACCTTGCCCTCTTGTTCGGGCGAGAGATCGAGCATGCGGATGAGCGACTCGAGCCGCTCGGCGTCCTGCACGAGCGTCCGCTCGTAGGCCCGCTTCACCTCATCCCCGAGCGACACGAGGATCTCGATGGCTTGGGCACGCAGTCGCAAGCCGCGCTGGCGTGCGCCCGGGTTTTCGGCCTTTAGCAGCTCGACGCGATGCTCCGTTGCGGCTCTTGTGTACTCGCGCTGCAAGCGCTCGTGCTCCGCCGCGGCATCGGCTGGCAGATGCTGTCGGATGCGGTCGCCGAACGCGCCCTTCTGGGCGATCGGGGCCATGGCCTGCCGGAGCGCCCTGATCGCTTCGGCGCGGTCGCGTTCGTTGCCACCGTTGGAGAGCTTCACCAGCAGATCGAGGCGGTTGACAACCAGGTCATCGAGCACACGCTGGCGTTCCAAGAGGATGGCTTGGATATCGGCTTGCGCCATATCTTCCACGGCGTAGTGATCGAGAACCAGTTCGAGCGCAGCTTCTGCCGGATGGCGGTCGAGGCGCTGGAACTCGCCCGAGAAGTCTCGCTGCACGAGTGTCAGCTTCGCCGCACTTGCGCCAACGCTCGGGCCGGCGAGCAGCGGGTCTGCTGGCGTCGGTTCTTCGATGTCGTCATCTTGGGCCTGAGCCGCGATCGCGACGGCCGGGCACACGCTAATCAGCACGGCGGCAATCGCGAGTGAAGAGGGTGTCCGGGTGCGGTTACGCGGCATGTTGGTTCCCCATCGATGGGAGCGGGCACGCCGCTCTGTTGCATTACTGGGACGCGCCGAGCCGAGATTTCTGTCGGCTCATCGATTGGCGTAACGGCACCGCGAGCGTGGCATTGCACCCCAGGAGAGCGGTTGGGAGCCCGTGGTGCGCTCTATACTGGTTATCAGGGGAGCGAAAGGAGGCCACGTGCCGCAGTCTGTCGCAGAAACCCCGCCGATTGACACCAAGTCCGCCCACCGGCGTTCCCTCAGATTCGCGTCCCTCGATGAGGTCGTCGCCGATCTCGACGCCATCGAGGACTCGTTGGACGCTGGCACGCTCAAGACGTCGGGGAATTGGTCCGTTGGAGAGGCGTGCGACCATCTGCGCAAGTTCTTTGAGTTTGCGATCGATGGGTTCCCGAGCAAGGCTCCGGCCCCGGTTCGCCTGATCGCCCGAATGATGCTCAAGCGTCGTGCTACGGCGAGCGACGAGCCGTTTCCCGCGGGCTTCAAGCTGCCCAAGGCGGCGTCGGCACTCTTGCCAACGCCCGGCATTGGAGACAGAGAGAGCATGGCCGCGCTGCGCGTGCAGATCGATCGCGTGCAGAAGGGTGAGCGGTTCAGCCATCCGAGCCCGCTCATCGGTTCGCTAACACACGACGAGTGGATGGTGATGCAACTCAAACACTTCTCGTTGCATCTTTCTTTCTTGCATCCCAGCGCTCAGCCGACGACCTGATGGCCCTGAAGCAGATCCAACTGGTTTGCGCCGCACTTGCTGCCGGCATGCTTGCCGCCGCAGCCATCTGTGGCGGGGTTGCCTTCGCGGGCATGTTGCAGCCTTCTCGGGCGTTGATCCCGCCGCTGGCCGGTATCGTCGCGCTGTCGTTCCCGGCTTGCGTGCTGCTGAGCATCGCCGTTGGCTCCAGCCAGGCCCAAGCCGTTCGCATGCGGTGGCTGAGGCAGGAGGACGCGGACGCCGGCGAGGCGGCCGACGAGTTCGAGGCGTCCTTCGCCAGGTCGGCTCTGCTGCGCATCGCCACGCTCGAGGGCTTCGGCATGCTCGGGGCCGTCTCGGCCTTACTGACGGGCGAACTGCTGTTCCTGGTGGCGCCCGCCATCGCGGTGGTGGGCATGGGCGTGGTCTTCCCGACCGAGTCAAAGTACCGAGCATACGTCGATCGGCTGACGCAGCCGGTGACCGATCGCGAGCAACGACTCATCGACGCCACGCGCTAGCCTCTACGGCACGGTCGTGCGAGGAAGGGGAGCGGTTCGTGGATGATGGCCTTGAGTATGGGGTAGTCGAAGAACTCGATGCCGGTGCGGCCGCGCGCGTGCTGTACCAGGCGTTTGGGAACACGCCGGAGATCGCCGAGCGCTGGCTCCGCGAGCAGGTGACGATGTCCGAGGTGCGGGTGTTGCGCGAGGGCCACGACGTTGTGGCCGTCGCGGTGCGCATCCCGATGGGTACCTTCCTCGGCGGTGTAAGCGTGCCCCAGATCGGCATTGCTGGCGTTGGCGTAACGCCCGACGCGCGCGGGCGGGGCCTCGCGCGGCGCATCATGCGAGAGATGCTCCTGGAGATGCGTGAGCGCGGCGAGCACGTCAGCACGCTCTACTCGGCCATGCACCCGCTCTATCGGTCCGTGGGATACGAGACCGCCGGTCACGTCTTTCGCGTCCGTGTGCCGGCGGGCATGATCCAGAGTGGCGATCGCGGGCGGGGCTGGCGTGCATCCACCCCGGAAGACGAATCCGTAATCAAGGCGTGCGCGGCGGAGCGGGCCAGGCTGGTCACCGGTGCGCTCGATCGTGGGCCGGACATGTGGCGGCGCATCTTCAAGCCCAGGCAGGGTTCGCCTGAGTCATTCGTCGCCGACGCCGAGGGTGGTGGTATCGAGGCCTACTGCATCTATCGAATCGATCAGAACGCCGCAACGCAAGGGCTGGGCACCGCAGCGGGATGGCAGATGCACGTCATCGATTTCGGCTACATCGGCGAGCGTGGTCTCGACCGGCTGCTCGGATTCCTACAGGGCTTCTCCTCGGTGGTCGGCGAGATCGTGTTCGACGAGAGCCCAAACGCCCCCTTGCTCGATCGCCTGGGTGATCGACGGTTCGCGCTCGCGGTGCGCGAGACCTGGATGCTGCGCGTCGTGAGCCTGCAGTCGCTTGCCGCGCGTGGGTATCCAGCCGGCTTGCGAGCCTCGATCGGATTCCGGATCGCCGATAGCTTGCTCGAGACGAACGAGAAGCCCGTCGTTCTGGAGATCTCGGATCGCAAGGGCAAGCTCCGCGACGCCAAGCCGGACGAGCCGGTACTCGAGCTCACCGAACGCGATCTCGCGACGCTCTACACCGGCATGCACAGCGCCTCGCAGCTCGCCAATTCTGGGGGCCTGCGTGGCCCAGCCGCCCTCATCGAGCTTGCCGACTCGGCTTTCGCGGCGACGGGCGGTCCGTGCATGTTCGACTCGTTCTAGACCGGGCCCAATGCAACGACGCCACGAGATGCCATCTCGCGGCGTCGGAAGGTGCAGCAGCGTTCTTCTGACCTTGGGCCCTAGCAGCCAGCGTCGAACTCGTTCTGGAAGGCGAGGAGATCGAACAGTGTCAGGCGGGTGTCGCCGTCGAAGTCGGCGCAGAAACTGCCGTCATCAAACGCGTTTTGGAAGGCAAGGAAGTCGAAGATGGTCAACTCACCGTCGCCGTCGAAGTCGGCGCGGCAGTCGCCGTAGCTGCACGGCCGCTGGCCCAGCTTCAACGCGGCCCCGCCCGATCCGAAGGGCGAGTCCAGAACGGTGATCTGCACACGGTAGAGTCCGGGGTCTAAGACCGTGGCGCCGCTCGAGAAGCTTCGGCTGGCGAACGCGTCGTCGTAGTCGGTGGTAAATTCGCCGTCACGAGGTGGGCTCGTGTTGAAGGAGGCCACCTGCGAGGCGCCGCGGAAGACTCGGACATTGAAGCGGTCTCCCGAGGCGAAGGCGTCCGTCACCTGCAGCAGGCCGCAATTGGTGCCAACGTTGATCGTGTCGAAGTAGATGTCGCCCTCGTCGCCGAAGCTGAACGGTCGCCAGGGCAGGCACTCGGTCGCTACCGGAGCCGAGGAGAACTCGCCGACGGCGAATCCGCTCGCGTTTCCGTCGGTGTTGACCACGCGGATCTCGGTGATGTGCCCGCCGGCGGGGGCGCTGAAGCCGAAGCCCTGGGCGCCTTCGAAGCCCTCGACATCGGTCACGAAATTCGAGGACCGTCCCGTGGAGTCGAAGCCGCTCACCTCAAAGCGGAACTCCCCGAAGAAGGAGGGCTCGACATAGAGGATGAACGCTCCGACCTCGCCGTCATCGAAGTGCAGGCGAACGCTGTCCGTATCAGTGCCGTACACCGGACCGGCGTAGCCGTGGCTCCATGTTAACCAGCCATCTCCGATGCGGTGCAGGGTCATAGTGCGTGAGAAGTCGACGGTGCGAAAGCTGCCGACGAACGCGGAACGGACATCGGTGCCCGAAGCACGCACGTCCCATCCGTCCTGCATGGTGTAGTCGTGCAGGGTTGTGGGTGGGGCATCGGTGCCCAGCCAGCTGCTCATGACCTGGGCATGAGCGGCGGTGGAAGCGAGAACGGCAACAGAGGCTGCGATACAAGTACGAAAACTACGATTCACGGCGAGTCTCCTAACGAAATGGGGTGCATTCCTCCCGGATGTCAGTCGCGGCCCTTGGCGCGAATGGCCCATCCGGCGGTGTTGTGATACATCCAAAGCGACATGCCGCTTGGGCACTCACGCACATCTTGCTCGCTGAAAGAAAAAAGCGGGACTTCCTTCGCCCACGACTCGCCGGTTGCGTGGTCCGGGATCTCCGAACTGGCTGGCAGATGCACTCGCGATTGACCGTGTACAACGTAAAACGCCCGCCGCGATCCGTACACGATCGCGGCGGGCGGCATTGGGAAGGAAAGACTGGTTTCGATCAGCAGCCGGCGTCGAACTCGTTCTGGAAGAACAGGAAGTCGAACAGGGTCAGGTTGCCGTCACCGTCGAAGTCGGCACACAGATTGCCCTGACCAAAGGCGTTCTGGAAGGCAAGGAAGTCGAAGATGGTTAGCGAGCCGTCGCCGTCGAAGTCGGCCCGGCAGGCGCCGAAGCTGCACCGTGTGCGATCCAGGCGGAACGCCGCGCCGCCGGTGCCGAATGGCGACTCGATCACCGTGATCTCCAGGCGGTAGCGACCCGGATGGAGTTGCGTAGCGCCGCTAGAGAAGACGCGACTGGCGAACGCAGCATCGTAATCGGCGCCGAGGGAGCCGCCATCCCGCGGGACGCTGGTGTTGAATGCGGCGACGACCTCGGTGCCACGGAGAACCCGGACGCGGAAGCGATCGCCCGACAAGAACGCGTCGGTGACCTTCAGCGTGCCGCAGTTGACGCCGACAGTGATGGACTCGGTGATCACGTCACCAACATCACCGAACGTGAATCGCTGCCAGGGCAGGCAACCGTTATCGACGCTGGCGCTCAGGAACTCACCGACGGCGAAGCCACCTGCGCTGCCATCGGTGTTCACGACGCGCACCGAGGTGATGTGGCCGCCCTCGGGGGCGCTGAAGCCGAAGCCGATGGCACCCGAGTCGCCCGTGATGTTGGTGTTGATCGACACCGACGAGCCGCCCGCATCGCGACCGGTCACCTCAAAGTTGAAATCAGAGAAGGTATTGGGCTCAACGTAGAGGATGAAAGCACCAACCTCGCCTGGGTCGAAGCTCAGCGTCACATCGTCCTCGCCCTGGGTGGAGTACACCGGGCCGGTGTAGCCGTGGCTCCACGTGGCCCAGCCGTCGCCGATGCGACGGAGGCTCATCGGGATACTGAAATCTACGTCGCGGGCGCCACCGATATCGGCCGAGGTCACCTCGGTGAACGTGGGGCGATCATCGCTGCCGGCGACCATCGTGTAGCCATCGAGCTCCGACGGCGGGGCGGCGGTGCCCAGGTTCGTGCCGGTCACCTGGGCGTGGCTCGCGGCCGTGACGGCGAGCAGGCCGGCGGCACCAAGAGCGAGCGTGTTCATCGATCGAAGCATGTTCTATCTCCTTCGCTTGGGGGTTGGTTGCGTTTGTCGCGATGCGGCTGACGCATCGGGCTGTGCGAGTGCCGTTGTGGCTCCCGACAGGACCGGAGCGAAGGTGATGACGATCGATCACGCGCATTCTCGTAAAAATGACAAAACTCTTCGGATGCCGTAAACGCGACACCGAGTTCCAGCGGTCGGACGGGGTGGTGGGAGCTTGTCTAGCTCAGCACGCCGTGGCGGCGGAGCGACCCCGTGAGAATCTCGCGGGCCGACATGTCGCTGGGTACCAGCATGTGGCCGATGCCCCGGGCGCTGGCTAGGCGGGCCAAACGCTCGTTGTGCGCTCCGAGCCGCTTTCGATACTGCGCGATGAGCGTGGGCGTGATGGTGACCTCGGCCGTCCGCCCGCTCTCGACATCGGTCAGCATGACATCGCCTAGCAGCCCGGCGTCGACTTCGGTCGAGGGATCGAGTTCGCCGGGCGCGAGCACCTGGACCAGGATCGAGTCAAAGCCGCCGCCTTGAGCGAAGGCCATGGCGTTGAGCGCGGGCGTCAGGTCTTCTTCGGTCAGGAAGTCGCTCAGCACCACGAGCACGCCCTTGCCGACGCGGGCCCGAGAGAGGCGTAGCAACGCGGGCACAAGCTCGGGCCGGTTCGTCGAGACCTCGCCGGGCATCGGTAACGCTTGCTGATACACGAACTCAAGCAAGCGATTGACGCCCGACCGGCCGCGCACCGGTGGCATCCGCAGCAGCGGTGGGCGCCCCGGCACGCCAAAGGCCCAGAGGCTGACGCGGTCCTGATTGCTCAGGCCGACGTAGGCCACGGCGATGGCCAGCCGGCGGGCGAGGTCGAGCTTCGGCGGGCGGCCCGCCTCCATCGAACGCGAGCAATCGATCGCCACATGGAGCGCAAGATCTTCCTCCTCAAGAAACAGCTTGAGGAAGAGCTTCTCGAGTCGGGCGTAAACGTTCCAGTCGATGTGGCGCAGGTCATCGCCGCGGACGTACTCGCGGAAGTCGTCGAACTCGACGCTCTGGCCACGCTTCTTGGACCGACGCTCGCCGGGCAGCTTGCCGGCGAAGATCTTCCGGGAGCGGAGCCGCATCCTCCCGAGTACCTCGACAAGGTCGGTACCCAGAGCTTCCTCTAGAGACTGCGGCGTGGTCTGTCGGCCGGGCGCGTGGAGCACACCGCGATGATACGGCCGAGCGTTGCAACAATCGGCCATGGATGCGGTCTTCCTGATGTTGTCGCAGGTGGAGCCCTCGGTCGACCCCCAGGAACAGCACGAGTCGTTCTGGGCCGTCTGGCTTCCGGTGGGATACCTCTTATTGGAGTGGGCGATCCGTCTCACGCTCGCGCCCATCATCATCCGCAAGCACAGCGCGGGCGAAGCGGCCGCGTGGCTCGCACTGACGCTGTTCCAGCCGATCCCTGGGCTGCTCCTCTACGGCTGCTTCGGCCGCCAATTGCTTGGTCGGCGGCGGGTTCGTGCCAACATGCGCGCCGCTGAGCTCGTCGAGACTCCCGAACGGCTGGCAGCGCTCGAGAAGCACGCCCCTGAGGAAAACGAGATCGACGCTGTACACCTCGACCTCTTCCGCCTCGCCGGGACGGTCGAGGGCACACGCACGCTTAGCGGGAATCTCTGCGACATCGTCGACAGCGACGGCTTCATCGATCGACTGATCGATGACATTGATCGGGCCGAGCGGCACGTCCACCTGCTTACGTACATCTACCGGGATGATGCAACAGGCCAACGCGTGGCCGAGGCGCTTGGTCGAGCGGTCGAGCGGGGCGTCGCGTGCCGAGTGCTCGCCGACGGGTCGGGCTCGGCTGGGTTCTTCTCAACGCTCGCGCCGAAGATGCGTAGGTCGGGCGTCGAGGTGCGCGATGCGCTGCCCAGTCGCTTCTTCCGCCGCACGCTCGCGCGCATCGATGTTCGCAATCACCGCAAGCTGGCGGTGATCGACGGCGCGCTCGCGTACGCGGGCAGCCAGAACATCTGCGACACCGACTATGGCCAGCATCGGTACGGATCGTGGATCGACCTAACCGCGAGGCTGACCGGCCCGATGGCCATGCAGATGCAGATGCTCTTCTTTGAGGATTGGGTTGCCGAGGCCGGCCAGCTGCCCGAGAGCCCGAGCGATCAAGACCTCTTCCCACACCCGGCCGACGCCGGCAGCATGATCGCGCACGCGATCCCCAGCGGGCCGGGCCGCCGACTCGAAGCGTTCCGCGACATCATCCTCAGCGCGATCACCGAGGCCAACGAGCGCATCGTGATGGTTACGCCGTACTTCATCCCCGATCAGACGACGCAGCTTGCGCTCGTGCTGCGGGCGCGAGCCGGCGTGCGTGTGGACCTGATCGTGCCGGAGAAGACGAACTCGTTCCTCGTCAACGCCGCCGCAAAGAGCGCCTTTGCCGAACTGCTCGATGCCGGAGCGACAGTCCACCTCCACACAGGCGGCCTCCTCCATGTCAAGGCGATGACAATCGACGATTCGATCTCGGTGTTCGGCTCGGGCAACTTCGACCGCAGGAGCTTCAGGCTCAACTACGAGATCAACTTGCTCACGCACGGGACAGACTCGACGATCGCGCTCCGGGATCGTCTCGAGGCGTACCTGGGCGACTGCCGGCCCCTGGGCAAGTCTGAACTCGATGGCCGTCCCTGGATCCAGAAGCTGGCCGACGATGCCGCAAAACTCATTTCGCCGCTGCTCTAGTGGGCCAACGAATACACTGTGGGCATGTCCGTGAAGGAGAATGCCGTGAAGCGAACCCTCGTTTGGCCCTGGATTCTCGTGCTGGCCATGATGCCAGTGTTGTCAGCGACGAGCGCGATGGCCCAGGATGCCGTGGACTTGTCGTACCGGGTCGCCGAGGGCCACGCCTATCGGTTCGAGGACCTTTCCTCGAGCAGCCTGAATATGCAGATCAATGGGGGCGGCCAGCCGATCGAGGCCCAGCAGTCGACGACGGGCACGATGCGTGGAACCGCCCGTGTCCTCGAAGTCCGCGACGGCGTGCCCAGCGTCGTGCTGCTCACCTTCGATGAGGACCTCGGCCAAGAGTCGACCTCGTTCGGCCAGGCGCAGCCGAAGACGCTGTTCATGCTTTCTGGCCGCACGGTGCGAGTGACCGTCGATGAGGCTGGTGAAGTCCAGATCGAGCCAGCCGACAGGTTTGGTCCTTTGCCCGAGATTCCCGACTCCGATCGCGGCACGGTCGAGAAGCTCGTCGTGCCCGACCCAAACTTCCCGCCTGCCGAGCCTGTGCAGGTCGGCGCTCGCTGGACGGCCAAGCTCGATCAGGGCGACGAGGGCAGCGAACTGGAGATGGACTTCGAAGTGCTGCGCTTTACCGACATCGATGGTGTGCGCGTCGCCGAGCTGAGCGCCACCGGTTCGCTCAGCCAGAACGACGGCGGCAATCGATTCTCCGCCAACGTGTCGGGCACCATCCTCGTCGATGTCACCACCGGCTTGCCGATCCGCTCCGAGCTTCGCGGTCCATCAACGATGAATGCCACGATCACGCAGGGCGGACAGACGTACTCCATCACGGGCAGCGGCACCATCTCGCAAGTATCAACGCAGACGCCGCTCACCGAAGAAGACGCGCCGGCTGGAGATACAGCGACGCCAGACGAGCCCCAGCCCGGCAGTGGCGCCGACGCGCCGCCGGCAATCGAGGGCTGGTCGACCTACACCGAGCCGCTCAGCGGAGCCCGCTTCCAGCATCCCGGGCAATGGCGTGTCCAGTCTGCGCCACAGGGTCTGATACTGATCCCCGACGGCCATGCCCCCGGGTCCGAGTTGATCATGGCCAGCGGCATGGAAGCTGGCGGTGTGACCGATGCCACCGATCCTCGGGTCGCAGAGCAACTGGACGCCACCGTCCGGGCGATGGCGCCATTGATGACCCGGGCGGGGCAGCCCGAGACGCTCGGGGTCTTTGATGGCAGCGGCGCGGTGTACCGCTATACCGGCACGATGCCCGACGGCCGATCCGCGCAGTGCGTCTCGCTCGTTCGCATCGGCGATGGGCTGGCGATGGGCTTTTCGATCCTCGCCTCACCCGACCTCGTAAGCCGCCGTGTTCCAACGCTCGAGCGCATGCTCGCCACGCTCTATATCCCCAAGCCAACAACTGTCGAGCCCGGTGCGGGCGCACAAACCGACGACCGCAGGCTCATCGGCATGTTCGGCGGCGAGGCCATCGCCTCCGGCGGAGACGCGGGCGTGTACGTCAACACCCAGCTCGTCTACGCGCTCGGCTCCGATGGCGTCGTGCTCTACGGTGCCCGCTCGGCGATGAGCGCATCACAACGGGACTACACCGGTGCGCTGGAGTGGACCGCGACCGGCGAGACGGCCGGCAGCGTGCAGCGCGGGCGCTGGAGCGCTGCCAGCGGCATGCTCAGCGTCGTCTGGGATGCGGGCGGGCGATCCGTGTTCGCGTACGGCTTTGAGCCCGATGGGAGCCTCGTGCTGCGCGACCCACGCACACGCGAGCTGATCAACTTCTTCCAGCGCATCCGCTAAGCCAACCTCTTCGAGGAGTACGAAGGCATGGCATTACCACGAATCTTGATCGCCGCTGCACTGAGTGTCGGGCTCGCGATGGCGCAGAATGCGACAGCCCAGGACGGTCTCCTCTCTGGCCCAACTGTTGAGCAGGTGCCGACCCTGCTGAATTACGGTCTCGATGGCCGACTCGAGCCGGTTGAGGGCCGGCCGGAGCTCGCCGCGGCTGAACTGCTGGCAGCGCAGGGCGGCATCGACTCCGAAGTGTCCGAACGCGTACGCGCGGTAGCTACGGCCCGGCGAGAGGCGATGCGCATGCTCATGGTCGACGAGCTCGACGCCGTCCGCGTGATCAGCGATCTCGTTGTGGCTGGTGAAGCCGACGCCGCGCGCGACGAGATGCGGGCAATGTGGCAGCGCTTCGAGCCCGGCCAGCCGCATGCGCCCCTGCTCGACGACCTCGCCGAAGCGCTCGGGCCCGAGCACGCCGATGGACTGCGCGCCATGGTCGACGAGTACTGGGCCGCGTTGCTCGCACAGCGCATGGGCGAACGCCTCGAACGCCGCCTCGGCGAAGCAATGGCCGGCCAGATGGACGGCCAGGCAAATGATCGGATGGGCAACGAGGTGATCGACCAGATGGGTGGCATGCCCGGCGACCGCGTCGATCCGCAATTGGTGATGTCCAGCGACGATCCAGTGATATCCGCGGCGCGGCAGCGCCTGGCGTTCCAGCTCTTCCAGCAAGAAGTCCGCGAGGCGTACGACCAGTCGTTGTCACGCTATCGCGAGCTGCTCGAGAGCATCAACACCGCGATCGAGACGAGCGATGCCCAGCGAGCGTCGATCCGCGAGGTCGTGCTCGAGCACATCAAGGACACGAGGCTCGAAGCCACGCCCGAGCAGCGGCGGGCCACGATGGTCCGCATCTACCGCGAGCTCGACGAGGCCCAGCGTGAGCAGCTGTATGCGCTGCTGCTTCGCCAAGTTGTCCCGGATTAGCCAGAGCCTTGGACGTAGTGAGCGAGCGGTTGCCCTAGTTGCCCATCTTCTTGTCGGCGATCTTCTGAGCCTGCTTGTCCAGCTTCTTCTGCTCGGCGGCCTTCTTCTTGGCTTCGCGATGCTGGGTATACAAGACGATCGGTGCGAGCAAGAGCACCGCGCCGACAAGCGCCGCGAGCAGGCTCGAGTAGGTCACATCGAAGGATCCCAGATCGAAGTCCAGGCCGAGCTGTGCAAACAGCACGCCGCCGATGGCAGCACCGATCAGGCCGATGAGCATGTTGAGCCCGGCCCCGTACCCCTTCATCTTGCCCGAGAAGATCCGCCCAACGATCGCGCCAGCAAGCGCCCCAACGACCACGAAAGCCAGCACGTCGCCAACGGTCAACTCGCTGGCGGCCTGCGCGATCGTGCGGGCCGCCTCGCCCGCAGCCTCAACGGTCTGCTGTGTGGTTGACGCGGTCTCGCTGTCGGATTCCTGTCGGCCTATGACAACGGAACTAGCGGATAGGACGCCAACGCCTGCTGCAATCCTGATGATCATGGATGTACCCCCGTGAATGGGCGTTCCCGGCAGCGCCGGCAACGCAAGTTCATGATACGTCCTCGTCCTGCCCCGCACATAACCCGTGCTCCGACAGAGGCGTACAAATACGGCATGGCCAAGGACACCATTCGCGACTGGGATGCCGACGCGGCCGAACGGGATGGCATCCCGCCCGAGCGACACTTGGGTCGCTACGCGGTAGGCGGACTCGCCGGCGCGTCGATCGCGTTGATCATCGTCGCGCTGCACGTGTGGTTCTTCCACAGAACGCTCCTCGCGACCGGAGCAAACCACGTCGTCATGAGTGGACTCGAGGTCGTGGTCACCCCGGAAGACCTGCAGATCATCGACGAGGAGTTTGATCGAGCCGCCGCGTGGTACGTTGACGGCCAACTGGAACTGCCTTCACTCGTCCGGGCGATGCAAGTTGTGATGGCCGCCGATATTGTGGCCTACGCCGCGACCCAGACCCTGCGCGACTCGATGTCTGCGTGGCCCGGGGTCGACGCCGCGGAGGTTGACCTCCTCTCGCGATGGGTGGGGGGCGGAATCGTGGCCAGGAGTGTCGCGCCTAAGCAACTTGCCGAAGCACTTGGGTCAGCTTGCCGTCGGAGCGGGCCTGGCGAGCCACTCGACGCCGATGAGTCTTGGAGCCAGAGCTTCCTGCTATACGGCGATAGGCTGCAACTGACGAAGAACCTCAGCAACTCCGAAGCCCGCGAAGCGATGGACGACTTGCGAGCGTTCCTCGAAGCCCAGGCTTTTGATGCGTCGCCGCTCCGTGGAGACCTGCGCTCACACCTTCGCGAGAGACTCGACGGCGAGGTTGGTTGGCGGCTAGATCCGTAGCGGCGTACCCCCGCGTTCAGACACAGCGTTCGCCCCGGTGTGTGCCCGCGTTCTCGAATGAACAAGAAAAGAGGGGCGGCACGTAGCCACCCCCCGCTGGTCAGCAAGCTGAAGTGTGTTCTCGCTGCGGATCGACGTCCTGTGGACTAGCAACCCGTGTCGAACGCGTTCTGGAACGCGAGGAAGTCGAATAGCGTGAGGCTGCCATCACCGTCGAGATCGGCCAGCGGGCTACCCGCGTCGAACGCGTTCTGGTAGGCCAGGAAGTCGAAGATGCTCAGATCGCCATCGCCATCGAAGTCGGCCGTGCACTCAACGTCGATCAATTCAATGGTGTAGGTGCCCAGCGCCGGCGTGCCGGTGAAGGGGAACTCGCTGGCGATCCGCGCGATCGGCTCCTGCGGCTGCGTGTCGAAGTTGGGCGAGCGATAGCTCGAGCCCGAGTCGGTGCCGGCGTCGTACGGCCATAGCTCGTGGTCGATGCGCTGGATCCACCCATTGCCATCGCGCAGCGACAGGCTCTGCGTGCCAACGAACCAGTCCGGGCTCGGCGCGATCATGGTGACCATCGTGAGCAGCGGGTGGTCGCTCCCGGTCTCAAACTCGATCGTCACGCGACCCGGCGACACGCGCATCGGATCGCCGCGAAGGCTCTGGCCGATCACGCCGGTGGCGGCCAACGCCGCGATCTCGTTCAGCAGCGGCGTCGGCGATCCGATCTCGGCCATGACCTCGATGCCGTTGCTGGCCAGCCCGCCGACCTCCCAGAGCGTCGCATCGGCGTTGTGCGTCGCGCCAACGAGCGGCGAGTAGTGGGGATCAGGCGGGAAGGACGCCGGGTGCGTCGCGGCCGACCACACCGAGTCGAACGTCACGCGATAGGTCGCGGTGGACTGGGCCAGCGCGGGCCCGGCAACAGCCAGGGCGAGGGGCACGAGGCAGCGGTGAAGGGATGGGGTCGGCATGGTCTTTCTGGCTCCTGTTGGGTCGGGCTCCAAAGGCGTGGCCCGAGGCGGATACGGCGGCTCGGCGTCCGGCGTGACGCTCTCACGGCTCGCAGACAGCGGAAACCGCTCCCATGGGTCGCGGATGTCCCGCTTTCCTTGCAGCCGAGCCCAGAAAAATCCGCGTCGAATCCCGGCTCACACAACCTCTGGTCCAACAGGCGTTTGCAGCAGCCCCGCGTCGTGGGCTCGGGCGTAGAGCACGCCCAGGGCCTCGCGGCCGACATCCCCCATGCTCGCCGTCAGCTCGCTGACGTACATCGAGAGGTAGCGATCGAGCAGCGTGGCGTCCTTCCACTCGGGCCGGCTATCGCTGTGCAGCAGCAGATACTCGCGGGTGTCCTCCGCGTTCGCCCGTGCGTGGGCCACCGAGGCGCTCAGCAGGCGGCTCACCTCGGCGGTCGTGCCCGCCCCATGCTCGTTGTCCAGACCCCGCCGGATGACGTTGAGCCCCAGCGGCAGCGGCTTGTGGGTCTGCTCGTGCCACCACGCCCCAAGGTCGAGCACCTGCTTCAGGCCCATGTCCGCAAACGTCAGCTGGGCTTCATGGATGAGCACGCCAGCGCCGACGCTGCCCTCGAGCACCGACGGCGCAACTCGCTGGAACGGCATCTCCACCAGCGTGATATCGTCGGCCGCGTCCGCCAAGACCATCTTCAGCACCATCGCCGCCGTCGTGTTCAAGCCAGGGATCGCGATGTCGGGCTTTTGCGCCCGCAGGCAGCCGTCGCAGTGCAGCGGAGCGTCGGCCTTAGCCACGATCTTCGGTCCATACCCCTCACCGAACGACGCGCCGCAGTCCGTGATGAGGTACAGGTCCGACAGCGCCGGCCACGCCGCCGCCGAGATCGCGGTGATGTCCAGGGGATTGTCACGCGCCGTTTTGTTGAGCGCCTCTACGTCCTCCGGCTGCGGCGTAAACGCAAAACGCCCAGTGTCGATCGCCGGAGGACGCAGCAACTCACCATCCGGGGCGATGAACCCCGTGAGCGGCCACCACATGGCCATGTCGTCGGCGTCGGGCGAATGGGCCAGGGTTAAGTCGACCAGTCCGGCGTGGGGCATACAAGACGATAGGGGACGCCATCGACTTCCCAGCCCCCGCATACGGGCGAATCACGCGCCAGCCCCGCCAAACGGCCCGGGATAGTCCCAGACAATTTCGAGTCCACTGCGAATACCATGCTGGCATGCGGCACTGGTACGGCCCCGCACCCCGGCGGAAGCACGGCATTTCACGCCGAACACCGAAGTGGTGGCGTCGCCCGGCAGCGGCGATCAGGTCCAACGTCCGTAATCGGAAGCGGCTTTCGACCGACACACGCCGAGCACACGATCGACAGAGCCCTGCGTCTGGGGGCCGGCTCCAGGCGAGGTGGTTCGGACGGCTCGCAGGAAACCACGGCTCTCGAGTCGTTCTTGCGATCTTCGCCTCGGTCGTGCTCCACGCCGTGCTTCTCATGACCCTCGCTCTGCTGCTCCGCGGGGTCGCCACGTCCGGGCGCGGCACGGTGGCGAGCCTCGATCTGGGCGCGCCCATCATGCCGGCAGAGGCCCTCGACACCTTCGACGAGCCAACGGTGGCGGACGACGAGACCGCCGATGCCGATCCGATCGATGATGCCGAATCCAGCGAGGCGGTCGCTCGGGCAACCCTGGATTCTGCTTTAGAGCGCCTTGCCTCGGCCCAGATCGAGGCTCCAGACCCGGTCGAAGTCGGACGCGGCGTCCCGGACGCCGCTGCGCCCCTGCTCGACCGTGCGAGCGATGCGGGCGCCGGCGCGTTCTCGGGACTCACCGACCTCGATGCCACCGCCTCACTCGACGGCGCGAGCTTCGCCGGTGTCAGCGCCCAGCGCGCCCGCAGCGTGGTGTACGCCGTTGATGCCAGCGGAGCGATGGTCACCAGCCTGCCGTTCGTGCTCGAAGAGCTCCGCAGATCCGTGTCGGCCCTCGCACCGGATCAGTCGTTTGCCATCGTCCTCTTTGGGCGTCGCCCAGGCGGCGCGGCTGACGAGCCAGGCGTGCGTGTCTTTCCGAGCGCCGGGATCGTGCCAGCCTCACCCGCGCGCAAGGCCGAAGCGCTGGTCTGGCTCGAATCGGCGCAGGCACGCGGCGCAAGCAACCCACTCGATGGGCTGCTGGAAGCACTCGATCGCAAGCCCGAGGTGGTCTTCCTGCTTTCGCGCAGCATCCGTCGCACCGATGGGCGCGACGCCGCCGGTGATTGGGGGCCCGGCCGAGCAGCGATCCTCGCCGAACTCGATCGGGCCAACCCGGTGCTCAAGAGCATCTTCGGGCCGCCCGCGCGCGCGGTGCAGGTCAAGTGCGTTCAGTTCCTTGAAGAAGACCCGACCGGCGTGATGCGTGCGATCGCCGAGGTGCACGGCGGCGGCGAGGGCTCGTACCGCCTGCTGCCCGAATCGGAGCTGCGACGTCGATGAACAAACCGCTCGCAGCGTCCATCGTCGCCTGTGCCATCGCGTTCGGCTCGCCATCCGCGACCGGGCAGGATCGAGCAGAGCTGCTGGAGCGAGTCGAAACGCTGCGCGAAGAAGCCCTGAGCGGTGGCATTCAGGGCTCGGCCCGCGATGACGCGATCGGACGCGCACTCGCCGCTCGCGAGGCGCTCATGGCGGCACACCCGGACGACCCCCAGCGCCCGATCTGGTTGCTCGATCAGGCCGCCGACACGCTGTTGCGCCTCAGTGTGTCGCTGGACGATGCTCGACTCGTCGTCGGGTTGCACGACGGCCCCGGTCGGAGCCGTGCTCTGGCTCGAGCCGAGGAGGCGTACGCCCTCGCGGACACCGCGGGTGGACTGATCGACGATCGATTCCGCGCCCAGCGGGCATTGCTCGACGCTGGCGAGGAAATCTCGGAATCCGACCGAGAGCTGAACCGCCGGCTGGCCGAGCAGGAGTTGGTGGTCCGCCGGCCGTTGCTGATAGGCCGCGCGATGGCGCTCCAGGTTGCCGCATCGGGACCCGAAGCCGACGCGGACAAGGCGATCCAAGTCCTGGCGTCTGTGCGCGTGCCTGAGGGCGCGGCCTCGCGGCTGCGCGATGTCTCGATGGCCATCGCGTTGCGCGCGCAAGGCGGACAAGATGGCAAGACCAGAGCACGCGATCTGCTTGAGGGGGTCACGGAACAGAACGGTGGTGGGGATCCCATCATCGCCGAGGCGGTCCTGCTCAACGCACTCCTTGCGGGCGATCTGCCAGCGCGACTGGATGCCCTCGGTGAGGCTTCCGTTGCCCCGCCATTTGTCAGCGGAGAAGGCGTTGCCGTTCCGTCGCTCGGGGTTCTCGCCGTCGAGGCCCGTGCCCGAGTGCACGCCGAGGCCCGAGAGATCGAGCGAGCGGCGCGGGAGGTGCTCGCCCTCGAACACCGCCGCGACCTGGGCGGCTCACGTGCAGAGCGGGCCGCGCTCGCGGACTCCAGGCTGGCGGCAATCGCCCAGCGATATCAGGGCTGGACCGAAGCGTCCTCCGAGGTGGTTCTGCGTGCGGCGCGGGCTCTGGTAAGCCGCGACGAGCCCCTATCCGACGCCCGGGCAAGGCGTTTGCTCGAGGGCATGCTGTCACGGATCCGCATCGCGTCCGAAGAGGCAGTCGAGGCCGGACTCCCGTTTGCGGTGCCGGTCGAACGCGATCCGGCTCGCGTCCTCCTTGCCAGGCTCTACCTCGTCGGAGCGCAGGCCGCCCGAGATCCCGAGCAAGCCGCGGCGTGGCAGTCCCGTGCGATGGACCTTGTGGTGCACCTTCTCGGCGCCGAGTCGCGCAACCTCGACGGCCTGCTTGCGCCCGCAGCGACGCTCGCGCTCCTGCCCCCGGCCGCCCACCTCGATGCCGACCAACGGCTCTCGATCTTGACTGCGGCGCTCGATCGATTCCCGGCGCACGCATCGGCGGACCGCTGGAGGCTCGGCCGCGCCGCCCTGCTCTTGCGAGATGACCCCAGCAGCCGTGCAGCGCTCGACGATGCCCAAGCGGCCATGGCGAGCGACGATCCGGGGACCCGAGCGGACGCGATCGCCTTGGCCGGGGCCGTGCACACGTCGCTGGTGTCCGGGCTCGCACCAGATGCCAGTGACCGCGATTCCGCGGAAACTCTCCGGCGCGCGCTCGCGTTCCTCGATGCGCACGCTGCCGCAGCCGAACTGGACGCCGAGAGACTTCGGCTTCGCCTCGCGGCAATCCTCATGGGGCGCGCGAGCGCCGCCAATGCGCGCGAGACGCTCTCCCTGCTTCGCGGCTTGGACTCCACGCCCGCCCTAAGCCTGATCGCGCGCGCACACGACGTATTGGGTGCCCGTGATCGCGCAACCCGCTCGTACCGCGATCTTGCCGCGCGGGTATCGATCGCGGATGGTGACGAATACTGGGACGTCTGGGTGCGTCTACTCGAGCTGATCGATCAAGAGCGGCAGGATCGCATGCGGGCGGGGAGCGCCGCGAGCGGGGCCCCGCTTGCGCGCACGCTTCGCAGCCATTTGCTCCGTCTGAGGGCCGAGGACGCCAACCTGGGCGGTGGGGCGTACCGGCGTCGGCTCGATGCGATCGCGTCGAGGCTCGACGGCGCGGGTTAGAGCTGGCCCTCGAGCCATGCGAGGTAGCGGTCGGCGCTCATGTTGCCTTCGAGTGTCGCGACCGGCTTGCCGTTGCGCACGACGACGGTGCTCGGAAAGACACGGACGCCGAGTTGCTGCAGCGTCTCGCTCGCGGCGCCCGTATCGGTGCCGTCGATCATCACCGCTTGGGCTTCGCTCGCGAGGAACTCCACGACGCGCTCGTCGGTCAGCGCGTTCTTCTTGAGTGCCTGGCAAGGCGGGCACCAGTCGGCCGTCACGATCGCCACGACGGGCTTGTCGTCTGAGAACTGCATCGATGCGAGGTTCGTCGTTGTCGGCATGAACTCGGGTGTCGGCGCAACACTGCCACCGCCGAGGACCATGCGGAAGAGCAAGGCGGCTGCGAGCGCGAAGATCACGACCGTACCGACGATGCCGGCAATCGGTCGCTTGGTCGGCTGGGCGGTCTCGTAGCTGGGGGCTTGCTCGGGTGGCATGGGTGGTCTCCGTGGTGCTGGCTCCGGCGTGCCAACACGCCAGAGTTTCGCACTATTTCGCTCGCTGGGGCGGTTTGTCCGGGCGCGGCTTGGCCGTCACGAGTCCAGTAACGGCTCGGTCAGGTCTTGGAGTCCAACGACGCCGATGGGCTTGCCGTTCTGCGTGACGATCGCCAGGTCGGTTTTCCCGGCCAGCATCCTGCGGATGGCGACCACCGACGGCGTCTCTGGCGCGACCTCGATGCCCGCTTCGAGCGCATCCAAGTCGATGGGCCGACGTGCCAATAGGGAGACCGCCCAGGCAACGCCGAGCACGTGCCCCTTGCCATCGGTGACCGGCACCGTCGTGGCGGGCGTCGTTCCAAGCGATCGGACGATCCGGTCCGGTGACCAATCCGCCTGGACCTTCTGGGCGATCGACCACGGCACCATCTCCTCGCTGACGCGGCCGCGTCCGAGCGCCATGGCGCGGTCCAGCAGCGAGGAGTGTGCGTCGGTCATGCCGGTCGGCCCACCGGCTTCCTTCAGCACGTTGGCCATGCGTTGGCGGGCGTCCGACGAACCGCCGAGGCCGCCGCCGCCAATCAGTCGCGAGAGCCAGCGGCTGGCCATGATGACCAGGGGGACCGATCCGGTGAGCACGTAGAACGTGCGCAGGCCCTTCAGGATCGGCGCGAACGCGTAGGTCAGTCGGTCGGCGCCGCTGCGGAAGAGTTCCTTCGGCAAAGACTCGCCAAATATGAGGACGATGGGCGTCACGAGAACCGACTGCACGACCAAGAGCAGGATCGGGCCCATGCCCGTCGCGGCGAGCAGGGCCGAGACGCCGAGCACACCGATGTAGTTGCACACGTTGTTATGCACGAGCAGAGTCGACAGCAGCCGATCGGTCCGGGCGATGTCGGCGCGGAGCATGACGGCGTTGGCCTCGCCGCGGAGCGCTCGGGTTTCCAGGCCGAGCCTACCGAGCGAGTACACGCCCATCTCCAGGCCGCTCGCCAGGGCGGAGCCGGCGAGGCCGAAGAGCGCGATGAACGTCCACATGACGATCTCGGCCGTGCTCATGGCGAGGGCTCCTCGCTCTCGGCACCATGATCATCAGCCGTGGACTCTCCCAGCCGAACCAGCACGCGCTCGATGGTGCGTCCCGACACCGACTCCACCTCGGCGTGGATGGGTCCAAAATCCACCGCGTCGCCGGGTTCCGCAATCCGACCGAGGGTGGTCACGACCGCGCCGGCGATGGTCGCGGCCTCGGGCGGGAACGCGAAGTCCGCGAACGATCGCTCGGTAAACAGGCGAGCGACCTCGGCGATTGGCACGCGCCCGGGAACGCTCCAGCAGCCGAGGCTCACCATGATGATGCCGTCGCCGTCCGATCGTCCGTACTCGACCGACAACCCGACGATGCCGCGCATGAGCGCGGCCGGCTCGAGCAGGCCCGTGCTGTCGCCGTGCTCATCGACGCACACCGCCGTGCGAGCCTTGCTCTCACGGAGCTGGTCGAGCACGCGATCGACGCGCGCGTTCTCGGGCACGTAGATCGGCTTCTCGAGCACCGGATGCCCCGTTGCCAAGGTTGCCTTCACATCGAGGATTCGCGCGATCGTCGTTCCTCGATCGTCGAGCACGGGCAGTCGATGCGAGTTCGATGTGTGGGCCAGCTCGATCAACTCGTCCAGCGGCATCGTCTCCGACGCGATGGGTAGATCCATGCGGGGCGTCATCGCCGCCCGAGCGCGCACGGTGCTGAGGCCTACCACGCCTTCGAGCAGGTCCTGTTCGTGGTCGTCGATCGCGCCGTGCTCGGCCCCCGCACGGATCAGGCCGCGCACGTCTGTGTGATCCTGCGTCTGGTGCTTTGTATCGTGCAGAAAAAGCCGAGCGAGCGGCGCGACGATCAGCGAGTCGAGCGCCATGAGCAGATTGCCCAGGGCAATGCTGACCGAAAGCAGTACCGGCGCGGCGATGCGTGCCCAGCGCGTACGGAACGTGTCTGCGAGCAACTTGGCGAGCACCTCGCCGAACATGATGATCAGCACCAGCGGCACGACCGCCGCGAGCACGCCCCACAGCGGCGAGCGTGTGGTCTGCAGAAGCAATGCGGCCGCCGCGAAGTACAGAACATTGACCACCATGTTCAGCAGCAGCACGCAGATGAGCAGGCGGCGTGGCTTGTCGAGCAACTCGTCGATGATGCGGGCGGCCTTGGGCGCTTGGCGACGCAGTGCGACGCGCTCGCCGTGGGTGAGCCCAAACATCGCGGTCTCGCTGCCCGAGGCGGCGGCGGAGCAGACGAGCAACCCCGACATCAGCAGGACAAGCCCCAGCGCGAGGCCGTTGCCCGTCTCGGGAAGGGCCGCGGCAACCTCGGTTGGTGGGGGGGGCGTGGTGGCGGGGGTCATGTGTCGGCTGTCGCTCGCGGTCAGGCGTCCGGGGCGTGGGCGGGCACGCCGACCTGTTCGAGCATGCGCTCGAAGTACCGCCACTGCTGGAGCACGCCAACCGCGATGCTCGCCTTGCTCTCATCGACCGAATCCGTGTCGCCGCCGAGGGTGGATTCCAGTTCCGAGATGATTGCGGCGCGACGCTCGGCGGCCCAGGCGCGCCACCGCTCCACGGCCTCTTGATCGCCTGACGCGGTGGCCTCCTCCGCTTCCTGGCGGACTTCGAGGATTTCCGCCAGAAACTCGGGCGAGAGTGGTGGAGCTTCGGCGTGCGGCGCGCGGATCGCCAGCACCGCTCGAGCGCGGGACTCGGGATCGGCCAGTTGGCGTTTGGCGTCATTCAGGGCGGCCGCGTCGGCTTCTGCGGAGTCGCCCGCCAGATCGGGATGGGCCTGGGCCATGCGGACCATGAAGGCCTGTTCGATCTGTGTATGGGTCAGATCGAATCGCACCGGTAAGCCGAGCGTGTCGAACGGGTTTGGGGCCATCCTGGACGGACGGTAGGCCCGCAGGCCTTGGGGGTTGACCGGTGAGGGACGGTCTGCGAGGATGCACCGCGAGGATGGCGCGCTGGTCGGAGGCGATCGGCTCAGAACGGAGGCCCGCGGTGCCATCTCAGGCAGAGCCAGCACAACACGTCGGCATCGTCGCGGTCAGCCCCGAGGGCGCCGCCGTGACGTACCGCCAGTTCCACCGATTGGCCACCCAGCTCACCATGCCTGGGAATCGGCCCGCGGTGACGATGCACGGCGAGCCCTTCGAGCAGTACCTCACCGCGATCGCCGAGCAGGACTGGGAAACCGTTGGCAACCTGCTCCGACAGTCGGCCGAGTGCCTGGCGTCTGCTGGTGCGGATTTCTGCCTCACGCCCGACCATGTGGTACAGCACGCCGTCCAGATGGCCGAGACCGGGTGTTCGATCCCATGGCTGACCATGGCCCAATTACTGGCCAACAAGGTGGGCGAGGATGGGCGGGAGCGCGTCGGCATCTTGGGTACCCGCCTGGTCACCAATGGTTCGGCCTACCAAACGCACCTGGGCCTCAAGGGCGTGAAGGTCATGACGCCGAGCCCCGAAGAGGTCGACGAGGTCGATGCGATCATCTTCCAGGAGCTCGTGCTTGGTGAGGCGCGGGAAGCGTCTCGGAAGCGGCTAGCGGGGGTGATCGAGCGCCTGGCCGACCGGGGTGCCGAGGCGATTATCCTGGGCTCGAGCGAGGTGCCGCTGCTGATCTCCCAGGCGACCTGCCCTCTGCCGCTGTATGACCCGGGCGAGATCCAGGTCCAGACCGCGGTCCGGATGGCGGCCGAGCCGAAGAACGCGGACTAGATCAAAACCAGAACATGGTTTCCCCCGTTGAGCAAGAATCGGGTCGCTTCCGTGCCCTGCTCCCTGCAACCCCGACCGCTCAGGAGGCGAAGAGGATTGTGCGGAGTTGCGCGGGTCTGGCAAATGGGCTGGACAAGTGGGGGTGCCGCTTGGTATCCTGACCCGTGCGGACTGCGTGGCAGGCGGGAGCCGCCGACAGGCGGTATCCTTCGCCGACCGAATGCGTTCACGGTCGAGCGGAGGCCCTGCATCCCGCTCCACGCCCAGCGTGTTGGTGACACCGTCATCGACCTAAGACAGGGCTCCGGCCCCACGACCCCGTGAGGGAGCCCCCAAGATCCCCAGAGGATCACACCCCAGTAGCCGGCATGACGCCGATCGATACTTGGAGCAAGAGCATGAGTGGCCTACGTCCCGGTTCGTCTCGCCACGCCAAGGCCGTCCGCGGTCTGGGCCGACTCCTTTCGCTGTACCGCTCGGCGGGCCGCGCCGAGCACCGCGAGGACGGTGTCCACTCGACGGGCCAGTCGATGGAGCAGCTCGAGGCTCGCATCCTGCTGGGTGGTGATCATCCAAGCTTCGATCTGCCGCTCGATGCGATGTCCGGTACGGAGATCGTGATCGATGGCGTGACCGGCGAGGGCGATGAGGACGGCATCATCGAAGATGTCACGCCGGATCTTTCCGACGACCTCTTCCGCTTCGTCGCGCCTCAGGACGACTTTGTGACCGTTTGGGCCGACACCATCAATGGCGGCGGCTCCACCCTCGACTCACGCGTCGAGGTGTACGGCATCGACGGGACGCTGATCTCGGCCGGCTCGAGCCAGGGCCAGCTCACCGAGGGGTTCTTCGACGACGGCTGGACGAGCTTCATCGCCGAGGCGGGCGAGACCTACTTCGTTGTCGTTCGCAGCGATGTGGACAACGCGGGCCAGCTGAGCACCGGCTCGTACACCATCCGTGTCGACGCCATCACCAACACCGACCTGGTGATCGAGACGGACCCGATGGCCGTGCCTCCGGCTCGCTTCGGTGCGGGTGAGGCGGCTGGCAACATCACGCTGCCCGGCGACGACATCGTGTACCGTGTCGAGACCGGCAGCGACGCCGCGTTCGACTCGCTGGCGAGCTTCTACGCCGCGCTCCCAAGCTTCCCGCCCTCGGACTTCGACCCGAGGCTTGATGTCTACGACGAGCAGGGCCAGTTCATCACCGGCGACAGCCTCACCGGCCGCCTGCAGACCGCCTTCTCCGTGGTCGAAAGCTCGGCCGATGCCACGTTCTTCGTGCGTGTGCGCGGCGACGAGTTCACTCCCGGTGGTGCTCAGACGACGGGCCAGTTCATCCTCCGCGCCGAGGCGGCGGCGACGCAGATCGACATCGATCCGGTCAGCCGGCGCGGCGAGATCTTCGATGGCATCGCCGACGGGTTCGACACGCGCCTCTATCGATTTACGACGCAGGGTGGCGGCCTGACCTTTGCCGGCGCGTTCCCCGCGGGCCTGATCCCGCTGCTAGATCCCGCGGTGCGGATGTACGACCAGAATACCGATCTCATCGGCTTCAGCGATCTTCCGATCGGGGCGGATCTGCAGATCCAGCTCGAGACCGACACCGAGTACTTCATCGTCATCGAGAACTTCGACACGTTCAACGGCGGCACGTACAACGTGTTCATCGAGAGCAACGCGACGTTCATCCCAACGCAGGACGTTGACGACCACGTCTCCCGCCCCGAAGGCGATGATCCCGACGGGAACGAGCTGGACTTCGACCCCGCCGCCGGCTTCGGCGACCCGACCCAATTCGACTTCATCCGTGGTACGTTCGAGGAGGCCACGCCGCTGCGCTGGAGCGACCCGTTCCTGTACACGCGCACGTTCGTCGATCCGAATGGCATCTTCGATGATGTCGTGAACCCGGTCTCCGATCGCAGTTACGTGCAGGAAGCCGTCGGCACCGGTCGCATCCACAGCTTCGGCGACACGGATCTCTTCCAGTTCACGGTGCCGGTCGACATGCTCGGCGGCTACGAGGGCGACAACGACGATGTCGGCGACGCCCTGTTTGCCGGCGGCCAGGGCCAGTTCATCATCAAGGGCACGGATAACGACACCGGCGCCCCGATCACCCGCGACTTCCTGGGCATCTGGGATGCGCAGGACTGGTGGCCTGTCCGAGCGGGCGTTGACATGACCATCTTGGCGATGGAGTCGTGGACGTACGACCCCAATCGCGAAGTTGGTGGCACCGCCCTGATCATCGGCGGTGAGTTCCAGTTTGCCGACTTCCAGACGGCTCCGTTCATCGCGGCGTACTGGTACGACGATGATCCGACGGTGCAGGAGTACGTCCTGACGCCGCTGCCGTTCAACCCGGGCGGCGACGTGCGGTCGTTGCACGTCTGGGATGCGAGCGACGCCGACGACGAGGAGGCCCAGCTCTTTATTGGCGGCGACTTTGGGCTCGGCGTGTATGGCAGCATCGCGGAGGGAGATCCGATCTTCGCCGGGAGCTACGTGCAGCTGCTTGACGGCACCGGCGGCTCCGTGCGGGCGCTGGACAACATCGACTTCGTCGACCCGGAGATGGGCGACGAGACGCCCGACACGCTCTACGTGGGCAGCGACGGCGGCACGCTCCGCTCGATCTTCTACGACGAGATGGCCGAGGCCCTGGTCCTCGGCGGCACGTTCATTGTGGGCGGTGTCGGAGATGTCAACGCCCTGCAGACGCACCTCATCGCAGATCCCTACTCCATGGAGGACGAGCTCGTCCCCGCGCTGGCGGTCGGCGGCGAGTTCAACGCCCTCGGCGGCGTGGGCTCGAGCAACATCGCCCTGCTCCAGTTCAACCCAGGGGGCATGGGCGGTCTCGGCGCCTTCGAGGTCAACAACATGGGCGGCGGCACGGATGGGCCCGTGCTCGCGCTGGACGTCTGGGATCGGGATGCCGACGGCGACGCGGCCATCGAAGAACTGGTCGTCGGCGGCGACTTCTCGACTGGTGGCGGTGGTGCGCTCAACAACATCGGCAGCTTCACCACCGGCTTTGGCTGGGCCGCCCTTGGTACGGCCCTCGGCGCTGGCGGCGGCCCTCCCGGCACCAACGGCCCCGTGCACACGATCAACGTCTTCGTCGATGGCGAGTTTGGCGTTGGCGTTGCCCCGTTCGACACGAACCCGGTGGTGTACATCGGCGGCGACTTCACGATCGCCGATGGCCTCCCGGCCGCCCGCCTCGCGCAGCTTACGTACGACCCGTTCATCCTCGATTGGACTTGGACGCCGATGGGCTTGGGCTCCACGGACACCGTGTTTGCGCTCGAAAATTTCAATGACGAGATCCCGACACAGTGGGACCGCGACGATCGGCGCGCGGCGAGCTTGCGCCTGACAGTCAGTGGCGACTTCCTGCCTGGCGTGGATACAGAGATCCGGATTTACGATTCGAGCTTCCGAATCGTCTACACGAACGACATCCTCTTCCCGCCTGGACCACCAACCGATCCGTCGGGCTCGCTGGATCCGTCGCTGCTAGATCCCAATGCGATCGATGAGAGCCGTGTCATCGAGATCGGTGACGATCAAGATGTTCAGTTCTTTGCTGGCGAGGTCTATTACCTTGAGATCAGTTCCGTTGGCGGCAACGGCCGTTATACGTTCTCGATGATCTCCGACGCGCTCCCGCCGGACACCGACGGCGACCAGGTCTTCGACGATGTCATCGGCAGCTATGCGGAGCCGATCGGCATGGATCTGGACCGGGCGGAGTTCGACGATCCGCGGATCTCCCGTATTGGTCTCAGCTCGACGACGTTCGGCGACGGTCGCAACTTCACGGCCTTGCCCCAGTCGGCGTACCAGGTGCGCAACTTCGATGTCACCCCGAGCGGCTGGGCGGTTTCTCAGGCCCAGGAACTCGGCCTCATCGAGGACATCACCGACTTCGATATCTACACCTTCCGCGCTTCGGACACCGGCACGACCGAGATCCGCATCGCGACGTTGCAACTCTTGGACCAGTTTGTTGAGTTCCGCGACGACCTCAACACGCCGGCGTCGCCGGATGAGACGACGACGATCAGCAAGATCTATGACAGCCCCTTGGACGCCAAGATCCGCGTCTTTAACAACGACCTGCAGCTCATCGCCTCGAACGATGACAACCCGGGCTTCTCCGGCACACGCTCCGAGCAGCCCTTCGGCTCGTTGGACCTCGTGGGCGACACGCTGTACGGCCAGGGTGACACCGAGATCGACGGCCGCATCTTCAGCGATCGCGACCCACGAGTGGTGTTCCCGACGGTCAACACCGAACAGTACTTCATCGTGGTCGAGAGTGGCCAGCTGGACACCTTCCTGGCCGATCCCGATCTGGTCGACTGGCGGCGTGCTACGGGTTCGTACGAGCTCATGATCAACAGCTCGCCGAACCTGCTTGGTGTTGACGATCACGACGACTTCAGCCAGCTGTTCGCTGAGTTCTACACGTTCGACACACCGATGACGATCGATGAGAACGGCGACGGCGAGATCCGCGGCGAGATCCGGACCCGTGCGGGCGGTGTCGAGGATAACGATGCGTTCTTCACCTATTCCGTCGGGACCGGCCTGATCAACATCACCGTTGCGGCGGACAACCCCTCGGAGTTCCGCCCGCGCGTGACCATCTTTGATACGGATGGCACCCTGCGTGTGAACCCCGTGTCGGCCTCGAGCACCTCGCCGGCCGAGATCCAGTTCTTCGCCACCAAGGGCGAGCAGTACGTCATCCGTGTCGATGCCAACGTCGGCGAGCAGGGTGCGTACACCGTGACGATCGATGGCGCGCCGTCGATCGATGACGTCGCCGACCGCCACCAACTCGCCGCTGCCCAGAACATCGAGATCCTCGACTTCCTGGGCCAGGGTGAATTCTCCGGCGTGATCGACTCGCCGGGCGATACCGACATCTTCAGGTTCACCACGCCGGGCTACGGCGACGTGACCATCGACGTCGAGTCCACCAGCTTCGGCTTCGACCCGGTCGTTCGGGTGTTCGAGGTCAGCGAGGATCCGGCCGGCAACCCGATCTTGCTGACGATCGGCTTCAACGACAACTCCGGTCCCGGCACGGTCAACGCGCAGACACAGTTCCCGGTCACCGGGGCCGATCGCACGTCCGGCCTGACCTCCAACACGTACAACGAGTACTACGTGGTGGTCTTCGGTGCGGACAGCGAAGCGAGTTCGGGCTCGTACGACCTGACGATCACCGCCGACCCGACCGACGACCATCCCGACGCCGGCGAGTTCGCGTTCGCCTCGCCGTTGGTCATCGAGCCGCTCACTGGCCTCGGCGAGCGTCTGGGCCTGATCGAAGTGACTGGCGACACCGACCTGTTCACCTTTAATGCGCCGGCGGGCGGCGTTGCGGTGCTGTCGGCGGTCAGCAATGAGCTGAGCACGCTCCGGCCGACCATCCAGGTCTTCGACCAGGACTTCAACCCGGTCATCAACCTCAGCACGAGCACCGACGACCCGGTGACGGGCCCCGATGGCGCGTTCTCGGCGGCGTCGTACCGATTCAGTGTAGTCCGCGGCCAGCAGTACTTTGTGCTGGTGGGCGGTGCAACGGGTACGGTGACGACCGACTCTGGCGCGTACAGCCTGTCGGCGACCGCTCCGGCGGCCGACCCCGTGGCCAATGAGACCGAGTTTACCATCGCCCAGCAGATCATCCTGTCCACCGAAACGGGCGCTGGCCAGTTCAACGATGCGATCGATGTCCCCGGCGATACCGATCTGTACTTCTTCGACACCATCGCCGACGCATCGACGATCCCGCAGCAGCACACGGTCCGTGTGGACTCCACGGGCCAGATGATCACGCCGATCCTTACCGTGTTCGATGCCGGCACCAGTGTGCTCGACACGATCACGGACAATGGCGTGGGCGATCTGGATCCGACCGCGGGCGTGATCGAGTACGACATCGTCGCCAGCGGCCTGCCGGGCGAGCGCTTCTTCCTGCAGGTTGAGCTCGATGGTGGCAGCATGTTCCCGACTGGGGCCTACGTCATCAGCGTTGAGGGCCCGATCCCCGACACCATCCCGACGCCGGGCGATGATCACGCCAACCGAGGCCAGTTCAGCCTCGCGACCGTGATCGGCCTGGACGGCCGGACCGGCGATGCCGAGATCACCGGTCGCATCGAGCCTTCGGCCGATAGCGATCTGTTCCGGATCGACCCGGCCGCGACGGGTCAGACGTTCGTCCAGGTGGTGACGCCCTCTGGCGCGCTCCTCGATGTCGACGTCACGATCTTCGAGCAGCTGACCCCGGGTTCCGAGCCGGTCCAGATCGGTCGAGATACCACCGGCTTCCAGGGCGTCAACGCCGCCATCGAGTTCAATGTTGCTTCGGACTCGGCTGCCTACTTCATCCTGGTGAGTGGGCTGAACTCCGCGCAAGGCGAGTACACCGTCCGCATCGCCGCACGCCCAGCGACCTTCTTCCTGTCCTACCCCGAGGGCTTCGTCAACGACAACGTCAGCGAGTTCATCTCGCTGAGCAACCCCAGCCAGAGCCAGTCGGTCGATTACACGATCCGGATCTTCTACGAGGATTCATCCCTCGGTTCGCTCACGCTCGTCGAGAACGAGACGATCGATCCGGGTAGCCGCGGCGGCCTGACTGTGGCCGAGCGTGGTGGGTTCGTCTTCCCGGGCATCGTCGAGAACCAGCCGTACTCGATCGTGATCGAGTCGACCGCGCCGCTCGGTGCGACCTTCTCGCACTACGACTTCGAGGGCGCGATCGGCGAGGCCTTCACCCCTGTCACCAGCGAAGAGTGGGCGTTCGCCCGCCTCGAGCGCAGCCCCGGCCGCGTCGAGTCGTTCCTCGTGTTCTTCAACCCCAACGACCACGAGGTCGTCGTCACGCTTACCGCCAACGTCGGCGGGACCGATGTGCAGATCCAGCAGACCGTGGGCGCCTCCAGCCGTGGCGGCTGGGAACTCAGCGGCCTGACCCAGCTGCCGCTGGGTGTGTTCGGCGGCATGGTGACCAGTGCACCGACCGATGCGACCATCACGGACAGCATCGGTATCGTTGCGGCCCTGAGCCACTACGACCTGGTCGACGGCGAGGCGTTCGGCGTGCTGGGCGACCCCAGCGGCGGTTCGACCTTCAACGTCGTGCCGAACTTCTCCTCGGGTTCGGAGGTCACGGGCGAGCTCGTCCTCTATAACCCGGGCGATGCGCCGGCAACGGTCACCATCACCAGCGATTACGTCACGGCGCCGCTCCCGAGCGTGTCGGTCAACCGCAGCATCGAGGCCGGCCAGACGCTGGTGCTCCGGGCTTCGGATCTCTCGCTGGCTGCAGACGTGACCGCTGGCATCACGATCTCCTCGAACGAGGCGATCGCGGGTGTCGCGCTCGAACGTCAGAACGGTGATGCCAACGCCATCGCCACGCAGAACAGCGCGGCTTCGACCTGGTTCTTCGGCGACGCCTTCCTCAACAGCGAGCAGGCCGGCCTGACCTACTTCGAGACGCTGAGCTTCTACAACCCGACGAGCGAAGCCATCGCGGTCGAGATCACGCTGTTCTTCAACGACGGCACGACGGCCAATGCCGTCCGCCAGGTCGGCGCGGGCAGCTTCAACAACCTGGTGCTCGACGCGTTCGGCCCGATCCTCGATCGCCAGATGCTCAACTTCTTCTCGATCCAGCTCACCTCGAACCTGCCGCTGATCGCGTCGCTGACGCACTACGACCTGGTGCTCGATGGCGGCTGGACCAACGCTGGCGCCCCGCTGGGCCTGACCAACCCGCTCGATCGCATCGTCATCTGATCGGGCAGGCCGACCGAGCCAGGCGATTCCACACGCTTCCAGCCCCCGGCTTCAAACCGGGGGCTGTTTCTTTTGGTATGTGTCGGAGTACGTGTCGGATTCGGTTGGCTTACGGGACGGGCCGACGCACATCGCGGGCGGGCTGCGCGACGGGGTCGAATTCGGGCTCACCGCTCTCGATCGGGAATCCCGCGTCGGACCACTCGACGAGCCCGCCTCCGAACAGCTTGGTCTGCCCGTAGCCCAGCACCAGCAGCCGCTTGGTCATCGCTCGGCCTGAGAGGGCCCCTGGCCCCTCGGCGTACACCACGATGTTGTCGTAGCTATCAAGCGTGGGGTCCACGCCGCTCTGGAGGGCGACGTCCGGGAGCGTGATGTGGACCGCCCCGGGCAGCCGAGCGCTCTCAAACGCGTCGCGACGGCGGGGGTCGATCAGCAGGACCAGCCGCCCTTCCGGCTCGGCCTGTTGGTCGAGCCACAGCAGTCGTACGTCGGTCAGCGACATGTTGTCGATGTCCGCGTCGGTGATGCCAGTGTTGCAGCCCAAGAGCGTGAGAGAGGCAAGGCTCGCCACCGTCGTGATGGCCAGCCGATGACGGATCTGGCCTCTTGGTTGCATCCTGGTCATGGTGTGATCCTGGCAGCTGTGGGGGATACCACGTAATTGTTCTGGGCCGACGCGGATTCCCGGAATACGGTCGTGAAGCATCACGTTATGCTCCCATCGCCGCTTCGAGGACACCCGCGCGCCGGGGGCGGACAACGCCCGCTCCCCCGGTGACGCGACGCGGAGGAACGCGGTGCTCCCACGACCATTGACGACCACCCTCGCCGCCGCTCTCGTCTGGACAGCCGCCGCGCCGTCCGTTGCGCAGGAGGCCGATGAGGTGTCCAGCGTCTCGCTGATCGCCGAGCAAGACACCGTGCGGCCCGGGCAGACGCTCCTGCTGGGTCTCCATTTCGAGCTGGAAGACGGCTGGCACATCTACTGGGACGGCTTCAATGACACCGGATTCCCGCCGATGGTCGAGTGGTCGCTGCCCGAAGGTGTGAGCGTCGGCCCGATGCTCTGGCCCGCCCCGGAGCGGTACATCTCGCCGGGCAACATCCTCGACCACGTGTACGAGGGGCGGCCGACGATCCTCGTGCCCATCACCGTCGATCCGTCGGTACCCGCGGGCGAGACGCTCGAGATCCGAGGAGAGGTCGAGTGGCTGGTGTGCAACGACATCTGCCTGCCGGGCTTCGGCCCGATCTCGATTGACCTGCAAGTGGCAGCCGGGCAAGCCGGGACTCCCGCCCAGCTCGCTCCTGATTCGCGTATCGGCCGAGCGGCGGCGAGCTTGCCGCAGCCCGTGCGTTCGTTGGAGCAGGTTGAGGGCCTTTCGCTTCGATGGTCAGACGATGTGATCGCCGTGCAAGTCGACGGTGCCGAGAGCCTGGCGTTCTTCCCGGCGCAGGACTCGGTCTCACTGGTCTCGGTGATCGGTGATGCCTCGAGCGAGGGCGAGACGATGACGCTGCGTATCGGCGATGGTGATTCCGGAGGCAACCTCCGAGGTGTGCTCCAGGTCGAGCGCGCCGCCGGTATGCGTTGGTACCTCATCGATTATGCCGTCGATGGGCTGCAGCCCCCAAAACAGACCGAGGCGATCTCGCGTGTGCGCGATCGCGTGGAACGCTCGCCGTCATAGTCGGTGAGCACGCGTGGAACGAGAACCAGTGCCGGGGCGCTTCGGCCCCGGACATAGGAAGGAGCCAAGCATGACCTGGCTGAAGCGTAAAGGCGTAGCGATCCTGAGCACGGTGGCGGCGGTTTCCGCGGCGACGACCCTATCGGTCGCGGTGGCCAGCCAGAACGGCATGGGCCAGTCGCAGCAGGGTGTGACCACCGGCGAGATGGCTCCGATGTTCACCCTCAAGGACACCGAAGGCAAGGAGCACAGCCTCGAGGCCGTGCTCGCCAAGGACTCGACCAAGGCCGTCGTGATCGAGTGGTTCAACCCGGACTGCCCGTTCGTCGTGAAGCATCACAAGAACCACACGACGATGAAGGACCTGGCCAAGAAGTATGCGGATCAGGGCATCGTCTGGATGGCCATCAACTCGGGGGCCGAAGGCCTCCAGGGCGCCGGCGTCGAGCGCAACAAGCGCGCCGTCAAGGACTACGGCATCGCCAACCCCGTGCTCATGGACATGGATGGCAAGGTCGGCCGCCAGTACGGCGCGAAGCGCACCCCCGAGATGTTCGTGATCGCCAAGGACGGCCGCATTGCCTATCACGGCGCGATTGATAGCGATCGCAGCGCCCGCAACCTGGGCGACACCAACTACGTTGACGAGGCCCTGACGGCCCACCTCGCCGGCGAGTCCATCGAGACCTCGCGCACCCAGGCCTACGGCTGCTCGGTCAAGTACCGCAACTGATCCGGCTCCAAATCGACCAACTCCAAGGCTCGCTGGCCCGCGGTAACACGCGGGTTGGCGCTTTCTCTCCATCAAGGGCTTCTTCCAGTCGGGCACCACGCTGGCCGATCTAGAATCTGGCATGTCGCAGATCCTCCCATTCGCCGCCACCGCCTTCGACCTGGCCCTGGTGGTCGTGGGCTTCGGGCTCATCATCGTCATCCACGAATTGGGCCACTTCGTCGCCGCGCGATGGGCGGGCATCCGCGTGTTCGCGTTCGCCGTCGGCTTCGGGCCGGCGGTCCTGAGCTTCCGCAAGGGCATGGGCTGGCGGCGGGGCAGCAGCGAAGCTGACTATCGGGCCCAGCTGTCCGATCGTGGGCTCACCGTCCACGATGAGGCGCCAAGCGACATCAGCCCGACCGAGTACCGCCTCAACTGGTTGCCATTCGGCGGCTACGTGAAGATGCTGGGCCAGGAAGACGCAAATCCGAACGCCACCAGCCACGCTGCCGACAGCTATCAGAACTGCCACCCTGCCAAGAGGCTCGTGGTCATCTCCGCGGGCGTTGTGGCCAACGTTGTTCTTGCGGCGTTTATCTTCATGTTCGTGTTCATGGTTGGGCTCAAGACCGAGCCCCCGCGCCTGGGCATGGTTGCCATCGATGGCCCTGCCGCTGGCGCTCTGCCGGTCGATCCCACGGTCATCGAGGCCGGCTTGCGTCCTGGCGATACCGTGCTGGAGATCGGCGGTCGAGAAGCGCGCAGCTTCAACGACATCATGCTGGCGTCGGCCATGGCGCAGCCCGGCCGGTCGATCGACGTGCTCGTTGAGCGTCGGGGATACGAGCAGCCGCTGGCTTTCGAGGTCATGCCGCGCACGTCGCCCGCCACCGGCTTGCAAGAGATCGGTATCGCGCCCGCGCAGTCGAACGAAGTGTTCGGCGACGGCGGTGACCGCGCCGGGTTCGATCGTGTCATGGAAATGCTGGGACTCAAGGGCGTACCGCCCGACGCAATGCTGATTTCGGCTCGTGTGGGCGATGGCGCATCCCAGGCCATCGAGGACGCTGGCCTGCTCGCCGAGGTCTTCGCGAACTCCGATGGCCAGACCGTATCGCTCGAGTTTGGAACTGATGGCACCACCGTCGAGGCTCCTCTCGAGCCCAGGCCCGAGTTCCAGGAGACTCTGGTACAGATGGCGTCGGGCGCACAGTCCCCGCAGACTCACCTCCTGGGCATGGTTCCAGTCATGGCAGTCGGTCCGCTCGACGAAACGGCCCGTGGGTACGAGCAGGGCCTGCGTGAGGGCGACGTCTTCCTTCGGCTTGGCTCACTGGAGTACCCGAGCGTCACCGACGGCATAGGCGAGATCCGCCGCCACTCCGGCAAGAACATCCCGATTGTCGTGCTCCGCGGCGAGGATGCCGTGGAGCTGGTTGCGAGCGTCTCAAGAGCCGGCCAGATCGGCTTCATCCCCGAGCAGAGGCTCGACCGGGCGCTCCTCGCTCGCCCATCGGCGGACGAAGCCCTGGCACAGCCCGCGATCGATCGCGCCGGCCTGACCGTGGTCGCCGTCGCCGGCGTACCGGTCTCGAGCTTCACCGACATCCGCAGCGCCCTGATCGACGCCACAGCCGAGGCGGCAGCCAGCGAGTCGGCCGCAACGGTCCAGCTTTTGGTGCGGCTGCCCTCGGCCGCTGGTTCCGAGGGTGCCGAGCAGCAGCGCACGCTCGAACTCTCGGTGTCACGGGTCGAGGCCCTCCATCATCTCGGCTACGCGCCACCCATCGGGCTCATGTCCGCCTTCAAGCCCGCCGAGTTCACGCTGCGGGCCGAGGGGCCGATCGACTCGGTGCGTGTCGGCCTGGCCGAAACCCACCGCGTGATGCTCATGACCTATCTCACGTTCGCGCGCCTGTTCCAGGGCACGGTGAAGATCGAGCACCTCAAGGGGCCGGTTGGCATCGCCCACCTCGGCACGAGGGTCGCAGACCGCGGGCTGATCTGGCTGTTGTTCTTCATGGCACTCATCAGCGTGAATCTCGCCGTCGTGAACTTCCTGCCCATCCCCATCGTCGACGGCGGGCAGTTCCTTTTTATCCTGTTTGAGTGGGTCCGCGGAAAGCCCGTGCCCGAAGCCGTTCAGAGCATCGCGACGGTTGCCGGCCTGTTGCTCATCGGGGCGGCGTTCCTTGTGGTGACGTTCAACGACATCCGCAACGTCTTCACCGGGCTCTAGGTCTTGATCGGCCTGCTCGCACTGCTCGCCGTCGGTGGCGGGCTCTATTGGCTCGTGCTCGTTGGGTGGACCGTCCACGCGCTGCGCAAGCCGCCGCGGCAGACCTATGCCGCGGCAGTTTCGCGGAGCCGCGCCGGTGAGCCGTCCGAGCTCGACGACTCACGCGAATTCACGACGTGGAACCTGCAGAGCCAAGGCCGAGGCCTCGTCGCCTGGGACATCCCAGGAGACGTACGCGACGGGCCGGTCGCGATCGTCACGCACGGCTGGGGCAGCGGCAAGGTAAACACGCTCGTGCGCGTGCCAACACTCGTTCGGCTGTGCTCGCGCGTCGTCCTCTGGGACCAGCCCGGCCACGGAGAGAGTGGGGGGGCGTGTTCGCTGGGCGTGCTCGAGCGTCAAGACCTGTTGGCGATTGTCGAACGTATTGGCAACGACCGGCCGATCGTGCTCATCGGTTCGTCCATGGGTGCCGGCGTCTCGATCGCCGCGGCCAGCGAGTCGGAAGACGTCGCGCTGGTGATTGCCGAAGCGCCGTATCGAGTGCCGCCAACACCCGCTCGCAACGTCATGCGCCGACGGCACGCGCCGATCACCCTGAACCTGCTGCCCGCGCTCTCCTGGATCGGGCTCGTCTCGACCAGGCGTTGGACCGGGCCCTCACTCACGATTTCGCCCGACCAGCCGTTCGATCGCGCGGCGATTGCGGCGGGGCTCAAGTGCCCATTGGTCGTCATCCACGGCGATCTCGACGAGACCTGCCCTCTCGAAGACGGCCGCGAGATCGCCGAGGCGTGCCCGCAGGGCCGATTCGTCGAGATTCCTGGCGGCACACACCAGAACCTGTGGAAGGAAGAGGCCCTGCGTGCGACGATGGAGCGTGAATACCACGACGCCATCACCGCCCTCCGCGACGCCTGAGCTCTTGCGACAGCTCGTGGGCGTGCTCGACCTGACCACGCTCGAGGCGACCGACACCGCCGAGCGTGTGACTGACCTTTGCGTGCGCGGACGTGCCCCCCTCGGCGACGAAGCAACAACGGTGGGGGCCATCTGCGTCTACCCGACCATGGTGCCCGCCGCCGCAGAGGCTTTGGAAGGCTCGAGCGTGCGCCTCGCTTCCGTCGCCGGCGCATTCCCAAACGGCATGTCCCCGTTGCACGTCCGCGTTGCCGAGGCGGCGTGGTGTGTCGAGCAGGGCGCCAACGAGATCGACATGGTCATTAGCCGCGGCGAGTTCCTCTCGGGCAGACGAGATGCCGTGAATCAAGAGGTCCGCGAGATCCGCGCGGCCATCGGCTACGCGTCGCTCAAGGTCATCTTCGAGACCGGCGAGCTTGAGACCGAAGCGAACATCCGCGCCGCGAGCGAGCTCGTCGTGCCGCTGCTACGCGACGGCGACTTCATCAAGACGAGCACCGGAAAGACCCAGCCCGCGGCGACGCTCGAAGCGACCGGCATCATGCTTGGCGTGCTTGCCGAGGCGTGGCGCACCGGCGGCCCCAAGGTCGGCCTCAAGCCCGCCGGCGGCGTGCGGACGGCCGCCGACGCGGTCGCGTACTGGGATCAGGCCCGGACGATCATGGCCGGCCACGACGGCTGGCAAACGCCCGACCCGCGTTACTTCCGCATCGGAGCGTCGAGCCTACTGGATTCGCTCGCGGCCGAGATCCATGGCTGAAACTCAGGGAGACTGCCGCGCATCGAGTGCGTATCGGCTGATCAGAATCCGCAATTTCTGTGGCAATCAATCGCCATCGGACGAGGACTGATCCACAATCCCGCAAGAGCCACGGCCGGGCGATGCCCGGAGACTCGCAAGGAGGGCCATCATGCGAAAATCAATACGCCTCGTACTCGGGGGACTCGGCGTGCTCGCCCTCGGCCTGCTCGCCGGCTGCAAGCCCGACATCCCGCTGGTGCCGTTTATCAAGAGTGATGTCATGCCCTATGGCGACATGCAAGAGGTCGGGCCGATCTCGCCCGAGTCTTCGGATCGGGTCAGACTCCCCGATCGCTCGCCCCAAGCGACTCCAGCTCCGAGCCATACCGCTCCCGCAGCGGCTCCACGACTTCCTTGAGGAAACGCTCGGTCTGCTCGACCGAGCGGCCGACGTACTTCATCGGGTCGAGCAACTGGTCCTCGGTAAGCAGGTGGTGAACCGGTGCGAACGCCTCGTCGCCGCGGAGGCGTTCGATGAGGTCGTTGTCCTCGCCGTCTTGCTTCACCTTCATCCCCGCCGCCTGGGCGTGTACGCGGATCTTCTCGTGCAGTTCCTGGCGATCGCCGCCAGCCTTGACGGCCTCCATCAGGATGTTCTCCGTCGCCAGGAACGGCAGCTCGGCCATCAGGTTCTTGCGCACCATGGCCTCGTGTACGACGAGCCCCGACGCGACCTGGTGCATGAGGTCGAGCGCGCCGTCGAGCGCGAGGAACGCCTCGGGCAGGCTCAGGCGTCGATTGCTCGAATCATCGAGCGTGCGCTCCAGCCACTGCGTGGCGGCCGTGTCGTAGGCGTTGCCCACCAGGTTCATCACGAATCGCGTCAGCCCACAGATGCGCTCACACTTCATCGGGTTGCGCTTGTAGGGCATGGCCGACGAGCCGATCTGCTTTGAGCCGAAGGGCTCGTCGATCTCCTTGCGGTTGGAGAGCAGGCGGATGTCGGTGGCGATCTTGTGGAGGACGGAGGCGATGGAGGCGAGATCGGCGAGGATGAAACTGTCGTAGGCCCGAGGATAGGTCTGGCCTGTCAAGTCGAACGCAGCCAACTCTACGTATTGGTGGTTGCTTCCGAACCACAATTCACTCATGAGGCCGTCTTGCCCAAGGAGTCGCTCCAGAAATGCACGCTCAAGACCGTCAACCGCTTCTGGGTCGTCGGCGAGAAGCTTCAGGAACGACGCTTGCGTTCCGGTAGCGCCTCTCAACCCTCGCAGACGAGGTTGTGGGAACCCATCCAAAGTGCGCTTGCAGGCCATTCCCAACTCTGCAGCCCACCCGGCGCACCGACGACCGACAGTGACGGGTTGCGCCGACTGATAGTGCGTGAAGCCGAGAGTTGGGGTCCGTGCGTGCTCGATGGCCTGGGCGGAAAGCGTCTCGATCGCGCGCCCCAGCTTGGTCGTAATGGCTCGCAATGACTGGTGGGTGACCAGCAAATCCGCATTACACACCACATCCTGGCTCGTACACCCCAGATGGATGATCGCCTTTGCCTTGGGGCACTGCTCGCCAAGGCAGTGCACGTGCGCCATCACGTCGTGCCGCAGGTCGCGTTCGATCTCGCTCGCGCGGGCGAGTTCCTCGTCGGTGATGCCGCGCTCGACGACTGCTCGCAGCTCGTCGACCTGCTCCCGGGACACGAGTGGCGTTTCCCAGTCTTTCGTCACCTCGTGCTGGGCTTCGGCCACCGCCAGCCAGATGCGACGCCAGGTGTTGAACTTGTGCCGTGGGCTCCAGATGCGGAGCATCTCGGGCGAGGCATTGCGCGATGCGAGCGGTGAGGTGTACGTGTCGTTGGGGTTGGTGGGCATGTACGCGATGATATTCGCGCCATGCGTCTCACCCTGTTGTCACGCGCTCCGGATCGCCGCCGCATCCAGTTTGCGTTGCTCGGCCTTGTCGTACTGGGCGCGGATGATCGGCGTGAGCATGCCGAAGAGCAGCGTGCCGGTGATGCCCGGCAGCAGGAACACGAACCACACGTACCAGGGCTGGCCGAGAACAAGAGCGACGAGCCCCGTCGCCGCCAGGCCCAGCCCGAACAGGAAGCCGGCCGCGAAGATGCCCACGACCAGCCCACGGGCCTTGCCCAGCGATGCCAAGGGCCCGCCAACACCACCGCCGATGCCGCCGAAGCCCGCGCCGTAGATGACACCCACGGCCGCGCCCACAAATCCCGCCGCCTGCTCGGTAAACCACGGATCCATTACGAGCCTCCCTTTTCGATGTTGTCCTTAGCCTCGGCGGCGGCCAGCACGCGGCGGGCCCCCGAAGCCGTCAATTCTCCACGCTGGACCAGCTCGGCCAACGCCTCGGCCAGCGGGTCCGCCGGCCGGTTCTCGACCGCCGCCCGCAACCGCTCGATCACCCCGTCCAGCCGCGTGCGGATGGTCGGATAGCTCACCCCGTAGTGCTTGGCGAGGTCCTTGAGCGAGCCCGAGCGCAAGACGAACTCGATGATCAGGGCCCGATCCTCTTCGGGCACGCGATCGAGCGGCGACTTGGCTTGCTGGACTTCCACGGCTGGACTGGTGGTCGAGTTGAACGATGTCAAAGCCATACTCGACAAATATAAACCACAATGTGAATAAAATCAAGATTATATTGAAAATAATGCAATACTTGGCTGCTGGCCGGCTCGTGAAGGCCACCAGGGCCGTTCTGCGGCCTTCGACCTACCATCACCTTTGACCCAGGAGGAGCCCTGCCGTGACCACGATGACCGCCGCCCCGTCGTCCAGCCAAGACATCGCCGCCATCCTGGGATCGGAGGCCGAGAGCCTTCTCGGTTACACGGCCACCGGCTTCGACAAGGCCTCGCTCTCGCTGCCCGGGCCGGACTTCATCGACCGCGTGGTCGCCCTCACCGATCGGCCGGTGCCGGTGCTGCGGAATTTCCAGACGCTCATGAACCACGGCCGCCTGGGCGGCACGGGCTATGTCAGCATCCTGCCCGTCGATCAGGGCGTGGAACACTCGGCCGGCGCGAGCTTCGCGCCCAATCCCGAGTACTTCGACCCCGAGAACATCGTCAAGCTGGCGATCGACGGCGGCTGCAACGCGGTGGCTTCGACCTTCGGCGTGCTGGGCGCCGTGTCGCGCAAGTACGCCCACAAGATCCCGTTCCTCGTGAAGTTCAACCATAATGAGCTGCTGACCTATCCCAACGTGCACAGCCAGACGCTCTACGGCACCATACAGCAGTGCTACGAGATGGGCGCGATCGCCGTTGGTGCGACGATCTACTTCGGCAGCGAGAACTCGCGCGAGCAGATCCAGTACGTCAGCGAGATGTTCGCCCACGCCCACGCGCTGGGCATGGTCACCGTGCTGTGGTGCTACACGCGCAACGACGCCTTCAAAGCCACCGGCCCTGACGGAAAGAAGACCGACTACCACGACAGCGCCGACCTGACCGGTCAGGCCAACCACCTGGGCGCGACCATCCAGGCTGACATCGTCAAGCAGAAGCTGGCCACCAAGAACGGCGGCTATGTTGCGCTAAACACAGGCGACAGCAGCTACGGCAAGTTCCGCAACGCGATCTACACCAAGCTCGCCAGCGGCGACGCGCACAGCCAAAACCACCAC
>CALCCF010000022.1 GCA_937899905.1 uncultured Phycisphaeraceae bacterium
GGTGATGGAGGCGTATACGCCCATGTGGCGCCGCTTCCAGGAGATCCGTCGTGACAGCTTTGGTGGCCCCGAGGCGTATGCCCAGATCTCCGGCGCCCTAGACCGCCAGGTCGAGTCGATCCTCGAGACGCTCGCGCAGGCCGGACAGACGGGCCAGGCCGAGGGGATGCTCTCGTTCCTGCTTCGTGGGTACGTGCCCAAGCGGCTGAGCTCGCTTGCCGACGAGAGCGTGCGGGCCCAGCGTTCGCTCCCTGGGTTCAGCGGTCGAGATGGCACGGCGAGCCAGGCGGCTCGAGCGGCCTTCCAGAAGGAGCGGTCGACCGACCTGTATCGCTTCAACGTCGACGATGCCACGGCCGAGCGGTTCGGCATCCGCCCCGGCGAGCACGAGTTCATGCAGTTCGAGCGGTTACTGCTCCAGATGGACCCGGTGCAGCTCGACGCGGTGGGGGAGGTGCTTGGGCCCGACCGGCTCCAGCAGATCGCCGAAAAGCGCGGCGTCATCCAGGCGTTCGACGAGCTCTCGGCCGATGTCGCTCCCGAGGTCAAGCGGGAGGTCTACGGCATCCCGGCTGACATCTTCCGACTCAACGATGAGTTCCAGAGCGGAAAGTTTGCGGCCTTCGCCGATCCGTCCGAGATCGGGCCTTACCTATTCGACACCGACTTCCCCAGCGTCGTCGCGGATCGGCTGGTCGAGCAGATCGGGCTTGACAGCCAGCGGGCGCTGCGTGACACGGTGCTCCGCATGGGCCTCCAGACCAAGGTGATCAGCCAAGGCATCTCTCGATCTCCGACCGAGCGACTCATGTTCACCAACGGCATGGAGGGCCAGGTCGTTTCTGGCCCGGGCCAGCGGCAGATCGTCCGCATCGGCGAGCAGCGGTACCGAACGCTCGATCCGGAGATCGTCGGTAGCAACAAGATGTTCGCTCAGGGTCTCGGACCTCGAGGCTCGCAGATCTTCCTGCCAGAGGAGGCGGCGGACGCGATCGAAGGCGCTGCTCGAGTCATGAGTCCGGACAACGCGAACGTTGTCGTTCGTGCAGCATACTCGTTCACATACGCGTGTAATACCACGACGCTGCTCCATCCATCATGGACGATGGCCAACATCGTGGGCGGCATATGGCAGGCCGGACAGAACAATCTGGACAACATCCGCGCCATCGGACAACATGGCCCCAAGATCATCAGGGCGATGATGCGTCGCAAAGACGAGGCGTGGATGGCCGAGAATGGCATCGACCTCTCTGGTCGCGGATTCGTGTCGTATCAGAATCTAGTTGAGGATGCTCTGCGAGAGCGGGTGATCGGTGCGAGTCGGACCAGCCGTATCTTCGTTGATGCCGTCCGTGACGGTCGATACAGGCCGTTTCCTCTCAATGGTGGACTTCCACAGTATCTCCAAGGGCTTCGTGGCCGCGAAGATCTGATGATGAGCGCGGAGCACTATGCCCGCGCTGCCGGTCGCGATGGTGTGCCGAATCGGATGGACTGGATGCGTGGAGCCAGGGACATCTATGTCAGCGAGAGATACCTGCGTCGGGTCGCCGCTCCTTGGTATGCCGCCAATCAGTCGATTGAGGATTCGCTGAGGCTCGCAACGTATGTCGGCGGCCTCGAGCGAGGCCTCTCGCCGGCTCAGTCTGGCCGGATGGTGCGCGAGGCGTTGTTCGATTACGGCGACCTGACCGACATCGAGGCACGGCAGTTCAAGCGTCTGTTCCCGTTCTACACCTGGATGCGCCGCTCTGGGGCGTACCAGCTCCGCCAGCTCATGGAGAATCCCCAGGTCATCGCCTTGGCTCCGAAGCTCAAGGAAAACCTCGAGGAGGCCCTGGTCGGCGAGGCGGCGATGCCGGACCACCTCCGCCCGTCCTGGCTGCGTGAGCAGGTCGCGGTACAGATTGCCGCCGAGCCCGGACGCGAGTTTGGTATCACGACCGGCACGATCAATCCGACAGAGACCGCGGCCCAACTTGGGTCGGGCGCCTTTGGTGCGGCCCAGATGTTGACGGGCCAGGGTGACGCCGAGGGCGTGATGGACCTTGCCCACTACTTCGGCTCGAGCCTGGCGCCGTGGGCGAGCATCCCCATCCAAGTCGCCGCTGGACGCGAGATCTTCACCGACCGCGAGATCGGGCCGAACGATCGCCGCGGCGACCTCAGCGTCAGCGAGTTTCTCCTTGGCCAGGTCCGGCCGTTCCGCGAGTTCGGTGTGGGATCGGCTCGCCAAGGCCCTTTGCAGCGCGCGGCATCAGAGGGACCGGCATCACTCCTCGGCCGCGCCACCCTGGGCGGTCGCGCGCAGTCGTTTGATCCCGATCGCCTGTCGTTCGGACGGCTGCGCGAGCTCCAGGACCTAGAGACCGGCATTCGCCGAGCGATCAACCTCTACCAGCGCGAAGGCCGCGACTCGACGCAGATCCGGGCCGAGCTCATGCAACTGTACCAGGTTTTCATCGAGTCCGGCTTCGAGGACGAAGTCCCGCGATGGGCGCGAGATCAGCTCTCCGAGCTGGGCAGCGTGGTTGCTCAGGCTGGCTAGTGACTGGCGTTGACGGTCTCGGTGATCTTGCGGCCGTTGGTGAGGGGGATGGTCATCTTGATCTGGCTAGTCATTGTCGCAAATCCCCTTCACCTTGCTTGCAAGCCTCTCGTGCATCTCTTTGGTCCAGATTCGCCAGCCCACAAAAACGAACACCTGTTCCTCGTCGACTCGGTGATAGATGGCCTGGTGGTCGCCCTGCCAGCACCAGTGCTCGTCTTCTGAATGCGGAATCTGGATAGCACCGTCAAGCGGCCCGCCACGCATCGACCAGTGTTCACGCTTCATTGCCCGCCCTCTCCCCCGCGATCCTGCCGGCTTCGCTCATCGGCAGCCATCCAAGCTTGCCGTTCTTCTCGGTTGCCGGTTCGATGCTCATGATGCAGGCGTCGGGCGATACCAACAGCCACACCATGCCGGTGTCTGGACACGTCTCGATCGGCTGCCACACATCCCCACCCGGCCGCGCGTCAGTCATGGCGAGGGCTCCTAAACCGACTGAGCATCTTTTGCCAAGCGCTGGGTCGGTATTCTGTGGGGACGACAGGAACCTCCCATCGGACGACTGCCGTGCTGTCGCCGATGTCGATGTGAATGCCTTGCTTGGCGTAGTAGTCTGTAACGCTTTGAATGAGTTCGTCTGTGTCTGGCGGATCAGGCAGTACCATCGCCACCCTCCCCCTCAAGC
>CALCCF010000023.1 GCA_937899905.1 uncultured Phycisphaeraceae bacterium
CGTTGGCTGAACCCGCGGCTCTCGAAGGGCCGCATCTGGTGCGGTTGGGGGTGCCCGCAGACGGTCTATATGGAGCTCGTGTTCCGCCCGATCGAGCGGTTCTTCCAGGGAGGACCGGGCAGCAAGAAGCGATTCGGGCCGGCGGGCGGGCTGCTCAAGACCATCGTTTTCGTCGTGCTGTCTTTCGCCCTCGCACACACCTTCATGAGTTACTTCGTTGGCACCGACAACCTCCGCCAGTGGATCTTCGGGTCCCCGCTGGACCATCCGATCGCCTTCGTCGTGATCGTGGCCGTTACCGGCGCCATGCTCTTCGACTTCGGCTTCTTCCGCGAGCAGATGTGCATCGTGGCGTGCCCCTATGGCCGCTTCCAGAGCGTGATGCTCGATCGCGACTCGCTCGTCGTCGGGTACGACCGCAAGCGCGGCGAGCCGCGCGGCAAGAAGCTTCGCCGTCGTGAGAAGACCGAGGATGTCTCACTCAAGGTCTTGGCTAGCGCCGAGCCGGAGGTTGGCGACTGCATCGACTGCTCCATGTGCGTGCAGACCTGCCCGACGGGCATCGACATCCGCGACGGCTTGCAGATGGAGTGCGTGAATTGCACGCAGTGCATTGATGCTTGCGATGCGATCATGGACAAGATCGGCCGCCCGCGCGGGCTCATTCGCTATGCCTCGCAGCGGAACCTCGACGGCGAGGGCCGCCACTGGTTCCGCCCTCGGTTGATCGCCTATCCGACGATCATCATCGCGCTGGTCACGATCATGGCCGTGCTGCTCATCACCCGCCAGCCCGCACTCGTGACCATCCTGCGCGGCCCGGGCACCCCGTTCATGGTGCTCGACGACGGCATGGTGGCCAACACCGTAAAGGTCAAGATCCACGACCGCTCGGAAGCCGGAGCGACGTACGCCATCTCGATGGAGGGCGTCGAGGGCTGGCGCCTCGATGGAACGCGCACGATCCAACTCGAGCCGGGCGAGATGGCCACCGAGCCGGTCGCACTGGTCGTCCCATCCGAGTCGTTCAGGACCACTCGACTGCCAGTGACGATCCTCATCGAGTCCGAGGGCTTCGAGAAGCGCGTTGAGTACGTGATGCGCGGGCCCGTCAGCCGTTCTGGAGACAACTGATCATGCGCCAGAATGACACCCCCACGAGCCAAGAGCATGACAACGAGCACGGCAATCAGCCGCCCCGCCCATCCCGCGCATGGCTCTGGCCGCTCGGCGTGGTCGGCGCGCTGTGCATCTCGCTGACGGTGTGCGGCATCACCGTCGTCGCGGCCACCGGCGACCCCAGCTATGCCATCGAGGACGACTACTACCAGCGCGGCGTCGATTGGGATCGGCGCAAGGCGCAACTCGCAGCTAGCGAGGCCCTGGGCTGGTCCGCCGAGTTCGACATGGACCTGTCCACGAAGTCGCTCAGCGTGACGCTCACCGACGCGCTCGGCCGGCCACTCGAGGGGGCCGCCGTGCGTGCCACCGTGTTCCACCACGCCCGCCGCGGCCAGGCTGAGGAAGTCCTCCTCCAGCCCTTCGCCGCCGGCCAATACGCCGCCGATATCGCCAAGCCTCGCGAGGGCCAGTGGCAGATCCGGCTGCGAGTCCAACGCGGCCCCGATATGTTCTTCCTGACCGAGGACCTCTACGCGCTCGGCACGCCAATCGCACGGAGCGGCACACCGTGACACCGACCCTGGCCACCCTGGCGGCGGTCCTCGTGGCCAGCCTCGCTGGCAGCCCGCACTGCGCCGGCATGTGCGGCGTGTTTGTCGCCATGGCCTGCGGCTTCGAGAAGGGCAAGGCCCACGTCCATGCCAAGCTCCAGACCATGTACCACGGCGGACGGCTGATCGGCTATTCGTCGCTCGGCGTCCTCGCGGGCATGCTCGGCAGCGCAGTCAATCTTGGCGCGAACGCCGCCGGCCTGCACCACGCCGCAGCGATCCTCGCCGCGACGACCATGCTCGCCGTTGGCGGCATCTGGCTGCTCCGCGAGGCCGGCGTGCGCATGCCCCACGTGCCCACGCCACCGGGCATCCGCAGCGCGTTTCGCAAGGGCGTCGCCCGCGCCGATCGCTTCGGCCCCACCGGCCGGGCGCTGGCCATGGGCCTGCTCACCACACTGCTGCCGTGCGGCTGGCTTTGGGCCTTCGCGCTGATCGCCGCGGGCACGGCTTCGCCGGTCTGGGGTGCCGCGGTTATGGCGACCTTCTGGATCGGCACCGTGCCCATCCTTGCCGCCGTCGGGCTCGGTGCCGGTGCGCTCCGCACCCGCTTCGGCCCGCGCGTGCGCACCGTGGCCGCACTGGCGATGATCGCCATCGCCGGCATCACCGTGTTCCGCGTGTACGGCGCCGACCTCTCCGTGCTGACCAACCGCCCCACCGCCGAGCCCGCCTCGCTCACCACGCCACCCACCTCCGCGCACTGCCCGCTGTGCGATCCGGACGAGTAGACGCGAGTCCTTCATGGCCGCCATTGCCACAACCAGTACGATGCCCAAGCCCGAGGCCACCACCCGCCAGCCGTGCGAGCATTGCGGCCTGCCGAGCCCCGTAGGCGAGTCGTTCTGCTGCAACGGTTGTGCGACGGCGTACGAGGCCATCCGCGCTTGCGGACTCGATCAGTACTACGCCCTCAAGGAACGCCTCGACGACGACCGCCTGCCGGCCGAGTCGCAGTCGGGAACGTTTGCCGAGCTGGACGACGCCACGTTCCTCGAGCGACACGCCTCGCCGATGCCCGAGGGCCGGATGCGCGTCGAGGTGGACGTGCAAGGCGGCCACTGCGCCGCCTGCCTGTGGCTGCTCGAGCGCCGTCCCACGGTCGTCGATGGCCTGCGAAGCGTCGAGCTCGACCTCGCCCGCCGCACCGCATCGGTCGTATGGAACCCCGGCGAGACCAAGCTCTCGGCCGTCGCCCGCGCCTTTGCCCGCTTTGGATATCCCCCGCACCCGGTCGAGCCCTCGGCCGCCCGAGACGCACGCCGCCTCGAAGACCGCGCATACCTCATCCGCATCGGCGTGGCCGCCGCGTGCGCGGGCAACGTCATGCTGCTGGCCTTCGCGCTCTACAGCGGCCACTTCGACGCCATCGCCGAGCCCTATCGCTCCGCGTTCCGCTACCTGAGCGCCGCCATCGGCCTGCTCGCGCTGCTCTGGCCCGGCCGCGTGTTCATCAACGGCGCGGTGGCCTCCCTTCGCACCCGCACGTGGCACCTCGACACGCCGATCGCGCTCGCCCTGGTCGCCGGCACGATCGCGGGCATGATCACCGTCGCCCTCGACACGGGCGAGATCTACTTCGATTCGATCACGATGCTGATCTTCCTGCTGCTCATCGGCCGGTGGCTGCAGATGCGCCAGCAACGCCGCGCCACCGACGCCATCGAGCTGCTCTTCTCCGTCACGCCACGCCGCGTCACCCTCATCGAGGACGGCGAGCCCACCGAAGCGGCGATCGACGCCGTCAAGGCCGGCGATCTGGTCGAGGTCGCCCCGCAGCAGTGCGTGCCGGTCGACGGCACGATCGAAGAAGGATCGACGCACATCGACAGCGCCGTGCTCACCGGCGAGAGCCGGCCAATCGGCGCGGCCGAGGGCGACGCCGTTGCCGCGGGCGCGCTGAACCTATCCAGCACCATCCGCATCCGCGTCGCTGCCACCGGGCGCGAGACCCGCGTCGGCCGGCTCATGGCCGACATCGAACGCCTGAGCATGTCGCGCACGCCGGTTATAGGCAGCGCCGACAAGCTCGCCAGGCCCTTCGTCCTCGGCGTGATCGTCCTGTCGGCGCTGTGCTTCCTGATCCGCCTGCCCGCGGGGCTGAACGCCGCGTTCGAGTCCACCGTCGCCATGCTCATCGTGTGCTGCCCGTGCGCCGTCGCTTTGGCCACACCGCTCGCGACCTCGATGGCCATCGGCCGCCTCGCCGCCCGCGGCACGCTCATCAAGGGCGGCGACACCTTCGAGACGCTGGCCAAGCACCCCACCGTCGTGCTCGACAAGACCGGCACGATCACGCAGGGCCAGTTCGCGCTGCGGGACTGGATCGGCGACGAGTCCCTCAAGCCAATAGTCGCCGCCATGGAACGCGGCGTGCAACACCCCATCGCACGCGCGCTGGCCGACAGCAGCGAGACACGTGGCGAAGTCGAGAGCATCGAGCACCACGCCGGCCTGGGCGTCACCGCAATCCATGGCGGCATTTCGGTCGCCGCCGGCTCGAAGGGGCTCATGACCTCCCGCGGCATTGACGTCCCCGAATGGGCCGCCAAATCCGCCGCCCACGCGCGCAGCAGCGGTCAGACCGCAATCCTCGTGGCCAAGGCGGACCGTGTCGAAGCCGTCGCCGTTCTCGGTGATGCGCCACGCGAAGACGCGCGTGCCTCGATCGCCGAGCTGCGCGACGTCGGCTGGTCGCCGCGCGTGCTCTCGGGCGACGATCCACAGACCGTGTCCGCCATCGCCGACGCCGTGGGCATCGACCTGGCCGAGGGCGGCGCGCTCCCCGAAGACAAGCGCGACCAAATCGACCGGCTGAACGCCCAGGGGCCAACCGTTATGGTCGGCGATGGCGTCAACGATGCCGCCGCGCTCGCGAGCGCCACCGTGGGCGTTGCGGTCAGCGGCGGCGCCGAAGCATCGATGACCGCGGCCGATGTCTACCTCGGCCGCCCGGGCCTCGCCCCCTTGGTCGACCTTGCGCGCACCAGCCGAGGCACGATCTCTCGCATCCGCCTTTGCCTCGGGCTTGCCGTCAGCTACAACCTCACCGCCGCCACACTCACGCTGCTCGGGCTCATGTCGCCCATCGTCGCTGCGATCATCATGCCGGCGAGTTCGCTCACCGTGCTCGCCATCGCGCTCGGTGCCGGCAAGCCGGCCGCTCGCTCGGACACACATCTGCCACCCAAGGAGGCCACACCATGAGCGTCCTGTTCATCGTCCTGCCCATCGCGCTTGTGCTGGCCGCCGCCGCTGTCTGGGGCTTCGTGTGGATGGTCCGGTCCGGCCAGTGTGACGACCTCGATACCCCGGCGAGCCGGGTGCTCATTGACGACGACGCCTGAAATCAGATCGCGCCAGGTTGACGAGCCAACCAACTCCGAATACCCAAACAAAAAACGGACTCCGATCGGAGTCCGTTTTCCAAGTAGTGGGCGATACAGG
>CALCCF010000024.1 GCA_937899905.1 uncultured Phycisphaeraceae bacterium
CCATCGAGGCCCACGGCGTCATCGCCACAGCCCCGGGCACGAGCCACGACTTCGCCTCGCGTTTCTTCGCGCCACGCGCGGGCGTCGACGAGGACCCGGTGACCGGCAGCGCGCACTGCGCGCTCGCGCCGTACTGGGCTGATCGGCTCGGCAAGAGCCGCCTGACCGCGCACCAGGTCAGCACTCGCGGCGGGGATCTCCGCTGCGACATCACCACGACCGAACAGGGTGATCGCGTGCTGCTGGCCGGCAAGGCCGTGACGTACAGCGTGGGCGAGATCGTCGCTATCTAGGGCATCAAAGGTCCGAAAACAGCACGCTTTCGCAACGAATTCGACTTGGGAGGCACCCCACTCTCGGGTACGCTGTAGTTCCGAAACACACCCGAGAGAGAGGACTCCTCCCATGATCCGTACCGCCACCGCGCTGCTCCTTGCCAGTGCCTGCTCCGCCTTCGGCCAGGCCGACGACCCGACCGTGTTCGTGGGCAACAACGGCAACCTGCTGGGTGCCGTCACGAGCTTCCAGCCCGACGCCACCGGCGCGCTGGTCGAGATCGACTACATCGTCATCGACGAGCGGCCCGCTGGCGGCCCCTCGCTGCCGGGCACGAACATCGAGGGCATCGCGCTCTCGGCGGGCGGCCGCTTCCTCGCGACGGGCCACGCCACCGCTTTAGACCCCGAGCAACTGACCATCATCGAGGTCGACAGCGATGGCATGCTGCGCATCCTCGACGAGTTCACGGTGCGCAACGCGCCGCTGGGCATGGCGTGGGTCGATGACGAGTACATCGTCGTCGCCGAGTCGAACATCGGCAACTCATTCGCCCGTGTGTACCGATACACGCCGGGCGCGACGCCGATGACCGGCTCGCTCGTGCAGACCGACGCGACGGCCGCGGGCGCGACGTTCATCACGAACATCGAATCCGACCCAAGCCGGCGGCTGATCTTCGTGCAAGACTCGGACTTTGGCGGCAGTTCGGCCAACGTCACGTCGTACCGAGTCGATAGCGACGGCCAACTCACCGAAACCGGATTCGTGTTCACCAGCCCCAACTTTGCACTCGACATGGCGCTCGCGCGCAACGGCGAGTGGCTGTACGCGGGCGGCGGCATCAGCGGCTCGGGCAACGACGTCCTTGGCTTCGAGGTTGGCCCGGCCGGCTCGCTAACAACCATCGGCGGCTCCCCGTTCGTGAGCCCCGGTTCCTCGCCGGCGTGGGTCACCGTCAGCCCGGACAGCCGGTTCGTGTACGCCGGCCACGGCGGCGATGCTTCCGTGTGGGGCTTCTCGTCCGATGCGACCACGGGCGCACTCACGTCGCTGGGCGTCACCTTCGACGTCGGCAGCCGCGGCTCGCTGGGCACCGTGGGCACGCTCGACCTCGACGCCGGGCAGTTCCTGTTCGTCAGCGACAACTCGACGTCATTCGACGATCTGCAGGGCCTCTACAGCTTCCGCATCGAAGATGACGGCAGCCTGACGCAGGTCGGCGACATCGCGATGACCCAGGGCAGCCAGCCGGACAACTTCGTGGTGTGGCAGCCCGGCCTGACCTCGTGCCGCGCCGACATCGACGGCGATGGCCAGCTGACGATCTTCGACTTCCTCGAGTTCCAGAACCTGTTCGACGCCGGCGACCCGGCCGCCGACTTCGACGGCGACGGCGACCTGACGCTGTTCGACTTCCTGGAGTTCCAGAACCTGTTCGATGCCGGCTGCGAGTAGCCTCGGGCGAAGATGGAGAAGGCCATGATCGGTCCGAAGCGGGCCCTCGCTGCGTTCGTGGGCGCATTCATCGCATCCGCGGCTTCGGCGCAGACGCTCGTCGGCGGCATCATCGATGAAGACACGACGTGGGATCTGGCCCGAAGCCCCTTCCTCGCGAACATCGACGTGATCGTCGAGCAGGGGGCGACGCTCACGATCGAGCCCGGCGTGGAGGTCTTGTTCCGCGCCGGCTTCGGCCTCCAGGTTGGGGTCGACGGCCTCAACCCGCTGCGCACCGCCACGCTAATCGCCGACGGCACGGCCGCGCAGCCGATCGTGTTTGGCCTCGCCGTCCCGGGCAGCGGTGCGTGGACGGGCATCGAATTCGGCCGCGATACGGTCGACGCGATCGCCACGACCGATGGCCGATACGTCCGGGGGAGTGTCATCCGCCACGCATCAATCATGGATTCGACGCAAGCGGTTGCGATCAGCGGGAGCACCGTCTTTCTCGAGCATGTTGTGATCCGCGATTGCTCCGACGGCATCTCGATCGAGAACCCCGATCCACCGAGGACGGCGTGGATCCGCGACGTCGATCTCCAAGCTACGCGTGACGGCATCCGCGTTCGCAGCGCAGGGGACGTGCGTGTCTTGGATTCGAGCATCATGGGGGCATCTCGAGGCATGGATGCCCAGCTCGGTTCGGGCGATGACAACTTGCTTAGTCTCGAGTCGGTCGACATCATCGACTGCGGCCTCGGCCTCAACGCGCTGGGTGCTGACCGCATGGTCATCTTGGACTGCAGGTTTGAAGGAAAAAGCGCTCCGGGCATGATCGCTGCAGGAACAGCGTCCTTAAGTGGCGAAATTCGAAACACGACATTCATCAGCAACAACCCGACCCGCTCAACTCCGCAGGGCGGCGGCGCAAGCATCACTCGGGCCGACGACTGGCTCATCGAAGACTCTCACTTTGAGGGCAATCAAACGAGCGGCTTCGACGACGGCGATGGCGGGGGACTCTACTTCCAAGGCCGGAGCATCACGATGCGCCGCTGCACATTCGCCGAAAACATGAGTGAGGGGAGCGGCGGCGGGGCCACGCTGATTCTCTCCAGCGAGCCAGCGTCGTCCGCCATCGAAGACTGCGAGTTTGTTGAGAACAGGGCCGAGCAGGGCTCGGGCGCTGGACTTCTCGCGATCCAGGGCTTCAGTGCCGCAACTCTCCTGGTTCGAGGCAATCGGTTCGAGGGCAATGAGGGCCGACTGAACGGCGGGCTCGCAGTCTGGAACGAGCAGGCGCGTATCGTCGAGAACGACTTCGTACGCAACACCGCCCAAACCAGCGGCGGCGCTCTGCGTCTGCTCAATGACGTCGACGATGTCCTGATCGTTGGCAATCGATTCATCGATAACACGACAAATGCCGGTGGCGGCGCGATCGATTTCAGCGACACTCTGTTTACCGGCGGCATGCGCATCCGCGACAACCTGTTCGAAGCGAACGAGGCCGACGTCGGCGGGGCCATCGGCAATATCCCCGGCGGAGACCTCAGGCTCGACGGCAACACGTTCATCAATAACGCTGCGAGACTGGGGGGCGCGATACACCTCCGTGAACGCGGCATGCTTGACATGTCGCCCGAAGGATCTGGGCGCAACCAGCTTTCGGGCAACACCGCCGACCTCGGCTCGGCAGTCTACAACGGATCGGCCGAGGACAGCAACGCGACCGGTGTCTGCTGGGGCACAGAAGACCTCGCGGAGATCGCGGACATGATCTACGACCAGAGCGACGATCCGGCCCGGGGTGTCGTGGTGTTCGACCCCATCGCCACCGGCTGCGCACCGCCGTGCCGAGTTGACCTCGACGGGGACGGCCGACTCACGCTCTTCGATTTCTTGGCGTTCCAGCACCTCTTCGACGCGGGCGCCCCGGGAGCCGACTTCGACGCCGACGGCCGGTTGACACTCTTCGACTTTCTTGCATTCCAGAACGAATTCGACGCGGGCTGCGGCTAGGCCTCCAACTTAGGTGCCTAATCCTCCAGCGCCGTCTCAACGAGCCCGAGCCAGATCGCGTTGGGCTCGCCGTCCGTCGACTCGCCGCGCCACGCACGCACACGCAGGTTGCGAACCAGCTCGAGGATCGCCAGGAACATGCCGATGGCCTCGGGCCGGGTGCGGCCATTAAACAGGTCGCGGAGCGGGAGCTCGGCCTTGCCGGTGTCGGCGTGCGCACGTTCGAGGCGGTCGACGGCGTCGGCCTGGTGCAGCTCGATGGGCGTGTCGTCGTCGGTGACCTGGTGCTCGCCCAGGCGATCGAACTGGATGGCGCTCGCGATGCGCTCGAACGCCTCAACCAGATCGCCCAGGGTCAGGTCCTCGAGGTCGAGGGCGAGCTCCGCTTCTTCCTCCGCGTCGCGGGTCGGACGCAGCGCGGGCGCAACCTTCGCGCGCGACTGCCAAGTCTCCAGCCGCTGTTCGAGCGCATCGGCCCGCTCACGCAGCCGCTTGTACTCGAGCAGCTGGCGAACGAGCTCGGCTCGCGGGTCCTCGGGCTCCTTGTCGGCCCTCGCGTGCTCGCGCTTGGCCCGCTCGGCGTCCTCTGGGCTGAGGTTCTCCGCGGCGACGACGCGGCTCTTGATCTCCGCCAGCGTCGCGGCCATGACCAGGAACTCGCCCGCCGTGTCAATGTCGATGGTCGAGAGGTCGGCGATGGCAGCCATATACCGCTCGGCGATCAGGGCCACCGGGATGTCGTGGATGTCGACCTCGTGAACGCGGACGAGGTGGAGCAAGAGGTCCATGGGCCCCTCGAAGGCGTCGATCGCGATGGCTGGGCCGGTGGCTTCCATGCCCAGAGTTTACGGCCGATTGCCGGCACCGGGCGTACCCTCATCGATGACGACCATGGCCCGAACCACCGAGACCGAACACCTGGAACTCGCCAGTCAGCTGCTGCGCGAGGAAGCCGAGGCTGTCGCCGCATTGGCCGAGCTGCCCGAGGGCTTCGCCCGAGCGGTCGAGATGATCGACGCGTGCGCCCGCAAGGACGGCACCGTGCTCGTCACCGGGCTGGGCAAGAGCGGGCTCGTGGGCGCCAAGATCAGTGCGACGATGGCGAGCCTGGGCATCCCGAGCCACCCGGTCCACCCCACCGAGGCCGCCCACGGCGACCTCGGGCGATTCCGCGAGCACGACCTCGTGCTCGCGTTGTCGTTCAGCGGTAGCACGGCCGAGGTCGTCGCGCTGTGCGGCCTGCTGCGCCAAGACGGGCTGGACATCATCACCATCACCGGGCGCAAGCCCGCCGACGGCGATCAGCCCGACCCCCTGAGCCGGCTCGCCACCGTGCCGCTGTACCTCGGACTCGGACAAGAAGCCCTGCATCCGCGCTTCAGCGCCCCCACCGCCTCGACGACCGCGACACTGGCGCTGGGTGATGCGCTGGCTATCTCGGCCGCGGCTCGTCGCGGGTTTAGCGACGCGGACTTCGCGCGGCGGCACCCCGGCGGAGCGCTCGGCGGCGCGTTGCGCCCGGTCATGGACATCGCGCGCTGCACCATCCACGACCACCTGCCCGTGGCGCGCGAGAGCGACACCGTGATCGAGGCCCAGCAGGCGGTGCAGACCGGCGGTGGTCGCCGCCCGGGCGCGCTGCTCTTGGTCGATGGCGACGGCAAGCTCACCGGCATCTTCACCGATGGCGATCTGCGACGATTGGTCCTCCGTGATCGCGGCGAACTCGATCAGCCGATCTCCAATGTCATGACCAAGCGGCCGCGGACCATTTCGAGTACCGCGCTTGCGCGCGACGCGGTGGCGCTCGTGCTCGAGCATCGGCAGGATGAGGTGCCGATCGTGGATGGCGACGGCAAGCCGGTCGGCTTGCTCGACGTCCAGGACCTTGTGGCGCTCAAGCTCGTCGAGGGCTGACTCGGTCAGCCGGTGCCTTCCGCTTCGGTCTCGGCTTGTTGAACGGGTTCGGCTGTGGTTTCTACCGGCGGCTTGCGCGGCTCGCCGCCCTCGAAGAATCGCTGGAACGCGTCGACAACATCGGGATGCAGACCGGCCCGGCGCGCGTTCTCGAGCCGGTCTTCGTGCGTGTGGAGCGGCAGCTCGTCCTGGGTGATCGCGATCGCGGCGAGCCAGGCAGACCCGGTGCGCCGCACCGTCGCGTACCTCTGGATGTCACGTTGGACGCCGCGCCAGGCGGCGAGCGAGTCCACGGTCTCGCGGGTGAGTGGCGAGAACGCGAGCTCCGGATTGCCGCGGTAGGCGCGCGCTATCAACGCGATTCCGAGCTCGACCTGGTCGTCCATGGCCAGCGCCACACCCAAGAGACGCTCCGCTTCACGATCGCCCTCGTTCGCGAGCACGTGCTCGGTGAGGAAGCCCACCGCCTGTTCGGCATCTCCGGCGTAGAGCGCCTGCTGGCCCAGCTCGCGCGCGCTCACCAGATCGGCCGCTTCGAGCGTGATCGGCTCTTCGGGATCGACCTCGTTCGTCGAGACGCCGGTGCGGTCGATAACGATGACGGTCGGACTCTGGACGACCTGGCGGCGATTGTTGTGATAGCCGTAGTCGTCATAGCGGTAGTAGCCGCCGCGGTAGAACGCGTATGGGATGCGATTGACATGCACGATCTTGTGGTGCACGGGCTTGCCGCCAACGGTGATCTTACCGAAGACGTCGCCGAACTGCCCGCCGATGGAGATCGACGGGTTGAAGTAGTGCGCATAGCCGTCGTCGTAGGAGCTCGATCCGATATGGCTCGGTCCGTCGAACTGGTAGTGCCTGCCGTGGACCATCTGGTTGGCACGGCTCTGCGCCAGGTGCCTGAGATGGAGCTGGCCGGCGTCTCGTCGGGGCGACTGCGCACGGACCCCGATCTGGGCGAATGAGGTCGCGGCCACGGCGTGCAGGGCGACGAGCGCGATGGTGATCGATGGGGTGCGCATGCGGATTCCTCATTGCTGGAGCTGCCGCCAGAATTCTACAGTTCGGCAACGGCCCAAGTGTCTGTACCGGTCGACCTTGCGTGCGGCTGCACGGGGTCACCGTCTTTCGGAGAACCAGCGCGGGCCGGCCTCCATTTCTACTATGCGTTGACCGGGTGCAAGGAGCGCAGTGTGGCAGGATTCTGCAAGCGGCGGGCGATCGGTTGTGTGGCGTTGGTGCTGGCAATCGCGGCGGGAGGCTGCGGCGTGGGGCCCGATCGGGTGGTCATCCGCAGCATCCGAGCGATGGAAGGCACCGATGGAGGCCGCCTCGAAGCGCGGCCCGAGCTGGTGGCTTATCGGACGGAAGCGGAGACCCACGCCGAGATCCTGGCCACCGACCTGACGATCAATCAGCTCGACCCCGCCGAGGGCTTCGAGGGCATCCGCGGCCAGATCACCCGGATCCGCATGTTCACGCGGCCGATCGCCGGAAAAACGCCACTCTCCAACGCGGCGGGCAACGCCATCGTTCAGCACGTGGTGATCAACGACGGCGCGTTGGCGGTGTATGGCGGGGCGGGACTGTTGCGCCCGAAGGGGCGCCCGGGCGACACGGTGCTCAGCGCCGTGCTCAGCAACGGCACCGTGCGGCTGACGCGCGCGACCGAGGGGCTCGTGGACCCGGTTGGCACCGCGCGGCTCGACATCGCCATGACCGCCACGCTCAACGCGCCGCTCTCGCGGCTCATCGCGGCTCGGCTCGACCAGATCATCGAGACCACGCAGCCGACGCTTGACTCCGAAGACGAGCGAGCCGAGGCCCGTTAGCAGCCCAGACTGAACTGGCTCTGGAACTCCAGAAAGTCGAAGATGGTCAGCGAACCATCACCGTCGAGATCGGCGCCGGCGTCCCCGGCGTCGAAGAGGTTCTGGAACTCCAGGAAGTCGAAGATATCGAGCTCGCCGAAGGGCTCGGCGAGGTCGGCAGGCGAGCAGCCGGAGGGCGCGGTCTCGTACAGTTGCGTGCGGTAGTTCTCCAGCGTGCAGCGCATGCGGCGAATCTGCTCGGCGGTGAACTTGTTCATGCAGCGGTCGTCCGCATAGTCCATGTAGTTGTCGAACGGCGCGGGCAGGCTGCAGCTCGTAGCCGATGTGGGGCAACCGAAGGTGGGCGAGCTCTGGCGATTGGTGTCGCAGATCAGGTCGCCGGTTGTGCTGCAGGCCGAGGCCGATCCGCAGCCGCCGTCGAACGTGTGGTAGAGGCCCAGGTAGTGGCCAACCTCGTGTGTCGCGGTTCGCCCGAGGTCGAACGGGCTGAGCGGGGCGTCGCGACCGAAGGCCGAGTGCAGCACGACCACGCGGTCCTCGGGGCGGCCGACGATGCCGCCCTGGGGCAGGTTTGGCACATAGCCCAGGAAGCCGCCGGCGTTGTTGGTGTAGATGTTCATGTAGCGATTGGGGTCCCAGTTCAGCGACAGCCAGTAGCTGCCGCGATCGTTGAACCAGGTGTTGTTGGTGCTGCGCGTGATGCCGGTGGTCGGGTTTCCGTCGGGATCCTCGGTGGCGAGGTAGAACTCGATCGCCGCGTCGGTGCCTGGAGCGCCGAGCGAGCCGGCCATCGCACGGAAGTCCTCATTCAGGATGTCGATCTGCGAGCGCACGCGTGCATCGGGTATGTTGCCCGTGCCATCGGTGCGTTGGATGACGTGGACGACCACCGGGATGCGGTAGACGCCAACGCTTGGGTCGTAGTCGTCCAGGGGGTTGGTCCGGCCGAGCGAGCAGTCGCTGGGGCTGTCCACGCCGGGCAGCAGCCGCGGATCGGGCGTGCCGCAGTTCCGGTGGTCGTGGTTGAAATAGCGGGCGAAGAGCGCGTCGTTGATGTCGCCCGCGGACGCGACCGAAGCAAACGACGACAGCACGCAGGCACAGCCCGCGAGAGCGGCACGGATCAGCATCGATGGACCTCCCCAGTCCTGCCTTGGCGACGGATCGACGACGGGCCGACCGACCCCAATAGATGCTGTATACGCGGCCCGCAGCCGGGTGTTTCTACGCACCGCTGCGATCGGCCATTCTCGATTCGGGATTACCGGCCTGTGGCGGAACTACCGGTCGCCCGCGGCCTGCTCGATCGCCGCCGACGACTGCTCGGCCAGTTCGGCCAGGACCTCGGGCGTCATGAGGTAGGCGGCTTGGCGGCCCGCGCCGGTGCGGACGAACGCCGGCGCGGAAAAGGGCACGAATTCGCCGGGCACGCCAGGGGCCGCGCTCTTGTACGTCCGATCGAGCGGGCCGTGGATGAGGACGCTGGCGGTGGTGCCTCGGAGGTCGCGCAGGCGGACGCGGCCATCGCCCAGGTAGACGTACGAGCAATTCTCACGAACCCAGTCGGCATCGGGCCACGCGTCGACGGTGGCGGCGTTCTCGTCGTGGCGGGCGAGGAAGACGCGGGCCGGCTGCTTGTCGTGCACGCCCCAGAGTTCGCCCAGGTAGGGCACGACCTCGCCGAGGTCGGGCGGCAGAAAGCCGTCGTTGCCGCGCGCGTACGCAGAGACCGCTCTGGCGAGCACCTCGATGTCGTGCAATGCGTCGTCGATGGCGGGTAGCGCCGAGCCGAAGCGCACTGCGGCGAAGACCTCGTGGGAGTTGTCGACGCGAGCCTCGAGCGTCTCGGTGTCGGCCAGATCGCCGCGACCATCGGCAGTGGCGAAGGCGAGCCGTCGCACGTGCTTGCGTTGCTGGCGGTCGGGGGTTTCGACCCATGCGTTGGGCCGGGCATGCACGAGCACGGTGTACATGGGAGCCGGAACACGCGACAGGTCGGTGTCCATCGCCTGGGAGCGCCACATGCTGTTGGCGTTGATCCACACGGCTCGCTGCAGGTCGTCCTCGAAGGCGGGGATGGAGGTCTTGCCTCGGGCCCTGGGCGACAGGAACACGCCGAGCGGTTCCTTGTTCGGGGTCTCGGGCAGGAACTCGGCGACGCTGGCCCAGTCCGGCGGGGCCACGCCGTCGTGCGCGTTGGCGTACCGCCGCATGGCCTGGGCGACCGCGGCGGCATCGAGCTCGAGCTGGCGGTGCATCGGCATCGGCGCGTCGCCCTTGAGCGCGGCGAACGTCGCCCTCGCGTCCTCGATCAGCCAGCGGGCTTCGACCGGCGAGACCATCTCGACGTGGCCGTCGAGGAAGGCGACGGGGACGATGGCCTCGTCCGGGTTCGCGCGTGAGGGGAACGCGTGATCGAGCGAGCCGTGGGCGATGGCGACTTCGCCCCAATCGGGTACGTCGGAGAGTTCCAGCCCGTCGACGCCGAGGTAGGCGAACGGGACTCCATTCGCTCGCCAAGAAAGGCCGTCACGGTCTTGGTCGTCATCGCCGGGCAGCATGCCCTGCGTGACGAGGACGCCGATGTTCGGCGGCAGGCCCTCGCCCGAAGCGGCGTAGATATGCACGGCTTGCGCAACCACGCGGGCGTTGATCATCGCCCGCATGTCCGGCGGGGTCTCTTGCCCGTCCTGGGATGCGATCGCAAGCCCCATGGAAGCGAGCAAGGCGCAGACGATGGCGTGGATTGGCTGGGTCACCGCGGTCCTCCTCCGTGCGAGCGCTCGCTGCGGTTCTACGGGCCGGCACCGGCCTTGGGTTGCAACGGCACGGCTCTGAGGCCCAGATTACTGCCCACGTATCGCTCGGCCCCGTCGCTTGGACTGTTGGCCAGCTGGCTGGCACCCTCGGCGTCGCGGATGATCATGGTTGTCGAGCCGCCGCCGTCGACGTTCAGGGCGTGCCGTGCGCCCACGAAGTACATGATGCTCGCCGCCTCCGCCAACGACGCGCCCGTGCTGAAGCCGGGCTGGCGGCCGTCGATCGTGACGAGGTAGATGTATCGGGCACTCTCACTCAGACCGACCAGGGTGCGCGGGTGGAGTTCAGTTGAGAGCCGATCGTCGCCGTTGAACACTTCGCCGTCGTCGAGGACCATGCGGCCGGCGATTGCGTGGGAGACCTCGGGATCTTCCTTGAACGACACGAACATCGTGGC
>CALCCF010000025.1 GCA_937899905.1 uncultured Phycisphaeraceae bacterium
ATGGTGGCCGTCAACCGTGTCGGGCAGCAATGCGATGGCATTCCAGAGCTTGAGCAGGTACAGGTGCAGGTGCACGAAGAACCCCGCGATGAGCAGCGGCGCGACCCAGAAGAAGCTGCGGGTCGGGATCTCGATGTTGAGCACCGGCAGATCGGTGCTGGCCCCGTACCGGAAGAAGTCCGCATCCTCAACGCCCAGCAGTGTGACGCCCGCGAAGGCCAGGAAGCCGAGCATCAGGAACCAGCTCGCCCGGGCCTGTTTGGAGACCTCGGCCACGTGCTCGAGGCGGCGCTTCACCGAGTCGTCGGGGCCCGATTCTGGTGCTGGTGAACTCTCGGCCATCGTGCCTGCTCCCACTGTGGGTCGCCGGACACTAGACCGCTCCAGGGGGTCGGTGGGCAAGGCCTCTCGCCCGCAGCGAGACGCAAACACCCCAAAGAAAGGGGAGACGCTCCGAGCGTCTCCCCTGCGTGGGTCAGAGTGGTCTGGTGCCCGCCACGCCACGCGTGGCGAGAGCGTTACTTACGGGCAGCCCGCGTCGAACTCGTTCTGGAACGCCAGGAAGTCGAACAGCGTGAGGCTGCCGTCGCCGTCGAAATCGGCGGCCAGGTCGCCCGAGTCGAACAGGTTCTGGAACGCCAGGAAGTCGAAGAGGGTCAGCTCACCGTCACCGTCGAGGTCGGCGCGGCAGCCGCCGGGCAGGGCAATGCGGGCGAAGAGGTCGTTGGGGATCGTGCCCGCGAAGTCGTCGGTGCCCGCGACGAAGTACAGGTGCGTGTCGTCGAGGTACGCCGCGAACTGGGCGTCGCTCTGGTTCAGCGTCACGATGCGGCGCTCGTCGGGCGTGCCGCCGACGTCGACGGTGACCGTGTCGCCCACACGCACGAGCTCGGTGCGCGTGCCATCGGGCGCAACATAGATGATGACCTGGTTCTTGGTGACGATCGTCGTGCCGCTCGAGCCGCCGGCCTCGAAGGTCTCGGTGTTGCTCGTCGTGCCGCCGACGATGTAGCCGCCCTGCGCGTTCTGATCGACCGCGACGACCGGGGAGATCAGGAAGCCGACGTCCTGGGACTCCCAGGTCTCGCCGTCGATGGTGCCGCCGACCAGCCCGCCCTCGCGGAGCACGACCTCATCGTTGATGACCGCGAAGACCGTCGCGAGCGGCGGGAAGCCGCCTGCGGGCACGGCGTACGTGTTGCCCTGCGGAGCGACCCAGCCGGCCTGGGTGATGATATCCTGGCCGGCGATGGTGTCACCCTCGCGGTAGATCGAGCTGAAGTCACCGGTAGCCTCATCGCGCGTCGCGAAGAAGTTGTCGTCGTCGGTCGAGCCGTCGAGGTCGCCGTAGACGCCCACGACCGGGTCCTCGCCGTCGTTCTCGAAGAAGAAGACGGCGCCGCGCAGGGCGTTCGCTTCACCGGTGCCGATGTTCTGCACGAAGCGGCCGGGGACGTTGTCCAGGTCATCGAACTCGCCGAAGAGCTCGCTGAAGCCGTCGGTCGGATCCCACAGGATCGCCTGCTCTTCGCGTGCCGAACCGCCGTCGGTCTCGCTGAAGGCGATCTTGCCCGTGTTTGAGATGGTGGGGCCGGAGATGACCTCGAAGTCGCCAAAGCCGCCGGGACGCTGGAATGCCGGGTTTTCTTCCTCGGCGATGAGCGTCGCGCCAACGCCCGGCTCGATCAGCCAGATGGCGTCGGTCGTCGCGCGTGCGGTCGTGCTGCCCGAGAGGGCGATGAGCCCATCGTCGTTGATGCCGAGCCCGCGCTCGGAGATGTAGAAGACGTCGACCGAAGCCGCGGGGACGGTGCCCGCCTCGCCCGACGTGTTGACGACGACCGTACCAGTGAGGCCCTGGCCCGACACGATGTACTCGTTGTCGCTGGCGCTGGTCTGGTTGACGCGGATGGCCCATCGCGAGCGGTCGGGGCTGTTGCGCACGCGGTACAGGCCGGTCTGCCAGATCGTCGCCTGGTCGCCGCCGGCGGTCTGGACGCCAGGGATCGGGCCATCGGAGTAGAGGATGGGTTCGATCTGGGCGATGGCGGCCGAGGCCGTGCCGGCAGCCAGCACGAGCGCGAATGTCTTCGTGTTCATGGTTTGTCCTCCGTGGATCTCGGTTCTCTCGACGCACTATCTCGGAATGAGGATGTGTTGTCAAGCCGCACGGAGACGAAGTCGGCCAGTTGCGTTGCTATTCGGTGGTTCGTGCGGGACAGACGACCGATAGCCGCGCATTGGCTACATCACGCCGAGCGCCGCGGGCCGTATTCCAACAGTGTCGATCCCACGCGGCAAACGCGTGATGGCGCTTCGGTTCAGCCGGACTCGCCAATGCCGAGGCGTGCAAGCGGCACGCACCCCTCGGGGCTGCCTGCCGCGGTCCTGTGCTCGCGAAGGTTCGCGAGCAAGCCGAGCATGTCCTCGCGCGGCGGGGCGGTCAGCACGAGGGGCTCGCCGGTGATGGGGTGCTCGAAGGCGAGCAGGGCGGCGTGGAGCATCTGGCGGTTGATTGTCGTGGGCGGGATCGTCTCGCCACTCGGCAGCTCGAAGAACCGCCCGCCGTACATGTCGTCGCCGACGATCGGCCAGCCGCGATGCGAGCAGTGCACGCGGATCTGGTGGGTGCGGCCGGTCTTCAGTTCGAGTTCTAACAGGGCGAAGTGCTGGTCGCCCACCGGCCGCTCGTGCAGGCGGTACCGCTCGCGCACGCGGACGATGGTCTGGCTGGGCTTGCCGAGCTGGTCGTGGCGCACCACCATCTTCTCGCGGTAGCCCTTGGCCTTGCTGGGGTGGGGGCCGATGGGCTCGTCGATGGCCTCGATGTCGGGATCGAGCGCGCCCTTGGGCTCGCCATGGACAATGGCAAGGTATCGCTTGTCGGTCGTGCGCTCCTCGAACTGCCGGCCGAGCTTCCAGTGGGCCTCCTCGGTCTTGGCGAAGAGGATGACGCCCGTGGTGTCGCGATCGAGGCGGTGTACGACGCCCGGGCGCGCGAGGTCGGCGCCCAACGGCGACAACTCGCCACCCGAGGAGTGCAGGAAGTGCCACGCCAGGGCGCTGAGCATCGTGCCGGTGTTGTGGCTGCGGGCCGGGTGCACGATGATGTCCGGCCGCTTGTTGAGCGCGATGAGGTGCTCGTCCTCGTAGAGCACGTCGATGGGGATGTCCTCGGGCTCGATCTCGCCCGAGGGCGGCGGCGGCAGCACGAGGGACACCACGTCGTTCAGGCGCAGCTTGGTCGACGCTCGCGCGGGCCGGCCGTTGACCGTCGCGGCCCCGTCGTCGAGCATCCGCTGGATCTGGCTGCGGCTCATGAACGGGATGCGGCTGGTCAGGTACTTATCGAGGCGATCCTTGATATCGCGGAGCAGCGTGAGCTCGACGCGGCGGGCGTCCGCGTCGTCGGGGCCGAGGCGTTCCACGGCGGCGCGCAGCGCATCTTGATCGACCTTGCCGCCAGCGTCGATCAGGTCGGGCAAAGGGGAGTCGGGCAGCTGTGCTTGGTCGCTCACTGGCCGGGGTCTGGTTCGGGCTCGGTCGGCTCGGCCGGTTCGGGCTCGGGCTCCGGCTCGGGATCCGAAGCCGGCTCGTCACCCGCGGGCGGGCCGGCGGGGTCGCCGAACATGCCGCCTCCGATCTCGCCGAGGTCGCCCGGGTCGCCGAAGTCCAAGCCGCCGCCGAGGCCGAAGGGATCGTCTTCGTCGCGCTCGTCCGGGTCGGTCGGCACGATCGGATCGGGCGTGGGCAGCTGCGCGGTTGCGGGCAGGGTGAGTGGGCTGGTCAACGCGTCGAGGCTGGCGATGCGCGCGCCCGCGACCTCGGCGATCGCGCCGAATCCGGCATCGCGATCGATCTCGGCGGCGCGCTCGTAGTGGCCCCGGGCGGCGTCGAGCTCGCCTCGGCCCTCCGCCGCCGCGGCCAGGCCCATGGACGCCCGGACACGCAGCACATCAGCGGCGTCCTCGGCGTCGGCGACCTGCTGCAGGGCCTGCGCGGCCTGCTGAAGGTAACTCATGCGAAGTTCCTCGTCGAGCAGCTCTTCCTCGGGGTAGCCACCCGTGACGTCGGCCTGCGCGCCGATGACGACGCCGCGACGTACCGCGCTGAGGTAGGCCTCGCCGGCCGTCAGCCGGGCCACGTGGGCGACCGCGCCGACATCGCCGTATTGGTCGGCGAGGGCCAGCAGCGTGTCCGGACTCGTGGCTTGGGCGCTCGTGGCCAGCGCGAGCTGGACGAAGGCCTCGTCCGTGCGCTCGTCGGCCTTCTGGTTGAGGAAGCGGCGGCCGCTGAAGGCGAGCGCGACGAGCGCGACCACGATCAGGATCCGCGGGCCCCACTTGAGCAGGAAGTCGCGAAATTCCTCATTAATCCGCGACTCGTCGAGCCCAGCGCGGTCCTTGATCTGTCCCTGGCGTTCGTCCATAGGCGGAGTTTAGGAGGGGCGGGTTTCGGGCGTCGCCTCCCAGAAGGCCCAGGAACCCGGGTGGGCCAGAGCGGAGTCGCTTATCAGGCGTTGGCGGACCATGCGGGTGAAGTCCTCCAGGCCCGCCCCGGTGGTGGCGGAGATGGCGACATCCGCCCAGGACGGCGGCGGGCCATCGAGCAAATCGGCTCGCATCGCGATTCGCAGGGCTTCGGTATCCGGGGCGTGGGAACCGGCGTCCTGGCACCAGAGGATGAGGTCCGCCGCCGCGATCGCCTCGCGAGCCAGGGCTTGGGCCTCGACCAAGACCTCGTCCTCGGCGAGGTCCACCCCCGGCGCGTCCAGCCAGCGGACGAGCAGCCCGTCCAGTTCGAGGTCGACCGCCACCGCGTCCCGCGTCACGCCCGGCCGGTCGGCCACGCGCGCCACGGTCCGGCCGGCCAGCGCGTTGGCGAGGCTCGACTTGCCGACGTTGGCCGGCCCGGTGGCGACGACCAGCGGCGGGTGCAGCAGGCGAGAGAGTTCAGCGGCGACATCGTCCGGCACACGCGCCGCGCCGGCCGCCCATCGCTCGGGCTGGCTGAGCAAGTGGGTGATCGCACGCTCACCGCGCACGCGGCCGAGCGCCGTGAGCATCCGTGCTTCGATTTCGTCGGCGGCCTCGGGCCAACACGGGTCGGCGTCGGTGCGCTCGATGCCGGCGTCCAGCAGCGCTCGCATCAGCGATCGGCACACCTGCACGCCGCCGTGTGGCGTAAGCAGTAAGACGTGCACGCTGGGGCGGATGGCAAGCAGGGTGTCGACGCCCGGCACCGTGCGCAGTGCGGCTCGACCGACTGTGGGGGCCTGGAACCCGATCGCCTCGCACGCAGCATCAACATCGCCGACCACCTCGAACACGGCGACGGCCGAGGCGATGCCTGTGGTGGAGCGTTGGGCGAAGGAGGTCGGGGACGGCACGGGGCAGGGTACGAGCGTGGGTGGGTCGACGACCTGCTTCAGAGCGTGCTCGCGGGTCTGAATTGTCCGCACTCGGGACAACGGGACATGCCCGCGTCGAGCGTGTAGCCGCACGCACCGCACTGGTCGCGTGAGATTCGCTGTAGCTTCCGGCGCCCGATCAAAAGCCACCATGCGAGCGCCAGAGCGCCGCCGTAGATCAGTGTGTTTCCGATCAAGCCCGTCCAGATGGGCAGCGCAGGGAACACGAGCGCCGCTCCCCAATGCCCGCGAATTCCGAGTCGGAGCAAGCCATGTTCGCGGCGTCCGGTACCGGGTGGTGCTTGGAGGTGTGCGATCGAGTAGGCGACATGCATCGGCCAGCCGGCGGAGTAGCCCTCGACCATGTCATAACCCGACGCTGGCGATCTGCGGAGCCGGGGTAGCCGGGGGTCATAAATACTGAAGCGTGGGTTCGTGACCATCAGCGACGGACCGGGGCCTGTGAACACGCCCGGCTGAGGTACGGCCTCGCTTTGCTGGAATCGCATAAGCGAGGGCTGATGCAGCCTGCTCTGGGACGGATCGGTCCAGAACCTCTCGGAGATCTGATAGGCCGTCCCGTCGTCCGCTCTGTAGAAATTGAGGGTCGTGGTCGACTGGGGGCCGTGCGCCTTTCCGAGCTGTGACGCGATCGCGGCGACCGGCAGGCTGGCAATCGACAGCACGAGCCCGATGATCAGGCACCAAACAGCGACGCGCCACGAGAATGCGGGCCGGTTCTCCATGCCAAAGCTCTAGGCAAGCTTCGGCCAGCCCGTTTCCCCGATGTGCGTTGGAGTGGGTTCGGGCGATGCCCAATCGGGCCGATATCGAACAAGTGCCCGTGCCGCCCCGTCCCTACCCTCTCCTGGCACACCAGCCGCCTTCCAGGGAGACCCAGATGACACGCCTCGATTCGCCGCCTTCGACCTCTTCCATGCCCGCTTTGGCCCCCGGCCTGGCTGGCACCGCCCTCGCCAGCGATCCGGCCATCGACGCCGCCATCGACACGCTCGTCGAGCGGGTGGGCGAGCACAGCAAGGCCATCACCGACGTCCGCCCGGCCCAGGGCGAGGCCGCCGCCAGCTTCGAAGAGATGGTCGCCCGGGCCGAGGCCATGAAGGGCCGCCCGCTGTTGTACAAGTTCATCGGCAGCGGCATCGGCAACGGGGCGTTGGTCGAGCTGGCCGACGGTTCGGTGAAGTGGGACATGATCTGCGGCATCGGGGTCCATATCTTCGGCCACAGCCACCCCGAACTGATCCGGGCCCAGGCACGCTCGTCGCTCGACGACGTCGCGAAGTCCGGCAACCTGCAGAGCAACTTCGAGGCCTACCGCTTCGGCGAGAAGCTGCTCGAGCTGGCCAAGCGCAATAGCCGCCTGAGCGAGGCGTTCATCACCACCAGCGGCGCGATGGCCAACGAGAGCGCGCTCAAGGTCTGCTACCAGAAGAACTACCCCGCCGGCCGCGTGCTGGCGTTCAAGCACTGCTTCATGGGCCGCTCGGTCACCATGGCCCAGATCGGTGATTCGCACGCCGGCCGCGACGGCATCCCGCTGACCACGCAGGTCGACTACATGCCGTTCTGGAACGACGTCGCCGTCGAGAAGGTCGGCGGGCCGACGGCATTCATCGACCACGCCGTGTGGCGCTTGAACCAGTTCATCGAGCGCTACCCCAAGCAGCACGCGTGCTTTATCTTCGAGCTCGTGCAGGGCGAGGGTGGGTTCAACACCGCGCCGCGAGAGTACTTCACCGCCCTCATGGACGTGTGCAAGGCCCACGGCATCGCCGTGTGGGACGACGAGATCCAGAGCTTCGGCCGCACGCGACAGATGTTCGCCTACGAGACGTACGACCTGGGCGATTACGTCGACGTCTTCTGCGTCGGCAAGATGACCCAGGCCTGCGCGACGCTGTGGACCGACGAGTACAAGCCGCGCCCGGGCCTCTTGAGCGGCACGTTTACTGGAAGCGGCACCGACTTCACCGTCGGCACGCGCATCCTCGAGATGCTCGACGAGGGCGACTACTACGGCGAGAACGGCAGCAACGCCAAGCACCACAAGGCCTTCCGCGAGCAGGTCGAGGCGATGATCAACCGCCACCCCGAGTGGTTCCCGCCCGCGCTGTTCCAGAAGGAACTCGTCGGCGGCGAGGGCGGCATGATGCGCTTCACGCCCTTCGGCGGCGACAAGGCCAAGGTCGCCGCGGCGTGCAAGGCTTGCTTCGAGGAGGGCGTCATCCTCTTCTGGTGCGGCCACGGCCCATACCACGTCCGCATGCTGCCGCCGATGGGCGTGATGAAGCTCGAGGACTGGCCACGGGTGTTCGCGGTTGTCGAACGGGCGCTGGCGAAGGTCGCGGGTTGATCTGGGTTTAATCAAGGTTCTTTATGCACATCATCCGCCGCTCAAGAATCGATGACGTCGACACGCTGCTGAAGCTGGCGAAGATGGTCCACTTTATCAACCTGCCGCCCGATCGCGAGATCATCACCGAGAAGATCATCCACAGCCGCAACTGCTTCAAGCACGTGGCGCGTGGCGAGCCGCTGGATGATGATCCCCAGCCGAGGAACAAGCCCGGGCGTGCGAACTCGAGCTCCGGCCTCAAGAAGACGCTCAGCGAAACCAAGCTGTTCATGTTCACGCTCGAGGACACCGAGTCGGGCGCGACGTTGGGCTCGAGCCAGCTCGTGAGCTCGATGGGCGGGCCGGGTAACCCCAACGTCAGCTTCAAGATTTCCGAGCGGAGCTTCTTTAGTGAGAGCCTGCACACGGGCGTGACGCACAAGGTCGCCACGCTCAACCTCGACGAGAGCAGCCCGACCGAGATCGGCGGTCTGATCCTCCAGCCGGCGTACCGCGCCCACAAGGCGCGATTGGGCCGCCTGCTCAGCTTCGTGCGCTTCCACTTCCTCGGCCTGTACCGCGAGCACTTCGCCGATCGCGTGCTGGCCGAGATGATGGCACCCATCAGCGACTCGGGCGACAACGAGTTCTGGGACGCCTTCGGCCGACGGTTCATAAACCTCAGCTATGAGGAAGCCGACCGCTTCTGCCAGTACTCGCGCGAGTTCATGTTCAGCCTGCTGCCGCGAGAGGACATCTATCTCACGCTGCTCCCGCCCAAGGCGCGGCAGGGGGTCGGCCAGGTCGGCAAGGACACCGTGCCTGCGCGCCGCATGCTCGAGAAGCTGGGATTCGCATACGAGGGCGTCATCGATCCGTTCGACGGCGGCCCGCACCTCCACGCGAACACCGACGAGAGCCCCCTCGTACGAGCCACGCGGCGGGTCGAGCTCGGCAAGGGTGCCGCGCCGTCGGCGTGCAAGGGCATGTCCATCTTGAGCGTGCTCGACAAGGAGGGTGAATACCTCGCCATCCAGACGCCGCTGGTCGATCGCGGCCAAGCCGTCAGCATCCCGCGCAGCACCATGGCGTTGCTGGGCGTGAGTCAGGGCGACGAGGTCGCGTGCACGGTGATCGACCCGATGCCGACCATGGACGATGTGCCCACGGCACCGAAGCCCAAGCGTGTGTCGCGAGCCAAGACCACCAAGAAGTCAGCACCAAAGAAGACCAAGAAGAAGACCACACGCAAGACCACGACTCGGAGGAAGAGCACCGGATGACCACCGCCGCGACCGCAACTGGGGACGTTCTCGCCAACCCGCCCGCCAACCTGATCGCCGGCAAGTACGAGCCGATCGCGGGCGATGCCCTCGTCTCGTACGACCCGTCTGAGCGCGGCCGCATCGTGTGGTCGGGCTCGCCCGTGGTTGATCATGTCGATCCGGCGGTTGCCGCGGCGCGAGAGGCCCTCAAGCCCTGGAGCCGGTGGGACATCGAGAAGCGGGCCGACGTTCTATTACGGTACAAGGCGATCGTGCAGGATCGCGCCGCCGACATCGCCGATCTCATCGCCCAAGAGACCGGCAAGGCGCTGTGGGACTGCAAGGGCGAGGCCGCCGCGCTCGCCGGCAAGGTCGATATCACGCTCGAGCAGGGCGAGCACGCGGGCCGTCAACGCGTCGCGGGCTTCTCGCTGAATCTCGGCGACACGAAGGAAGGCCGCTGCTGGTTCCGCCCGCACGGCGTGATGGCGGTGGTGGGGCCCTTCAACTTCCCGGCCCACCTGCCCAACGGCCACATCGTGCCCGCGCTGCTCACCGGCAACACCGTCGTGCTCAAACCCAGCGACAAAGTGCCCGCCGTGGGCCAGCTCATCATCGAGCTGTTCCAACGAGCGCTCGACGACGCGGGCGCACCCAAGGGCGTGGTCAACCTCGTGCAGGGCAAGGCCGACGTCGCGCAGAAGCTCGTAAACCACGACGGCGTCGACGGCATCCTGTTCACCGGATCGTGGCCCGTGGGCCGCAAGATCCTGGAAAGCAACCTCGATCGGCCCGGCCGCATCGTCGCACTCGAGATGGGCGGCAACAACGGCGTGCTCGTGATGCCCGACGCCGACCTCAAGCAGGCCGCGATCGAGATCGCTCGCGGCGCGTTCGTGACCACCGGCCAGCGCTGCACCTGCGGCCGCCGCCTCATCGTGCACGAGGCCGTCGCGGACAAGCTGATCCCGGCGATCCTCAAGGCCGCCGGCGCGATGGTCATCGGTCCGCCCCGCAGCGAAGCGCCCGTGTTCATGGGCCCGATCATCGACGACCACGCGCGTGACGCGGTGCTGGACTACCAGACCAGGGCGGCCGAGCGCGGCGGCGAGGTCCTCATGCAGGCCAGCGCGCCCGCGTCGCTCGATCAGGGCTCGTACATCACGCCCGGTGTTATGCGTGTCGACAAGTTCACCGCCAACGACGGCGACGACGCCGGATGCGACATCGAAGTCTTCGGCCCGATGCTCCGCATCACCACCGTTTCGTCGTACGAGGAAGGCATCGAGCAGGTCAACGCCACGCGCTACGGCCTGGCCGCCAGCGTCTTCACGAAGGACGACGCCGTCATCAACGACTTCCTCGCGGACGCCCGCGCCGGCTGCGTGAACCTCAACTGCGCAACGGCGGGCGCCAGTAGCAAGCTGCCCTTCGGCGGCCTGGGCACCAGCGGCAACCATCGCCCCGCCGGCGCCTTCGCGCTCGACTACTGCGCGTACCCCGTCGCCGGCATGCTCGAACGCGGCGATGCCGCGGTGGTCGCACCCGGGATGGCCTTCGAGGACTCCTGGCTCGCGTGACTCTTAGAAGTCACGTCGCCTGAAGATCAGGGCCGCGATGCCGAGCACGACGCTCACGAACGCGAAGCTGGTGCCTAACACCCACCACAGAGGTCGATTGTCGAACTCTTCTGCGGTGGCTTCGGAGCCTTCCTGGGCCACGCGTTGCCTGTCGTCTGATGGAGGTGGGGCACCAAGCCGCGCAAACTCCTCTTCATCGATCGTCCAACGGCCTAATAGGGCAATGGTCTCACCGGTCTTTGGCAGGACGGCCTTTACGAAATAGATAACCCGACGCCATCGGCTCGCAATCGACTCGGAAGCTTCGAGCTCGCGTACGCGTAATTTTGTTACGGGCAGCCGGATGTCGCGTGCTTCGAGTTCCGATGAGGTCGGGGCCGGGTCTAGGGCTTCGAGCGGCTCAAGACCCTCGGCTTCACGTTCGGCGTTTCGCTCCCCGAGAATGGCCAGCGTTGCGTTGCGCTCCCTGCGATCGACCTTGGCTTGTTCCAGACGGAGTTCAGCCTTGATGTTCTCATGGATGCTGACCGAGAAGAGGTCACCCGCGTTCACCAGGATAATGGCTGCCCATACAACCGCGGTCAACAGCAGCGCCGCAATGGTCGACCGAGTCAGCAGCCCGATCAAGACGCACACCGCGAAGAGGTAGCTGAACATCGTGACCACGATCGGCACCGCGAGGAAGACCTCTGGCGCCCACGACTTGCCACGGATGCCGATGACCAAGAAGACCAAGAGTGAAAATACAAAGACCTGGAGGGTCATGAAGAGCAATCCGCCCACGAACTTTGTCAGCAAGAGTCGGATCCGCCCAATCGGACGGCTCAGCACGCTCTCGATAGTCCCGCCCTGGATCAGGTCGGGAATCATGCCGGCCGTCGAGATCAAGCCCAGGATCACCGCCACCCAGCGCAGCCACCACGGAACCGCCAGTGCTGCAAACATTGTCCGGTAAAGCAACCCCGGGGGCATGGTCTCACTGGTAATCGTGACTCCAGCAAAGTCGGCGGGCATCTGCCAGATCAAGAACTTCATCCCGTTTTCGTTGATGCTGACCATCGCGAAGACAACGACCACGAGTGAGTTGAGGATCATGGTGATCCAGAAGAGCCGCTTTGCGCACAGTTCGCGATACGCATCTACCAGCAACGCCATGGTTTGGATGATCATGGCCGACCTCCTTGCCCGCGACTGGAAGCTCTGGCGGCCCCGGGAGAGTCGTCATCCTCCACCGCCTGCATAAACAAGTCCTCCAGCGACGGCCGATGCTTGTGAACCTCGCGGATCACGCCCCCCTTCGCACGGATCGCATCGAGCACGGGCTGGATCGTCGCGGCCTCGGTCGTGCCGATCCAAAGGCGGTTGCCATGGACTTCCACGCTCTCGCCCGTCGCCAGCTCTCCACGCAGCCCGACACGCTTGGCCAATCCCGCATCGGTCGGCGGCGCGAGCTCGGCGGTCGGAGATGGGCCGGCGCTCTGTCCCTTGCCGAGCGCCTCGGGCAGCGCGCGTCCGAACGTCGCGCCCGCCGCGTCGAGCTCACCCTCGATCTCGATCTCGTACCGCAGCATGCCCTCCGTCAGCTGCTCGATGGTGCCCAGCGACACGACGCGGCCCTTGTGCATGATGGCCACCGCATCGCACACTTGTTCAAGCTCGCCGAGCAGGTGGCTGTTGATGAACACCGTGCGTCCCTCGTCGCGCATCTGCTGGAGCACGAGTCGGATGTCGCGACGGCCCGAGGGATCAACGCCGTCGGTCGGCTCGTCGAGGATCACCAGGTCGGGGTCGGCCACGAGCGCCTGGGCGATACCGATGCGCTGCCTCATCCCCTTGGAGTACCCGCCAACCTTCTTGTTGTGCCACTCGCGCATGCGCACGAGGTCGAGCAGCTCGTCGGCCCGCGATCGCCGGCTGGCCCGCGGCATCTTCGCCATCGCGCCGAAGAACTCGATCACCTGGCGTCCGGTCAGGTGCTTGGGCAAGTTGTGGTGCTCGGGCAGGTATCCCACCTTGGCCAGTGTGTCCTTGCGGCCGATGGGCTTGCCGAGCACCGTGCCCGTACCGCTGCTTCGCTTCACGGCCGTGATGAGGATCTTGACCAGCGTGCTCTTGCCGGCCCCATTGGGCCCGAGAAGCCCAAAGATCGACCCCCGTGGCACGTCCATCGACACGCCTCGCAGGGCGTGGACCTTCCGGCCAAAGCCGCCATACTTCTTATGGATGTCCTTGATGGAAACCACGGCGTCGGTCATAGACAGCCTCCTCGCACCCGGTGATTCGGGTTTGTCCGCTGGCATTTTTGCGTGTGGCGGCCCGAACTGCAGAATCTGCTGGCCAAGGGTACCTTCGCGCGCAAGCCGGGCCACCGGCGTGCGTCTATCGGGCGAAGGAGCCTGAGTATGGCCACGCTGCGATTCGACTCTCCCCACGATCTCGACGATGCGAGCGCCCTGCGCTTGTACGCCCAGAAGGGCGACCCCGACGCCTTCGCGGTCCTGGCCAACCGCTACCACGCGATGGTGCTGGCGACCTGCCGGCGCACCCTCCGCAATGATGCCGACGCCGATGACGCCGCTCAAGAGACCTTCCTCAGGCTGGCCCGGCAGTCCAGCCGAATCCGCTCCAACGTCGCCGCCTGGCTGCATGCCTGTGCCGTCGGGGCCTCGATCGACCTCGTGCGTCGTTCTCAGGCGAGGTCTCGGGCCGAGGCGGGCCTCCGCGAGCAGTCCAAGCCCGAAGCCGCCGCGTCGAGTGATGAGGCGCTGTGGTGGGATCTCGAGCCCATGATCGACGCCGCGCTAGCCGAGCTTTCCGAGGCCGATCGGCACCTCATCGTGGCTCGATACCTCGCCGGCCGTCCGCAGAACGAACTCGCCCAGGATCTCGGCGTCAGCGAGGGCACGATCTCTCGACGCCTGTCCCGCGCTCTGGCCCGCTTGCGCTCCAAGCTGGCGGCGAGCGGCCTGGCGATCGCCGGCGCTTCGGCCCTGGGTTTGGCGCTCGAGAACGCGGCGGTCGCCACGGTCACGCCCGTCGCCTCGGCCGCGGTTGCGAAGATCGCGATCGCCGGCGTGGGCGTGCAGGCATCGAAGGTGCCTGTCGCGCTCGTACAGACGGCCGCGATCGTCGCCATCGGCGGCGGCGTCACGATCGCCTCGCTGATACTCGGCGGCGGTGGCGGCAGCGGATCGACGCCTCCCATCGCGAGCCTGCCAACCGCAACGGCCACGAGTGTTGCTGCGACATTGGCCCCGGGCCCAGCCCGCCCAAAGAAGACCATCGGGCCGTTCCAGACCATCTCCGCCTACGACGAGGACTTCGGCGAGAGCGGCACGTTCATCACCGTAACCGGGATCGCCATCCGCCGGGGCATGGACCCCATCAGCGGCAAGCCGCGACGCATCCGCCTCGACACGCAACGCACGCGATCGATCCAGGACGATCCGAAGACGCGGAACCTCCGCGAGGTCGCCGAGATCGATGTGCTCACCGCCCGTGTGCTGCCCGAGAGTGACGAGTGGGCCCGATTCAGCCGCGGCCAGAACCTCACGCTCTCGGTCGCGTTCGACCAGTTCGATCGCCTCGTCATTCGCGAGAAGAACGGCTTGGTCCAGATCGGGAAGAACGAGCCCGCGTGGTACGGCGTCCGCCCGCCGCCCGGCTGGGACCAGCGCGACGAGATCCCCGACGACGCCGGCCAGTTCGGCATCCTGGGCCCGTGGACCGAATCCGAGCGCATCCCCGTGACGATCACGGCCGACGAGATCCGCCTCGGACCGGAAAGCTGGAACGCCGGCCGATACCGCATCATCTCGTGGAACCAGGAGGACGGCTTCTCCCGCGTGCTCAGCATCCAGGCCGGCGGGCGAGACCCGCGCCTGATCGGCACCCGCTTCAAGCTGCTGATCCGCGAGGTCGAAGAGGGCTATCAGATCGCGTACTACCCACCCTCCACCGGGCGAAGCGACCGCTGGCCACCGTCCTTCGAGTACGAAGACAGCAACCCCGTTCGCCTCGTCACGCTGGGGAGGGACAAGTAAGTGCCGCCACTCTCCACCACACCTCGACGCGCCTTCACGGTTATCGAGATGGTCGTCGTCATCGCCATCATCCTCGTCCTGTTCGCCATTGGGACGCCGATCCTGTTCCAGGCACGATTCGCCGCACGCGAGGCCCAGAGCCTTAGCAACGTGCGACAGATCCTGGTCGGCATCAACGCCTTCTCGGCCTCGAACGGTTCACGACTTCCCGAAAATCGCGTGAAGGAGAGTGCGGGCGAGTACATCACCTGGCGTCAGCTCATGATCGACCAAGGCTACCTCGACGATTCCAAGGTCTGGTGCTGTCCTCTCCATCCTGATCCCGGGCCCCGAAGCGAGTTTGGCTACCAGGGCGGCGGTCTCCGCTGCGTGGGCGACGTGGCCTCGAGCTACGCGCTCAACGGTCACCTGCTGTGGCGTCGCGCCGTGGGCGATGCCCAAGCCAAAATCATCGATACCGTGATCGATCGGCCGACCCACACGATCTTGGTTGCCCAGACGAACCGCGCCTTCTGCCACCTGCGTGTCAGTCCGCCGGACGTCGCCAACTACTACGGCGATAACCCCGGGCCGTACGGCTACTGGCACAACGGCCGCGGCTTGTACGGATTCCAGGACGGGCACGTCGAGTTGCTGCAGTTCCTCGACACCGGCAGCCCCGACTGCCGCTGGCACAACCGCACCGACCTCACGCCCGATCCGTTCGTGCCCCAGACGCCCGGCGAGACCAAGCCTCACGATCATCCGGATTGGGAGCTGCTGGTGCCGGACATCTACCGCCGCTAGGAAACCGGATCGGCGCAGCTCCACGAGCCATCGGGGCACCGGTGCGCGACGACGTGGAACACGTGCCAGTGCTTGGCGTTGCCTCGCGCGTCCTCGCCGTCGCGCTCGACTTCGTCAAAGTGCTCGAGTGTGTACCGCCCGCGGAACAGCCGTCCGACCTCACGCCGGCTCTGGTGGCTGCGGTCCGGCAGGCTCGCCCACGTGTCGCGATCGCCGAAGAGCTGGCCGGCGAACTTGCCACCAGGACGGATCGACGCGTGGATGCGGTCCCACAGCGCTTCAAACTCCGCGGGCCTGCAGAACGGCAGGCTGAAGCTCGCGTTCAGCAGATCGCAAGGCGGGAGCTCGACCGTTTCCATCTCGGCTCGGCGAATCTCCAGGCGATCGCCAACATCGCTTGGCAGCCGCGGATGGTGCGCCGTGAGATCGACCGCCATCTTGTGCCCGTCGATCGCCAGCACACGCCAGCCGCGACGGAGTAGCTCCATCGTGTCTCGTCCCTCGCCGCAACCCAGATCGATCGCGAACCCGGGTTCGTCAAAAAATTTGAGGGCCTTTACAAGCGTCTCGCGGGGTTCCTTGCCCGCGACGGCCTTGAAGTACCCCGGCCAGTCCCGCGTGTGGGCGCACGCGAACGCCGACGGAGGGTTCTCGGCCTTTGCCAGCTCATCCCACGGGTGCGCCTCGGCTCGGGCCTCCCCGCCAGCGTCTGGGGTGTGTGGTTCGATCGCCATACCGTTGAGCCTATGTACCGAGACCTGCACAGTTTCGTCGACGCGCTAAGAAACGCGGGCGAACTCCTAGAGATCAACGAGCCAGTCTCGCCCACGCTCGACATCGCCCAACTCGCCGACCTCGCGAGCAAGGCCAAGGCGCCCAGCCCGTGCGCACCGGCCACGCAGCGCAACGACCCGCGCTTCCACGACCGTGGCGGGCCGGCCATGCTCTTCACCAACGTCCAGGGCAGCGACTTCCCCGTGCTCATCAATGCTTTTGGCAGCTACCGCCGCATGGAGATGGCACTCGGCCACCGAGTCGGTGCGGATGGTCTGGAGACGATCGCCGACCTCATCGGCGAGCTCACCAAGCCCCAGCCCCCGCGCTCGCTGGGCGAGGTCATCGCCAAGGCCAAGCAGTTCGCGCCGCTGCTGCGCATCCCGCCCAAGCGCATCAAGGGCTCGGGCCCAGTCCAAGAAGTCGTGCTCAAGGGTAACGACGTCGACCTCACGAAGCTCCCGATCCTCCGATGCTGGCCCATGGACGGCGACTTCGAGGCCGTCGGCTATCCGGCTGGTATCAACGACGGCATCGAGGCCCTCGGCCATCCCGACATCTCCGACGAGGAATGGAACGCGAAGTACCGCGGCCGCTACATCACGCTCGCCGGCATCCACACCATCCACGCCGACGACGCGAACGAGAAGCGGCCGGCGAGCCACAACATCGGCATGTACCGCGTGCAGCTGCTCGGCAAGAACCGCGTTGCCATGCACTGGCACCTGCACCACGACGGCGCGAGCCACTGGCGGAGCTGGAAGACGCTTGGCAAGCCCATGCCCGTCGCGATCGCGCTGGGCGGGCCGAGCGTCCTGCCCTACTCGGCGACGGCGCCGCTGCCGCCGGGCATCAGCGAACTGCTCATGGCCGGCTTCCTCAACGGTCGCGGCATCCGCATGTGCCGGGGCGCGACCGTGCCGGTCTGGGTGCCCGCCGACGCGGACTTCATCATCGAGGGCGAGGTCGGCACCGAGGCCGGCTATCCCGGCTGGGATCCACGCTTCACCGACGAACCCCTCGGCTCCGGCGCCGTCTTCGAGGGCCCCTTTGGCGATCACACCGGCTTCTACAGCATGCCCGACCGCTACCCCATCGTGAAGGTCACCGCCGTCACGCATCGGAAGAATGCGATCTACCCGACCACGGTCGTCGGCTTGCCGCCGCAAGAAGACTACTTCCTGGGCAAGGCGACCGAGCGTTTGTTCCTGCCGCTGCTCAAGACCATCGTGCACGACATCGAGGACTACGACCTGCCGATGTTCGGCGCGTTCCACAACTGCGCCATGATCAAGATCCACAAGGCCTACGCGATGCAGGGCAACCGCGTCATGGCGAGCATCTGGGGCGCGGGCCAGATGGCGTGGACCAAGTGCCTGTTCGTCGTCGACGATGATGCCGACGTGCACGATCACAAGGCCGTGTTGCAGCTGGCCGCCGAGCGATGCGATCCGATCGCCGACGTCGTGCTGACCGAGGGCCCGCTGGACATCCTCGACCACGCGGCGCCCGAACTCGGCGCCGGCACCAAGATCGGCTTCGACTGCACCAAGAAGATGCTCGGCGATCGCCTGCACGACGCCCCCCAGCCGCGCACACTTCCGGATCCTGAGCAGATCGTGAAGGGCGTGCCCGGCGCTGCCATGCCCGTGCCCGGATGGTTGTTCATCGCCACCAAGGATCGCGGCGAGGCGGTCGAGTCGCTGTGGTCACGCGTCCACGAAGCCATCGGCGATGCGGTACCGTTCGTGATCTTCCTGGGCGAGAACGTCGACGTCGCGAACGTTGACGAGGCGATGTTCCACTTCCTGGCCAACAGCGATCCGGGCCGAGACGCCCTGCCCGTACGCGAAGGCCGGCGTGTCCGAGCCTGGGACGCGACGCCCAAGACCACCGGCCGCTTGCGCAATCAGGGCGTGCGCGCGTGGCCGCCGGTCATCCGCAGCGATCCGGGCTCGCTCGAACGCATCGAGTCGATCTCGTCGAAGTTCACCGATCCACGTGTGTGCATTGGCCCGGGTTAGGGCGTGCCTGGCTGAACGACGATCGCGCCGGGCCGCAGGCCGGCGCTCGCCCGATCGATGATGCGGACCAATTCGTTGCGCAGCTCGCGGCTTCGCAGGCTCTGGGTTCGGGTGAAGCCGTTCATCACGATCGAGAACGCGACAATGGGCTCCTCGGTCTGCTTTGGCATGACGTATCCCGAGAAGCTGCGCACGCCGTTCAGAAAGCCGGTCTTGCCCACAATGTCGTGGCGGAGCTCGCTCGGCGGCACGAAGTTTCGGCTGAGCGTGCCCTCCCCCGATCGAGCCAGTGACCCGCGGAACGCATCGCGAACGCCGTCCTTGCTCACGAGGTTCATATGGACGAGCAGGGCGCTCAGCGTGGTCGGTGTGACGGCATTGCGGCGGCTCATGCCGCTGCCGTCGGCCAAACGAAGCCCATCGAGCGCGTGCGGGCCGAGCTCGTCGTTCAGGATGGTGCGCATCGAAGCCGCCCCGAGCGACCACGAGCCCGGTTGGCTTGTGATGGCGTAGCCCAAGCGCTTGAACAACGCCTCGGCGTGGAGGTTGTAGCTGTCGGTGTTGCATCGCTTGAGCACCTCGAGCATCGGCGTCTTGATGATCAAGAACGGGTTGCCGGCGTAGGTCTCGTCCTCACCGACGCGTCGCACGACTTCTGACACCGATTCGTGCGGCGCGCCGACGGTCACGCCGGCCGATTCCAGACGCTCGGCTAGCAACTCGCCGAACACGATCGCCGTATCGCGCACCGATGTCGGCGCGCCCACCGACCTCGCGACTCGGCCCGATACCGTCAGCCTGTTGCCCGCCTCCGATCGGCGGATGTGGATGCTGCTGGGCTGCGGTCGGCCGGCCGCGGTGCGCGAGCGCACCGTGCTCGTGATGTTGTCGATCTCTACCGTACTGGCATCGGGCTCGATGACGACACGCGCCGGCTGGTTCAGCGATGTCGGTCTCGCGAACACGTTGACAACGTTGAGGTGGAAGTTCAGTCCGCCTACCTCCGAGCAGTAGTAGTACTGCAACTGCTCGGTCGGCCACGTCGAGTGGATGGCCTCGCGATCGAACACGCGATCATCGATTACGATCTCGCGGATCGTCGGACCCGAGGCCTTCGCGATCGCGTCCACCATGAAGTCCAATAGTCCATCGACGTCCATCGGTTCGGGCAGGTCGGCCAGCAGCGCGGGATCGCCAAACCCAGGGTCGCCCGAGCCCACCACGAACAGCCGCTCGTCATCCAAGATGAACCGCGTCTCGAACATGAAGTCCGTGCCCATCGTGAGCAAGGCAGACGCGCTCGTGAGCAGCTTCATGTTCGACGCGGGGATCATCGGCTCGGCCGCGTTGATCTCCGCCAGCCGCCGGCCGGTCCGCAGATCGACGACGCTCACGCCGATCCGGGTATCGCCCAGGTCGGCGTTCGCGATGGCCCGCTCGATGTTCCGCTGCAGGTCCTGCTGGGCCGCGACCGGCAGCGCCGCGATCAGCATCGAGGCGGCGACGACCAGCCACGCCGACCGAGAGACAACACCACTATCCAGACCAAAACTCAGCCTCATCGACGCCTCCGTGCAGTGTGCGAACCCGAACCGCCCCACCCAAACCGCTCCGAGTCTCCACATCGGCAGCCTGGCCCTCCGTGGGTGAGCCGCCGCGTCTCGCGCAGCCTAGACCGCCAACCCTTCGCAATACGGGCCTAACCTCATCTGCGGAGACGATGATGACCACCCCACCCGATCCGACACCGACCGCTGCCTCTGAAGACCAGCACGACGGCGAGCCGCTGACCGGCCGCGTTCTCGTGGTCGACGACAACGCCCAGAACGCCGAACTGCTCGAGGCGTACTTGGACGACCTGGGCGTCGACGTCGAGGTGGCCCACGACGGCGTCGCCGCGTTGGAGGCCGTCGCCGCCAACCCTCCAGACCTGATCCTCATGGACATCATGATGCCGCGCATGAGCGGCTATCAGGCCACCGAGAGCCTTAAGAGTGATGGGGCGACCAAGTCCATCCCTGTCATCATGGTGACCGCCCTTGGCGAAGTTGGTGACGTCGAGCGGGCCGTCGACTGCGGGGCCGACGACTTCCTGACCAAGCCCGTCAACAAGCTCGAGTTGCTCACCCGCGTGCGCTCATTGCTCAAGGTCCGCCGTCTCCAGCAAGACCTCGACAGCGCCCAGGCCCAACTCCGCAAATTCATGCGCGAAGACTAAGCCCAAACGAGGCCCTCGCGCAAGCCCGGGCTCTTCTTGTTTCCATGCACCAAATTCAGACCAATCAAAAAGCCCAGGCTTGCGCCTGGGCCTCGTCGGTCTCTTCGTTCAGGCTCAAGCAGCCGCGGGCTTGAATTCGCCGGGGTTGCCAGCGGTCGTGTGCTTCAGCGCCGTCTCGACCAGCGAATCGAACAGCTTCGGATCCTCGATGGCGATCTGGCTCAGCATCTTGCGGTTGAGCGTGATGCCCGCGAGCTTCAGGCCGTTCATGACCACGCTGTAGCGGGTCCCGCGCATCTTGCAGGCCGCGGTGATGCGGGTGATCCACAGCTTGCGCATGTCACGCTTACGCAGGCGGCGGTGGGCGTACGCAAACGCGCCGCCACGGATGATCGCGTCCTTGGCGAGGTAGCGATGGCTCTTGCGGGCTCCGTAGTAGCCACGGGCTCCGCGAAGGATGCGCTTGCGGGAACGGTTACGAGCGGCGCCAATACGAACGCGGGGCATGGTTCAGAACCTCCTGCTCGACGCGGGGCGGCTGGTGCATCCAGCCGGCTTATGGCCCGGGCCGAAGCCAATACGAAGCAGAGTCGTGGGTCTTAGCTCTCGGCCGCGGCGGCCTCGCGAGCTGCGCGACGCTGCTCGGGGCTCGGGCTGCGCTTCAGCGACGCGCGACCTTGCGTGCGACCACGCAGGCGGCGGAACAGCAGCTTCTCGAGTCGCTTCGCGTCGGGATTGCTCAGGTAGCGGTCCTTGCGAAGCTGACGCAGCCGCTTGCCGGTCTTCGCAGAGCTCAAGTGCTTGTGGTTCGCCGAGCGGTGGCGGACCTTGCCGGTCTTGGAGATCCGGATCCGCTTGAGCGTGCCCTTGTGCGTCTTGGTCTTCGGCATAGCAAATCAACCCTTCCTAGGCCCACGGGGCGGACGCTCCGCGGGGCCGAGATATTAGGCGGGCTGCCTTGCGAGGGAAAGCTGCGGGAGGCCCTGAGGCCCAGTCTCATACCCGCTCAGGGTACCAGGAACGCGTCCTCGGCCCCGTCCGCCGTCTCGCGGCCGGTCAGGGTCGCCCGGCCGTCGCGGACGAGGTCGCGTTCAACCGAGCCGGGGAGCCAGATGTTGTCGCCGTTCTCCAGGATGGGGCTCGTGAGCCACCGAACGGTGCCGTCGCCGAACAGCACGTGCTGGCCGCGGCCGGAGAAATTCCGGGAGTTCGCGTCGGCCCGGGCGGCCTCTCCGCGACGCGAGGGCGGCACCACCGGCGAGCGATCGGCCAGCAGGGCGCTCGTGGGGGTCAGGTTGAAGGCGTCATTGGTCCCGCCGAACATGTTTCGGTAGCTGTACGACACCTCTTCCAGAGAGGCCCAGTCGCTCGCATCCTCGGCCTTGCTGCTGGTGGGGGCGTTGGGGTTCGTAGGGCTGGCCAGCTGGGCGATCTCGACGAAGCCGTCCCGCGTGAGCGTGAACAGGTTGGCCGAGTTGGAGTGGGCCGGGTTCTCGCCGACTTCCCACCAGGGGTCACCACCCACCGAGGCGCTGGCCTGTGGCAGCGCCCCGTAACTCGCGGCGTACGCGGCCATGCCATTGCCAGCAGCGGCCATCCGGGCCGAGCTGATCGTCCGATAATGCCCATCCCGCATCGAGGTGAGCATCGGCCAGATGACCGACACCCCCACGACGAGCACGGCTGCGATCGACATCAGGTCGGCCAGGCGGATGCGGCCGGCGATCTCCGGCTGCGGCTCGGCGGCGGGCGCGACCGGTGTCTCGGCGACCCTGGTCATCAAGCGATCGACCATGTCGGCAGACACCTGCGGCTGTACGCCGTCGCTGACCAGATCGGCCAACGCCTCGTGCCGTGCCGCCCGGCTGCGCAGCGCAGCGGGCACCCGCTCCGAAACCCCCTCGGCCAGCAGCCAGGCATCCAGGGCCTCGGCATCCAACGGCGCGAGCTCTGGCGGCGCTACGGCATCGACCGAGACCTCGGAGCCCATCGCCCGAAGCACACGCAGCATGGCCAGATCTGTGAGCGTCGAGTCGGCGGAGATCGCGCTCTCGGCATTGAGTAGACCGAAGAGCTCGGCCACGCGCATGTCGCGGGCGTTCTCCGCGGGCTCGCCGGCCATCCAACGATCCACAGCCTCGGCGTCTTCGGCGTTCAGCCGGGCCTCAGGCAGGGACTCTGGTCCGTTGTGGGCGTCGTCCTGGTTCGGGTTGTGATCCGGATTCACCGTGCGCTCCCCTTCGAGTCTCGATCGGCCTTCGCCTGACCGGATTGGCCCTTGGATTGGACCTCGGCCTCGGCGTGGCCGCGCTCGGTCAGGTTCCGCTCCTGCATGACCGCCTTCCAGTGCTTCGCGAACGAAGCAACCGCGGCGTGCAGTCGGCTCTTGACCGTGCCCAGCGGGATCTCCAGGTCGTCGGCGATCTGGGCATAGCTCAGCCTTTGGAAGTACGCCAGCAGGAGGATCTCCCGAAGCGTGGGCGTGAGCCGTTGCACCGCGTCCTGCACGAGCCGCTCCAATTCCTCGCGTTCCAGGCCGGCGTCGGGTGGGGGCACCTCGACCTCAAGCAGGTCGATGAAGGTTGTGCCCTCGCCGTCGCTGGCCACCGGCGCGTTGAGTTCGGACGCCGGCCGCCTGCCCTTCTTACGCAGGTAGTCCCGGCCTTTGTTCGCCGCGATCGTGAAAAGCCACGGCTTGAACCTCCGAGAAGTATCGAAGCTGGCCGCAGACGTGTGGACCTGCAGGAATGTGTCCTGGAACACGTCCTCCGCGGCGTGTGCAGAGCCGGTCAGGCGGTAGAGGAAGCGGACGAGATCATTCCGATAACGCTCGACGAGCTGCCGGAACGCGTCCAGGTCTCCGGCTCGATACTGCTCGAATAGCCGCTCGTCTGGGGTTGGCACTAAGGGCTCCGGCGGGCGATGCGTCGGGAACGCGACGCGTTGGCTCGGGCGCGATACGGATCGGCTGGGAGGCTCGTTCGCTTCCAACCGAACCGAAGACGCACGGTTTCACCAGTGGTGAACCTATCGGGCGATCCCTGCCTCCACCACCACCTCGCCCGTGCTTCGGGACAGGCTCAGCGGGCCATCCACCGGGAACAATGCCCGCCCCTCCTCGCGGAGGGCCACCGCCGGCCCAGCCTCATACGCGGCGAAAGCCTCGGTCGACTCGAACACGTAGCGGCACTCGACCGTGATGGGCTCGCCGGCTTCGCTCGGATCGATCCGGACGACGTGGGCACTCAGGGCTCCTCCGGCCACGACATCCGCGGCGTGTCCGGGCTGGCCGGCCTCGGCATCGCCCGCCATCCAGGCGAGGAACCTCTGCGCTTCGGCCGGATCGGTCGTGCTGGCGGTAACGGTGTAGGCGATCATCATGGCGACGCTAGCCACCGGCCGATGCAATCGGCACCCCCGGCCCGCGTTGAACGTGGGCACGGTGCACCAGGGGGCTGGAACGAGCGGGGCATGCCCAGCCACGAGAGCCACGACCAATCCGATGGCGATGGGCCCGTCGACACCGACGGCAGGGTCGCGCAATGGGTCGCGGAGGCCGCTACCGGCGACCAGGACGCATGGCGCGCGCTCGTGGATGCCTACGCACGCCGCGTGTTCGGGCTGCTCCGCAGCCAGGGCTGCGACCCGGCACGGGCCGAGGAGATCACCCAGAGCGTGTTCGTGACCGTGGCCCGGGTTGTGGGTCGCGGGCAGTACGACGAGCAGGGCCGATTCGACGCCTGGATCTTCCGCGTGGCCATGAACCGCCTGCGGGACGACGCTCGGACCCGCAAGCGTCGGGCGACGTACGAGATGGGCGACGAGGCCGAGGCGGTCCACTTGGCCGCCGCCTCGGCCCCCTCCGAGCAGGACCACTCGGGCCTGCACGAGGCCCTCGCGGGCTTGGCCCCCGCCGACCGCGAGGTGATCGAGCTCCGCCATCGGGCGAACATGAGCTTCAAGCAGATCGCCGAGGTGCTCGGGCAGCCGCTTGGCACCGTCTTGGCCCGCCACCACAGGGCCCTGCGAAAGCTGAGGGCGACGCTCGAGGGGGCGTCGAAATCCACGGCATAGCGTTGGGAGGGATTATGCGGTTCATACACCGTTCTTGGACGTTCGAGAGTGCATTAATCCCCATCGTGGGGCGTTCTATCGCCGGACGGGAGGCTGTTTCCTGATGGCACGCGATGACAAGGACACCATGGCTGGAGTGAACGGCGAACTGCCCGAGGACCTGCGCGAGCTTGCCGGACGCATCGAGTCGATGCCGAGCGATGCGCCCAAGGGCCTCGAGGCCCGAGTCTTCGAGGCGTCGGTCGGCGAGCTTGCCACCGGGCATCATTCGGGTATCGCCGGCCGCATTGGCCACGCGAGGTGGATCGCGCCGATGGCGGCCGCCGCAGCCCTGGGCCTACTCGCATGGGCCGGCGCCTCGTGGCTGTCGCCCGGCAACGCCGTGACGCCCGCGCCGCAGATCGCTCAGGCCGAGGCCTTCGACGAGCACGTCGACGACGTGCTCGCATACGCCGGCTTGTTCTCGGATTCGTCGTGGGACGACGCGTTGGCCGAGGACGCCGACGCGCTCGAGGACGCCTGGGAGCCAACGGTCGAGTCGTGGTCGCTCGATGGCGAGCTGGGGGCGAGCTGATGGCACGAGTTCGATTGGCCGGCTTTGTCGTGTTGCTGCTGGCGGTCGCCTTCGGCACGTCGCGCGCGTGGTCTCAAGAAGGTGTCGCCGAGCGTGCGGAGAGGCCGCAGCGCTTCGAGGCCGATCCGGATCGCCTCAAGGCCGCGCTCGAGCGCCGGCTGGCGACCATCGAAGAACAAGGAGCCCGGCTGCGCGAGATCCTCGGCCGCCTCGACGCGGGCGAGTCACCGGCCGCCATCTTCGCCGAATTGCGAGAGAATGGCGAGCTGAGCATCCTCGGCTCGCTCGCCGATCGTGTGCGCGAGGGCCAGCGTCCGCAGCGCGCCATGGGCGGACGTCCAGCAGGTGGCCAAGCGCGGGCCGTGGAGCCCCTGAACGACGAGGACTACACGCTCTGGCGCAATCGCATCATGGCGTTCTTTGAGGAGCATGCGCCAGAGATGGCCACGCGTTTGCGCGAAGCCGGAGACTCCGAGGAGGCCCGCAACGCCGTGCAACGCTTGCGGCGCGAAGTCGAACGCTTGATCGAGCTGCGCGAGCGAAGCTCCGAGGAGTTTCGGCCAGCGCTGCAGCGGCTGCGCAACGGCATGCGCATCGCCGACATCCTCGGTCGCGTCCGCCGGGCGGCCATGGACGGCTCACTGACCGAAGACCAACTCGTCTCGGTCCGCCAGGAACTGACCGGCATCGTGGCCCAGCAATACGACGCGCAGCTTGCGGCCCGGCGGATCTTCCTCGAGCGCACGAGCCGTCGGCTGGAGAACGCCCGCGAGACCTTCGAGCGCGAGCGTACCGATCGCGACCAGCGCATCGAGTCCGAGGTCGAATCCATGCTCGAGCGCGCCAGGCGCTCATCCGACTCGAAGGGGCGTGCCGAACGCCGCCGACCGGGCTGAGCCTTCTTCGACTTTCTAGCTGACGATCGAGCCGGGGGGGAGATCCGCCAGTGGGCTGACGAGGGCAACCACGCGTTCCTCGGCGCCCTTGGCCGCGTCGCTGCCGGCCAGCAGCATGCCGCGGCTCTCTTCTCCGCGAAGCTGCCGCGGGGCGAGGTTCGCCACGATCACGATGCTCTTGCCCACGAGATCCTCGGGGTTGTAGAACGCCTTGACGCCCGCGCAGATCTGTCGCGGCGTGCCGCTGCCATCATCAAGCGTGAGCACGAGCAGCTTGTCGGCGTTGGGGTGGTCCTTGGCCTCGAGCACCTTCGCCACGCGAAGATCGACGCGGGCGAAGTCCTCGAAGACGATCTCGGGCTTGAAGGGTGATTCGGTCGGGCTCTCGGCCGCGGCGGGCGACGCATCGGTCATGGGCTTGGCTCCTGCCGGCTTCGGGCCGGCGATCTCGGTGGCCAAGATGCTATGAGCCGGGACGCGACCCTTCTGGAGCCGGTGCTTCTGTTGGGTCGGGTTCCGCTTCGGCCTCGGCGGCGAGCCATGCACCTTCACGCCACAGCCGACGCGAGGCATCCACGCCATACCGAGCGGCGAGCGAGTCGGTCACGCGATCGGGATCGGGATCGAGCAGCGGCGCTCCGCCGTCGGCCGCGATCTGCGCACCCCAGCTCTGCTGGATGCCGCGGAGCAGCCGGCTCTCGAACCGCAGATGGTTCAGGAACTCCTCCTCGCTCAGCGGTGGGCCGGGGTTGCCGCGGCATGTTGGGCAGACGAAGGCCTCAACGCCATCCTCGCCGCGTCGCATGATCATGCGTGAGCCGCCGCACTCCAGGTCGGGCCAGTCGCGCAAGGCTCTCTCGAATCGGCTGAGACCGCTCAGTCCGCCACTGCCGCCGAGCAGCCCGCCATACCGCTCGAAGACCTGCCTCACGGCCGGGTTCTCGTAGAGCCGCCGCGCTCGCCGGCCCTCGCCAGAGCGCGCTAGCCCGAGCGCGTTGGCGGCGTCGAGCGCGACCTGCGGCGAGACCGACACGCTGACCAAGCTCGAATTGCCGCCCATCGCAGCGCGCGGGTCGAGCAGGCTCGCGACCGCGACCATCCACGCCGAGCCGTCATCGGTCGGCTCAAGGGCGGCCAGTCCGAGGCAGGCTCCGACCATGATCTCTGGCCGCGCTCTGGTCGCTCGCTCGAGGTCGTACGCAACGGCATACAGCTGGCGCGCAAGGTCCCGGTCCTCGCGTGATCCGGTCTCCGAGGCGACCTCTTCGGCGAGCTCGAGGTAGACCACCGCGTCCGAACCGTCGAGCGCGGTGAGGCGATCGCGCAGGTTGGCCACGCGATCCATCGCGGTGGTCCACGCTTCGCTTCGCGAATCTGCTTTGGACTCCGGCTCGGGCGCGGGTGCTTCGGGCTCTGGCTCGGTCGGTGATGGGTCGATCGGCGGCGCCAGCTCCTGTCCGAGCGTCGCGTGGCAGGCGATGAGCAACGCCAAGATGGTCCACGTGTACCTCATTGAGGACCTCCTGCCGTCGCTTCGGACAGACGCCAGACCCAGATGCGCAGTCGGGTTCGCTCGGTGATGGCGATCTGCTCGAGCACGCCGCGCGCCTCGCGACGGGCTTGCTGCATCGCGTCGAGCTCGTCGCTGAGGCGTAGGGCCACAGCCGGGCGCTCGCCGGCCGCGTTGTAGAGCTCGATCTCGGTCAGCGCCGACTGGTACGCCGCGAAGAACTGTACTCGCCCGCTTGCCAGTCGTGTGCGTCCCGCAAGCCGGCGATCGACCTCGCCGGGCGACCACGGCCACACTGCCGGTGGCACGAGCCGGTCGGCGCGTTGGCGGGCGCGCACCCATGCGGCTTCGGCGGCAAGCTCCGCGGGCGTGCGATCGCTGGGGGCAGCCGCCCCGCTAGCCGCTGAGACGTACGCATCGCCGATGGCCTGCGCAGCACGATCGATGCGCGCCAGCTCACCCTCGGCGGCGAGCAATTCGAGCAGCGGCTCGACGAGCGCGCGTCGAGCGACCAACTCCCATGAGTCGCCCGAAGGTAAACGCACTGCCGTGACGTTCTCGACCATCTGCCGTCGCCGCGGCTCGGCGCCCGGGAGTGGGAGTGTCTCGAGCACGGCCGCGACGACGACGGGCTTGTTGGCATGCGAGACCAGGATGTTGCCCGCGCGTTCGCGGATGCCCACCGTCGAGCCTCGCACGAATGCCTGGGCGACGAGTTCGGCCTCGGCGGCGTGGGTTGGGCCGCTGCGGCTGAGCGCCTCAAGCAGATCGAGCTTGAGCTCGGGCCGGCGCTGCTGGTTGTACCGCAGCGCCCAGTCGCTGGGTTGGCTATGGCTCGCGCGGTAGATCGACTCGGTGCCGGTTGCAGCTCGGCGTTGCCCCGCGTCCAGCCCGTCGCGCAGCTGCAGGAGCACGACGTCGGCGTCGTTGGCCAGGCCCTGCCACAGCAGATCACCCGCCGCGATGAGCCGGGCCGAGACGGCGGCGTCGACGGCCTGGTCGACCTGCGTGTTCGAAAGCTCGGCGCCAAGGTGGCGTCTCGCTTCGCTCAACCAGCGGTTGGCGACGGCGCCGTGGGCCATGGCTGATTGCACGTTCCATGCGGCGGCGAATCGATCGCGGACCTGTGCCCGTTGCGACTGGCTGGCGAGCACTGGCAGCACCATCGTCGCGTCGACGCCCGCTGCGCTCGAGGCGGTCGCGAGCACGTTCGTGACCGCGTGCAGGTCGGCGATGGTCACGCCAGGATCATCGAACCACGCAAGCACACGCGGGCGGCTCTCGTCCTCGGCCCGCCACGGCAGCGCAACGACCAGGCGGCGCACGATCTGGAAGATCCGTTCGTCGGTGGGTTCGGGGCCACGCAGCAGCACCGCCTCGAGCGCCGCGAGCATGAGCCGCCGCGCCAAGACCGGCTCGCTCTCTTCCAAGCCCTGAGCGCACACCAGCCACGGTGTCCAGGACTCCGGGTCGGCGTCGAAGTTTTCAGCCTCGCTCAGCGCGGCCAGCTCGGCGCGCAACGCCACGGCAACGCCGCCGATGAAGTCGCTCGACGCGCGCGCCTCGATGGGCGCCTCTTGTAGCAGGAACACGCGCAGCGACTCCGCGATGGGTCCGGGTAGGTCCTGTTCTTGCGAGAGCCGCACGATCGCGCCCACCTGCCACGCGCGCGCGGCCATGCCTGGCTCTCCACCGGTTTCGGCGATTGGGCCGGTCAGAAAACCGACGAGTTGCCGAGAAGCCGTCGAATCCTCGCGGACCAGATACATGTGATCGATGATCAGGCCGAGGGCGGCCAGGCGGCGGTCGGGCCGGACCCTGGGCCAGTTGTCGGCTAGGGTGAGCACGGCCCGCTCGAAGACAGCCTGTGCGGTGGCCTCGCCCTTGCGCTGCCGATCGGCCGCGAGGCGTAGGTCGGTGACGATCGTGTCGATGCGTGTGTCCGGTGTAGCAGCACGCGGTTGCGTCGCGCCCTCGGCTTCCTGAGACGCGCCGGCGTTGCCCTTGGGTTGTCCGTCGGACGGCTGCGGCTCCGCGGTCGCAGCGATCGCGCTCTCGCCGTCCTCTTGCTGGGCGATTTGCTGGGCGTTCTGCCCCGAGGTCCGCATCACCGGGATGGCGATGAGCACCGCGGCGGCGGCGACGAGCGTGAGGATCACCGCGACGGCCATCGCGCCCAGCAGCGCCATGTCGCCCCCGGAGCGATCGGCGGTGTGGGACGGGATGGAGGGCAGTTCGCCGCCCGGTCCGGGGGCGGCCACAACGCCATTGCTCTCGCTCTGTTGGGATGAGATCGCCGGCCCGCTCCTGCGCGCGAGCCGCGTGAGCGCCACAGCCAGGTCATCCGCACTCAGCCCACGGGCGTGGGCAAGCATCGTGAGGTGCCGCATCGTGGTGGAGTTCCAGCCGCCGTGCGCGCCCAAGGCCAGTACCGCGTCCTGCTGCAGCGCCAGCTGGGCCGGCGGGAGCGCGGTGGGTCGGGTCCATCGAGCGGGCAACTCCGCTTCATCGTCGTCTTGCGATGCAACGTCGTATGGTCGGCGACGCCCCCCGAGGAGCTGAGCGGCGGCGGCGTGGAGCGCGAGCCTTGCCTCGTCGCCGAGTGGTGTGCCACCGTAGCGGTGGGCGTTGACCATCGCGAGGCGCGCGTTGAGCGCGTCGACGCTCTCGCCGTCGTCGGTGTTGGATGCGTCGACGCCGAGCAGCGCGGCCGCGTCCGCATTGGGCGCGAGTCCGAGTATCCCAGCGATCGCCGCCTCGCGCGGCGTTGGCCGAGTCCCGCCTGACGGCGGCAGCGGCGGTGGGGGTGGCTGGGATTCCCGACGCGTCATGGCGCGTCCTCGATGGCCGAGGGCGGCACCTCGACTCCCATCTCGAGCGATTCGAGCAGGTCCGCCAGTCGCGTCGCCCACGGCTCGGGCGTGTCTGGAAAGAGCAGTAGGTGCTGGCGGAGCACATCGATCGCACGCGGACGATTTTCGGCTGCGAGCAGTCGAGCCGACTCGAACCGTGCACGCAGCGCCATGCCCGAGCCCTCGGGCGCTCCGCCGAGAAGGCGTCGCCACGCGTCGAGCGCGTCGCCGGGTCGGCCGGCGAGCTCGGCTGCGTACCCGAAGCGCACCAGCGAGAACGCGTCGGCGACACCGGCGTTCACCATCCGTCCGTCGATCGTGAAGACGAGGTCGAGGTTGGTCCGCCGGTCTTGTTCGCGATCCTCGTAGCGGGCCAGCATCCACGCGGCGCGGGCAACGGTCGAGTGCACGCCGAAGGCTTGAGGGTTGCCCAGGGTTGCGTTGTCGCTGCCGATCTCACCGATCACCAGGCCGCCGAATTCGACGACGTCTCGGGCGAGTTGCACGTCGCCCGGGTTCTGCTGGAATCGCTCGGCCGACCAGGTGTACAGCGCACGATTGGCGAGCGCGGTGAACGCGCCGCTGTCATCGTCGAACGTCTGGGCGATGCGTCGGGCCGCTCGCGCATCGTCCTTGGCGAGCGCGACCTGGATCTGGCGGAAGGCGATCTCCGACTCGATGTTCGCCGGAGGCGCGCCAACACGAATACGCAGCTCTTGCACCACCTCCAGAAGTTGTTCCGCCCTGGCGATGTCGGGCACCGGGGAGCCCAGGATGACCTGGAGCATGGCGCGGGCAAGGGCCAATGCGCGGTCGGCCGACTCCGAGGCCGCGTCGAGCGATCCCATCGCCGCCCGGCGGCGCTCGAGTGCGAGCAGCTCGTCGGCCACCGTGAGGTACCGCAGCGATGTCGCGGAACGGGCGTCACCGGTCAGTCGGCGGATCCGTGCGTACAGCAGCCGCTCGGCTCTGCGGCGTGCGGCTTCGTACAAGGGTGAATCACGATCGACGCGCAGCAGGATGTCGATTGCCTCGGCATCGCTCGTCGAGCCGGCACCGGCGCGAGCGACCAGCAGGCGTGCGGCCCGCTCGGTTCCAGGGAAGCTCTGGAGGTAGAGCGTCACGAGCCGGTCGCGCCGTGCTTCTTGCCCGTTGTTGCCTCGCCGGATCGCGGCATCGAGCGCGACGATCGCGTGCCACAGTGCTCGCTCGGATTGCTCGGTATCGTCGGCCGTGCTGTGCGTCTTCTCGAACCGCTCGGCGGCGTCGAGCAGCTGTCCGCTGAGGTATGCCGCCATCGCGGCCAGTAGCATGGCCTGCGATTGCTCTCGCGGATACCTGCGAGCATCGGTCGCGTCGAGTGCTGCGTCGAGCGCGCGCACGGCTTCGGCGTACAGGTTCGCGACGGCGTCGCTGCTCGCGATGGCGCCCTCTTCGTGGCCCTCGGCCTTGTACGCCTCGGTTGCGCGTTCGTAGGCATTCTGGCCGCGCACATACGCAAAGATAAATCCCTCACCCTCAAGCGATGCGGTGCCAAACTCCTCGACCAGTGAACGCAGCACCTGCACCTGGTCTTGCCGCACGAGGTCTTGAATGGCCGCGTGGGCGATCTCCTCGAGCACGGACCGATCACGAGGAATCAGCCGCTGGTTCGTGAGCGCTTCCCACGACACGTGCGCAAGCAGGTGCGATTCGAGTGGTTTGAGACCGTCTTCGCCATCGGCTCGCCGGGAGCGACGTCGGATGTCGCTCTGGAACGCGAGGTCACGCCATCGCTCGGCCTCGCCGAGCACGAGCAGCTGGCACACGAAGAGTCGATCGCGGATCGCTTCGGACAGCGTCGGTGCGTTCTCGATCTTCTCGAGCCAGCGCAGGGCCGTATCGGCGTTGCCCAGGAACGACTCGCAGAATGCCGAGGCGATGGCCGAGTCGGCGACGTGGTCGAACCGCATCATGCGTTCGTCGGCGCGCTCGACGCTGGCCGCGCGGTTGTCTTCGGCGCCCAGGATCACGCCGAGGTCCTTGAGGGCATCGCTGGCGAAGCGTTGGCTGCCGGTCATGACGGCGAGGTAGTACCGCGTCCAGCCCAGAAGGTAGTGTGCGGTTGAGCGCACGCGCGAGGCGGTCTCGAGCGCGACCTTCTCTTCTTCCTCGAGGCCGACGTTCACGCGGCGTCGATTGAGGCGATAGGCCGCGTCGGTTGCGTGCTGGGCAATGGACGAGAGCTCGGGCACGAGCCCCCGAAGCGTGCGCTGGGCTTCTTCCAGCTCGTCCGCTGGCACGGCGCTCAGGCGGGCACGTTCGGCGATCTCCTTGGCCCACTGGTACTGGGCGCGGACGAGCGCGAGCCGGAGGTCGCCCGCGGCGTCCTCTGGGATCTGCCTGACCAGTCGCCGGCCGAGCTCCTCGAGAACCTGCCGTTCCTCGCTCGTCGTGGCGAGTTCGAGCATCTCGACGTACAGCTCCGCCAGGCGATCGGCGATGGGCTGGCGATCGTTCACACCCGCAGACTCGAGGCGAGAACGCAGGTCCGCCGCCTCGACCTCGCGCAGCTCGAGCCGCTGGAGGTACTCGCCGAAGCGGTCCTCTGCGTCCTGGGCGCACGCGAGGCCCGCGGTCGTTGCCAGTGCGAGGCTGCTCGCCAGGATGGTCCTAGTCCGCCGGTACATACGTCCTCTTGACAAAGCCTGCGTCGAGCGCGTCCTGCATGACGCCGGCGACGGCCGACCACGGTGCCCGATCGGTCACGCGCACGAACAGGCCGCCCTCTTTGGGTAACTGTTCCAGTGCGGCGGCGAGCGCTTCGCGATCTGGGAACACACGCGTTCCAAGCCGGTACGACACGCCGCCATCGACGAGATCGACCGTCACGATCTGGGGACGCAGGTCGCGCTGCTGGCCCGCTCCGCGCTCGCCCTGTAGCGTCGACGCCACGCGGCTCTCGGGCGGGCTGATGGTCGCCGTAACCATGAAGTAGATCAGCAGCAGGAACACAACGTCGATGAGCGGGGTCAACGGGAGGTCGCCGACATCGTCGCGGTTGGATCGTGGCCGAACGCGCATGGCCTTATCCTCGCCCGGAGCGGTCAACAGTGGCGTGGCTCCACTGGCGAACACCCATTCGTGTGAGTTGGCGTGCGAGTTCGTTCACCGGGCCGGCCGCGGTGCCCTGGTCGGCTCGCAGCAGCACGCGGACGTTCTGTGGCCCACCAAGACGGTCCGCCTGCTCTTCCACGATCTCGATCACGCGTTGCAACGAACGATCGCGGCCGTTGACGAGGAAGACGCCGTCGGCGCGAACATCGATCAGGAGCGCGTCGGGATCGCTGGCGACGTCTCGCGCGCCGGGCTCGTCGGGAAGGTCCACGCTGGTGCGGCTGACCTCGGCAAACCGCGCCGTGTAGAGGAAGAAGATGATGACAAGCAGCACGACATCGATCATCGGCGTCATGTTGACGCCGAATCGGGTGCGGGCTGGCTTGCGTCCCAGGAGCACTTCGGGCCTTCCTTGATTACGTTGCGGCAGCCGCCGGCGCAGCCGGGCGTCCGGCGGGGCTCGGCGCCTGCCCACCGGCGGGCTTCGAGGCCTGGATGCGCGCGGCGAGTTCCTCGGTCAGCTCGGCCGTGTCTTGGGCGAGCGAGTCGACTCTGTTCCGGAAGAAGCTGTGCAGTGCCGTGCTGGGGATGGCGACGATGAGCCCGAGCACGGTCGTGATCAGCGCAACGGAGATGCTCGAGGCCAGCGCCTCGGGCCGCACGCCCTCGCTGACGCTGAGTGTCTCGAACGCGCCGACAAGGCCGACGACCGTGCCCAGAAGGCCGAGCATCGGTGCGACGGCGGCGATCAGGCCCATCGGGTCGGTCTTGCGTTGCAGCTTCGCGAAGCGCTCCTGGCCGGCTTCTTCGAGGGCCGATCGCAATTCGAGCAACCCAAAGGGTGAGCGAAGGCAGCGTGTGAGCGCCGAGGCGAACATGCCCGCCAGCAGGCAGCGATTCTCCTCGGCCTGGCAGAACGCGAGTGCCCCGCGGACGTCATTGGCCGCCAGCAATCGATCGAGCCCCTCGACCACGCGCGGCGGCGCGATGCGTGTGAGACGGATCTCCGCGGCCAGCCAAACTGCCATGAGCACGGCCGTGAAGGACAGCAGGATGATCACGATGCCGACCGGCCCACCCGACAGGATGTGTTGGAGCAGCGTCTTGCCCTCGTCGGGCGTCGATGCTGCGGGAGCGGCTTGGGCCAAGAGCGCGCCGGCATCGGCGGCCTGCGCGGCAAACGTCGAGAGATGGGCGATGGCGCCCACGGCAGCACTCATGGTGAGCCTCCATCGGTCGCAGAGTCGTCGCGCTGCCCGGGGGCAGGCGTGTCTGGCAAAGAGCCGTCGAGCAACTCGGCCAGTCCGGGCCACGATAGCACCTGGGACCGAAGGCCAGGCGCGGCCTGTTCGCTTGAGAGCTCCTTCACCAACGCGCTCGCGGCATCGCGTTGGCCGAGTGCGTGCAGCGTGGCCGCCGCCTCGGCAACGCAGATGTCGGCCAGGTGCGGCGAGCCCGCTCGGTGCAGCACGTGGACACGGAGCAACTGGGCGACTCCGCGGAGACGATCCTCTTCTGCGGCCTCGAGCACGAGCGATCGCCCGATGGCCGCCAGGATCCAGGCTTCCATCCACGGCGTCGATGCGCTCGTGAGAGCCGATTCGAGCCGTGCCCGCGCGCCGGCTCGAGCATCGTCATCGAGCACGCGGGCGGCCACGATGTCGCGAACGAGTTCCACCGAGGCTTCGCGTGGTACGTCGGGGAGCGTGTCGACGCGCTGGCCCAACTCGTGGCGGGCGGCCGCTTGGTAGAGCACGCGCATGGCGGTGGCCTTGTCGCGCTCGCCCTCGGTCGCCTCGAGTTGCAGCACGAGCGTCAGCGACGGCGACGCGAGCCAGATCGGCGGCAGCTGCGGGCTGAGTTCGGAGGATGGGTCGATCGCAGCCGGCAGCCCGACGTCGGTCGCCCACGCGCGATTCGCGAACGTCGTGCGCGGCTGGCGGACGATCGCGGCGTCGAGCCACGCGAGCCAGGGCTCGATGGCCGCTGCCCCAGCACCGCGCGCAAGGCGGCACCGCAGCAGCCCCTCGGCAACAACCAGTCCGGTCGGTCCTCGGAGCTGGCGTCCCTCGGCCTGTGCAGCCTCAAACACGGCTTGGAGCAGCGGCTCGGCGAGGATGAGGTCGCCGCGTTCCATGCGCGTCCTTGCGCGCCATGTGTCGACGGCGAGCCCTTGGAACGGATCAGCGGCCTCGCGGAGCGCTGCCGGAACGGCGAGCACGCGATCCCAGCCTACCACGACCACGTCTCCCTGCGGAGACCGCACGCGCACGCCCTGCGGCCCGACGCCCATGGCCTGACCGGTGGGGGGTTGCTCGAAGGCGCGCAACACGAGCGCGTCGTCCTGGCAGAGGGCGGGGGCTGTGGCGATGAGCACGAGTGCGGTCGCGAGCCTCAACGCGGACCCTCGACGTGCGTGTACGTGCCGCGGGTGGCCGACGCGATGCGACGCATGACGGCCTCGCCCTCGCGGCTGCGGAAGGTGATGCAGTGGATCGGGATGCCCGTGCGGCGGAACATGCCCAGGATCTGCTCGGCGTTGTCCTCATGGAATTCGCCGTCGGTCATGAAGTAGATCGCGTCGGGCTGCGGATCGAGCATGGATACGAGCTGGAACCCCGGCAGCGGGTTTGTGCCGCCCTCGGCGCGAGCGTCGAGGATGTGCGCTCGCGCCCAGGTCTTCCCGCTATCGGTTGCCTGCGCCCACACGACGCCTCGGTCTCCCAGCGGCCGTGCGCCGGAGTTGAAGAACGCGACGAAGAAGTCTGACGAGCTGAACATGCCCGAGATCGAGCCGATGAGCTCCTGCTGCATCGAGCCCAGCCGCCCGTCGTTGACCATCGAGCCCGAGGTATCGACGACGAAGGCGAACCGGTTGCCGCGCGCCTCGACGCCGAAGAAGCTCGCGCCGGATCCCACGCTGTCTCCGACACCGAGGCCGACGCCCTCAAGGTCGCCGCCGCCGAGTTGGAGCGTGACTTCGCCCGTGGTGTCGGCTAGCTCGGACATATCGATGTCCAGCGCGCCGAGGTCAATCTCAGCCTGGACCTGCAACGCCGCGCTCGCCGACTCGGCGTCCGGGGCCTCGAGTGCGAGTTCTTCGGCGGCGATCTCGGCCAGCTCGGCATCGGTCATGACGGCGAACTCGACCTCGGGCGCGCCCGAGCCGAGCTGGGCCACCGGCTGGTTCATCTGGATCAGCGCCGCAATGAGCAGCACGACCACGTGCACGAGCAGCGAGACCGCCGCACTGCTGGCGACCAGGGGCACCTTGTGGCGGTTGACCCACGCGAGCACGCCTGGGGCCGGGTCTCGCTCGCCGCCCGGGCCGATCGCCGCCGGCCCCCGTTGGTCGGTCGTCGGCTGTGGTTGGTCGTGGTGTTCTGGCTGCATGGTGCGCAATGTGTAGGGAGTGGGTACGGGCTTCAGGCGGCGTGCATCCGGCAAACCGCCGTGCACTTGGATGGTTGGGTCGCTCGCACGCGATGCGTCTGCGAACGCCCTATCCCAACCGGATCATCGGTCACGCGGATGCCCCGGCCCGACCAACCCGGCTGCCTACCCTGAATCCGCTACCGGGGCCAAGGCCCAGGGGTTGCACCGAGCGGCGTTGGGCACAGGGATTCCCTAGCCGATCGGCTCCTCCGCCCCGGCGACCAGGAGCGACCGATCCGCATGCCCGCCACCGATCAGACCGACGCCGAAACCAAGCCCGCGGCCTCCGGCGAGGGGCCGACGCGGCTGCTGCTCAAGCTCAGCGGCGAGGCCTTCGGCAAGGCGGGCTCGGGCGTCGATGCGACCCTGTTGATCGATATCTGCAAGGAGATCGCCCAGGCCACCACGCTCGGCGCCCAGTTGGCCATCGTCGTTGGAGGTGGCAACATCATCCGCGGCGCGCAGCTCGCCAAGGCCGGCCTCGTGCAGCGTGCGACCGCCGACCAGATGGGCATGCTGGGCACCGTGATCAACGCGCTGGCGTTACGAGAGGCGCTGAGTTCGGTGGGCGTCGATAGCCGCGTGATGAGCGCCGTCGAGATCAGCGCGGTGGCCGAAAAGTTCATCCGAGGGCGAGCCATCCGCCACCTTGAGAAGGGCCGCGTGGTCATTCTTGCGGGTGGCACTGGCAACCCGTACTTCTCGACTGACACCTGCGCCTCCCTTCGCGCGATGGAGCTCGGTTGCGACGCGCTGCTGAAGGCCACCAAGGTCGACGGCGTGTACACGGCCGACCCGAACGTGGACACGACCGCGACGAAGTTCGACCACCTGACCTTCGCCCAAGCCATCGACAAGGGCCTTGGAGTGATGGATATGACCGCGCTGGCCATGTGCCAGGAGCACGACATGCCGGTGGTCGTGTTCGACTTCCAGAAGACAGGCAACATCGCGGCGGTCATCCGCGGCGAGACCATCGGCACCCGACTTTCCGTGCGATAAACGCGCCGTCGTCGGTGCTCCACCCGACGCATTGGAGGACCTACCCATGTCGACCGACCCCGACACGATCTTGCTCGAAGCCGAGGACGCCATGGAGAAGGGCGTGGAGTACCTCAAGCAAGAGCTCCGCGGCGTGCGCAGCGGCCGGGCCAGTACCGCGCTCATCGAATTCCTGAAGGTCGAGTACTACGGCGCGAGCACCGAGCTGAAGGCCCTTGCGGCGATCAGCGTGCCCGAGCCGACGCAGCTGCTCATCAAGCCCTTTGACCAGGGCGCCGTGGGCGACATCCGCAAGGCGATCGAGGCGTCGAACCTCGGTCTCACGCCTGTAGTCGAGGACAAGTCGATCCGCATCAATGTGCCGGCGCTCTCGGCCGATCGTCGCCAGCAGCTCGTCGCCCGGTGCAAGAAGATGGGCGAGGACACCAAGGTCGTGCTCCGCAATGCGCGTCGAGACGCCAACAAGCACGCCGATGCGCTCGGCAAGGGTGACGGTGCCCACGTTTCCGAGGACGAGATCAAGACCCTCAAGGACGAGATCCAAGAGCTCCTCAAGAAGCATGAGGCCGAAATCGATCAGCGTATCGCCGAGAAGAGCAAGGAAGTGCTGGAGGTCTAAGGGCGGCCAGATTCGTCCGCTTCTCCATCGCCGGCATCCGCTCCGTCAAAGTATCGCCCCGGAGTTTGGCCCAGCTCGCGCTTGAACATCGCGATAAACGCGCTGACCCGCTCGTAACCAACGTGCGACGCGACCAAACTTACCGGTTCACCTTGGGCGAGGCGCTGCAGGGCCGCGATGAGTCGGGCGCGGGTACGCCAGCGCCCGAACGCCATACCGGTCTCTTCCGAAAACAGGCGAGCGAGGGTTCGCGAGCTCGCACCGCTGCCTGCTGCGAGCGCCTCGAGCGTGCGGGTGTCGCTCGGACTCTCGATCAGTGCCTGCGCCACTCGAGACGCACGCGGATCGGCTGGCATCGGCAACCGCAGTGGCGCTTCTCGGGTTATCGCGAGTTCATCGAGCGCGACGAACGCCAGCCGCCGTTGTGGTCCGTCATCTCGCCGTAGACCGCCCAGCTCCATCGCTCGAAGCACGACCTGCCGGAGCAGCTCGGACACGGCGACCACTCGCGGCCGATCGTGAGATCCCGCGTCGAGATCCGGGTGGAAGTACAGCGTTCGCATGCTCGCGGCCGCCGCGCACTCGACGGCGTGCCCAAAGCCGGCGGGCATCCACACCGCTCTCTGACTCGGCACCACCCAAACCCCCGAGCCCGCCCTCACGGTGAGCACGCCCGAGGACGCGTACACGAGCTGCGGCCACGCGTGCTCGTGCTCGGCGATACGAAAGCCGCGTGGTAGGTCAAGAACGAGGCACCGGACCACGTACGAATCCGAGACATGGCTGATTCTAGACATATGTTGTCATAGTATCGTGATTGAGCCAGATGGCCTCTGCGGTATGCTTTTGGGATCCAACCTCACCACAGGAGGCTCCCGACATGCACGCACGGACCAACCAGATCGCTCACTTCGCGATCCACGCCGACGACGTCGAACGCGCCAAGGCCTTTTATGCCGAGGTCTTCGGATGGGCGTTCGAGCCTTGGGGTCCGCCGGAGTTCTACCTGATCGATACCGGCGAGGGCGGCCTGCGCGGCGCACTCCAGCGACGAAGGCAGCCCGCAAGCGGCGCGGGCATGACCGGCTACGAGTGCACGATCGCCGTGGATGACGTGGATGCCGCCATCGGGCACATCGAGCGCGCGGGCGGCACGATCACGTCTCCACCATTCAAGATCCCCTCAGTGGGAACAGTGGCGACGTTCACGGATACAGAAGGAAACACCGCCTGCGTCATGCGCTACGACTAGCCGTCGTGGCGCACACGCCAAGCGGTGCGAGTGGCAGGTTGCGTTTTCGCCTTAGCGGAACGTCACGATGCTCGGCGCCGTCAGCACAACGGGCTCCTCACGCAGCAGGCTGAACGCGTTCAGCGAGTGGACTATCTGCTCCCACGTCTGCTCGCCGACGGCGGCGCGCACCGCACGGACCATCGGCAGGGCCGAGGCATCGCCGCTGTTGGGCGAGGCCACGCTCATGAAGCCGCCCAGCGACTCCTCGAGGATCTCGGTCAGCGACTTCGGGCCCGGGTAGTGGCGCACGTCGTACGTCGCCAGGCCGACGTGTGCGGCGAGGTCCTGCACGGCATCGTCCAGCGAGCCGACCTCATCGGCCATCTTCAGCCCCACGGCGTCCTTGCCCAGGAACAACCGACCCTCGGCGGTCTTGGAGAGGTCGATGCCCGGGCGGCCGGCGGTGACGCGTCCGGTGAACTGGTCGTACACCTCGGTCATCTTGCCGCGGACGATATCGATCTGCTGCTCGTTCCAAGGCTTGGCCGAGGCGAACATGTCGGCTCGCGGTCCGCGTGCGCGACCGACGACGTTGATCTTGATCTTGTCGTACAGCTCGGTCATGCTGATCTTGCCGCCGACGACACCAATGGAGCCGAGGATGCTCGATTGGTTGGCGTAGATCTTCTCGCCGCCGACGGCGATGTAGTACCCGCCCGAGGCGGCCATGTTGCCGACGCTGACCCACACGGGCTTCTCTTGACGCAGCTCCTGCACGCCCTGCCAGATGATCTCGCTCGCCGTGGCCGAGCCACCGGGCGAATCGATGCGGAGCACGACGGCCTGCACCATGTCGTTGTCTCCGAGCTTCTTCAGCTCATTGCGCACGGTGCGGCTGCCGATCGTCTCTCCGCCGAACATGCCGCCGCTTGTCGAGTCGCCGGTCATGATCGAGCCGGTCAGGTGCAGCACGGCGATCGTTGGCCCGGTGAGCTCGTCATCGGGCTCGGCGGTCAGCATCTGCAGCATGGCGAACGGGTTGGACGTATCAAACTCGCTCGCGTCGGCGCCGGCGCTGACGGTGATCCACCGCGGGTTCGAGCCCTCGCCCGCAACGGCTTCGCCCAGGTCGGGAAGATCGACGGCCGCATCGACGAGGCCAGCGGCGACCGCGTCCTCGGCGTTGGCCATCCACAGCGTCTCCATGGCCTTCTCGACATCGTTGGCCGACATGTCGTCGCCCTGCGCGAGTGTGCCGACCATGTGGCCGTATAGGCTGTCAAGAAGGCCGTCGATGTTTTCGCTCCACGCCTCGCTGGGCTCAGAGCGGGTCATCTGCTCGTTCGCGCCCTTGTACGCACCCACCTGGATCATCTGCGCGTGCAGCCCGACCCAGTCGAGCGTGTCGGCCATGAACATCTCTTCCATGTACAGGCCGGGAAGGGAGACATCGCCGGCCGCCTGGATCATCGAGGTGTCGGCGTAGCTCGCGAGCATCAGATCGGTCGGGCCCATCTGCTCGGCGAACACCGTGACCGGAATGTCGACGGACTCGATTGCCTGGCCAAGCTCGTCGACGTGCGCCCAACTGAGCGCCGAGTCCTTGAGGCGCACCACGAGGTGGTCGAGGTTGTGCTCGTCCTGCGCGCTCGTGATAGCGTCGACCAGGCCGCTGAGCGTGGGCTCTTCCTCGCCGAACAACCACGCGAGCGGGCTCGGAGCTTCGGCGGGTGTGCCGGTGATCTCCAGCAAGCCGACGCGTTCGCGGGACTGATCCATCGCCTGGGCGGTGCCAGCCGAGGCGATCATCAGGCCGGCGGCGAGGTACGAGAGCGTGCAGGTCGTGCGCATGGAGCCTCCTTGGTCGGGCGCGTTGTCAGAGTCGCGAACGGCCGCGTGAGCCGAAGTGCTGATGCATGTTAGATGCCGTGCCTCCAACGTTCCGTCGGGGGCTCGGGTTCGCTAGGCGTACCCCAAGCGGTCGAGGTCATCCTCTTCGAGCCCGAAGTGGTGGCCGATCTCGTGCAACAGCGTTATCCGGATCTGTTCGGCCACCGTTTCATCATCGGCGTCCCATCCGCCGGAGATGAGGGCGATCCCTCGGCGGAAGAGATGTATCTCGGTTGGAAGCACCGCATCGAGCTCGATCGGCCGCTCGGTGAGCATGAACCCGGTGTGCAGGCCGCAGAGTTCCTCGACCGCCTCGTCCTCCTCGTGCGGCTCAATGCCCAGGTCACGCAGGATGGCCCGATCCGGCTCGTCCATGACATGCAGAGGCACCTCGTCGAACACAGCGCGGATGTGCTCGGGCAGCCTGGCAATCTCCGCCTCGACGAGCGCGTCGAATCGCCGAGCAAATGCTGCGGGCACGGGCGCAGGCGCGGGGCTCGGCTCAGCATCGTGCGCGTCGCTCACGACGCCGCTTCCGCGGGTCGATCTTGCCGGGCGACATCGACCATCGACACGAGGCTCGTCAGCTTCGTCCCCGAGCGGAGCAATGCGCGAGCGATGCGGGTGCAGTCGATCATCACGCCGATCATGCCCATGGTGAGGAGCGCCGAGAACAGCGCGACGATGGTAACGCCGGCGATGCCGAGCAACTGGCCGAGGGCACTATCCATCTCGACGGCGGTAAGCCGGGCGATATCACCGAGTATCCCGAGTATCGCACAGCCGGCTACGGCGTACATCGTTTGCCGGTCGGCGCGACCCGTACGCAGAATCGCGGAGCGTGCGGCGAGCTCGCGTGCGTTCGAGCGGAGCAGCAGGACGATGCCCGTGATGAGCGAGAGTTCGACTGCTCGCACGAGTACGCGGTTGGCATCGGGGTATCGACCGAAGTACACGCTCGCGAGACCGACATCGACCTTGCCGTGCAGGATGAAGTACGCGACGGTCAGCGGTACGTAGAGCAACACGCCCGCAAACGCCAACTTCGAACCACGAGCGCTCATGTGTTGAGCCGGGCGCACGAGTGCGAACGCGCCGACTCCCGAGACTACAACCCCCAGGCTGCCGATGACCGCGAGCGCGTACTCGCCGTCATCGCCGATCAGGTAGGGCGCGTTGTTGAGCGCGGGGAGTTCCGCCGCACGTTGCAGCCAGGCGCACAGCGCCGCGAGGAGTGAGCCGAGCGCCCACGCCAGCAGGCCGATCGCGACCGCGCGTGGCCTGCGAATCGGCTCGAACTCTTGCGCCCTCGGATCGACGATCGCCAGGATGCTCGTGGCAATGCGCAAGCCGCACTCGGGGCAGCGGTCGAGCACGCTCAGGCCGCGCAGATCGTACGAGCACGCTGCACACCGCAGACGCTCGGTCAGCGTGGCCGCGATGATCGGCTCGGCGGCATCGCCCGGCACGGGCCGGCTTCCACCATCGGGCGCAGGCGTGTCGGGTCGCGTCACCGCTTCGGCCCCCGGTTCAGACGCATGGCCGTGCGCAGGAAGGCGACGAACCCGCCCACGATGCCCACCACGAGAAAGATGATAAGGAACCACGGGCTCGTGCCGGCGAAGTGGTCGATGCCGAATCCGATGAGCACGCACGTGACGGCTGTGCCGGCGAAGTCGAGCCCGGCCGACCATCCGCCCATGTTCTGGCGCCACTGGGCAACCTTCGGCGTGCGATCGGGATCGGCCACGGGGTATTCCTAGGCCCTATGCCATCGACGCGAGCGCCACCTCCTGGGCCTTGTCGGCCGCGGCCTTGATGTGCCCGCCCTCGGGCCCGCCGCCCTGGGCCTGGTTGGGCCGGCCGCCGCCCTTGCCGCCAACCACCGGCGCCACCGCCTTGATCCAGTCTCCGGCCTTCAAGCCCCGATCGATGGCAACTTGGGGGACGTCGGCAAGCAGGGCGACCTTGTCCTCGGGATCCAGGCTCAGCAGCATCACCGGCGAGTCTGGCAACGCCTTGCGCACCTCGCCCATGGCCGACTGCATCGCGCCGCGATCGCCCACCGCGTCGATGATCGCCACGAGCGGGTTGCCGTCGCCTGTGCTCTCGGCGAGCGACTTGGCCTGCTCGATGGCGACCTTGGTCGCCGCCTTGGCCATCGCCTTGCGCGCCTGCTTGGCACGCTCTTGCAGCTCGCCGAGCGAACGGCGCAGCTCGTCCTTGCGCGCAACCGAGATCGTCGCCTCATCGATCGTGCGCGACAGCCGCGCGACCTCGGCGGGCAGTTCCTCATCCCCCTTGCTCGCGGCTTGCTTGAGTTGGGCCGCGATTGCCTCGGCTGCCGCGATTGCCTCGCGAGCCTCGCTGCGCGTCACCGCCACGATTCGGCGGATGCCCTTGGCCACGCCCTCCTCATGCACGATCTCGAACGCCTCGGCCTGCCCGGTCGACGCGAGGTGCGTGCCGCCGCAGAGCTCGATCGAGTGCGAGCGCCATTGGCCGTTTGCCGGGTCGCTGACCATGTCGCCGATGGGCGCGCCGACCGAGACAACGCGTACGGGGTTCGGGTACTTCTCGCCGAACACCGCGCGCAGACCATTGATCGCGAGCGCCTCGGCCTGGGGCACCAAGTCGGCGTACACCGCCTGGTCCTGGGCGATCGACTCGCGGACGATGGCCTCGATCTTGCCAAGGTCTTCGGGCGAGATCGGGCCGCTGGCGTCGAAGTCGAACCGCAGGCGATCGGGCGCGACCATCGAGCCGCGCTGCTCGGGCGGTGTGTCCCCGCCGACCACCTCACGCAGCCCGAAGTTGAACAGGTGCGTGCAGGTGTGGTTCGCCGCGAGAGAGAGTCGTCGCTCGCTGTCGAGGTTCAGCGTGACCTCGTCGCCCACGCGCAGCTCGCCGCGCACCATCCGCCCGGTGTGCAGCACGTACCCGCCGAAGGCCTTGGCGCCCTCGACGCGGAACTCGCCGCCGTGGTGCGGGTCGTGGGCGCTGGTGCGGGCCTCCTTGCTGACGAACATCCGCCCGTGGTCGGCCTGCTGGCCGCCCGCCTCGGCGTAGAAGTTGGTTGTGTCGAGCACGACGCCGATCGAATCCGCCCGGCCGCTGGCCTCGGCGTGCTCGTCCATGTCTCGCCCGTTCCAGATCGCCTTCACGCGTCCGCGCACCTCACGGCCGTGATACTTGTCGACGTCCTCGGTCGGCTTGACGTGCAGATTCTGCAACCGGCTGATCGCGTCGGCGTCGAGGACCAACTCGCCGCGCGCTCCGGCCTTCGCGCCCGCGCGAGATTGCTCCCGCTGCTCGGCCATCGCGGCGTGGAAACCCTCAACATCAACCGTCAGCCCACGCTCCTCGGCCATGACCTGCGTGAGGTCGAGCGGGAAGCCGTAGGTGTCGTAGAGCTGGAAGGCGTCGGCACCGGAAATCACCTTGCCATCGCTCGGCACCGCATCTTCAAAGAGCTTGATACCGCGCTCCATCGTCCGCCCGAAGCTCTCCTCCTCCTCGCGGATGATGCCCGCCACGCGACCCGGGTTCTTCTTTAGTTCCGGGAACGCGTCGCAGTAGTGCTCGACGATTACGGGCACCAGCTCGCTCAAGAACCCCGGCTTCGCGCCCAGCTTCTGCCAGCCCATGCGCACGGCTCGGCGCAGCACGCGGCGCAGCACGTAGCCACGACCCTCGTTGCCCGGCACCGCCCCATCGGTGAGCGCGAATGTCAACGCACGCGCATGGTCGGCCACGACGCGGTACGCGAAGTCGATCTGCCCCTCGTCCTCGGCTCCCAGCTTCCCGTTGTACCGCCGCGTGCCGGTCATGGCAGAGATCGCGTCGAAGATCGGCGTAAACAGGTCGGTGTCGTAGTTGCTTGGCTTGTCCTGCAAGACGCTCAGCACGCGCTCCAGGCCCATGCCCGTGTCGACGTGCTTGGCAGGCAGTTCCTTCAGCGAGCCGTCCTGCTGGCGGTCGTACTGGATGAACACCAGGTTCCAGATCTCGATGACCTCGGGGTCGTCCGCGTTGACCAGCTCACTCGCGTCGCGCCCGCCAACCCGGTCGAAGTGGATCTCGCTGCAAGGCCCGCAAGGCCCGGTCTCGCCCATCTCCCAGAAGTTGTCCTTGGTGCCGAAGGGCAGCACACGCTCGGGCGGCAGGTATCGCAGCCAGAGCTCCTTGGCCTCGTCGTCGGCGGGCAGGCCCAGCTTCTCGTCGCCGCCAAAGTAGCTGGCGTACATGCGGTCCTCGGGTAGGCCCCAGACCTTGGTCAGCAGCGTCCAGGCCCACTCGATGGCCTCGGCCTTGAAGTAATCGCCGAAGGACCAGTTGCCGAGCATCTCAAAGAACGTGTGGTGGTAGGTGTCCTTGCCTACGTCCTCCAGGTCGTTGTGCTTGCCGCCCGCGCGGATGCACTTCTGGCTGTTGGCTGCGCGCGTGAGCTTGCCCAGGTCGCTGCTCGGGTCGGCCTGCCCGAGGAACAGCGGCTTGAACTGGTTCATCCCCGCGTTGGTGAACAGCAGGGTTGGGTCATCGACGGGCACCACCGGACTCGACACCACGAAGGGGTGGGGGGCCGAGCCGAGCTGCTTGAAGAACTCGATGAAGGAGGCACGCACGGAGGCGCCCGTCCAGGTCGTCTTGTCGGGAGTGGTGGCGGACACGTGGGGCTCGTTTCGCAGGGTGTTGGTTCGCAAGGGGATGCGTGAAAATCGGGACGCGAGAGCGATTGTTAGCCCGCCGAGTGGGGCGGCCGTTCGTCCTCGATCGTCCGAGGGCCATCCAGATCGGGCTCGGCCTGCACCAGCGACCCCAGCCGCATCTCGATCGCCTCGAGCCGCTTCTCGAGTGCCATGACCCGACGAACGGCCTCGTCGGCGATCTCGCGGACCTCGCCGGCCGATTGCTCGCCGAAGAGCGCCGCCTCTTCGAGCGTCGTCAGGCGTCGCTCGGTCTGGTCGTTGTGATCCGGCGGTGTGGGGTCGGGCATGCTGGCCTCCAGTCTCGCGGACCCGCGCCATCCACGTGAGCGGGCGTCCGGTGGTATCCTTGACGCCATGCGGCTGCGAGCGAAGACACCCACGAGAACCCCATGGCTGGCGGCCCTCGCCCTGGCATGCGGAACTGCCGCGGCTTCTGCTCAGGATGGGGCAACGTCCGGCCGCCCGACCTTCATCCACGAGCCCTGGAGCGCCCAGGCCGACGCGGCAGCCGACGGCGACGGCCCGGAGGAGGTCGAGCCTCGGTTCGGCGAGGAGGGCTTCGATAGCTGGGTTGTGGGCTTCTCGACGGCCACGGATGCCAAGGCCTTCGACCAAGGCTTCACGTTCAGCTACAACCGCTTCATCGTGGACGACATCGAGTGGCTGCTCGAGGCCGGCCTGTGGAACTTCTATGAGCAGGGCGGAGAGTCGGCATTCGGCCTTAGCGCGGGCATCGGATTCCGGTGGCACTTCGTTTGTCGCGAGCGATGGTCGATCTTCGCCGACGCGGGCATCAGCCTGCTGGGCACGACCGATACCGTGCCGGCCGGGGGCACCGGGTTCAACTTCATGCCGCGTGCCGGCGTGGGTTTCACGCACCAGATCGACGAGAACATCCGTCTCATCGGCGGCCTGCGCTGGCACCACATCTCGAACGCGAGGACCCGCGGCGATGACCGAAATCCGTCGAGGGACTCCGTCCTGATCTACCTCGGTGTGGTGATCCCGTTCTAGATCGTGCTGCGTCGATGGCCGGTGCGGCCTAGCTGGCTGCGGCGAGCTTCGGGCCGTCCTTGCCGACCTTGGTGACCACCACGCGGTTGCGGCCGCCTTCCTTGGCTCGGTACAGGGCCGCATCGGCCTGCGCGAGCCAGTGCTCGGGCGCGAGCCCGGTGGCGCCCTCCGAGCCGCACACACCGATGGAGACGGTGATCTTGCGATCGGGGTGGGAAGGCCAGTGACGCTCCGCGATGCTCTCGCGGATGCGGTCACAGAGCGCTTGCGCCTTGTCTGGAGTTGTCTCCGGCATGAGCACAGCGAATTCCTCGCCCCCGTAGCGGCACGCCACATCGGCGTTTCGCACCGCGCCCGAGATTAGTTCGGCGGCGCCTTGCAGGGCGGCATCGCCGGCCGGGTGCCCGTAGTTGTCGTTGATGCTCTTGAAGTGGTCCAGATCGAAGAGTGCCACTGAGAAGGGGCGATCGCTCCGCTCCGCCGAGGAGATGAGCTGATCCATCCGCTCGTCGAGATGGCTGCGATTCCAAAGGCCCGTGAGTCCATCGAGCTGCGCCCGCTCGTTGAGCATGCGGACCAAGCGGTGGATACGCAGGGCCGAGCGCATGCGAGCACGCAGTTCCGAGAGGTCGAACGGCTTGGTGATGTAGTCCATCGCGCCGAGGCCGAAGGCCATGACCTTGTCCTGGGACTCTTGCTGCCCCGAGAGCACGATGATCGGGATGTGCGTGGTAGCTTCCTTCTCGCCTAAATCGCGGAGCACCTCGAACCCATCCATGCCGGGCATGCCAAGATCGAGCAGCACGGTGGCGACGTCGTTGGCGTAGATGAACTCGAGCGCTTCCGAGCCCGAGGTCGCGTGCCGCAGGTCGACGGGCTCGTCGCGCAAACGCGCCTTGAGCAGCCGGTGCACGAGCGGCGAATCATCCACGACCAGCACGATGGGTCGCGACGGCGTGGTAGCGGGTTGTGCGCCGGTGTCGCTCACTGCAGGCTCCGTGTCGCTCGCTTCAAGACCGAGTCACGCCGCGGCGTGCGGGATGGACAACCGAACACGGTGACACGCCGAAAGCAACGGCGTAACGGCGGCGACCAGTGCGCCATGGTCGATTCGGGCGAGATTGCTCCCAAGGCTCCTGAGCGTGCGCTCCGTGGCCGCTGCGATCTCACCGAGCTGCTCGAACCCATACCCACCGGCCGCACCCTTCAACTGGTGGGCGAAGGTCTGGACCGCCTCAAGGTCCATGGAATCGAGCGCGCTCTGGAGTTCACCGATCCGATCGGGCATCTCTTCGACGAACAACGCGACGATCTCACCCATCTCGGGATCGTGCTCGAACACGCTGAATAGGGCTTCTTCTCGCGAGCCGTCCATCGACCGCCTCCCGAAGGGCTTCACTCCACCGAGCACATCGGCGGAATCTGAACCCCAATCAAGGGAAGCGGCCGGTATGCGAAGAAATACTCATTCTGAGACTGAGAACATTTCTCGCAACAGGCCCACTTCGAGCCTCGAGCGGACGGCCAACAGACCGATAAAAAGTGCCGTGTTCGCCGACCAGAGCCGGATCGAGGACCGATCACCCATGAATCGGAATCCCCGGGCGGACACGGGACTCCCCGGGCTGGCGACTCCGATCCAGACGGTGCCGACCGGCTTCTCGGACGTACCGCCGCCCGGGCCGGCGATGCCTGTGACCGATAGGGCGATGTCGGCTCCAGAGCGTTGTCGCGCACCCGATGCCATCGCCATCGCGACCTGCCCGCTCACCGCCCCGTGCGAGAGAAGGTCGGCTTCGGACACGCCGAGCTCCCGCGACTTCATGCCATTGCTGTAGGTCACCCACCCGCCGGCGTAGGCGGCCGAGCTGCCCGCCTCGGCGGTGATCAGCTGGCCGATCAGCCCGCCCGTGCACGACTCTGCGGTGGCAAGCGAGAGCCCGGCCGCCTCGGCCTCTCGCAGAAGCGTGCCTGCCAGCGTCTCTTGCCGCCGGCTGACCACGTACCCGTCTGCCACCGAATCAATCTTGGCCAGCGCTTCCTCAACGGCTGCCTGTGGCTCTCGGGACTCGTATGGGCCTGCGACGGGCCGTGTGGGTTCGACGCGTACGCGGCAGGTCACCATGCCCGACGAGGCCGTCGTGCCCACGGCCGGGTTGTTCTCTCGATGCATCAGGTCGGCGATGCGGGTGGCCAACTCGCTCTCACCAAGTCCAAAGACCTGCGAAACGCGTAGGTCCGCGGCCTGGACGCCCGGTAGTCCTTCGAGAATCGGCGAGATGTCTCGCTCGAACATGGGTCGCATCTCTCGAGGTGGCCCCGGCAGGCACGCGATCAGGCGTGGCGAACCATCGATCTCGAACCGTGCGAGAAGCCCCGGGGCGGTGCCATGGTCATTCGGTATCGCCGCCGCGCCCCGAGGACGCATCGCTTGCGTGCGATTGGCATCGTTCATGGATCGGCCAATCTTCTCGAAGAAGGCCTGGATGTCTCGGAGCGCCGAATCATCCTCGATCAAGGGATGGACCTCGCCGGTAAGCGTGGCAAGCGCATCGGACAGACCTTCTCGCGTCAGGTCGTCGGCGGTGGGGCCCAGTCCGCCGCCGACGATGAGCACGTGCGCGTCCCCGAGCAAGCGCACCATCGCGGAGGCGATGACCTCGCGATCGTCGGGCACGGTCCGATGCTCCAGGACCCGCAGGCCCGCAAGGCCGAGCCGATCGGCAAGCCACTGCGAGTTGGTGTCGAGCTTTTCGCCCAGCACCAGTTCATCACCGATCGCAAGCAAGGCCGCCGCTGGTCGTGTCGCCATCGCGCACGCTAGCGCCGCGCGCTCCCGCTCGGGCAAAGAGAAGACGCGTGCGGGCGGAAAGCCTGCACGCGTCAGAGAGATCTACCGAGTGCGGGGCACGAGTCCCCGCGTCTTGCCAGAGGCGCGAGCGATTACATCTTGCGGCGGCGGATGGCGGCGACGCCAACCAGGCCGGCCAACGCAAGGGCACCAGCACCCGGGAGCGGGATGGCGGTGATGTACAGGATGCTCTGACGGGGCGAGCCGGCGAGGGTGGTCAGGTTCAGGACGCGAACGCGGCCCACGCCCTGGGTCGTGCCCCAGACCGAATCAATCAGCGACTGCGCGGTGGCGTTCAGGTTCGCGAAGTTGGCGCCCGAAGCAGCCGCGGTCGCGGCATCGAAGTCCACGTCGCCGAGTTCTTCCTCGAGGTACCAGAACGCGTCCTGGATCGAGTTGTTGAAGTCGGCTTGGGTCTGCGAGCCGGTCGGGCCGAGGCTGCCGGCGATCCACTGGCGGTAGAGCTCCGCGGTCTCGCGGCTCAATGGATCCGGGTTGCCACCGCCGAGACCGCCGCCAACGGCACCGGTGTCGATCGTGAAGTCGTAGGTCGTCTCGTCCAGGGCCTCGTTGTACTCGAGGCAGAACGAACTGAACGGACCCAACGAGCCGGTGACGAGGAACTCGCCGCCGCGGTTGCTGGCGATCGCCATGGGCGCGCCGGGCAGCGGGTTATGACGGCCACCAGCGCCAAATTCGATGGTCACGGTTCCGGCAGAGACAGTCGCAGTGGCAGCCGCGACGGCGAGGCCGGCAATCAACGCCTTGGTCATTTTTGATTCTCCCTCTGGAATTGGACCCAATCTCTCTCTCAAGAGGCTTCCGCAACGAGAAACCTCTCACCAAACAATACCACAAGATCACACTCCAATGCAAGCGCAAAGCCGGACAAATTGACACGCTAATCGTGTCAAAATATGCCACTTATCTTCTGTTCGGATTTAGATCGGTTATCCCAATCCGAGAACCGATTGGAGAGCTTCGAGCCGCTGGCGATGGGCGTCTGTCCAAGACTCATCCGGCCGCAGCCGACGGAACGCGTCGCCGGCCTCCGATCCGCGGCCAAGCGCGACGAGGGCCTCGATTCGGCCCAGCCGCAGTGAGGGTGTGTCGCCAAGCTGGAGGCCCGTCTCGAAGCTCGTAAGCGCCTCCTGGGGATTGCCTCCGGCGAGGAGCGCCTTGCCCAGCGTGTGCTGGAAGACGGCCCGGTTGGCGCGGCCGGAGCCCAGCCGCTCGGCGGTCTCGGCGGCCTCCTGCGCAAGCTCGATTGCCCGGTCGTGATCGCCAAGCTCATGCGTGTACAGCCAGGCCGCGTTGTTGAGGAGCGCTGGGATGCGCTGGCCGGCCATCTCAAGGGATCGCTCGTACGCCGCGACGGCTTCAGCCGGTTGGTCGAGGTCCTCGAGCGCCGTGGCAAGCGTGGCTTGCAACTCCCATGAATTGCCACCCGCCGACTCGGCACGCTTGGCAAACTCGACCGATCGTGTGGCGAAGCGATCCTCGCCCGTGCGAGCCCGCAGTGCCATCCACGAAGAAGCCACGAACGAGGCCTCTTGCGGTTCGGCTTCGAGCATCGGACCAACGGCCTCGAGCCAGCGAAGCGCACGGTTGATGTTGGCTTCGCTCACCGGCGCAGCCGCAACGGTCGATGCAAGGAACCCCGCCCAGCTCGGATCGCTCTGTGCGAGCGGGAGCAGGATCGTTTCCGCTTCGGCCATGCGGTCGAGCACGCAGAGCGCCTCGGTGTAGCTTCGGATCGCGGACGCTCGCTCCTGCGGATCGGCAAGCATGACGTCCACGTGCGGAGCCAGCAGCGTGACCGCGCGCAACGCGTTGCCGCGCGCGTACTCGATGACGCCCAGCGAGAGATCCGCGTCGATGCGCGATCCCTCGGTCGGCGCGAGCGAACGCCACCGTCCGGCAACACCCAGGGCCTCCTGGAACCTCGACAGCCGCATGAGCAGCTGCGTCGCGTCTCGGGCCGTCCGATGGTCTTGCGGCATGGCTTCGACGGCTGCGGCCGCGCGAGCGACGGCCGCGTCGTCCTGGCCAAGTTGCTGGTACACCGCGATCAACAGCGGCCACACCGGATACAGCGTCGCGCGGGTCTGCGAAATGGCATCGAGCTGCGTGGCGGCCGTCGCCGCGTCGATCTCGCCGTCGAGGTATCGGGCCGCGATGGTTGCCAGCAGTAGCATGCCCTCCGAAGCGTCCTCGCGCTCGGCCGCGGACACGGTGAACTGTGCCATCCGATCGAACATCGGCGTGTCCTGATCGTCGCTCAGCGACCGGCGGAAGCTCGCGATCGCGGCGTTGTCGGGTAGGGTGGCGGTGGCTTCCTCAAGGAGGTCTTGGGCCTCGGCCAGCCGTCGAGCGCCAACCAGCTGGCGCGCCGCTTCGAGCCAGGCGTCGGCATCGCCGCCGTCTCGGGCGTGCGCGATGAGGGAGTCCAGGGCCTCTTCGGTGCGACCGAGCTCTCGCAGGAATCGTGCGATGACCACGGCACGAACGCCCGCGTCCGACGACTCGGGAAGGGCCTCAAGCCGCTCCAGGCCCTCGTCGGCGCGATCGATACGCGCGAGCAGCCGCGCGGCGAGCACCTGGTCCACAGGCTCGAGATCCATCGCCAGCACGCGCTCCTCGTCGTCGTTCAGCGCGATGCCTGTCCCGGCCGGCCGCATGAGGATGCCGTTGCGCAGGATGTACTCGGCGATGCCCTCCGCGGCAAGGATGGCGATGTCGCGCCCCGCGAGATCGGTCATGCCCTGTTGCTCGAGCATCCGGATCCGCTCTGCGCGGACGGGGATCGAGACCGGCTCGATCGCCGCAAACTGACGCAGACGGGTTTCCGCCCGCTCGCTGTCGCCCGAGTTGCGGTAGAGCAGCACGAGCCGCGGCAACGCGAGAACGGGCTGATCACCGTCGGCGGCATACTCGAGCGCTCGGAGTTCCGAGTCCGTGGCATCGGTCCGGCTGAACGCCTCGGCGGCGATCAGCATCGCGCTCGAATCTCGGCGCCCGGTCTCGCTCTGGAACATCGGCTCGAAGAGCTGGGCGGCGGCCCGCGCCGCCGCGGTTCCACCATCGGTCAACAACAGCCGGCGGGCCTCGAACACGCGCCAGTTCATCCCATTCTCGCCCTCCGCGTCACGCAGGCGGGCGATGACCTCCCCCGCGGCGACGCTGTCGGACCAGACCACCGGCCCGGCCAGGACCTCGATCTGGACGCGAGGATCGTCGGCGTTGGTGCTCGAGATCGTCTCGAGATCCGCCAGGCTCTGCGCGTCGGCGATGATGTTGGCCAGTTGCACGCGTGCGAGGTCCCACTGTCGCGCGGGTGCCGCGGCGGACTCACGCTCGATGAGCGCGCGTGCTTCGTCCGGATCGCCCAGCTGGGCCATGCCGACGGCGGCGGCGGCGAACTCCATGGGCGAGGTCGCGGTCGCGGCGACTCGATCGACAATCTCGTTGGCGAGTTGGTCATCGACGGGCTCGAGCAAGCCCGCCAATCGGATTGCGGACACGGCGGCCTCAGCGGCCTCGGAGCCCGCGAGGCGGCGCCCGAGCGCACGCGCGCGATCGGCGTCGCCGGTGACGAGCGCGCTACGCGCCGCCGCGGCCAAGAGCACCGCGCTCTCTGGGCTCGCCTCGAGCAGGCTATCGAGGGCCGCGGTCTGCTCGCTGCCAACCTGGCCGATCTCTTCGGCTCGGCTCGCCAGCGCATCCCCGAAGAGCGCGCCACCGGCCGGCGTTTGGATCAGACCTGGGTCGCGCATCGCGACGGCCAGCGCGGCGCCGGGCTGCTTGATGCCCATCAGCAGACGGATCTGCTCGAATCGTGCGCGCCGCCATCCGGGCTGGATGCTCAGCTGGGACAGACGCGCAATCGCCTCAGTCAGGTTGTTCTGCTCGGCAAAGGCGAGAGCGCCGAGATACGCCGCGACGCCGTCGGGGCCCCGTGCGAACACTTCCTCTTGGTCCAGGAGCAGCCACTGGTCGAGGCTCGAGTCGCCAGCCTGTTGTGCGGCGAACGCGTTGATGACGCTCTGCCACCGCTCGGCCCGCGCACGCGTGTGCGGCTCGATGGCCGCATCGAACGCATTCTGGAGGCGCTGGCCCGCGTCTTGGTCCAGTTCACCCCGCTCGATCGCGCCGAGCAGACCCCACGCGAATACCGATTCGCTCTCGCTCCCGCGATCGATGGCTAACAAAGCAAAATCGACGGCGCGGTCCGAGGCGCCTTGACGCCAAGACCGGCTGGCCGCCACGTCGAGCAAGCTGGGCGCGAGCTCTGGCTCTTCGAGCCCGCGTTCGAGCCACAACTGTGACTGCGTGTACAGCTCGAAGTCATCGGTTCTTGCGGCGAGCTCTTCCGTGGTGTCGAGCAGGAGCGTTGCCCCGACGCCGTCGCTCGGCCCGGCCTCGCCAGCGCCGATCAGGATGTTGCGGGCGACCTGCGGCCTGCCCGCATCGGCTTCGACCACCGCTCGGATGACCGCCAGCCCGGTGCTGCCCTCGTGCTGCGGCGCGATCACGCCGTCGATGTACTCTCGCAGCTCTCGGGTCGGTCGGCCTGCACGGCTCATGACCCGCACCATCTGGAGATGGGACTCGATCGACCCCTGTTGCGCTTCAACGAGCTCTTGGGCGGCCTCGAGCGCGTCGTCGTTGCTGCCGCGGTTGAGGTGGGCCTGGATGCGCGCACCCGCGGCGAAGCGATCATCGGGACGCTTCTCGAGCAGTTGGGTGGCAACATCGGCGAGCTCGCGCCAGTTGCCGAGCTGGCTGTGGATGTCCAGGAGCAACTCCAGGCCGCGGATCTCGAACTCGGTCTCGCCCTGTGCCCGCGCAACCTGGACGGCTTGTTCGAGCACACCGCGGGCGCTGATCAGGTGCCGGGCGTTGGGTTCCTCGATGTTCTTGCGAGCGTCACCCAGCGCTACAAGGGCCTCGGCGTTCTGGTCGTTGTATCGCGCGTAGATGCCCAGCCGCCCGAGCGCGGTGCGGTAGTCCTCTTGCTCGTAGGCCGCGAGCCCCTCCTGCAAAGACGATTCGGCGATACGCACGCGATTCGCCTGGCGAACGAACGTGCCGCCGACCCCGACGACGACGACCCCGCCGATGAGGACCGCGACAACGATCAGCCTCCGCTTGTTCCGCCGATTCATGGCGCTTGCCTCCTCTTTGCAGATCCTCGCTCGGTGCGCGCCGGGCCGCCAGACCTATGAAACTCGCTCGTCAGGCGCTGGCCGACATCGCCGCCTGCTCGCTGGCCTGCCGCGAGGCCGCCCGTGACCGAACGCTGACCGAAGCCGCGCTGGTGCTGCGTTCGATGTCGGCCCGCATGGCTCGGTTGAACACAAGGCCGATGCCCGCGGCGCTGAAGCGGTGCAGGCGTTCGATCGCGAGCTTGACCAGCCGAGCGTTCTGTCCACGGGAAACCACGAGCACAACCTGGTCTGCCTGCGCGACGGCGGCGTTGGCCTCCAGGCTGCCCAAGATGGGGCCCGTGTCGATCACCACCGCGTCATACTTCTGGCGGATGCCCTGCACCATGTCCTCGACCGCCTGGCTCGACAACTGCTCGGCCTCGAAGCCCTCCGCGATGCCCGCCGGCATGAGTTCCAGGTTCTTGCGACCCTCGACCTCGTGGATGCACTCGCTGGCGCCCTCGCCGCCGCGGGCCACGAAGTCGCTGAGCCCGAGCAGTTCACGCGCCGCGAGCCGGCTGCTCACACCGCGGCCGACGAGATCACCGTCGACCAGGAGCGTGCGGCGACCGGCGTGCGCCATCGAGGCGGCCAGTGCCGCGGCGAGCGTGCTCTTGCCCTCCGCGGCGGTCGCGCTCGTGATGACGATCACGCGCCCGTGGCCGGGCTGAGACATCGACTCTAACAGGCTGCGGATCTGATGGACGCCCGCCTGCGCCGCATCATCGCCCTCGATCTTGCCATCGGCGACCTGCGGCACGAGGCCGAGCACCGGCGGCGAGGCCGGCTCGTCCTCGAGATCGGCAACGTAGCGGTAGCGGGGGCGTAGGAATCCGTACGCCGTGAACGCGAACAGCGAGAATCCGAACCCGCCGGCGGCGCCCATCGCGGCGAGCGGCTTGCGACGGTCCTCGCTTGGGCCAAAGGGAACCTCGGCCTGCTGGGAGATGCGGATCCGCCCCTCCCGGGCTGCCTGTTGCTCTGTGCGCAGGCTCTCTGCACGTCGGGTTGCCAGATCGATGCGTTCCTGGGCCAGCCGGGCTTCTTCCCTGAACGCCTCGATATCACGCGCGGCCTTGGCCAACTCGCGGCTTTCTGTGATGCGTTCTTCCTTGATCGCCTTCAACGCCTGGAGCCGCTGGCCTCCAAACCCACCAGCGCTGACAAAGGCGAGGTCAAGCTCTCGCAATTCTGCCGTGCGCTGCGCGATCAACACTTGCACCGACTCACGCTCATCCACAGCAGCCAGATAGTCCGGATGCCGCTCGGTCACGCGTGCGAGCAGCGCAGTCATGCGTTGCTCAATAGCGCGCCTCTGTGCGTGCAAGGACCCGAGATCGGGATCGATCTCGGCCAATTCATCATCGGTCAGTTCGCGCCGCGATTGCTCCGAGTCGCTTGTGCCCTCGAACTCGGGGACCGGGGGCCGATCGATCTCGAGGTCCTGGATCTCTCGCTCCAGCAATTCGAGCTGCTCTTGGACGAAGAGCCGGCGACGCTCCAGGTCGATCGTGCCCTTCTCTTCTGCGATGCGCCGCGCTTCGGCGAGGGCGCTCTCGCGATCGAGCCGGGCGGTGTCCAGGATCTCGCGCACGGCGTTGATCTGGTTCGTCCAGACGCCCTCGGCCTCCTGCTCGGCGATCTCGATGTACGAAGCAAGGATCATCGCCGCGGTCCGCTCGGCCAATCGGGGATCACGCATCGTGACGAGCACCCGCATGTCTCGGCTGCCGCGCCCCACAGCGACCTGCGTCGCGCTCTGCAGGCGCACCCAGTTCGCCGGGTTCGGTGGGAGGTGGCCATCATCGACGAGCCGATTGGCCGCATCCTGGAGCACACGCGGGCTCCGGAGTGTGTTTGACTGCGAGCGCACGAACGACTCGAATCCCGTGATGGCGTCGTTGATCTCGTTCTCGTAGAGGACAACCGGCCGCGTTGGGTCGATGGTGATCCGGCCCTCGCTGGTGTACACCGGCGGCATGAGCTTGTAGCCCACCAACGCACCGGGGATGGCAAGGACCATGCCGATGGCGATGGCCAGCAGGTAGCGACCGCGAAGCGCGCGGTGGACGAGCATGATCGGGTTCGGCGTGTGCGCATGGCCGGAACCGTGGGCACCCTCGGGCTCCATCCACGCATCCGTGTTCGAGTCTCTGTGCGTATTCACGGACCCTCTCCCTGCTCGGGCACGCCCTCTGAGTTGGCCACCGCCCTAATCAGACCGGCCAGCCGATCCGCCACGCTCCGCTCGATGCGTTCACGCGTCGCCGCGTCCATGCTCGAATCGGTGATGATCTGCACCTGCGCCGCACCCAATCCCGAACTCCAACGGGTACGCGTCACGCTGTCCAACGCGCGATCGTCACGCCCCAAGGGGCTATCGGCACGCGGTACGACAAACGTGTTCGCGATTACCTTGGAGAGCCGCATCGATTCGTCTCCCCGGCTTACGCGGTACCGCGTGATGGGTATCGGACTTCCTTCGGTTCGCACGATCTCTTCTGCCTCGGTGCCGTCCATCTCCCATCCGTTGCTCGGATAGCAGATGGGAGGGTAGTGCCCCATCATGTCCCGAACATCGCCACAGTGGACGATCAGCACCGAGAACGACTCGCCCGTCACGGGGTCGGCGTACTCGCGTTGCACAAGGCGGTTGGGCCTGAGCATCTCGATGGCGGCGGGCAGCGGTGGGCGATCCCGGCCGATATAGCCCTCGATCTGCATGGGAAGCGCATCGATCGCCTGGCTGACCTGGCGGAAGTAGGCATCGCTCGCGCCGCCCGGCCGGATCGAGGCGAGCGAGTACGCGGCCATGCCCGCCAACACGACAGCGGTCAACGGTGCGGCAACCCACCGGCCACGCTTTCTGCGAGAGGTTTCCACGCGTGCTCCCTCGGCCATTACGCTGGCTCCTCCCGCTTGGGTTCGATCGGGATCTCGAGCCACCGAGCGAGGGCCACCGAGCCCCAGAGCACGCCCAACGCCACGGCGAGCACGGCCCAACCGCTGACATCGTGGGCGAAGTCGGCCAGTTCCTTGTCTGCGTAGCCATAAAAGAGCACCGTGGGGCCGAGCCGGAGCACGTTTGCGAAGACGGCGACAAGCGGGCTCGCGACGAGGATGGCGATGCGGGCCCAAGGCCGCAGCGGCATCACGAACACGAACGCGTACGCCACGAGCGCGAGCGCCACCACCATGCGCATGCCGTTGCACGCTTCGGCGACGGCGACATCAACGCCTTTGATCTGCAGCACGTTGCCCAGCCGCGCCACCGGCTGCCCGATGAATTCGAGGATCCACTGCGTGATCCAGGCTGAGACTTCTTGAAGCGGCAGCGCGATCTGCTGTCGGATACGCCCGGGGACGGGCACGAGGAAGATCAGCGCGCCGAATGCGGCCTTGGCGGCCAGCGGCCATCGCGGGCCCGTCACGGCGACAACCGCGCCAACAACCATGGCGACCATGCCCAGGTCCTTGAGCAGGTCGATCTGCGAAGCGAAGCCGGCAAAGTCCATCGCGACGCCCACCGCGGCAATCGCCAGGCCCCACAGGCTGTAGTGGGGCACGATCGCGGCGAGCTGCTCGCGGCGCTGCCACAGCAGCAGCGCGAACACCGGCAGCACCATGAGCATGTGCGAGTACTCGTCGCTGCGGAGTGCCAGCGTGAGCACGTTCTGCCACGAGGGCAACGCGGCCAGGACGGCAAGCAGCAGCAAGACCGCAAGCCAGGCCAGGCGACCGCCGGTCCACGCCGACCAGGCGCGCGGCTTGGTGGCATCCGTGGTTGGGCTCGACGCCACCGCCGTCACGCCGCCCCCTTCCGCGACACGCCCACGCTACGCAGCGCCTCGAGCACGGCATCGGCCTTGGCGGTCCATGTCTGCTCGCACACCCGCTCTCGGCCATCACTTGGATCAAACGGCTCGGACAAGGCCGCGCGGACCTGCTCGGCGAACGCCTCGGCGGTCTCACCCTCGCGCACCAGCCCCGCATACCTCTGGAGCTCGGGGAACGGCGTGCTCACGATCGGCCGGCCCACGGCCAGATACTCCTTGAGCTTCACCGGGTTGCATGCGCGGATCCACTCGCTCTGGTTCCACGGCATGATCAGGACGTCCGACGCCGCCATATACGCGGCAACCTCGCCGTAGGGCCGCTGGCCGAGCAGCTTGACGTTCGGCAGGTCGCACCAACCCTCGGGCAGGCTGCACCCGCCCACAAGCATGAATGTCGCTTCGGGCACCCGGCGCGCGACCTCGACGAACAACTCGGGGTCGAACGTGTGGGCGTCGATACCGCCGACGAACCCCACGATTGGCCGCGAGAGTTCGGCGACGTCCGCCGGGGCCGGCGTGCTGCCGAGTCCGGCTTCCTCGAAAGGCCCATAGTCAACGCCATGATCGACGAATTCGGCCCGCCGCGGCTGCGAACGCTCCTCGTCCATCAGCCAACTCGAGCAGAAGAGCGTGACGTCGGCCCGCTCCTTCAACAGCCGATCGAATCGGGAGATTCGCTCACTGTCCACACCCCGGAACTCCTCGAAGCGATCGGTGCGCTGGTACACAACGCCGACGGGATTGAGCGACTCGACCACCGGCTGGCCCGGCGGGCACGCGACCCACACGAGCGGGTTGTGGATGCCGGCCTTGCGTGCCGCACGGCGGACCTGAACCGTCAACGCGGTCTCGTTCATCGAGGCCCCGAGGCCCGCCGGCGCCACCACCGGGCTCAGCACCCAGAAGCGATCGCGTACGCGTGTGAGGCCGTGGCTGAAGCTGGCGAGCTTGCGGCGCACGCGCTTGAGGAACATGTTGCCGCCGCCCGGGCGCGGCACGCGCATGCCGATGGAGTTGATGTACAAAACCGGCACGTGCGCGCTCAGCTCACGCATCATCTGAAGGTCGTAGTGGCCGCGGTTGTGGTACCACCAATCGACGCCGCCGAAGCAGATCACGCCGTCGAAGGTCTTGGTCTGGGCGTCGACACTCGGAATCGGGTTGGACAGCGCCATCGTCACGCGGCCGAGCCCTGCCCGAGCCCGCGGTAGGCCATCCACGACTTGGTGAGCCCGCGGTACTTCTCCGCCTTGATCGTGCCATCTGGGAACAGCCGACGCATCTCCGAGCCGCTCAGCAGGCGGATCTCTTCGACGAGCGCGCGAGCTTCCTGCGCATCCGGGCACGGCCCACGCCAGCCCACGCGCCGACGCCGCAGGATCGCGATCCGCACCCCGGTCGGCAGATAGTGCCACCCCGGGAACAAGAAGTGCGGCTCGATGGGGAACCAGAAGTTGGGCGTCTGCAAGAAGTAGGCCTTGCCGACACGGCGCACCTCTGCGGCCATCTTCACCTGGTTCTCCCACGTGAAGACGTGCTCGATCACCGAGTTGCTGAACGCGATGTCGTATGACCCGTCGTCGATGCCCTCGAGCGCAGTCGCGTCGTTCACCGTGGGCGTGATGTTGTCCTCGGTCTGCTCCTCGGCCTTGAGGTTGACCAGCGTGATGTTCACGTCATCGCGTCCCGCCCAGCCGCGCTGGCGCCAGAACTCGGTCGTCCCGCCGATGTCGAGGATGCTCAGCGGGCGGGGCAGCGGCTCGCAGAGTGACTCGAAGAACGCGAAACGCTTGTTCCGCATCCGGTTCGAGATTGAACCGCTGGAGTCGGTCGCGGCCTGCTGCGCGGTGTCAAGCGTCGTGGTCATGCCGTGCTCCTATCCGCAGTGGGGACCGTCCGCCAGCCGTCAGGCTCGGACCAATCGGTCGCCGAGCGCTTCCGCGTGTGGGGCCATCGCGTTGCGGGTATCGACAACCAGCTTCGCGTGCTGCGCGATGAGCCCGTAGTCGAAGTCCTTGTGGTCGGTCACAACCACGACGGCGTCGAAGCGCGCGATGCTCTCCGGCGAGAGGTCGACCGACTGCATCCCAAGGTCGTGCTTGCGCACGGGGAGCGACTTGGGCACGTGCGGGTCGCTGTACTCGACGACCGCGCCGCGATCGCGCAGGATCTCGATGACCTCGAACGATGGGCTCTCGCGCGTGTCGTCAACGTCGGGCTTGTACGCCAGCCCGAGCACGAGCACGTTGGAGCCTCGCACGGGCTTGCCGTGCTCGTTGAGCGCCTCGGCCAGCCGATCGACGACATAGCCCGGCATCGCGTGATTGATCTCGCCGGCAAGCTCGATGAACCGCGTGACATGGCCGAACTCGCGGGCCTTCCAGGTCAGATAGAAGGGGTCGATGGGGATGCAGTGCCCGCCCAGCCCGGGGCCGGGGTAGAACGGCATGAAACCAAAGGGCTTGGTGCTGGCGGCCTCGATGACCTTCCAGACGTCGATGCCCATCCGCGTGAGGATGAGCTTCATCTCGTTGACCATCGCGATGTTGACCGCGCGGAAGATGTTCTCCAGCAGCTTGGCCGCCTCGGCGATCTCGGCGCTGTCGACGCGGTGCAGGTTCTCGATGCCCTTGCCGTACATCTGCATCGCGAGGTCGGCCGACGCGTCGTCGAGACCGCCCACCAGCTTGGGGATGGTGCTCGTTGTGTGGCTTTGGCGGCCGGGGTCTTCTCGCTCGGGCGAGTAGGCCACGAAGTAGTCCACGCCGCAGGTAAGGTTCGTGCCGGCCTTAGCCGCCTCACGCTCGATGGCTTCGAGGAACTCGCCTCGGGTCGTTCCGGGGTAGGTCGTCGACTCGAGGACAATCAGCTGCCCCGCCCGCAGCGTGCGGCCGATCTGCTCGCCGGCGACAACGACGTAGCTCAGGTCTGGCTCATGGTGCTTGCCAAGTGGGGTCGGCAGGCACACCAGGATCACGTCGGCCTCGTTCAGCCGCGAGAAGTCGTTGGTCGCCTCGAAGCGATCGCTCGCCGCCAGGTCGGCGGTCATCTGCTCGCCGAGGTGCTTGAGGTAGTTCTCGCCGCGGCCCAACGCCTCGATCTTGCCCGGATCGACATCGAGCCCCAGGATGGGCAGGCCGCCGGTGTGAAGGCTGGCCGCGAGCGGCAGGCCCACATAGCCCAGGCCGATCACGGCAACAAGGGCCGTGTTCGTATCCAGTTTGGTCTTCAGCGACGTGGCAACTTCGGGGGTCATCGTGGCAATACTCATAACTTGTGTCTCACTCCCGGGGGGACTCTCCGGGGGCTATCGGCCATACACGAGGCCCGCATGATGGTATCAGGGGGCTATCGGTCCTGGGACGCGAAGACCACGTTGCGGACCGCCGCAATCAGTGAATCCTGCGCATAGGGGCCGAGGGCGCCGGTCGAGGTCAGCTCGTCTAGACGATCCAGGCGCTCGATGAGTTCGCGCTCGTCCATGGCGACGGCGACCTTCCCCAGTTCACTCAGACGCTTGGCCGTGGCGACCTGGTGGTCGTTGCGGGTCTCGCGGAGATCGCCCAACCGGGGCATGACCAAGATGGGCTTGCCCATGGTCAGCGCCGTGATGATCGAGCCCATGCCGGCGTGGGCCACGATGACGCTCGCGGCCTTGGCCCGCTCGGCGAACTGCGGCGGCTCGAGGAACCCCGTGTGGGCCACGTGCCGCGGCGTGTACTCGGCCGGCCCGATCTGGGCGAACACGTCTGTCCGTCCCTCGCGGCCCGCCCACTCGTCGACCGCCTTGATCATGCGATCGAACGCCATCTGTGCGCCCACCGTGACGAAGATCACAGCACGCTCCCGTGGCATTCGGGCCCATCGTCACCGGCCAGGTGCGGCCACTGCGTGAGCCACAGCGTGGCTCGGTCCTTGACCAGCATGCCAGTCATGGACATCTCGTCGACGTTCGCGACGCTGTCCAGCCACACGGTCTTGGCACCAAAGAGCCGGCCGAGGCGGAATGCGAAATACCCCGGGGCGGCCCCGGTCGAGACGACCACATTCGGGCGGACCCGGATCATGATGAGGAGCAGCTTGGCGGCCATCTTGACGAGGCCGACCTTGTCCCAACGCGTGGCGTCGTTGATGGCCACGAACCGCTCGCCGGGCACATCGCTGGCGTAGGCGGGGCGGACGCTGACGTACGTGACCTTTGCGCCCTCCCAAGCCGGTCGGAGCCGCAGCAGTTGCACCCAGTGGCCGCCGCCGCTGGCGATCGCCAGGACTCGGGGCGTCTTCCCGGATGCTGCGGGAGCCTTACCAGATATAGAGGATTCGGCCACGTCCGCTCCCGCCCGCAGGCCCTCCGCCGCTGGGTTCCAAGGCTATCGGCTGTTCGCATGATGGCCATGAGGGTCGGCGCGTTCGTCACGGCGGCCGCGGCCGAACCAACTCTGGCCCCCTCGCCGCAGCTTCCCGCCCGGCTCCAGCCGGTGTATACTCGCCTCCGGCCTTTTCTGGGAGCGTTCCCAAGGCCCGCGGGCAGATAGCTCAGTTGGTAGAGCACGGCATTGAAAATGCCGGTGTCCCCGGTTCAAGTCCGGGTCTGCCCATTCCCGTGTATTGCGTGTCGCGGCAATCATCCGCAGACTCCCGCAAAAACGCCTCTCCTGATACCTCAACGCGGTTTGCCTTCCGGGTGCTGCCAGCCCTTGCGTTGGTGTACTGCGCCGGATTCTGCGCCGCTTTGTGCGACGCCTCATTGCCAGGCCCCACGGCCCTCTGCCAATCGGCGTCGGTCACCTGCAGGTAGTGCCCAGCGGCGACGGCTTTCGTGTTGCCCATCCAGCCGCACACGGTGTGCAACGGGTAGGTGCTGGCCAATTCGCTCTGGCGGGTGGCACGCATGTTGTGCCAAGTCCGGGGCCAGGGCTCGACGCCCGCCCGCTTGATGATCCGCCGAAGTTGCGGGTTGAGGTTCTGCCCTTCCCGGTACCGGGTAATGACGTGGACAGCGCCAGCTTCGGCTTGCTCAAACACGGCCCGCAGGTGCTCGGTAATCTCGGGGAAGATCGGCACCATCCGGCTCGCCTTGCCCGCGTGGTGGGCGGTCTTTGGGCTTCGCACGGTCAGCCGCATGTTCTCCCAATCTACGTGATGCCACGTCAGCGCCAGCGGCTCACTGGGCACCCGCAAACCGCCGAACCGGCTCAGCGCGATCAGCAACCGCCACTCGGCATCGGGTGCGGCGTTGAGCACCTTGGCGATGGTGGCCCGATCCACGAACGCCGAACGCTCGGGGTTCACTTGAGCGCCAGCGCGCAGGTCGAGAAACGGATTGCTATCCGCCAGCCCACGGCGCAGCGCCCAGCGAAAGAACGATCGGGCATAGCCCACCGTGCGTGAAATGGTCGCTTGGGCATAGCCATCGGCCACGAGTTGCGCTCGCCATTCTTCTGCGCAAGCGTCCGTGATTCGCTCTACGGGCCGGTCGTCGCCGAAGAATGCGAGTAGCGCAGTCTCTGCCTGACGCATCCGGGTGATCGTTGCGGGCTTCTGGTCTTCCAGCCCATCGAAGTACGCATCGAGCAGCCCGCCCAGTGTATGTGTTTCCGGGGCCGTGCGTGCCTCACAAAGCCCCGCCCGTGCCAAGCGGTCGTGGAGCACGTCTCCAACATCGGTGAGCCACACGGCGGACGCACGGGGCAGCGATGAGCCCGCCAGCTTTGCGGCGAGCAACGCCTCGACGTGGTGGCACACGGTGGATGCGTCCTTCGCACTCACCTTGCCCAGTCGGATGGTCTTGCGCTTCCCATCGCCGTCCACGAACAGGATGCGCCGGGTGTTGTTCTTTCGGTCGTGTGCGATGCTTGCCATGCGTGAAGTCTCCATTCAACAATACACCAGGATCGGGCGCATCGTCTCGTGTTTGAGTGGGTGAAGGTTGCCAGGCGCGCCGCTTGGCAATGTTGGCAACCTTGGTCTGGGGTGTCGGTGTTGGGGAGCCGTCAGGCGCTTTCCGCTCGAAGGTTGCCAAGGTTGCCAACGTCTGCGCTTGGCAATGTCCATACCCATGCGCCGCCCTCGTCATAGCCGAGCCGGGTGCTCACCACGCCCAGCACGTCCTTGGCCCGGTCGAGCGTGCGCTTCGCTACGCCATCGGCTTTCGCCCGGTCGATGATTTCCTTGGATGGCGTCGGCCCATTGGTCATGGCATCGCGCAGCCAATCGCAAGCCTCATCGAGCGCGCTCGTTTGGTTGCCCGCGTTGGTCTGTTCGAGTAAGTCGTCGGCCGTCATGTTCACGGGGTCAGGGCACCATGAGCACGCGGGCGGGTCACCCTCGATGGTGAACGCGAGCCCAGCGGGCGGCTTGGCCAGGTTGTTCTTGCCCGGAAGCAGCAGCTTGCGTGCCCTGTCGTCGGGGTCCTCGGCCAGGTGCAGCACGCAACGCGCCAGCCCCGTGAATGCGCGGGAGCCCAGCACGGCGTCGTCGGCACGGTCCGATCTGCCCTTTCGGGTGTGCGCCACCACTAGGACCGCAACGCCAAGCTCCCGTGCGAGTGCCGCGATGGGCGCGAGTACTGCCCGTGTCTCGTTGTCCTTGTGCGCGTCCACGCCAGCACCGAGGTACGAACCGATCGGATCGACAACCAGCAGCCTGTAGTCGTCGTGCTGGCGGAGCGCATCCTCGATAATGTCCACGTCGGTGAGCGTGACGACCCGTTCCTTGTCTTGGAAGGTCGAGGCGGCCAGAACGCACACGCGGGAGCAGTCAGCACCAGCCGCTACCAAGCGTGGCTTGATTGTGTCTGCGGGGTCATCCTCGGCGCTCAGCAGCAGCACGCGTCCAAGAGGGCACGGCGTGCCGTCCGGCCAGGGCGTGCCAGTGCTCACACGCGAGGCCATATCGGCGGTTGCCATGCTTTTGCCGCATCCGGGGTGCCCGGCCATCATGGTGATTCGACCAACCGCCACGCGGCCCGTCCACAGCCATGAAATCGGTGTCGCCTCCACCTCGTTCATGTTGAGAACAACGGGGCGGGGGCGGCCATTGTCGTGGGGATCGGGCACCGGCACCGCTTGGCCATTCCGTCGCTCTGGGTTGCCGTCCAGCAGGTTCACGCGCATGGGCTCACCCCCTTTTCCACAAATCGCGCGGTGAGTTCCCGCAGCAGGATCGCCTCGGTAGTGCTCGGATGCCATCGGTTGCGACACAGCCCGAGCAGCTCGGCGTCGGTGTAGCCCGCCAGTGTCCGCCAGCAATCGCGCAGCACAAGGGCGCGCAGTTGGTTCTCGCGGATGCGGCCGACGATGAGCAGAGCCAACTCGGGATGCCCGGCGAGCAGTAATCGGTTGTCGCGGTCGCGATTGAGCACCAGGACCGGATTGCTCGGGAGGTCGGCTACTCCATCCCAACTCCGCATCGCCGAGCAGGCGCGCACGAGTTGGGCTTCGAGTTCGGCACTCGTGGGAACGTGTAAGGGGAAGTCGAGGTCGTCGCTGCTACGATTCGTTGTCCGTTGTTGCCCCGCGTGCTTGCCGGCTGTGGGGCGACTTTCTCTCTCCATTCTCAAGCGGCACCACCTTCCATGCGGTCAGCGGCCCACGCCTCGACGGCGGCGCGGTCGAAGCGGATGCTCCCGGCGATGCGCACGAACGGCAGCCCGTGGTTGGTGCGGAGATCGAAGATGGTCCGTTCCGAGACCCGCCATTCCTGGGCGAGTTCGCGGGTGGTCAGCTTCGATGGGGAGGGGGCGTTTCGGTCTTTCATGATCGATTCTCCAAGCATCCGCTACAAGCGTGCTGTACTTGTTTGGACAATCGTTCGGCCGCGCGACAGCGTCAGGGAGCATTCAGAGGTGGCGTGCGGCGTTGCGGAGTATCTGCGGGTTTACTGCCGAGATGAACGAGTGAACGGTGCCCACGCACGCATGACTTCGACTCGATGATCAAAGTTCCCATCTCTGACGGCGATGTAGATCCGGTCCATCTCATCGGGGGTGTACCGCCGATTCGCACCGGCACGGCCGCGTGGGGATTCGATCCCAGCGGCCTTGCGCATTCGGCGGAAGGTGTCGTCGCTTATCCCGCCTCGGCAATCGACGGCATCGAGCAGTTGCGAGACGGTCACGCCCCGCTCATCCGCCACTACGTTTTGTGTCGCGATCTTCTGATCGGTCTCGCCGCCTGTAAGAGCTAGGGCCCGATCCAAAGCGCCGAGGGCATTCCGATCAAAGACAAAGCCCTTCGGCAGTGTCTCGTTCCGCGATTCAATGCTGTGCAGCGAGAACGCGACCTCCAGCTCGGCACCAACGGAGAGGCTCACAGGATGTGCAACATTCTCGTACTCGCTGTCTGGACGAAATGCCCCAGCGAGCACCATTGCGACCCTCAACCAGTCAAACAGCTCTTGGAGTAACTCCGGATGGGTGACCACCCGGCCGTCTGGGTGCTCACTCGTACAGCCCTCTATCGAATCTCGAAAGTCCCGAATCGCGTCGTGAAGTCGTCCGCGGCCGTGAGTCCAATTCAAATCCAACGAGCGCGAAAGTACACGGAGGCTCTGTTCTTCCAAAGTCGATCATCCAAAAGCGGGCCAGAGGGCCGCACGCTGGGGACGATGTACCAGCGCCCACCCCGACCGTGCGCCGGCAGGTTTGCAACCCTGCATCGGCTACCCGTGCTGGACGCTACGCGCCGCGCGCACTCCCGCCCTGTCGATTGCGCCCGCTATATTGCATGATGCCGGACTTCATCGTGCGGGGCGCGGACAAGCTGACGGGTCGCGAGGTCGAGCACCGCATCGAGGCGGCGGACCACGAAGCCGCGCAGGCCGTCGCCAACGAGATGGGTATGGCGGTCGAGTCGATCGAACCTGCGGCGGCAGCGCAGCGGACTACTACCGACGCGGCGCTCGATGATCGGCTCCGGCGCATCGAGGAAGCCATCGAGGTGAACAGCAAACTCGTTCGGGCCATCGCGCTCGACTCGGCCGAGATCCGTCGGGCCTTGACCAACAACCGGGGCAGGTTCTTTCAGCCGCTGTACCGCCGAATGACGTGGGCAGTGGCGATCGGCATACTGCTCTCGGCGGTGCTCTTGGTGGTGCTGTTTGCTGTCGCAGTCATCCTGGCCGCATTGATCCGTGCCGTGCTCGCATCCCAAGGTCTGGCAGGCCCTTAAGCGTTGCTCTTGCTCTCCGTCGCTCTGGCCAGCAAAACGAATGGGGCGGATGCGGGGTAGCGCCAGAAGATACAACGTCCTATAATGATTCACCTGAGGAGGATTGCCGCCCAGGGGGTAGGGGGGCCGTGCGCTCAGCGGGCGCGGGGAAGTAGCGGCTAGACGATGCGAATATGTACGGTTATTGTGCGGTATGCAGCCAATCGAGCACAACCCCGCCTCAATCCACCACGGCGGCATTGAGTACCGGCCCGACGTTTCCCTCGACGGTGTGCGGCTCAAACCGGGCGAGGTCTTCCACTGTCGGGCCAGAATGGTCCACCCGGCTACCCGTGTCCGCGTGGTCCGTCAGGTCCGCACGACAGCTTGACAAGCCCCCGCTGCTTGCACCAATGACCACGTTACTCCCAGCGTTGCTGGTGACCTTTGGAGGACTGCAATGATAGAGATGTCCACGCGCGTGATGTCCATTGTCACGACGACTCCTCGACGTCCACGTCGATGACTGGCAGCAGCCGATCGAGGCACAAGAATCTGAAGAGCTCTCGTATCTCTGGCGAGACGTTCCGCAGAACGAGCTCGCAGCCATCTTGCTCCAGGCGATTGCGAATGATGAGTAGCACACTCACGGCGTTGCTGTTCA
>CALCCF010000026.1 GCA_937899905.1 uncultured Phycisphaeraceae bacterium
GCGGCTATGTTGCGCTAAACACAGGCGACAGCAGCTACGGCAAGTTCCGCAACGAGATCTACACCAAGCTCGCCGGCGGCGACGAGCACGGCCAAGGCGGCCACCCGATCGAGCTCGTGCGGTACCAGCTGGCCAACTGCTACATGGGCCGCGTGCCGCTGATTAACTCCGGCGGCGAGAGCAAGGGCGAGAGTGACCTGCACGCCGCGGTGCGCACCGCCGTGATCAACAAGCGCGCCGGCGGCATGGGCCTGATCTCGGGCCGCAAGGCGTTCCAGCGCCCGATGACCGATGGCGTCGGCCTGCTGCACGCGATCCAGGACGTGTACCTGGACGACAAGGTCACCATCGCCTGATCCTCGCGTGAAGGGACACTCATGAAGCGAGCGATCCAGGTCATCCTGGTGGTGGGGGTCATGGTTGCCGCGGCCGCCGCGCTCGCGTGGGGTGCCGCGGTGTGGTTCCTCGGCCCGTATCTCATCTGGGCGCCCGAGGGCATCCACACGAGTGCGCAGGCACCCGAGGCGGTTGCCGTGGGTGACACCCTCGAACTGACGGTTCGCATCCGCAACGACGGCCCCGAGGATCGCACGCTCGAGGCCATCTCGCTCGAGCTTGGCCTGCTCAAGGGCTTCGCGATCGAGAGCGTCGAGCCGCCGTTCGAAGAGAGCGATCCAGCGACCGATTACCGTGTCTACCGATTCGACGAGGTGATCCCCGCGGGCGAAGTCACGCCCGTGCGGTTCAATCTCACGGCGATCGAGGCCGGCGTGTACCAGGGCCGAGTCGAGATCCAGTTCGTGGACGAGAGCCGCATCAGCTCGACCACCGCGGCGACGGCTGTACGCAGCCGATAAGGGCATTCGCCCTTCTCTGGCGGCCGCGAGGGCGGTGGGTCGATGCTAGAAATACCGTGAAATCCGGGACGCGGCGTGGGAGTCACGCCGGCAGGAAGCACGCCCGCTGACGCGCCTCGCGTCGTTCGGGCGAACAGGTCCACCGAGGGAGCGACGCGTTGACCCTGTTCCAGAGATTCGTACGAATTCTGACCCACCCGCAGCACGCCGGCGAGCCGATGCCGGCTAAGAAGCCGCGCAGGACCAAGCCCGCCGCGGTCGCTCCGGCGCCGATGAAGGTCGCCAAGAAGGCACCGGCGACGACGGTGGAAGCCGAGGACTCGGGTGTGAGCGTGGCCGTCGCGAGCACACCCAAGATCCCGACAACGCCGCAGCGTCCGGTCGAGATCTTCGCGCCCGATCGCGAGTCGAGCGATGAGCAAGAGCCGACCGAGCCCATCGGTACCGGCTCGCTGCTGGACGACCTCGATGACTCGAGCCTGGGCATCGAAGACGCCGAGCCGGTCGCGATCATCGAGTCCAAGCCCATCGACAACGCCCCCGAGCCCTCGGGGCCAGAACTCGTCGAGGTCTTCGATCTCATCGAGAAGCTTCGCGACCACGTCGACGCCCAGAACGGGCGTTTCGAGCAGGCCATGGGCGTGCTTGATCAGATCAAGACTTCGGCCGCGGCCCTTCCCGAGATCCGCGAGCGCATCGACACGATGCTGGCGTCGATCGATGAGCTCAAGGCCAATCAGTTCAAGGGCCACGAGAAGGTCGAGCGGGCCCTGGCTGCCCAGAGCGCCCGGCTGGACACCATCGCCCAGGCCATCGAGCGAGCGACGGAGCGTGAGGAGCGGCTGGCGACGAGCCTGGTGGAGATCAACCAAACGATCCTCTCGGTCTCGACTACCAACGACCGCTTGGCCAGCGTCATCGACGCCATGCGGCGGCACGAGGCCGAGCGAGACGCCCGCATCGGCCGGGCCCTGACGGGCGCCCAGCGTTGGCTGGTCGTTCTCACGCTGGTGATGGGTGCCGGGATGGTCGCGACGATCATCACGGCCATCCTCGCCAGCGGCTGAGGCTGATCCCGAGTCGGGGCTCAGGCTGACGCGGCCAAACTCGTATGAGGATTCAGTGTAGATTTGCCCAACGCCCGGCGATCGGTGTACGGTTGCCCGATGGACACACACACCACCTTCCTCGCTCGGTTCGCTCTGACACTCGCGACCACCGCCGGCCTCGCCACGATCGCCGCGTGCTCGGAGTCCGAGACCTCGGTCTCGGCCGAGCCGGTCTCGGCGCCCCTGGACCCCGCCTCGACTGAGATCGCCCTGGCGGAGGCCGCCGAGGCGCTCCAGTCATGGTCGGGTGACCTGACGATCACGATGGACGGCGACGTGAGCGATTGGCCGGACGACATCGCCGCGGTTGCCGATGCCCACTGGCTGTACCTGCGGTTCTCGCTCGGCAGCCAGACGCAGACGCTCCAGGGCATGCCCACGCCGGTTGCGGTGTGGATTGACGCCGACGGCAACCCCAGCACCGGGCGATCCGTCGAGGAGCCGAAGGTCGAGGGTGGTCTGGGCGCCGACATCGAGGTCATCTTCTCGCCCCGCGAGCCGGACGCACGCCGGCCTGGGGCGGGCGTGATGTTCCGCGTCCACACACCCGACGGCAGCACTCGAGATATCAGCCACGAAGACTTGGGCTTCCATTTCACGCCTTCGCACGCCGCGGAGTGGTACGAGATGCGGATCGCTCGATCGGTCGCGGCACAACTCGGGATCTCCACCGATGGCCTGGGCACCAGTGGTCGGATCGCGGGCGTGGTCGCGATGTTCGATCGGGACCGTCAGGTTCGCGCGTGGGCAGACCCGTTCGAGGTCATGGCAACCCAGGCCGCGAGTTGGGAGCCGTCGGACGTCCGCATCCCGGCACGTCCCGACGATGCCCTCCGCGTGCTGAGCTACAACGTCGAGCATTCGAGCCCGGTGAAGAACCCCGAGCCGTTCGCGCGCGTGATCCGTGTGCTTGATCCCGATGCCATCCTCTTCCAGGAGTGGGTCGAGGGCGACGCTGAGGCGCTCAAGGCGTGGCTCACGGCGTACGTCGACGACCAGGCCGATTGGCACGTGCTCAAGGGCTCGGCATGGGGCGTCGCCGTCGCCTCGAAGCACCCGTTGACGGCCCTGACCGACATGGACACGCCCAATCCGATGCGCAGCGATCGCACGCTGCGGTTCATCGGCGCGCTGGCTGAGACGCCGATGGGGCCGCTGGCCGTTGGTTCGACACACCTCAAGTGTTGCGGCACCAAGGACAGCCGCGAGGACCGCCAGCGCGTCGCTGAGGCGTCGCTAATTGCGAGCATGCTGACCGAGGCGCTGGGCCAGTCGCCGGGCGCTGAAGCGGTGTCAGTCGTCGTCGGCGGCGACCTGAATCTTGTTGGTTCGCGGCCTCCGCTCGAGGCGATCGGCGCTGGTGTCGACCTCGACGCCTCGTCGCTCACCGTCGCCGAGGCGATGCTGCTCGGTGACAATGCGATGTATACCTGGTACGACGCCGGCAACACGTACACGCCGGGCCGGCTCGACTATCTGCTCTACAGCGATTCGGTCGCCGAGGCGGCCAACAGTTTCGTGCTCGACACCAGCAAGCTCAGCGAGGCGGCTCTCGCGCGCTTGGGCCTCGATGCAACGGACACCGCCGCGAGCGACCATTTGCCGGTGGTGCTCGACGTGAAGCCGCTGAGGTAGATCCACATCTGGGCGGCTACGCACCCGCCGAGTCGTTGTGGACCGACTCGATAAGGCGCAGCTCGCCATCGGTGGTGCGTTCGATGAGGCCGATCTCGTGCAGGGCTTCGAGGGCTGCAAGCTGCTCGGCCCGCTTCTTGCTCTGCGCCCACTTGGCGGGGTACTGGCAGCCGTCGATCTCGACGGCGATCTTGAAGCTCTTGGCGTGGTCGGGGCCTTCCTCGTCGAGCACGCGGTACTGCGGCGTTGCGCCCAGGTTCTGCTGGGCGTGCTGCTGGAGCACGCTCTTGAAGTTCTCCTGGTGGCCCAGGCGCGCAGCCTTCTGGATGCACGAGTCGAGCTTGGGCACAAGGAACGTACGAACGGCATCGAGCCCGCCGTCCAGATAGATCGCTGCGATGATCGCCTCGAGCGCGGCCGCTGAGAGCGATCGCGGCAGCGGCGCCCCGCCGCGCATGCCCTTGCCGAGGAGCAGGAGATCGAGCAGGCCCATCGCGTCGGCGATGTCCGCGCACGTGCGCCGCGAGACGGCGGTCGACTTGATCTTGGTCATCTCGCCTTCAAGCAGGTTTGGGAAGAGCGTGAAAATCCGCTCGCTGGCGATAAGCCCCAATACGGAGTCGCCCAAGAACTCCAGCCGCTCGTTGGAATCCACGCGGGCATCGGAGATCGACGCGTGCGTCAAGGCTTTCACCAGCAGACTGGTGTCGTTGAACGTGTGCCCAATGGCACGCTCAGCGGTCTCGATGCAGAGTTCACCAGAATCGTGCATAAACAACCTCGGCAAGATGGGCGTCGGCAACGGAGTCCGCCCATCAGAACAACAGCCAAGGGATTCCGGCATCCGACAGTCGATCAATGCGTCGCATCGTCGACGGCTGTATGCTGTAACCCGCTTTACACCTTTCTACACGATCTTCGGCCAAACCACAAGTGAATTCCAATTCTCGAAGCACGGGAATCACCAGACCGCTTGGCGGATGGAGCCAGCGGGCCTATACTCCCCACCGCACGCAATTGACTAGGGATTTCCCGAGGCTTCTTCCATGCACTATCCACGCCGATTGAGCAAGATCTCCCGGGCCCGCAAGATGGGCTTCCGTGCCCGCATGCGTACCAAGGGTGGCCGCAAGATGATCAACCGCCGCCGCCGTATCGGCCGCTCGCTCAACTTCAAGAAGTAGTGACCGCTGGTACATCGGAATCGTCGAAGCCCCGGACCTCCCGGGGCTTCTTTGTGCGCGGTTCGCGATCAGGGCAGGGCGCGATCGAGGTCTCGACGCAGACGCTCGGCCTCGCGGTCGCGACCGGCATCGAGCAGCATCTGCTCATACTCCTTGCCTACGACCATGAAGGCGCTCGCCCTTGCGACGGCTTCCTGTGACGTCCGTGGCGCGCGCAGGCGGCGATGCGTCCGGCCGTAGAGATCGAAGAGCTCGCCCTCACGACCGTCCTGCAGGAGGATCGACCGCAGGCGTGCGAGCGCGTCAAGTGCCAGGGGCGAACCGTCGGCATGGCGGTTGAGCATTTCGGCGAAGGTCGTCTCAGCGGCGTCGCGATCGCCGCGATCAAGGGCGGCATCTCCGATGGCCAAGTGCACGGCCGCGGCTCGCTCTGGGTCTCGACGGCTCGTGAGCGCCATCCACTCGAGCATCGCGTCGCGATTGCTCCCCATCGCATCGATTTGTTCGAGAGCCAAGAGTGTGCCGAACTCCGGCGAGATCCGGTCGGCTTGCTCCAGCAGGTTGGCGAGGACGCGTTGCGGCCCATCCGGCTCGGCCGCCGCGGCCTCGAGCTCGAGTTCCAGGGTGCGACGCCAGAGCTTGGCGAAGCCCACCGTGCGCTCGCGTGCTGCCTTGAGCATCGCAAGGCGAGCAACCGGCGGCGCATGCTCCGCCGCCCGGAGCAGGGCCCACGCCTCGCGCGTCGCATCGATGCCAGCGCTCGCGAGATCGGCGGAGACCATGAGCTCGGCGAGCAACATCGGGTCGCCGGTCACCGGGTGTGCCGTCGTGCCCATCGCCACCCCTGGATGGTCGGGAATGGCGTCGAGGTTCCATTTGAATTGGCGGCGATTGCTATCAAGGAAGATCGGGGCCTGGAAGTTGCGCACTCCGAGATGGCCCGTGGCGATGGAAACCGGCCAACCGAAAGCCTGGCCGAGCTGCTCGGCGTAGAACGAACGCAGGGGACCGGTGCCGCCGGACTCTGCGATGCGCGGGAGCGTGAAGTCGTCTGGGGTGGGCGCTGCCTCGCCAGACAGCAGCGTCGGCTGCACGTACGCGACGCGCTCGTAGTGCTCCAGCGGCGTGATTGCGCGTTGGTCCTGGATGGCCTCCCGGATGCCCTCGCCGGTCAGGGCGAAGTCGGTAAGGTGCACGAGCAACTCCGCTGGTAATTCGTCCAACCGGTGCGCCGTCACGCGGCGATCCTCGTCGGCGAACACCAGAGCGTCGAACACGTTCAACGCCGATGGCTGGACGCTGCCGAGCCCCGGAAACGAGTGTGGGCGGTCGAGCACAGCGCATGCCGCGGCCGCGAGTTGGGCGTAGGCCTGCATCGCCTCTGGGCTGCCGATGGCGATGGACTGGGCTTCTTCGGCCAGCCTGGCTCCATCGTTCGAATCGGTAACGACTCGCGCTAGAGCACCCATGAACTCCGGCTGATCGATCCACAACTCGCTGAGCGTGGCTTGGGCCGAGGGAGGCATGCCCGCGACCATCTCGATGATGGCATGGTGCTCGATGGCTTGCACGAGCGCGGCACGATCGCCCGTGGGCCAGGCCGCGATCTGTGCGTCGCGGTCCTTCTCTGCCGCGGTGAGCGCCGCTTGCGGGTCGTCGCGGAGCACTTCTGCCGCGATCCCAATTGGCCCGGGCGTTGCCGGCGCCGAAGTCTGCTCCTGGGCAGGACTCGCGAGGAGCACGCCGGCCGAGGCCAGCACGAGAGCGGCGGCGGTACGAATGTTCATCGGGGGATTGTTCCACCCCCGAGCGGGGAAGTCGGCCGTCAGACGATGCTGGGTTGCTGCTCGCTAGACGCCGACGCGCACGCCCACGGGCTGGGGCGTGTTTTGGTGGGTTGGCTGCACGGCGATGCCAAGCGGGATGCGGCGGCCGTCGGGGCCCTTGGGCGGGATGCCGTCCTCGTCGATGATCCGCTGGATGGCCATGATGCCCTCGAGCAGCATCTCCGGTCGCGGCGGGCAGCCAGGGATGTACACGTCCACGGGGATGAACTGGTCGATGCCCTGCACGGTGGCGTAGGTGTCGAACACGCCGCCTGTCGAGGCGCACGCGCCCATGGAGATGACCCACTTGGGCTCGGCCACCTGCTGGTAGATGCGCTGCAGCACGGGCATCATCTTGATGCCGATGCGGCCTGCGACGATGACCAGATCGCTCTGGCGGGGGCTGAAGCTCATGCGCTCCATGCCGAACCGCGCGAGGTCGTAGCGGCTCGACGCGGTGGCCATCAACTCGATACCGCAGCACGCGGTGGCGAATGGAATCGGCCAGATGCTGCTGCGCCGTGCCCAGTTGATGACGCGCTGCAACTGGGTGGTCAGGATGGCGTCGGTCGGTAGTGCGGCTTCGATGCCCATGGCTTCTCCGTGGAGCGGGTCGATCTTCCCGAGAACATCGACATTTTAGACCGATTCGTCCCTAGCGATCACGGGCTGGGCGGACGTCCCTAGTTTCTCGGCGGGTTTCCGTGGTGATGAAGTCTAAGGGCTCGCGCTCGTACTCGCTGCGGAGCTTCGTGCTATCGGCCCCTAGCCCGCGGGCATCCACGACCCGCCGGTAACACCCGGACATGGGCAGGACGGCACCGACGATCAACGCAAACGCCGTGATCCCGGTCAGGACGTGCCGGCTTCGGGGTGTCCGCCAGCCGGCTTGGGGCCGGATTGGGTGCTCGTCTTGGTCTCTGGGCATGGTGCGTCCTTTGTGGCCTCGGCTGCTCCGGCGTCGGGCTCGGGGCTTTCGGTCAGGCGGGATTGTAGTGTCGCCTTGCCAAGAGCTTGCACCGTGGCCTCAGACAGCTCTGCCGACGCCGAGCCAGGCGGCGTGGCCAGCCGGGCGGCCGCGGCGATATCGGCGAGTTGGATCTTGTCGGCGGGCCTTGACAGCGTGAACCCGCCGCCGTTCTCGATCTGCCGCACAAAGCCGGCCTGCTCCAGGCTGTCGATGATGCGAGAGGTCTGGTCGCTCGCCAGGGCGAGTTCGTTGGCGACATCGGATGTCCGGGCGGAGAGGCCATCGCCGAAGCGGCGCGCGATCGCGGCTGCCGCATCGATCATGACACCGGGACCCGCGAGGACGAGCGACTGCTCGTCGTTGTCCTGCTGGGGCACGCCGTCCTCGAGCATCTGCACGCCGTACGCGACCTGCAGGCCGAAGAGCACGATGAGCCATGTCAAGAACACCCACAGCATGAACAGCGGGATGAGCGCGAGCGAGCCGTAGAGCGCCGCGTACGTCGAGTTTGTCGAGATCCCGATGTATTGCGTGAAGCCCCACTTGGCGGCTTCCCATGCGATGGCAGCAACGGTGGCACCTGCAAGGACCGGACGCAGCCGAAGTCGGCGGTTGGGCAGGATCATGTACGCCAGCGAGAGCAGGCCCGAACTGATCGCCACGGTGACGATAAAGCCGACGGCACCGACGATGAAGCGCCCGAGCGCGTCGCCCTCGCCGGCCATCGCGCGCACCCACTCCCTGAACTGCACGCTCACGAGGAACGTCAGCGCGATCAGGATCGCGCCCAGTGTCATGAGCGTCCAGTACTGCGTGATACGCCGAACCCAGCTCCTTCCACGCTGCGCGCGGCAGACCTGGTTGAAGCAGCGCTCGATCTCGATGATCATCGCCAACGCGGCGTAGATCAGCAGCAGCCCGCCGATGAGCCCGATGGCGTCGAAGCGGATCGTGCCGAACTCACGGACGATCCTGTCGACGGTGGCCTCAAGACTGGGGACTAGGGCTTCAGCCGATTCCTCACTCTGGGATTCGGTGGGGTCGGCACCCTCGGTTTCGTCCGAAACAAGGGGCGTCTGCCCGACGACGGCGGGTATCGGCACGAACGCCAGCGACGAACCAGTCGCTGGCGACAGGGCCCTGGGCTCGAGCATCGCGAAGAAGTTGTCTGCTGCAGACCGCTGCGCGGTTCCGAGTGCCGATGGCTCGCCCGTCGCGTCCTGGATCTCCGCCTCGATCACTTCGGCGACGCCCGTAAATCGGATCGCTTGCTCGACGAGCCGCTTGAGGTCGTCGTCACCCACAAACATCCGCACGATGACGAGCGCGACGATGCTGATGGGCAGCAGCCCAAACAGCGTGCGATAGGCGAGTGCGGCGGCCATCTGCGGCAGGCGGCTCTGGAGCATGCCGCGCAGGGCCATCCGGCTCACGTAGGTCGCCCGCGCCATCTCCTGGGCGTCGGGCAGCCGGAGCCAATCGGGCGTGCGTGACATAAGCTAGCGGCGCTCCTGGGACCGTCGATTCGAGGGCCGACGCTTGGAACGCCCGCCCTTGCCAGCATCGATCAGCCCGACGGCGATCTTGAGATCACGCAGCTCGCTCGGGCGGATGTCGCGCCAGTGCCCGCGTCGCAGGGTGCCCAGTCGCACGGGGCCGATGCCGACACGCTCGAGCTTGCGCACGGGGCAGCCCACGCGGGCGAGCACGCGGCGGACCTCGCGGTTGCGACCCTCGGTCAGCGTGATCTCCAGGTGGGCCCGATCGCGCAGCTGCTTGAGCACGGTGACCTCGACGCCCTGGGTTCGCTTGGCGCCGCTGGTCCGGCCCTTAGTGCGGTGGGCGAGCACGACGCCGCGCTCGAGTTCGGCGAGGCGGTCGTCGTCCATCACGCCGCTCACGATGGCGCGATAGGTCTTGGGCACTTCGTAGCGAGGGTGCGCGAGCCGGTTGGCCAGCTCGCCGTCGTTGGTCACGATGAGCAGGCCCGTCGTGTCGTAATCGAGCCGGCCGACGGGGAAGAGCCTCGGCGCCATCGGGTGCTGGACGAGGTCCATCACCGTTCGCCGGTCCATCCCTGGCTCGTCGGCGGCCGTGGTCAGCGTGGCCGTGGGCTTGTTGAATATGACCGTGACCGTCTGCTCGGGTCGGCGGATACGTTGGCCGTTCACGCGGATGTCGTCGCGAGAGGGGTGGGCGAAGGCGGGCAGGTCTGTCACGATCTGCCCGTTGACCTCGACCGACCCGTCGCGGATCAGCTGCTCGCAGGCCCGCCGGCTGGCGACCCCGGCGTCGGCAAGGACCCGTTGGAGGCGTTCGTGGCCCGCGGGAGCGGCGTTCTGGGGCTGGGAGGCTGGCACGGGGGATGGTATTCGCCCGATCAGCACGCCTCGGTCCACCCCCGCCCGCGATTGCCAGAGCCAAAGGTCCCGCTAATATCGTTGAGATCCGGTCTCAATTGGGGGCGTTCGTCGCAGATGCATCGCCGACCCGGAGATCCAGGGAGAACACGATGATCGCGATTGTTTCAGCCATCCTCACGCTCATGGCTTCGGTGCTCGCCTCGCCGGCCGCCGACGCCACCGGCAGCGACGAGGTCGTCAATGTCTATTCCTCGCGTCACTACGACAGCGACGACGCTCTGTATGAGCGCTTCACCGCCGAGACCGGCATCCGCGTGAACCTCATCGAGGGCGGCAGCGACCAATTGCTCGCCCGCCTCGATCGCGAGGGTGAGCTCAGCCCGGCCGACGTCTTTATCACCGTTGATGCGGCCCGCCTGGAGCGCGCCTTGCAGGCCGGCGTGCTGGCCTCGGTGCAGTCCGACGAGCTGGAGCGCCGAGTGCCCGAGAACCTGCGCGATCCAGAGGGCCGTTGGTTTGCGCTGACCAAGCGTGTTCGCCTGATCGTGGCGTCCAAGGAGCGCGTGCCGGCGGGCGCGATCACGAGCTATGCCGATCTCGCCGACGAGCGGTGGCGCGGTCGCGTGCTGATCCGTAGCTCTTCGAGCGTGTACAACCAGTCGCTGATTGCCTCGCTCATCGAGCGCATCGGTGCCGAAACGACGACGGCTTGGTGCGAGGGTGTTGTGGCCAACTTCGCGCGCACGCCCCAGGGTGGGGACCGCGACCAAGTCCGCGCGATCGCTGCTGGCGAGGGCGACGTTGCCGTGGTCAACCACTACTACGTGGCGCAGATGCTCGCTGGTGACGGTGCTGATCGGCGTGCGGCCGAGTCCGTGAGGGTGATCTTCCCCGACCAGGGCTCGAGCGAGACACCCCTCGGCGGCGCGCACGTGAACATCAGCGGGGCCGGCGTGATCAAGACCGCGCCGAACCGCGAGAACGCGATCAGGTTCATCGAGTTCCTGCTTCGCGACGAGTCCCAGAAGGCGCTCGTGAGCGGCACCCTGGAGTACCCGGTGGCCGAGAACGTCGAGATCCACGAGATCTTGCGCGGCTTCGGGGCCTTCCGTCCGGCCGACGTACCCGTGTCGGCCATGGCCGAGCGCAACCGCGAGGCCGTGCAGACCATGGACCGAGCGGGCTGGCGCTAAGCCGAAACACATCACACCGAACGAGCAGAGAGAGGAGCGACGCATGCAGCGACGCGAGTTCATGATGGCGGGGGTTGCCGCGGCCGCGGGCGCCACCCTCGGGAGCAGGGCCCTTGCGGGCAGCGATGCCGCTCCGCGTCTCCGTAGCTTGGGCACGCCCGAGCACGATCGGGCCGTGGCCGAGGGCATCGCCTACTTCCAGCGTCGATGCCGCGATCAGCTGCCGCTGGTGCAGGATCTCGCGGCCGCGGTCGCCAGCGGTGACCTCGACCGCGCGAAGCGCGCGTACGTCGAGTCCCGCCCGCCGTACGAGGAGATCGAGGTCCTCGCCGCGTCCTTTGAGGACAGCGATTCGGATATCGACGCCCGGCCGTACGCCTTCGAGGGCGGCGAGAGCGACCCAGAGTTCCGCGGCTTCCACAAGGTCGAGGCGCTGATCTTCGCCTACGAGGACCTCGCGGCCGCAAAGCCGTTCGCCGATCGCTTGGTCCGTAGCGTGCAGAAGCTGAGCAGAGAGCTCGGCGAGCTCGACCGCTTCAGCGTCGAGGGCCAATTCGGCGGCATGTACGCCCTGACGAACGAGGTCTCCGCCAAGAAGGTGTCGAGCGAAGAAGAGACCTGGTCCGACCAGAGCCTGCTCATCTTCAGGCACAACTGGATCGGCGTGTACAGCCAGTTCAAGCCGTTTGCCAGCGTGCTAGCCAATGGCCATCAGCCCAAGGTTGATGCTGTGGACGAGGCGTACCGCGCGGCGATGGCGACCCTCGACGGCCACTTCCGCGAGGGCTCGGCCGCGGGCACGCCGTACAGCCAGATCCGCATCGCCGAGCGACGCACGATGGCCGACGCGAGCAACCGATTCCGCGACGCGATCGTCGAGGCCGGGGCTGCCCTGGGCGTTCGCCTTCCGGCATGACCGCACCCGTCGGGCGAGGCAGGGGGCTGGCGTGGCGGACGCTGGCCTGGATTCTGACACTGAGCACGCTGTTGCCAATTGGCGTGGTGCTCGCGAGCATCGCCGGCGATAGCGAAGGCGTGTTTGCGCACATCGCCGAGACTCGGCTGGCGACGTACGCCACCAACACCGTGCTGCTGACGTTGGGCGTAGCTGCTGTCACGCTCGCGCTCGGAGTATCGACGGCGTGGCTGGTCACGATGTGCCGGTTTCGGGGGCGGTGGCTGCTGTCGATCCTGCTCTTGCTGCCCATGGCGGTGCCCGCGTACATCGCGGCGTATTCGGTGACGGACCTGCTGCAACCGGCCGGGCCGCTCCGGGCGATTGCGATCGGGGAGGACGGCGTGCGTTGGTGGTGGCCGCGAGCGCGGTCGCTGCCAGGGGCCACGATCATCCTCGCGTTGTGCTTGTATCCATACGTGTATCTGGCGGCCCGTGCGGCGTTCATAGCGTTGCCGGCATCGCTGCTCGATGCCGCCAAGACGCTGGGGTTCGGTTCGATCGGCACGTTCGCGCGGGTCGTCGTCCCCGTTTCGGCGCCGACCATCGGGGCCGGGCTCTTGCTGGTCATGATGGAGACCGTGTCGGACTTCGGCGCGGTCGACTACTGCGCCGTCGATACGTTCGCGACGGGCGTGTACCGCGCATGGGCCACGCTCGGCTCGCCGATCGCCGCGGCGCAGCTCGGGTCGGTCGTGCTCGGCGCGGTGGGTGTCGTCTTGCTCATCGTGGCGGTCGTGCGAGGACGCCGGAGGTTCGATGCCTCGGGCGGGCGATCGCAGCGTCCGCGGCCGGTCGAGCTCCGGGGCGTGCGGGCGTTGCTTGCGGCGTTTGTTTGCGCGGTGCCGGTGCTCGGTGGTTTTGTGTTGCCCGCGGGATGGCTGGCGGTGCTTGCGATCGATCAGGGAGACCAGCGGGCAACCGAATTGCTCGTCGATCACGGGCTGGCGACGGTCTTTCTTTCGGCGCTCGCGGCCGTGCTCGTGGTTGGGCTCGGGCTGGTGCTGGTCGAGGCGAAGCGGATGGCCGGCGGCTGGGCCACACGCGTGCCGGTGCGCATCGGGCAGCTGGGGTACGCGGTGCCCGGGACGGTGCTGGCCGTTGGGTTGCTGATCCCATTGGCGTGGCTCGACCATCGGCTGAACGATGTCTGGGGCTGGCTGACCGGGGAGCGGCTCGGGCTGGTGCTGACCGGGACGATCGTGGCCGTGCTCGTGGGGTACCAGACGCGTTTCATGGCAGTGGGGGTCGGGCTGCTGCGGGCGAGCCTGGATCGTGTGCCGCCCCGGCTCGACGAGGCCGCGACGACGCTGGGCTGCTCGTCGCTTCGGATCATCGGTCGCATCCATCTGCCCATGCTGCTCCCGCCGATCTGCGCGGCCATGCTGCTGGTGTTCGTCGACGCGGCCAAGGAGCTGCCGATGACGCTCATGCTCCGGCCCTTCGGCATGGACACGCTTGCCGTGCGTGTGTACCAACTCGCCAGCGACGAGCGTCTGGGTGAGGCGTCGACTGGCGCACTCGCGATCGTGCTCGTCGGGCTGATCCCGGTGATCGTGCTCTCGCGATCGATGGGTGTGCGCACGCGGAGCGCGTTGGAGGTCGAGCGGTGAGCCGGGGTGCGATCGATAATGGCAGCGTGAGTGGTAGTGGGCTTGGGTTGAGCGTCCGAGGCTTGTGCTTCGCGTATGCGCGCGGCGATGACATCGTGTGCGATCTCTCGATTGACGTGCCCGCGCGCGGCGTGCACGCGGTGCTCGGGCCCTCAGGCTGTGGAAAGACCACGCTGTTGCGCCTTGTTGCGGGGCTCGAGCGGCCGCGCGCGGGGACCATCGAGGTCGGCGGCGAGCGTGTTGCGGGCGAGGGCGTGTTCGTGGCGGCGGCGCGGCGGCGCGTGGCCGTGGTGTTCCAGGATTATGCGCTCTTCCCGACGATGACCGCGCTGGCCAACATTCGCCTTGCGCTTCGGCACCACCCGCGCGGCGAGCGCACCGAGCGTGCGAAAGCGCTGCTCGACGTGGTGGGCATGGGCGGCTTCGCGGGCGCGATGCCGCACACGCTGAGCGGCGGGCAGCAGCAGCGCGTGGCCCTTGCACGCTCGCTGGCCAGGGAGCCGACGGTCATGCTGCTCGACGAGCCGTTCGCGAGCCTCGATCCCGGTTTGCGGCGGGCGCTCCGGGATCGCACGCTGGCGACGCTCCGCGAGCGGGACATCGCGACGGTGCTGATCACGCATGATGAGGCGGAAGCCGCACTGGCCGATGCCCGGACGGTCATGGCCGACGGAGCGGCTCCCTGCTGACTGGCCCTGGTTCCGACAAGAAATACGAAAATTGTTTGGTATAAACATTGACCAAACAAATTCCGGTACTACGCTGGTCTTGTGATTGTCTCCGGGGTCCATAGCCACGCACTTGAGCGGCCAGGGGGTGCCGGGCCGGGCGTTGATTTTGGGATGGATGAGGCCGATCTGGGCCTGAGCCCGGGGGCGATCCACGACTGGATCGCCGAGCCGCTGACGCCGTTGTCGATCTTGGCGGGTTTGGCGGGGACGGCCGTGCGTGGGTGTGGCTCGAGGCGGGTGCTCTGGATCGGTCGGCGGTGCTGGCCGTATCCGCCCGGATTGGTCGGGCCCGGTGGCAACGCGGCGTTGCTCGAGCGATCGATCTTCGTGGACCCACCGACGCGCGATGAGCGGCTGTGGGCGATCGACGTGGCGTTGCGCTCGCCGGCGGCGCTGGTGGTGGTGGCCGACGGCACGGGATTGGCGATGGCCGGTTCGCGCAGGTTGCAGCTTGCGGCCGAGGCGGGGCGGACGCTCGGGCTGATCGCGCGGCCGCACCGCGAGCGTGGGGAGCTCTCGGCGGCGGCAACACGGTGGCTCGTATCTCCCGGGCCGATGGATCCGGCCAATCCGATTCTTCCGACATGGACGCTCGAACTGCTGCGCCGCAAGGGACTGCGGCCCATCTCGGAGGGCGCACGGGTGATGACCGTGCGTGTGGAGGATGCCACGCGCCTTGTCAGTGTGGATGCCGACGCTGCCGATCGATCTGCTGCGGCGACGGGACCGGGCCGATGGGCGGCCCAGCGCTCGGGCTGAGCGTGTCCTGATCGTGCGGGCCGAGGGGCAGCGCCGGGTGGTGGCGGCGTGCTGCGATCGGGCGGCCGATGCGGGCGTCGTGCCCGGCTTGCCGGTGGCGCAGGCGCGCAGCGTGCTGCCGGCCGGTTCGGTGCGCGTTGTAGAGCACACGCCCGAGCGTGATGTGGCGCGGCTGCGCGCGCTGGCGGTGTGGGCGCGTCGGTTCTCGCCGCTGGTGCAGACCGACGGCGTCGATGGGCTGTGGCTGGACATCACCGGGTGTGCGCACCTGTTTGGTGGCGAGCGGGGGATGTGCGAGATGGTCGTCGATGGCTTGCAGAAGCTGGGCGTTCGGAGTCGGGTGGCGATCGCGGATACGCATGGGTGTGCGTGGGCCATCGCGCGGTATGCGACGCCTCGGTCTAGTGAAGACGGTTCATCGATCGTGCTGCCGGGGGAGCAGCGTGGGGCGATGGCCCCATTGCCCATCGCGGCGCTGAACATCGACGACGCCACCGTTTCGGCGCTGGCTGACCTTGCGATCGATCGCGTGGGGCAACTGCTCGAGATCCCGCGGCGTGTGCTGCCTTCGCGTTTTGGGAACGCGCTGCTGCTGGCGCTCGATTGCGCGCTGGGGCACGCGATGGAGCCGCTGACGCCGATCCGGCCGGTGGCGCCGTGCCGGAGCGAATCCGTGTTCGATGGCTATACCACGAATGTTGAGGCGATCGAGCTGGCTGTTCGTGAGTTGCTGGACGATGTGTGCGATCAGCTGGCCGGGCGTGGGCGCGGTGCTCGGCGGCTCGTGCTCGAGCTCGGTCGGTACGAGCTCGACGCCCTGGCGATCCACGTGACGACGAGCGTACCGACGCGGGATGCAAAGCATTTATGGGCGCTCGTGCGGCCCAAGCTCGAGCGGGCCCATCTCGGGTTCGGGGTTGAACGCGTCACCGCCACGGTCTCGCGCGATGCGCTGATCGTCCCGAGCCAGATCGTGCGGTGGGGGGGTGGTGATGACGCGGACGGATCGGCGGGCGAGGCCGAGGCGGCGGAGCTTGTTGACGTGCTGGCGGGTCGGCTAGGGAAGGGGGCGGTGCGTGGGGCCGTGCTGAAGGAGAGCCATCTGCCCGAGCGTGCGTTCGAGTGGGTCTCGCCGGCTGCCCAGCGATCGGGCGCGGACATCCGTCCGCCGGGCGAGCGGCCGACCACGCTGCTCGATCCGCCGATGCCGACGACCGCGATCGCGCTCACGCCCGATGGGCCGGTGCATCGCATCCGCTGGCAGAACGAGGACCGCATGGTGGTCGCGTGCGTGGGGCCCGAGCGCATCGGCGGCGAGTGGTGGCGCGGGCACGGCACGACGCGCGATTACTTCCGCGTGCGGTGTGAGGATGGCGTCTGCCTGTGGGTGGCGAGAGCGCGTGAGAGCGGGCGGTGGTACGTCCATGGTGTGTGGGCCTGAATTTCGAGGACGTGCATGCCGGACAACGAGTTCCCGAAGATCAAGGCCCATCCTTTCCGCAAGGTCCAGCATCGGTCGGTCGATGCGATGTCGGCGTATTCTCGCGCGTCGACGCCCTACGCCGAGCTGTCGGTGACATCGAACTACACGTTCTTGAGGGGCGCGAGCCATCCCGAGGAGTTCGTCGAGCGGGCGGCCGAGCTCGGGCACGCGGCGGCGGCGATCGCCGACACGAACACGCTGGCCGGGGTCGTGCGTGCGCACGTTGCCGCGAAGGAGGCGGGCATCCCGCTGGCTGTTGGGTCGCGGTTGGTCTTCGAGGATGGGCCCGACGTGCTGGCGTTCGCGACGGATCGGTCGTCGTACAGCCGGCTGAGCCGGTTGCTGACCCTTGGCAAGCGCAGGGCACCCAAGGGCGAGTGCCACCTCGTGTTGCACGATCTGCTCGAGCACCAGAAGGAGTTGGTCGCGGTCGTGATGCCGCCGGCTGTGCTCGATGATGATGCGATCGCGGTGCTACACGGATTGCGTGACGCATTTGGCGATCGGCTTTCGCTGGCGGCCGCACGCGGGTATCGCCCGGGCGATGCCGAGCGGCTCGACCAGCTCGCGTCGCTCTCGCACGCCGTGGATGTGCCGTTGGTCGCCGTGAACGATGCCCATTACCACTGCCAAGATCGCCGTGACCTACAGGACGTGCTCACGTGCATCCGCCACGGCTGCACGGTCGACACCGCCGGGTATCGCCTACATCCCAACGCCGAGCGGCATCTCAAGCCCACGGACGAGATGGCCCGGCTGTTTCGTGATTTTCCAGGTGCCGTTGAGCGATCCGCCGAGATCGCGTTGCGCGCGTCGGCGTTCAGCATGGACGAGCTGCGATACCAGTACCCGTCCGAGGCGTGCCCGGCGGGCGTGTCGGCGTCGGCGTATCTGCGGCAGGCGACGATGGCAGGCGCGACGTGGCGGTACGGCGATGATGTGCCCGAGTCGGTGCGCGGGACCATCGAGCACGAGCTGTCGATGATCGCCGAGCTCGGGTACGAGGCCTACTTCCTGACATGCTACGACATCGTGAACTTCGCGCGGTCGCGTGGCATCCTGTGCCAGGGCCGCGGCGGTGCGGCGAACAGCGCGGTGTGCTATTGCCTTGGCATCACCGAGGTCGACCCGGCTACGCACCACTTGTTGTTCGAGCGGTTTATCAGCCGCAGCCGGGGCGAGCCGCCGGATATCGATATCGATTTTGAGCACGAGCGACGTGAGGAGGTGATCCAGTATCTGTACCAGAAGTATGGACGCGATCGTGCGGCGCTGACCGCTGAAGTCATCACGTATCGCGGTCGGAGCGCCGTTCGCGAGGTTGGCAAGGCGATGGGGCTCTCGCTCGATGGCGTTGACGCGCTCGCCAAGAACCTTGACCGCTGGGGCGATGACGCGACGCCCGAACGCGTGCGTGAGGCCGGCTTTGACCCCGAGGACCCGACGATTGCCGCCATCATCGGCCTGACACGCCAGCTCATCGGCTTCCCGCGGCATCTCTCGCAGCACGTGGGCGGGTTCGTGATCACCGAGGGCCCGCTGCACGACCTCGTGCCCATCGAGAACGCGGCCATGGAAGACCGCACCGTCATCGAGTGGGACAAGGACGACATCGACGCGATGGGGATGCTGAAGGTGGACTGCCTTGGGCTGGGGATGTTGACGTGTGTGCGGAAGGCGTTGGAGATGGTTGTTGGGAGAGAGACGGAGAGACGGAGAGACCAAGAGACAGAGTGTGGGGGGTTCTATGGCGAATGTGAAGACGTTTCGGGATCTTGTGGCGTGGCAGAAAGCGATGGAGTTGGCTGTCATGGTCTACGAGGTGACCAAGTCGATGCCCGAGGGCGAGCGGTTTGGTCTGACCAATCAGATGAGGCGGGCGGCGGTGTCGATTCCTTCGAACATCGCCGAGGGCTTTGGCCGGGAGAGCCGGGGAGACCTTCTGAAGTTCTTGCGGATTGCCCGAGGATCGCTCAACGAGCTTTCGACCCAAGTCGAGCTTTCGGCACGGCTCGAAATCCTCACGATCGATTCGGGAATGACGAGCCTCATCGACGAGGCCGATCGCGTACTCCAGGGACTGATCCGAAGCCTGAAAAGCAAAGAATCGTAACACATGCAACCACTTCGTCTCTCCGTCTCTGTATCTCTCCGTCTCTCTTTGAGCAAACCCTCACCCTCTTCCGAACCATCGCCTCCAACCCCACCGATCCCGCCGTCTACGAGATGATCTCTCACGCCGACACCGTTGGCGTATTCCAGATCGAGAGCCGGGCGCAGATGTCGATGCTGCCTCGGCTCAAGCCGCGGTGTTTTTATGATCTGGTGATCGAGGTCGCGATCGTTCGGCCCGGGCCGATCCAGGGGAACATGGTGCACCCGTACCTGCGTCGGCGTGAGGGCGCCGAGCCGGTGAGCTACCCGAGCGAGGAAGTGAAGGCCGTCCTGGAGCGCACGCTTGGGGTGCCGCTGTTCCAGGAGCAGGCGATGCAGCTGGCGATCGCGGCCGCGGGGTTTACGCCCGACGAGGCCGATGCGCTGCGCAAGGCGATGGCGGCGTGGAAGCGCAAGGGTGATGCGATCTACCGGTTCGGGCAGCAGCTCATCGATGGGATGGTCGCGAATGGGTATCCGAAGGAGTTCGCTGAACGCTGCTTCGAGCAGATCCGTGGGTTCAGCGAGTATGGGTTCCCCGAGAGCCATGCGGCGAGCTTTGCGATCCTGGTCTGGGTCTCGTGCTGGCTGAAGCGGTACAAGCCGGCGGCGTTCTGCGCGGCGATCATCAATAGCCAGCCGATGGGTTTCTATCAGCCGGCACAGATCGTGCGCGATGCGAAGGAGCACGGTGTTGTCGTGCGGCCGATCGATGTGAACGAGAGTGTGTGGGATTGCACACTCGAAAGATGTGGAGAAGGGGCGGAGCGACGAAGCGGCGGAGGGGTTGGGGAGCCGCCGCATACGTGGGGATTGGGCGGGCCGGCGGTTCGGCTTGGGATGCGGTTGGTGAAGGGGATGGTCGAGGCGGATGCGCATCGGATCGCTGAGGCGGTGGGTGTGCACGGGCCGTTTGCGACGATCGAGAGGCTGTGGCGTGCGAGCGGGGTGAGCGTTCGCAGCTTGCGGGCGTTGGCTCGGGCCGACGCGTTCGGTTCGATGGGGCTCGATCGGCAGCGGGCGTTGTGGCAGATCAAGCCGTTGTGCGATGACCCGTTGCCACTCTTTGATGACACGGATCATGGTTACACGGTCGATGACGATCCCGATGGGCTCGGCTCGCTCCCCGCCGTGCCCGCGAACCGGCTGGTGCTTGAGGATTACTCGAGCACGGGGTTGTCGTTGAAGGCGCACCCGCTCTCGTTCGTGCGGGAGTCGCTCCGGGCGCGTGGCGCGATACCGGCGTCGGATCTGCGAAGCGAGCGGCTGTGCCCGCAGGGGCGCACGGTGTCGGTTGGCGGCTTGGTGCTCATGCGGCAGCGGCCGGGCACCGCGTCGGGGGTGGTGTTCATCACGCTGGAAGACGAGACGGGCATCGTGAACCTGATCTTGTGGCGTGACGTGTTCGAGCGTTTCAGGCGAGTCGCGAGGCTGAGCCGGGTCATGCTCGCCCACGGGCACATCGAGCGGCAGGGCGAGGTCGTCCATCTGCATGTCCATGGGCTGGAGAGTCTGGACGACCAACTCGATGCGCTGGTCGCTCGCAGCCGCGACTTCCACTAGCCAGCGCACTTGATCGATTTGGCTAGAATGTCGCGTGACACGCAGAGCTGCTATCTTGTCCGCCCTTCGAACGCCGATTGGTCGGTACGGTGGCCAGTTGGCCTCGGTGAGACCCGACGACCTTGCGGCGCTTGCGATAAAGGCCGTAGTCGAGCGATCCGGTGTTGATCCCGCGTCGATCGATGATGTCTATCTCGGTGCTGCGAACCAGGCCGGCGAAGACAACCGCAACGTGGCACGCATGGCGGCGCTGCTCGCCGGGCTGCCCGAGTCGGTACCTGGCGCGACGGTCAATCGGTTGTGCGCGTCGGGGCTCGAGGCGGTCAACGTTGCGGCCCGGATGATCGAGGCCGGAATGGGTCACGTGTTCGTCGCGGGCGGGGTCGAGTCGATGAGCCGGGCGCCGTACGTGCTGAGCAAGGCCGATGCCGCATTCGGTCGCGGTCAGGAGATGCACGATACCTCCATCGGGTGGCGATTCGTGAACCCGCGGTTAGCCGGGATGCACCCGCCATATGCGATGGGGGAAACGGCAGAAAACGTCGCGCGCAAGCACGGCATCAGCCGCGAGGATCAGGATGCGTTCGCGCTGCGCAGCCAGAAATGCTGGGTAGAGGCGCACGAGGCCGGTCGCTTTGCGGACGAGTTGCTGCCAGTTGATGTGCCCCAACGCCGCGGTGATCCGGTTCGACTAGAGGTTGACGAGCATCCCAGGCCAGATACAACCATCGAGAAGCTGGCCAAGCTGCGGCCGGTCTTCGCCAAGGACGATCTGGGTACAGTCACCGCTGGTAATTCATCGGGTGTGAACGACGGCGCGGCGGCACTCCTGCTGATGGAAGCCGAGCGTGCGAAATCGCTTGGGCTGAAACCGCTGGCGTATGTCGGCGTGAGTGCATCGGCTGGAGTCGACCCCGCGTACATGGGCCTCGGCCCAATCCCAGCGACTCGTAAGGCTCTCGATCGAGCGGGCGTGTCATTGGCCGATGTGGGACGCTTCGAGATCAACGAGGCATTCGCAGCGCAGGCGGTCGCGTGCCAGCGTGAACTGGGCATTGAGGATGAATGCCTGAACGTCAACGGCGGGGCGATCGCCATTGGCCACCCGCTAGGCTGCAGTGGCGCTCGGCTCGCGGCGACACTCGTGCACGAGATGCGTCGAAGCGACACGGAGCGTGGGCTGGCTTCGCTGTGCGTCGGTGTCGGGCAGGGGCTCGCGACCGTGTTCGAGCTTGCGTGAGGCCTACGGCATCGATGCGATCTTGGCGAGGCCGGACTCTGTCGCAGCGACGAGGTGGTCGATCTCGGACTCGGTCATCGGCGTAGAGAGTGCTGCCGTGCACGTGTTGATCATGATGCACCCGTGGTCGAACAAGTGATCGAGCAGTACGGCCAGTCTCGCGTTCTCTTCGGCTGTCGTGTGGGCCTCTCGATAGTTGTGGGGTGCACTCGCCTTCATGTGAACGCGGAACATCGACCCTGTGCCGGTGACACACGCCTTCGCGCCAGTACGCTCGATCGCGGACTCGATGCCTTGCTTGCCGCGATCGGCGAGCGCGTTCAGCCGCTGGACAGCGGATCGATCGAATTTGCACATCGCCGTCAGGCCAGCAATGGTGCTGATCGGATTCGCCGAGAAGGTGCCCGAGTGTGGGAAGAGGTAGCGATCGCCGCGCGGGTTCATGGTGTCCATGACCTCGGTGCGACCGGCAACCGCACCGATCGGGAAGCCGCCGCCGATCAGCTTGCCGATGGCGGTCAGGTCTGGAGTGATGTCGTATCGCTCTTGAAGGCCGCCGAATTCTGAGCGGAACGTGATGACCTCGTCGAGCACAAGCAGCGCGCTATGCCGCTCGGTCCACTCGGCGATTGCCTTCGCGAATTGCGGATCGACCGGATTCAGCCCAACGCGGTGGGGCATCAGGTCGAGAAGGACGCACGCGAGTTCGTGCGCGTGCTCGTTCAGCCTGGCGATCGCTCGGTCGATGTCGTTAAACGGCAAGATGACGACGTCGTCGAGGGCGGATCGGGGCGTGCCGTGCACGAGCGGCACGGACTCGGGCCGATCGACATCGCCCCAAGTCTCGGGCTTGGGGGCCTGGCTGACCTCGGCGTAGTCGTACCCGCCGTGGTAGGCACCCTCGATCTTGGCGATCTTGGACCGCCCGGTGTGCGCCCTTGCCGCCTTGAGGCACACCATCAGCGCCTCTGTGCCCGAGTTTACGAATCGCATCTTCTCGAAGGCTGGGCTCCGGCTACAGATGTGCTCGGCGTACTCGACCTCGGACTCGGTCGCCATCATGAACGCACTGCCACGGGCAAGCTGGTCGGTCACCGCGTGCTCGATGTCCGGATCGGCGTGTCCGTGGATGAGCGAGCACATGTTGTTCGAGAAGTCGATGCGCTCGACGCCGTCGAGATCGGTGATGCGGCAGCCCTTGCCGAAGGCGGCGTACGCGGGGTGGGGGGAGCGGAGCACGGTGTTGCGGCTTACGCCCCCGGGCAGGACGCGCTTGGCGCGCTCGAACAGTTCGGCGCTGCGGGTGGCTTGTGCGGTGTCGGGTGTCATGGCTGAAGAAGTGGGGCTCCGGTGCGTTCCTGGACGTAACCGAACTCGACGCCGGGACTCAGCTCGACGAGTCGAAATCCGTCGGGCGTGATGTCGATCACGGCGAGGTCGGTGTAGACGCGATCGATGACGCCGAGCCCGGTCAGCGGATAGGTACATGCGGGGACGAGCTTGGGTTCACCAGTCTTCGTGGTATGCTGCGTGATCGCAAAAACCTTCTTCACCCCCGCGACAAGATCCATCGCGCCGCCGACCGCTGGGATGGCGTCCGGAGCGCCGGTTGACCAGTTTGCAAGGTCGCCGTTGGCCGCGATCTGCAGCGCACCGAGCACGCAGAGATCGATGTGCCCACCGCGAATCATCGCGAAGCTGTCGGCGTGGTGGAAGAACGAGCCCCCGGGGTTCACCGTCACGTGACGCTTGCCGGCATTGATCAGCTCGGGATCTTCGCTGCCCTCGGCCGGCGAGGGTCCCATGCCGAGCAGGCCGTTCTCGGTGTGGTAGACGACCTCACGTCCCACGGGGACGTACTTGGCAACCAGCTCGGGTATGCCGATGCCGAGGTTGACGTACGAGCCATCGGCGATGTCCTGCGCGAGCCGCTCGGCCATCTGCTCGCGCGTGCGCCCGATGCGTTCGCTGGCGGTCGCGGGTGTCATGGGTAGGTCGCTCCAGCCGCAACAAGCTCGGACTCGTGAACCGGACTGGCGACCTCGACGACTCGATCGATGAAGATCCCCGGAGACACGACGATTTCGGGATCGATCCCGCCGGGCTCGACGATCTGCTCAGCCTGCACGATGGCCACGTTACTCGCCATGGCCATCGGCGGCCCGAAGTTTCGTGCGGTTTTGTTGTAGATGGTGTTGCCGTGGGTGTCGGCGCTCTTGGCCTTGACGAGCGCGAAGTCGGCTCTCAAGCCGTGCTCCAAGATGAACTCGCGTCCGTCGAATGTGCGTTGCTCTTTGCCCTCGGCCAGCGGTGTCCCAACGGCCGTGGCTGTGTAGAACGCTGGGATGCCTGCACCGCCAGCGCGGATGCGCTCGGCGAGGGTGCCCTGGGGCACCAGCTCGAGCTTGGTCTTCCCGGCGCGGTACAACTCAGGGAACACGGTGGAGTTGGCCGTTCGCGGGAAGGAGCACACCACCTTCGAGACCCGGCCCGCCTTGAGGAGCGCGGCAAGGCCAACCTCACCGCTGCCGGTGTTATTGCTCACCACGGTGAGATCGGTCGCGCCTTGATCGATGAGCGCGTGGATCAACTCGACCGGGCTGCCGGCTTCTCCGAAGCCGCCAACCATGATCGTCGCGCCGTCGAACACGTCCGCAACGGCCTCGGACGGGCTACCGACGCGCTTGTCGATCATCCGCAGGGCCCGGTCATCTGCGGCATCGAAGCGGGCATGCCGGGCGTGCCATGCTGTTTGGTGCGGGTGTAGTCGAACAGGCCCGCCTCATCGAAGAGGACGCGATCCTCGTAGTCGTCGAACCACAGAGCCTCGGGGTTGCGGCCCACAATGCAGACCTTGCCGATTTCCTTCGCACCGCCGGAATTGCGCAGCAGCTTGAAGATGACGACGCCGTTCTCCGAACCCTTCAGGCCGGGGATCGGCTCGTTGGTCACGGACGCGACCTCGGTCTTGCCCTTGTAGTGCGTGATGGAAAGGCGGGCGTGCTTCTCGACGCCCGAGAGGCCCATCTGCGACTCGTTGAGGATCTGCCAGGCCCTCTCCATCGGGATGTTGAATGCCTTGTACGCGACGATGTCGCGGCCGCAGAAGAAGTAGTGGTTCTCGCCGCCGGCTCGCTTGAACTCGCGCTGCAGGATGCGCAGGGCATCCGGATCGTCGTTGATGCCCTTGATGATCGGAGCCTGGTTCTGCACGGTGAGCCAGCCGCGGCCGGCGAGGCCACGCATTGCCTCTCCCGTCGCCGGGATCCACTGCTTAAACCCACGCTCGTCTTCGACGTAGTTGCCGTCGGGATCCTTCGCGAGGATCTCGTCGGGGTGCTCGAAGTGCAGCATGAAGTTCATGCCGACCTCGGGGTACAGCTCGTGGAAGCGGTCGAGCATGTTAAAGAAGGTCTGATCGAAGCGCTGCGGGAAGAAGGCCATCTCCTTCGTGCCCACACGGATTGTCTCGACGCCGGCCTCGGCGAGGGCCGCGAACCAGGCCGCGAGCTTGGCGTTATTCAGCACCATCGCATCGCCACCGGACAGCAGGATCTCGCGGAGCTTCTCGCGGCCGGTCTCGGGGTGGACACCGCCGTTGGACGCCACGATCGCGTTGTGCTGCTTGATGTACGGGATGATCTCGGAGATCTTGGCCAGGCCCTTCTTCTTGACCGTGCCGTCAATACGTTTCACGTCCTTGCGGGCGATCAGCTCCTCGCGGTAGCAGAAGCGGCAGTGTGCCGAGCACGTCGAGATGACGTACATCAGGCCCATCTCGTACTTATGCAGCAGGCCCTCGACCGGGCTGTAGTCCATCTGGTTGCCGGGGTCCTCGGAGCCCTGGAGGTTGTCGGTCTCGTCGGGGCTGGCCTTCACGATGCGCTGTATGGCCGCGCTGTTCTTGGCGATCTCGTAGTAGTGCCGAGTCATCTTCACCGGCATACGAGACTCGACGTCGCGCTCGGTGCCCTTGCGCACGCGGAGGGCCACGATCTCGTCGCCACCGTAGAAGTTGAGCATGTCTTCTGGAGCCTTCTCATCGAAGAAGGGCTTGAGCCCGTTGATGATGCCGCGCTCGTAGCGGGGGTCCTCGACGGTCTCGAGGAACGCCTTCTCGCGGTCGGTAGGGCTGTATTCGTAGCTCTGCTCTTGGATCATGCGCGTTTGCTCCTGAGCGGTTAGTGAGTTTTCTGGCTCGAGACTGAAACGAATCGTACAGTATGCACTAGAGAGTGCAACAAAATGACCAGGATCGCCGAGAGCGTAGCCACCCCATGACCGTGCAAGACCGCATCGCCGAGTACGGGGATCGCCTAACCCCCACCGATCGCCGAATCGCCGAGGCGGTTTCCAGCGACCCAACGTTGCTCGCCTTCGGCACCGTATCGGACCTTGCCGCCCGCTCGGGCGCCAGCCGGCCTTCGATCGTGCGATTCGCGACCAGGTTGGGGTTCTCGGGCTACACGGAACTGCAGGATTGGGTCCGCGAGGCGATGTCCGAGCAGTTGTCGAGCCCGAGCGCCCGTATCCGGCAGCATTCGACCGAGGCCGACGGCTCCCGGGACACCATGATCGACGCGCTGCAGCACGTGTTCGACGTACTCGATGACGCCAAGCTGCGGACGATGGCCGAGCCCATCGTCAGCGCCCAGCGTGTGTATGTGCTGTCCGGTGAGACCTCGATGGCGGGGGCCCGGGCGCTGCAGAGCGGGCTGAGCATGGTGCGGCCCAGCGTCCTGCTCGTTCATGCGCACTCGGTTGGTCGCGACTTGAGCGGTGCGGGGCCCGGCGATACGGCCGTCGTCTTCGACTTCGCCCGGTACCGGCGCAGCGCCGTGACGGCGACGCGTACGCTCGCGAGCCTGGGCGTGACGATCGTTGCGTTGACCGACGGCCCGCTTTCGCCTCTCGCGGCAGTTGCGGACCATTGGTGCGAGCTACGGGTGCCTGCGGTCGGGCCCTTCGATAGTTCCGGTCCTGCCGTCGCCGCCGCCGAGTTGCTGATCGCGCGTGTAACCGCCGACCTGGGTGAGGCCGCCCGCGAACGCATCGATCAACTCGAGACTGTTTGGCGTGCGACAGGAACTTTCATCGACGAGCCGTAGGTGCGATGGCATCTCGCCTCCCGACGGATGTCTCTTTGCGGCCTAGTCGATCCGCTGGAGCTGGATGTACCTGCTCCGTAGGACCGTGATGTAGATCAGGGCTAGTGGTTGACGTCACCCCGTTGCTGATGGCATGCAGCGAAACACGACCGGCTGGGTGCTGGGTTCCGGTAGAACCGGTTGGTCGGTGATGGGATGCTGTCCTTACTTGTGTGAGCGACTCGGCTGTAGAGGATCGAATTGAGGCTCTAACGACCCCAGACGTGCGTCGCGAAGGCGGTAGCAAGAAGCTCGCACGCTCGTTCTCTGTTGCGTTCGACCATGAGAACCGCCCGAGTGACTCGGCTAGTCGTCTGCTGGCGCGGCCGCATACGGACCGTCGAACATGGCTTCGAGAGTCTCCTGCAAGCGCGCCTTCACGATGGTTGCGACTTCCGACGGATCGAGATGTTCAGAGATGCCCGAGAAACTCCGATCGCGAATTCCCTCGAGCGTCGCTCCAGTGACCTCGCTTGGATGCTGCTGCTTTCGCTTGATCGTGAACTGCGCTGCGGACTGGCGCGCGGCGGGTGGACTTCCCCACGCGTGCCAGTACAGGTGCTGCATGGACTCGAGCGTCGGTAACAGCCGTGCCCAGAACTCTGCATCGATGCCCTGCTCGATCGCGAGCAGGGCAAACTCGGCAAACAAGAAGATTGCGGGCCCATCCGGCGCCGCCTCCGCAACGAGTAGGTCTTTGTGGTACGCGACGGTCGATCCGGTGGCGTCAGTGAGCCGCGTCAGGAGTTCGCCTTTCGCAAACCGCTCGAACGCGAGTCCGAGCGGATGTCCGCGGAGCGTGCCGCCTTCGTGCCACTCGGGAAAGAAGCGTTGGATGATGCACCGCTGGATGTCGGAGAGGAAGGCTACCAATCGCCTATGCTCGGGCTTGAGCGGAGCGCTGTAGCCCATCCCCTGACGCGCGAGCACCCGAGCCGAGAGGTGCTGGAAGATCTCATGGACCGCCCAGACACGGAAGCCAATCTCTTCCTTGCCCACTTCGAGACCGTCTTTCAGTGCCGCTGCCGGCCAGTTCCGAAGGAAGGGCTCGTGGGTCTGGACCTCGTACTGCATGAAGAACCAGGCGGCATGGTCTGGCCCGGGAGGCTGCGGGTGGTTGTCGAGAACCGCCGAACTCGCGGCGAGCATGTAGGAACGGGGCTGTGACACACCGGGCGGAAGGGCGGGCTCTTCATCGAGCAGCGCTCCGGTCGCTTCGGGCTGCCACTCGGGCTCGACTCGTGCCTCGTAGCGCGGCCGATTGAGGGCCCATTCCAGGTCGATCGGTGTGATGCTCTGGCCTTCGCCATCGGTCACCTCGAGGACGAGCCGGGCGTGTCCCGGGACGTCATCGATCCGGCTGGAACACACGAGGCAGCAGGCCGAGCCGAAGCGCTCGAGCAGAAGTTCTCCAAGTTCGCCCGATTCCGAGTCGTCATCGGCGCGCCGCAGGCTGGCGCGTGTCGCCCGCTTGGGGTGGTCGTACTTGAAACGCAAGATACGATCTACTCCGCGGTCGGGCACCTCGGTCATGCGGTCACCTCGCACGCTCTGAGGTACACGTAAATTGTCCCGTGGTACTGCACGTTCTGGACCTGGGTGCTTACCTTATCCGTCCATCCGCCGCTCGGCGGCGGAGTATCTGGGACGATGATGGCGGTCGCCTCATGCCCGCCGTCATTGGTCGGCCGCCAGCGATCCTGATTCGTTGATGTTGCCCCCGTGTTGGTGTCCAGGCTTGCGCAGCCAATATCGGTGGCGATCCATCCGGCCACGACCTCGATCGCGGCCTCGCAATTGGCCGCGTCCGCCTGGGTCATGGCGAAGAACTTGTCCGATGATCGAGTATTCTGCAGGCCGAGCATTGCGGCGTGGAGGGCAGCGTCAATCGATGGCCGGATCAGCGGCGACGCCTGCTTGTAGTCGTCGCATTCGACATACGGCGTGGCCAAGACAATAAAATCACTCATCGTTCGTTCCTTGTGGATTGCGGTGGGGGTGTCAGGCTACGGGCGGCTCGTAGGCCAACCCGGAAGGAGTGTGCGCTCACGGGAAGCGTCTTGTGCTGCGTTAGATCTACTGCGGGGAACGGATCGGACCAGTCCAGGCCGCGGTACACCGGATTTCCATCGAGCAGCGTACTCGTCCACTCGCCAGCGTTCCCGAGTGTATGGAGGATTGGTGTTCCATCAGACCTCAGGTCTAGCGCAGCAACTTCGACGGTTGCTCCGGTGTATGCCACGAGCTGATCGCGCCACGCGCTCGAGTTGGCCAAGGCCGGATCGGGCAGGGCGACGGCGTCGTTCATTGGTGCCTCGTCGCCCCAGGGGAACCGGGCTCCCTCCGGGCCGCGAGTGCCCGCGTCCCACTCTGCGCTGGTGGGCAGGCGCTTCCCTACCCACGCCGCGTAGGCCGCCGCATCGGTGATCGTGATCTTGACGACGGGCCGGTCGCTCAGGTCGATGCCCCGGATGGCAGCTGGTCGATCGGGGTGGTTGAGGTCCAGTATGAGATCCCAATGGGTCGGCGGCGGATGGCCCGTTGCTCGTAGGAAGGCCGCGTACTCGCTGTTGCTGACTTCGTGTACGTCGATCGCGAACGGTGCAAACTCCTGCACGCGCTCGGCGAGTGGCCCGCTCGCGAAGCCTGGTTCCCCGACACGGTATCGCCCAGGCGCGACGGGATGCATGTCGATCGGTGGATCCGCGTCGAGCAAGCGCACGAGATAGTCGATTCGTCCTTCGCCGGTAGCGGGCGGTTCCAGTGGGTCTCGCTCGAACGCGCGCACGGAGACTGTGCGAGTCTTCGCTGGATCGATCAGCAGATCCAGCTCGCCGAACGCGCCATCAGGCTCGACAATTGTGACCCGGTACATGCCCGCTGGATATCGGCGGGTGAGCGGGAGTGCGCGCGCCGTAGGCCAGGCCTCGAGCTCTCCCGTCTCGGGATCTGATCGCCGTATGTGCACCACGGATCCCGAGATGTCGGCGTCGATCCTGACCCGAACCAGCGACTGGTTCGCGATCGACCGTGCCCACACCCCCAGGAAGACGGAGACGCCGACCAAGGCCACGATCACGAACGCGGTCAAGGTGAGCCGGTGCGTCCGAACCTTGCGCAGCCCACGCCGCGAGAGGCTGGGGGGGCGCGCCAGGATTGGTTCGTCGAGCCTCCAGGATCGGAGGTCCGCCGCGAGTTGGATCGCGGACTGATAGCGGTCCCGCGGGCGCTTCTCCAGAGCCTTGTGGCAGATCGTCGCGAGATCTCGCGGGATCCATGGACAAACCGACCGTACGGTGGGCGGATCGACGGTCCGGAGCTCGTGGAGAACCTGGAGCGTGGTGTCGCCGTCGAATGGCCGCTGCCCCGTCAAGAGTTCGTACAGGACGACGCCGAGCGAGAAGATGTCCGACCGGTGATCGACGACGGCGCTCTCTGCCGACGCCTGCTCTGGGCTCATGTACTGGGGCGTACCCGGAATGTCGCCTTCCAGCGTCAAGGGCACGGCTGATGCCATGCGCGCGATGCCGAAATCGGTGAGCTTGGGCTTGCCCTCAGCATCGAGGAGGATGTTGGAGGGCTTCACATCACGGTGGATGACCGGCGGAACCTGCGTGTGCGCGGACTCGAGGGCGCTTGCGATCCGTTCGACGAAGGAGGCGACCTGTCGCGTGTGCCGACGCTGCGCTGCGGCCCCGCGTTGTGGAGGCGGGTGTTGGGTGAGCCAGTCCGCGAGTGTGCCGCCGTCCAGGTACTCCATCGCGATGAAGTGCTTACCAGCGCTCTCGCCGTACTGGAACACGCGTGCGACCGCTGGATTGTCGATCTGCCCGGCCGCTCGCGCCTCGTTGTAGAAGCGGGCGCGGGCCGTCTCCGAGCCCGTGTAGCGGTCCGCGAGGACCTTGAGCGCGATTTGGCGATCGAGGATCTCATCGTGGGCTAGGTAGACCACGCCCATCCCGCCCTCGGCGAGCTTGCGGATGACGCGAAACTCCCGTACAGCCTCGGGAGCTCCGTCCGGCCCGTCACCCCCGCGACTCGAGTGGAGAGCGAGGAGCCGTTCGATCCTCGCCTTCTGGTCCGCGTCTTCGCAGGCTCCGAGAAGGAACGGTTCGCGGTCCTCTGGGGCGAGATCCAGTGCCGCGAGGAAGATCTCCTTTTCGCTCGAGCCGCTGTTCAACGTCGCGTCCTTTGCGGGAGCCGGCTGACTCCTTGGCGTACCACCGCGAGCGTTCCGGTGGTGTGCGCGCCCGAGGGGGTTCTTTTCACCGGTCGGTCTGCTCGCGAAGCCAGGCGATCGCGTAGCCCAGATCCCTGCGAACCGTGTGCAGCGATAGGCCGGTCAGGTCCGAGATCTCGCGGAGTGTGCGGCCGCTGTACACCCGGTGTTCCAGGATCCTCGCCGACTGCTCGTCCTCCTGTCGCAACGCTTCGAGCGCGTCATCGAGCTCCAAGGCATCGATTTGCAGGCATTCCTCGCCAGTTGGTACATCGATGAGGGGCTGACGCTCTCGGTCACCCCCGCGCTTCTTGGCCGTGGCCTGTCGAGCCAGATCCGCGAATGCATCGCGCATCGCGCGGCCGAGTAAGTAGAAGAAGTGTGCCCGGTCCTCGGGGGCCAGAGACTCGCGACCGAGGAGTCGGAGGCACGCTTCGTTGGCGAGCTCGGTCCCCGACAGCGAAGCGCTGCGGATCGACAGCCCATTGAGCTTCGCCTGTGCGATCCGGCGAACCTCGGGGTGGACCTGGGCCCAGAGCTGTTCGCTCGCACCCGGCTCTCCTGCACGAGATCGCTGGATGAGCGAAGTAATCGTTCCCGGATTGGTGCCCCCGGTCGTCATTGCGAGTCATGTTAGCCCACCACGACATTATTTTGGAAGTGCGCGCATGCGGCCTGGTAGATTGCGGTGGAGCGGTGACAAGGAGTTCGTCCGGCTGTCGATCCACGGGCGACCGGCTCCCCCTCGCCTTTCGAGCAGTCCCGTCCCCCGTCGGACAGTGAGGCCGGACAGCGAGGCCGGACAGCGAGGCCGGGCCGCGATCGTTCATGGGGCATCGTCGAATTGAACATGCGTGCGACTGGGCGCGGATTCCCAGAGAAAGGCGAGTGATGTTACGTGTCCGGTCGAATTTGCGAGTGGCGGTGGTCGTTGTGCCGGTTCTTACCCTGGGTGCTTGTGCCGGTCTGCCCAATTCGTTCGACCGCAAGGGCGAGCGCGTCCAATTGAACCTCCTCACCTACGACCAGCTGGAGGCGTATCCCCAGCGGGCCAACTGGCGCGAGGGGAACCCGCGTAAGACCGAGTTCGAGGCAACCCTTGCATCCATCCTGCCGGAAGAGCGGCTGAATTCGGCCGAAGCGTACAGCCCGATCGAAGAGGGGGCTCGAACCGAGAGCGTGGCGATCGCGGCAGCGGCGATCCCCCTGGTTGCCGGATTCGTCATCGATACCGTGCAGAGCGAGCTCTCGAAGGATGCCAAGCGATACGAAGCGCAGTTCGGCTCGGTGACCTACCACTACAGCTTCTGGACAATCGATGCTCTGGGCGAGCAACCGATTGAGTCCGAGGCTGAGCGCCGGTTGTACGAGTTCATGGCCGGGGAGATCGATCAAGCCGTCGAGGAGCGCCTCGTAGCGATTCCCAAGTCGCTGATTGCGGGCGAGTCAGCCCGCCCGGTACCGGTCGATGATCTGGTTGAAACGGTGCAGAACGATCCGGATAGCGATTGGGGCACCACGTCTGAGATGATCCGCCGATCCGGAGAGCTCCAGGAGACCCTGTTGGCGGGGCGCTCCACGCTGCGTCCGACCTTCGCAGGATTCGAGGTGATCCGCCGGACCAGCAAGTCCGATCCCGCGTTCCGCTTCGTTGGAGCGTTCGTACCATCGCGCGCCGATCCTCGGCTGTTCCTGATCCGTCCCCTGTTCCTTGAGGTGGATTCCTCGAAGGCGAAGGTCGCGAAGACCGACGGCGCGTCGCTGACCATCGAACTGGACATGGAACTCGTTGGATCGTGGCTCGCGAAGAACGACGCCTTCCAGACCGCAACGCTGGCAACGGCCAAGTGGGCCTGGTCTGGTTTCGATATGACCTCCGAAGACCACTTCATTTGCGCGGACTTCGCGGACCCGGACGGCGGCCAGATCGACGGTCCGCACATCGCCGGGTGGTTCCCGGGTGTGCCCCGGTCGAAGGACATCCCCGGCCGTGACCCGGGCGCACCGCACGGCGGCGCGTTCCGGCTTGCCATCAACGTGACCGAACGCGACGAGAGCAAGGCGCCGCAGTACCTTGAGCGGGCAGCAAAGCTGCTTGGAGACAACAAGGAACAGATCATCAAGCAACTCCAGAGTGCGGTGCAGTAGCGATGCCCCCCGGCCGTCACAGTGTTGCGCCCCTGATCCGAGCCGCCGCACTGCTCGTCGACGGCGGCGAGGCCCCGTGCCCAGAGCGGCTGAGGTCCGACGCCGAAGCCACGAGGCGGAACAACGCGGGCTGGCTTCACGCCCCCGGCGTTCTGGGGGTTGGCATAGGCCGACGCGTTTGTGGTGGGGAGACGCTCGAAGAACTCGTCCTCACGGTGTTCGTGCGGCACAAGCAAATGCCAGTTGACGCAAGCTCGAGGGTCCCAAAGTGGATCCGCATACCGGGCTTGAAGGAGCGTGTGCGCACCGACGTGGAGCCCCTTGGCGATCTCCGCCCCGAGACCAATCTGGCTCGTGTGAGACCGATCCAGCCTGGCTACAGCGTCGCCCATCCAAAGGCAGCGCCCGGTTCTATCGGGTGCTTGCTCCGAGAACGGAGCACGGATGAACTCTACATCCTCAGCAATTCGCATGTGCTCGCGGACTCGGGCGTCGGGCGACGCGACGCGTGGGTGCTGCAGCCGGCGGCGGGTGATTGTTCGCGTACGAGCCGTTCCCGCGTGGCAAAGCTCGCGGATTGGATACCGTTTCGCTACTCACTTGCGCTCTACAACAACGAGGTGGACGCAGCGATTGCCGGTCCGATCGACCGGGATGACGCAACGAGCTTCATCTAGGAGAGCGGTGTGCCCGCCGGGATTGCCAGGGCGAGCCGTGTGGGGGGCTGCGTCCAGAAGAGTGGCCGCACGACGGGACAGACCGTTGGCGAAGTGAAGCACGTGGGCTGCCGCCTCTCGCTCGAGTACAAGCGACGCGGCCGGCGTGGCATGCATCGCGTCGGCTTTAGCGGGCTTGTCCGTTGCACATCGTTCACCGAGGGTGGCGATAGCGGGGCCGTGGTCCTGAATCGGGCGCGCCGCGTCGTTGGTCTCCATGTCGCAGGGTCGAGATCGAGCAGCTTCTTCTGTCCGATCCAGTCGGTGATTGACGCGTTCGACGAGCGGGGATGGGACCTCGAGGTTGTCACCACCAAGTCTGCCCGCCGCCGCCCAAGCACGCTTCCCTGCTAGAGAGCCATCGTGATCCAGGAGCCACACATGTTCACACACATACTCGCCGTCTCAGTCGGCTTCGTCGCGATCATCTTGTTGCTCAGCCTCATTGTGACGATCATCTCCGACACGGTGCTCGTGCTGTTTCGTATTCGTGGTCGGCTTTTTTGCTACGGCGCGGTGTCGTGCATCAACGCGACATTCCCAAAATTTCGAATCAAGTTGTCGGATCTTAAAAAGGCACAAAAGGAGTACGGCCATCTCATCCCTCGGGGGCGCATCGAAGCCAAGGACCTTGAGCAGCTTGCCCACATCCTTGGGGCGCCGGCGATGGACGACGCAATGACCGAACGGCTCCATGGCATGTTCCACCTGATGGAACGGAGGACAAGTGAGTGCTTCAAGGGTTGGGTTCGCATCGTCACCGTGTCCGTGTCGCTCGTCGTCGCGATCGCAATGCCAGCCGACAGCTTCGATATCATCCAGCGTCTCGACCGAGACGCCGCGTTGCGCGCAACACTCGTCGATCTCAGCCGGACCGTTGTCGAGTCCGACATCCAGCGGCCAGACACCACCATGGAGATAGCCGCGGCGGCTCTCAACGAACTGGCTGAGACTCGTTCGGACGTGCCGGCCGTGATCTGCGCCCCGCGCGATCGGACCCCCGAAGAGGTCATCGCAGGTCTATGCGATGAGCTCGCCGGCAATGCAGAACTCGCCGAGATCGTTCAGGAGTATCGCGGGCTCGTTCGGAAGCTCGAGACACGCGCCCGTGCCGAAGCGAACCAAACGGTCTCACAAGCCTCTTTGCATCTCGCAGAGCTCGTGCTCAAGCCGTTCAACTACAGTTCGGACTCTTTCGCAAGCCCGTCAAGCTACCTTGGGGTGCTCGTGACGGCGCTCTTGTTAAGTCTCGGAGCTCCATTCTGGTTCGACACCCTGGGACGCCTCATCGGCATGCTCGACCGGTCGAAGAAGACGGGCCGCGTTGAAGCGAAGTAGATGCACGTCGGAGCGATACCAATTGTGTCTCGGCCTCGTGCATGAGACCGGATTGAGTCGGAGTTAACCCCGATGCCACGATGCCCGGCGGCCGGCCTGGGGCGAGCGGGGGTCTTCGATGTCAGATAGTGTCACTCAGTGCGCCGCAGGTGAGTGCATCGACTCGACCCGCTCGATGGCACGAACCAGGCGATGCGATATAGGCATCTCGTCCCGGATCTTGACCGTCGAGGCTGTAGCCTCCAGGTGTGAGGGAACCCAGCCGGGGAAGAACGAGAGGCTGGTGCGCGACTCGATCTCGGCGACTGTTGATCGATACGCAAGCGGTGAGCCGCCAGACGTGTCTTGTGGGATCAGCAGCGCCAGAACGTCGACGTTCGACATCCGGTCGTAGGGCCAGCGCCTCGGGTCCACGGTGATGCAGAAGTAGGCTTCGGGAATCGGGACGCGCTTGCCGTTGTCACGCTCGATGACATCTGGATCATCGCCGAAGACCGGGCCGATCATCGCCCAGACGTGGTCCTCGCCGCGGGTATTCTCGATGTCGAGTATGGCCCGCTCGAGCTTGAGCCAGACGCCTGTGTTCAGAGAGCCACGCTGCGGGCTCATGTTGGACATGAAGAACGTCTCCAATTGGGCGCGGCGTCCAAACTGCTTGTTGATGGCCTGGTTGGGGGCCATATGCCCGACGTGGTACTGCACTCCGTTGTGCTTGCCGAAGGTCTTGCTGCTCAGGCGAGCCTCCGGCGCGATTCTCTTGTCCTCGTAATACAAGTGCGGTCGCTCGAAGTCGACATCACGATCCGCGTGAGCGATCCTGTACGCGACCCAGGATGGCTGGTACCGCTTCGGGCAGAATCCGACTACGAATCCCGTGTTCACGAGCACCTCTACCGGGTGATTCGCGTCATGATTTTCCGGAGGCCCAAGGAAGCAAAACAGGTCGATGACATGCGCCTCGTGTATCGACGAAGGATGGACCGTCGTAAGTGTCATGTGTTTACCTCCACTCGCGTTGCCTCAGCGCTGCATATCTCCTCTGAGCCGGAGTCTGAGGCCCTTGCCCGGGCACCTGACATGGCCCTGGCCTGCTACGTGCGATCACTATACAAGAAGTTTGTACAGAAGTGACACTGAACGAGAATCAAGGCTTGGATCGACGGTCGGTCTCCATCGATTCGACACCGAAAGCCGTTGGGACGACTTTGCTGCCGAATGCGTGTAGAGACGGATGCGATGTCGGATCCGCGCATGCCAGGGCATGGCTCGGGGCTTGGGTCACCAACTGGCACAGCCGCCCGAGCTTTCCTGTCGCTCGATTCGGCCTTAGCAGGGACACTATTGGGACACCGGCCTGATGAGACCTGTCCGACCCGCCGCAACCGCCCACAAAACAAGGCCCTGCGATTGCAGGGCCTCTGGGAACGGAGAGGGGGGGATTCGAACCCCCGATGACCACGAAGGCCATACCGGATTTCGAATCCGGCGCGTTCAACCGCTCCGCCACCTCTCCAGTGGGGGGCAATTTGTAGGCTCGCAGACGCTGGCGGGCGACGTGAAATGCCAACAATGACCGCACATGGCCCAGCCTACCGACCTCACTCGCACCGAGAACCCTCCGATCACCAGGGCGCACCTTTGGGCGTTGGGCATCCCGGGCTTCGCGCTGCTTACCGCCCTTGGGGCGCACATCGCGATCCCGTTGCCGCCCGATGGAGTGCCGATGACGCTCCAGACGCTGTTTGTCGTGCTGGCGGCGATGTGCCTAGGGCCTAGGGCCGGCACGCTCAGCATGGTTCTCTACATCGCGGCTGGCATGATCGGCGTCCCGCTGTTCGCCGAGGGCGAGGTCGGGCTCGCGGTCATCCTCGGCCAGACCGGGGGCTATCTCGTTGGCTTTGTGCTGTGCCAGCCGGTGGTGGGGCTCGTCGTCAGGCGAAGAGATGGCTCTTCGCGCGGCTGGCTCGCCATCGTGACCGCCGTGCTGGCTGCCCACGCCGTGGTGTTCGCGGTGGGGGTCCCTTGGCTGGCCGTCGTGCGGGAGTTCTCGCTCTGGCGAGCGATCGAGGGCGGCATGGTGCCCTTCCTCCCTGGCATGGTCATTAAGAGCATCATCGCCGTGCTGATCGGCTTGGTGTGCATGCCGTGGTGCATGCGGCGGGTCTGGTAGATTTTTTTCTGACTCGTGTCGAAAACGGCGTGGGCCGTTCGTCTACAGGACGAACACCAAGGCCGCACGCGTCTGGCGGCCTGAAACACCACGGGATACCCGAGAGGAGCCCACCATGTCCAAGTTCGTCATGATGCTGTTCGACAACCCCGCCGACTTCGCCGATTTCTCGCCCGAGCAAATGCAGCAGGTCGTCCAGGAATACGGCTCGTGGGCCGAGCAGATGGCCAAGGAAGGCAAGTTTGTGAGCGGCGAGAAGCTGACCGAGGATGGCGGCAAGATCATCGCACGCCGCGGCGACGGGATCACGGTGACGGACGGCCCTTTTGCGGAGAGTAAGGAAGTGCTCGGCGGCATCTTTATCATCCAAGCGGCGTCTTACGACGACGCTGTGGAGATCGCCAAGACGAGCCCGCACGTGAAGTACGGCGCGTCCACCCACGTTCGCCAGATCGATGACGTCTGAACACACGATCGACACGAGAGTCGACCACCTGTTCCGGCACGAGTCGGGGCGGTTGGTCGCTTCGTTGGTGGCCATCTTCGGACCCAGCCGGATCGACCTCATCGAGGATGTTGTGCAAGAGTCGCTCGTCGAGGCGCTCCGGCACTGGAGATTCCACGGCGTGCCGGAAAATCCCACGGCGTGGCTGACCCAGGTCGGCAAGCGTCGTGCTCTTGACGTGCTGCTCCGCGACACCACGCTCCGCCGACACGAGCGCGATCTGAAGGCTCGTGTCGAGCGTCTGCACGAGAGATCGAATCACGACGGGCTTGATGACCAGCTCCGACTGATGTTCTTGTGCTGCCACCCGGAGGTGCCCATCGAATCACGGGTCCCGCTCACGCTCAAGCTGGTCGGCGGCATGGGGATGGGCGAGATCGCCAGGGCGTACCTCGTCACCGAGCCCGCCATGGCCCAGCGGCTCGTTCGAGCGAAGCGAGCGATACGAGATCAGGGCATCTCGCTGGACATGCCCGAAGAGAGCGAGCTTCCCGGCCGGCTGCACAGCGTGCTCCAAACGGTGTACCTGCTCTTCAACGAGGGCTACGCCGCGGGCGAGGGTGACGCGGTGATCCAACGCGATCGGCTTGAGGAAGCCTGCCGCCTTGGATTGATGCTTGTTCGCGACGCGCGCACGGCTTCACCAGCGGCCCACGCGTTGCTCGCGCTGATGCTGTTCCACGCCTCGCGTCTCGACGCGCGGTGCGATGGGAGCGAGCTGCTCCTGCTCGAGGATCAGGACCGCGATCGGTGGGATCGAGCGCTCATCCAGCAGGGCTTCCGGCATCTCGGGCTCGCACAGGCCGGAGCCGAGCTGACGACGTTCCATCTCGAAGCCGGCATCGCGGCCGAGCATACCCGAGCGGCGAGCTTCGACCAGACCGACTGGTCCGTGATCGAACGTCTCTACGACATGCTCTACACGAACGCCCCCAGCCCGGTCGTCGGGCTTAATCGCGCGGTGGCGATCGCCATGGTCCACGGTCCAGACGCCGGCCTCGAAGCACTCGACGAGATCGGCGCCCCCCGCGGCTACGTCCATCACGCGATCGTGCGCGGCGAGCTGCTCCGCCGAGCCGGGCGCACGGAAGAGGCCCGCGAGCAACTCCGGCTGGCACAGCAGATGCCAAGCTCGGTGCCGCAGCGGGCTCTCATCGAGCGAAGGCTCACAGAGCTTGGGGGAACACAGCCGGGGTAGCGATCAGGGGTGTTCCTTGTACGCCGCCCTCTCGAACGGATTGTCTCGATACGCGTCGCGTCCGCGCAGTCGAAGCACGAGCGAGCACGTGAGATATGCGGGGATGAAGAACGGACCCCAACGCTCGTATTGACTCACATGCACCAACTCGTGCTCATGGCATCGGTCGAGAGCTTCGAGCGAGCACCCAAGGATCACGTGCCCGAGTGTAAGTGCGAGCGGCCGAACTGGGGCACGGTCGAGCAGCCACGTTACGGCACCGCCGTGAAACTCCAGCACTCGACCGGATCGTCTGGTTCGACCACCCGTGATCAGCCCGAGCACGCCGACAAGCAGCCCGATGAGCGTGGCTGGCGATGCCCAGAGAATGAGCAGCAGGCGCACGCTCAGAACTCGTCGAAACCGATTAGCGTCGGTAGGCCGCGGCGACCTTCGCCACCGCCTCGCCGATGCGCTCGATGGTGGGGCCGTCGAGCTCGTGGTGCATGGGCAGGCTGAAGACCTTGGTCGACAGCGTGTCGGCGACGGGCGGGTGCCCGCCGTTGGCCTCGCTCACGAAGTCCTGGAACGCCGGCTGCCGCGTCAGCGAGCGCGGGTAGTGGATGGCCGTGGGCACACCCTCGGCGTGCAGCGCCTTGGTGAACGTGTCGCGGTCGCAGGTGAACTGGTCGAGGTCGAGCTTCGCGGTGTACAGGTGCCATGCCGAGTCGGCGCCGGCCGTGCGCGTCGGCGGCAGCACGCCGTCGATCGCGCCGAGCACCCGGTCGTAGTGGTCGGCAGCCGCGCGGCGGGCGTTGGTCTCGTCCAGCAGGCGATCGAACCGCGAGCAGCCGATCGCGCCCGTGATGTCGTTCATGCGGTAGTTGAAGCCGATGCTCTCGTGCAGATACTTGTCGCTCTCGCCGTGGCTGCGGAGCAGGGCAACTTTGCGGGCGAGGTCGTCGTCGTTGACGGTGATCATGCCGCCCTCGCCGGTGCCCAGGTTCTTAGTCGCGTAGAACGAATACGTACACGCATCACCAAACGTGCCGATGCCCTTGCCGTCCACCGTCGAGAGGTGCGCCTGGGCGCAGTCGTAGACGACCTTGAGGTCGTGGGCCTTCGCGAGCTCCGCGATCGCGTTGACGTCGACTGGCATGCCGTACAGGTGCGTCGCGGCGATGCCCTTGGTGTTCGGCGTCACCTTCTTCGCCGCGTCGGCCACATCGATCTGCATCGTGTCCTCGAGAGAGTCGACCCAGACGGGCTTGAGCCCGGCGGCCACCAGCATGCTTGCGGTCGCGACGTACGTCCACGCGGGCACGAGCACCTCGTCGCCGCGCTCGAACAGCGGGGCGTAGGCGAGTTGCAGCGCGCAGGTGCCGTTGGCGCAGGTCATCGCGTGCCTGGCGCCGGTCGCCTTTGAGAAGCGTGCTTCGAGCTCGGCGCACTTGCCGGCGGCGCGGAGCATGCCGCTCTTGAGCACGGCGTGCGCGGCCTCGACGTCCTGGGGCTGCAGCTGCGGCCGCATGAAGGCGACGGGGGAATCGAAGACGGGCGTGCCGCTGTCGACGGCGAGTGAGGCCGTGGCCTGGGTCATTGATCTCTCCAAGGGCGGCCGCCGGTACGCCCTTCCGGTGGGGTCGGGGGCCGCGAAGTAGCCAATGGGAATGATAGGAGCAGCGGGTCTTTGACGCCGTTGTTGGGCCACGGCCCTCGATTTCCCTAGAGTGGCCGCTATGGCCCCTCTCCAATCAGGCGATATCGAACGCATCCTGATCGACCGGTCCACCATCGCCACGCGGGTCGCCGCGATGGGCGAAGAGATCGCCAGCGATCTCGAGCTGGCCACCGGGGCCGACCGCCTCGTGGTCGTCCCGGTCATGACCGGGGCCCTGGTCTTCGCGGCCGACCTCGTCCGCACGCTGCCGATGCGTCTGCGCTTGGAGCTGCTGGAGGCCTCGAGCTATCCGGGCGCGAGCACCACCAGCCAGGGTGTGACCCTCAGCGAAGGCCCCGTCGGCGAGCTCACCGGCGCCCACGTGCTCATCCTCGACGACATCTTCGACAGCGGCCGCACGCTCGCCGCGGTCAAGCGCCTGGTCGCCGAGCACAACCCCGCGAGCGTGCGCACGGCCGTCCTGCTGCGCAAGCTCGTCGAGCGCGCCCCCGACGTGTCACCCGACATGGAACCGGACTACGTCGGCTTCGACGTGCCCAACGAGTTCGTCGTGGGGTATGGGCTGGATCATGACGGGTGGTATCGGAACCTGCCGGATATTGGGGTGTTGGGGCAGAGCGACTGAGTGGAAGAGACGGAGAGACGCATAGACCTGGTCGTCCCTTTCCGAGCCGCGTGCGTGAGCACGCGGACCAGCACGCGTCCGCCTTACACCAAAAAGCCGAGCGCGGACGAGACCGCGATCGGCCCCGCCCGCGCTCCGCACACCGTTCGGTGTGTCGCGCTTGCCCTTGTGCTGCCGGGCGCTTAGCCGGCCTGCTGCGTCGGCCCGGTCGCCGGCGAGATGCTGCCGATGACCTGGTTCTCCGGCACGCCCAGATAGATCGTCTGCGTGCTGGTAAAGCTGCTGTAGCGCGGGCCCGCGTCGGTGTTGCCGGCGCCAGCGGCGGGCTTGACGGCGCGCAGGCGGTAGCCGACCTGGGCGCTGCCGGCGGGCACGCCCGCGTCGCTGAGGCTGCGCGCCGGGACGGTGCCGATGCTCGTCCAATCGCCCTGGCCGCCGATCTGACGCTGCACTTCGTAGGTCGTGCCCTGCGCGACCGAGCCCTTCCACCTGATGTCGATGATGCCCTGCGGCCGCAAACTCAGCTCGATGTCGGTGGGCGGCACCGGGTCGGCGCTGGGCGTGGGCGGGGCGGGCGGGTCGAACTGGGCCAGGTTGTACACGTTCTCGTCGTCGTTCGCGTCGGCGAAGGCCTTGATGGTCGCGATGAGCGCGGTGGCGAGCTGACGCATGTCGGCGATGGCCTCGTCCTGCGTGCGCGTCGCGTCCTTGGCGATCTGCCGCTGCTGCTGGGCGTTCTGGTAGCTGCCGCGTGCCGCAGAAATGAGCGTGCCCATCTGCGCCGCCTGCTCGGTCGAGAGCCCGATGGCCGCGGCGTTGTCGGTCCACGCCTGGATACGGGTCTCGAGCCAGGTGATCGGGGCGTCCTTGGGCGATGAAGGCAGCAATGACATGGTTCGCGTCCTTGTCTCACCGGCGAGGCAATCGCCGCGCCGTGCGTGTCCGTGCCGGCCCCGCCCACGAGGGCGTGTTCGACGGGGCATACCCCGCCGGCACCGGAACGGACATCGACGCCCACGCGACCCGACTCCAATGCAACTTCCAATGATCCATAACGAAGTTCCTTGGAAGCCCTCCGGTGGACCCCAGAGGTCCCAGAAGACGCGCAGGAGTTCATCTTTGCGGCCGCAAAGATGAACTTTTGGACCGGAAAGATCATCTTGCGTGCGGCTCGACTTGTTCTGAGGGCCGCCAGAATCGTGGTTGCGGCCAAACGGGCCCGGCTTAGCGCCGCAAAAGGCGGGTAAGTGGCCCCAACTGCCGTCTTTAAAGGCGCAAAAACGGCTTATTGGCTGTTTCCAGGTTGCCAATCTACCCACTCACTATCAAGATGCTTGAGAGCTGAGCCGATTGCCCTGGTCTTTTGCAAGACCGACCTAGATGGGGTTGTGCCTATGATGTTTGGAATGTGATTGTAGGTGATTGCGAGGTATGTCATGGCTAACCAGATTCGAGTGCGTCTGCGTGCGGGGGAGCACGAATTCGAAGCCGAAGGGCCGCGTGAACTCGTTGACGAATTGCTTAAGAAGTGGTGGGGGGAAGATGGCGTACCTACGCCCGCTTCCGGATCCACAGCGAGTGCACGATCAACTCCGCGCCAAACGGCAAGACGTAAGTCGTCTGCCAGGCCGACTGGGTCCGCCCGGCAGTCGGAGAAGGGCGACAAGTTCGATCCTCAGCCGATTGTAAATGGAATGCGCGACCACGATGAGTTTGAGCATTGGCAAGAACAAGTACTAGACCAGCGAGCTGGAATCAACAAGGTCATGTTGGTGAGTTGGTATGCCGACCGAGATCTCACAACGGGTGAGATTGCATCAGTATTTGCTGGGTTGGGAGTGAAGACGTCGACCTCTAGCGTGTCGAAAGCTGTCGATGCGAATCTCTCCAGTTTTCTTCAAAGCGGAGCACGCAAAAAGGGAACCATTGTCAAGTATCGGTTGACCGCCAAGGCTCGCAGAGATTTCGAGGCACAGCTAGCCAGCGATGACTGATCTCGCCGATTTTGCGGGCCATCTAGCCAAAGAGAGCTTGTCGCAAGCGGACGTTGCCATCGCGCTTTTGTGGTTCAAGGATCACGAAGATTCAGGTATCTCTTCATCACCGCGTGAGCTTGCCATGTTGATGCATGAGCTGTCGCTCACCGGTATGCCGAACGTGTCTCGGCTCGGCAAGCAGCTATCCGCTCATTCAGATACTGTCCAGGGCAGTACGAAGGGCACTTACAAGCTGCGTGCAAGCAGCCGCGATCGGCTAGACGACACATACTCGCCAATACTCGGCCGGCGCAGGGTCAAGCCATCAGATTCACTGGTTCCAAGGTCGCAGTTCGCCTCGCGCCGCAAGGCATGGAGAGATCTTGTCGAGCAGATAAACGGATGCTACGACCATGGCTTTTATGATGGTGCCGCGGTACTCTGCCGCCGGCTCGTCGAAGCGCTCATTGTCGAGGTCTACAAGGCAAAGGGCTTGCAGTCTCGTATCCAGAATTCCAAGGGCGACTTCTTGATGCTCGATGGGTTGATTGGGGAATTGAGTAAGGGGCATGAAGTTCGGCTGTCGAAGTCGGCCAAGCCCGGTTTGGAGCCGATTCAACGCATCGGCAACACTGCAGCTCACTCTCCGTACCACATTACGACTAAGCAGGACATCGACAAGGTTGATCACGTTTTACGCGTGATGATCTCCGATCTGCTCGGATTGTTGGAGGATGCCGGACAATAGCGACCCCATTAGAAGGGGCGCTGGATGTACACCAATCCGATTGTGCGTCTACTTGGCCGTCGCCATGCCCGTCTCCACCGCCGCCTCCACCGCGTTGATGAACATCCGCAGCCCCGGCGAAGGCTCGCCGGCGAGGGCGGCGCGGTCGAGCCGCGTGTAGTGGGGGTGGCGCGTCCAGTCGAGGAAGCGGTCGGGGTGAGGCATGAGGCCAAGGATGCGGCCGGTGGGGTCGCACACGCCTGCGATGGCGTGGGATGAGCCGTTGAAGTTGTCGACGTAGCGCAGCGGGGCCTGGCCGTGCTCGATGAGGCGGGCGGCCATCGCACTGCTCGCGACGAACCGGCCCTCGCCGTGGCCGACCGGCAGCATGAACACTCCGCTTGGGTCCTCCGCGAGGCCCTGCGTCCAGACGCACGGGCTGCCGGCGTCGACCTCCATCCGCACCCAGCGGTCGGTGTAGCGCCCGGCCGCGTTGTCGCACAGGGCGATGGTGGGGGAGGCGGGTGTCTCGGGCCACTCGGTGCCACTCCCCTCCGACCCATTGCCCATTGCCGATCGCCCATTGCCTTCCCCCGGCCCCGGCAGCAAGCCGATCTGCGTCAGCACCTGGAATCCGTTGCAGATGCCCAGCATCGGCACGCCGCGGGCCGCGGCTCGTCGCAGGGCGGGGTACAGCCGCTCGCGGACGAGCAGGGCCAGCACGCGGCCCGAGGCCACGTCGTCGCCGTAGCTAAAGCCGCCGGGGAAGCCGATGACGCCGTAGCCGTCGAGGCGGTCTGGGTCCTCGGCCAGGAGGGTGATTAACTTGGTCACGTGCACCAGATCGACCTCGGCCCCGGCCAGGCGGAAGCCGCGGGCCATCTCCTCGTCGCAGTTGATGCCGGCGGCCCGGATGACCAGTGCTCGTGTCGTGGGGGACATGGGAGAGTGTACGTCCGGTGGCGGGGGGCTACTCGGCCGGCCATCGGGCATATCCTTGGGGCTGCCGCGAGGGGCTCGGGCCCCCGGGGATGACTCCAGTGTGGTGTTTCGTCTGTTGAGGAGGGTGTGCGCATGCCCGCAGTGTTCCCGTTCCGTGCCGTCCAGTTCAACCAGGGCAAGGGTGATGTGAGTGCGTTCATCGCGCCGCCCTACGACGTGCTCGACGCCCGCGGCAAGGAGACCCTGCTGGGCAAGAGCCCAGCCAACGTCGTCGCCGTCGACCTGCCCCACACGCCCGCCAAGGAGCTCGGCCCGCCCGAGGCCTACAGCAACGCCGCCCAGACCTACAAGGGGTGGCTCGAGAGCGGCACGCTGAGCGCGACCGATCGCCCGTGCGTGTTCGCCTATCGCCAGACCTTCGACTTCATGGGCCAGCGCTACGAGCGCAGCGGCATGGCCTGCACCGTCGAGACGCGCCCCTTCGGCCCGCGCGAGGGCGGCGGCGTGCTGCCCCACGAGCAGACCTTCAGCGGCCCCAAGCAAGACCGCTTCGCATTAATGGAAGCGAGCGCGACCCAGTTCAGCCCGATCTTCGGCCTGCACGCCGACGAAGACGGTGCCGCGACCGCGCTCATCAAGACCGTGATGGACGGCCGCGCCGCGGACATGACCGCCGAGATGGACGACGGCGTGAAGCACGAGGTCTGGACCATCGAGGACGACGAGACCATCGCCGCCTACCAGAGCGCGCTGCAGGGGGAGGACGTCTTCATCGCCGACGGCCACCACCGCTACACGACCGCGATCAACTACCTCGCCAAGCTGCAAGAGGGCGGCAAGGACGTGCCCGAGGACCACCCCGCGCGCCGCACGATGATCGTGCTCGTGGGCATGAGCGACCCGGGCCTCGCTATCGGCGCCACCCACCGCGTGCTCGGCGGCATGAAGGACTACGACTTCGACGCGCTGACCAACGAGCTCGGCAACTTCTTCGCGCTCGACGCCGTCGGCACCGACACGTCGGCGATCGAGGCCGAGATGGAAAAGCGTTCGGGACCCGGCAAGAACGTGCTGGGGTTGATCGACCTGGCGACCAACCAGTGCCACGTCGCGACACTGAACGCCGGCGATCCGCTGGCCGACAAGTTCGGCGACAAGCCCGAGGCCTGGCGCACGCTCGACGTCGCGCTCGTGCAGCACCTGATCGTCGAAAAGGTCTGCGAGCCGAAGTTCAACGGCGGCGAGCCCGTCAAGTGGGCCTTCCCCCACACCGTGCCCGAGGTCATGGAGATCGCCAGCGGGCAGGAGACCGGCGCTGGCGGCGGCGCGGGCTTCGCGCAGGTCGCCGTCATCGTTCGGCCCACGCCGCTCGGGGCCGTCAAGGACATCGGCGCTGCGGGCGAGCTCATGCCGCAGAAATCAACCTTCTTCTACCCGAAGCTGGCGACGGGACTCTTCATCAATCCGCTGAACAGCGAGTTGCCGGTGGGCGCGGGGGCCTAGGACGCTTTCGCGTCCGCCTCAGTCGCCCAGGCACGAATCCGTTCGGCGTGTTCCTGTAGATCAGCCAGCACTCGGTCGAGCGTCGAGTCGCTGCTGAGTTGGAACCGATCCGTCGAGACGTTTGCGAGCTCGCGAACGAGCCTGCGCACGGCTCGGGCGCGCATGGGCTCTCGGAGCGCGCGGACGGCGAGCGTTCCGCCCGCGGGCGGTAGCTCAGCGAAGGCCTCCACGCGCGGGTCGACACCCAGCGCCATGGCCCAATCGAGCCACTTCAGTCCGTGGACGTGGATGCCCTCTCGCCGCCAGGCCGCCGCCGCGAACCTGGCCCACGGCACGCGTAGCGCGTCTGCCAGGATCGCGCCATGCATCGCCTCGGCGACGATCGCCTTGCACGAGGCGATCGCATCGAGCACTTCGGTGACGTCTCCGGTCGGGTCGATGTAGCGCATGCCGAGACGCTCGGCGATGCGGGGCCACGGTGCCGCTCGAAGGCTCCCAAAGTGCGGCATCAATCCGACCGGCCCCGCGCCCGCGGCGGCATGCTCGTACCCGGGGAGCATCCGCACGGCGTACGCGGGGTCGGCGACGAACGGCGCGCCGGTAACGCGCCCGCTGATCGGTCCACGCACGAATCGAACGTCCCAATCGTCGAGGCTCTTCGGACGGCTGAGGCCGCGAACGCCGGATCCAAAGACGATTCGGGTTCCCTCCGCATCGGGTAGACGGTCGTCCAGGATGGTCCCGATGCCAACCATGACTCCGCTGGGGCCATCGGCCGAGAAGGCCTCTGGCATGATGGCGGGCAGCAGGTGGGCATTGAGTTCATCGCCGAAGTTCCGGTCGTTCGACTTGAAGTAGAATAACTCCATCGCTCATGCCCTCCTGCGGTAATTGCTGAGCAGCCACCGAGCCTCAGCCAACATCGCACGGCCCTGGAAGACCAGCCATACGAGAGCGATCGACACACCAAAGACCATGAGCACGACGGCATCATGCCAGCCTTGGCCAAGCAGGACCGGGCGCAGCGAGTACAGGCCGACAGCCAGCGCGAGTGCGATGAGAAGTGGGGCCGCCGCACTCCGGAGCATTGACGAGAGCGGCAGTGGGGTGTTGCGGACGGTCATCGCAACCAGCATCGGCGTGCGCACGAGGACCGCTCCAAGAGAGAAAGCCAGCGCCACGCCGAGGGCCCCAAAGGAGGCCCCGATGATCACCGAGAGCACGGCAAGCCCGGCATTGAGCGCCGAAAAGACGAGCAGTGCGCGAGACTTCCCTGTCGCCGTCAGCACCCAGACGCAGAGGCTCGCGATGACCTGCGTCACCGCGAGCGGCGCCAGCGCCCGAAACAATGGCACCGCTTCGGACCACTGCACGCCCGCCATGATCGCAACGATCTCATCAGCACCGCAGAAACACAGCACGCTCACCGGCAGCGTCGCGTGGAGCGCGATACGCAGCAGCCTCGCGTGCGCACGAACGAGCGCCGGCCCATCGTCTTGCAGACGCGCGAGCATCGGAACGGCGACGAGCCGGATTGGAGGCAAGAGACGCTCGAGTGGGAGGACGAGAAGGTGGTAGGCTCGATCGAAGAGTCCAACTACTGCGGATGAAGCCATGGTGGCTAGGACGGCATTGGGCGCGATGACGCGGACCATGTTGAAGACCGAGGCCCCCGTTAATCCCGCGCCAAAACCCAGCATCGGGCGAACCTCCGACAGCGGCGCGGGCCTCGAAGGCGACCAGCCGCTGAGGATCCAGAGGATCGATGTGCGAGAGACCGCCGTGGCCACCGCGAGCACGACCGGGGCCCAGTATCCGAGGCCAATCGCCGCGGCGTGGATCCCGCACGCAGCCCCCAACGCCATACCACCGGTGTCGGCGATCGCCAATGGCAGGAACCGCATTCGTCGCTGGAGCATGGCCTGATGCTGGCCCGCCATGGCACCGACGATGAACATCGGAGCGCATGCGATTGCCACGCCGATCAAGCGGGGTTCATCGAACGCCAATGCGACGAGCGGGCCCAGGCCAGCGGCGACAGCCGCCGCGAGCAGCCCCAGACCCCCGTTCAGCCAGAAGAGTGTCGACACCTGCCGCTGATCGATCTCGCGAGCCTGGACGGTGGCAGCGCCGAGCCCGGCCTCATGGAAGATGTTCGCGAACGTGGCGATCACGACGAACTGGGCGAACACGCCGACCTCATCGGGCGTGAGCAACCGCAACATGGCCGCGGTCGCCAGAAGTTGTAGGATGAACCGCAGCCCCTGAGCCGATACGGTGACAGCGCCGCCCCTCGTTGAGCGATGGCGTAGCTCTCGCCGGAGGTCCCCGTCCGATGCCCCATCCCGATTCGACGCAGCGCCACTCTTCATCGGATGGTCGCGCCCAATCTCGAGTCCTGCTCGGACCAACCTTCGCGGACAACCCGTACACGCAGCGGCACGTCGATTCGCTGCGCAGTTTGGGCATCGATGTTCGCACGCTGGACAATCCCGCCAGGCTGGGTGATGAGGCTACGAGTCTCGATCAGGGCGACGTCTTCCACCTCCAATGGGCGCACGTGTTCACGGCCGGCCGACACCTGCCCGCAAGCGTGCGTGGTACGCGACGGCTGCTCTCCACGCTCGACGGCATACGACGCCGAGGAATCAGGGTCGTGTGGACCGTGCACAACCTGGTACACCACGAAGCAAAGGGAGGCGCGCTTGGGCCCAAGTTCCAGATGTGGGCTATGCGACAGATCGCACGCCGCTGCAATGCGCTCATCGTGCACGGCGAGCACGGAGCCGCACTCGTTCGCGAGCGGTACCGCGTTCCGGACGTCCCGATCGCCGTCGTCGATCATCCCTCGTTCATCGGCAGTTATCCGGCCGAAGTCTCGCAAGAGGATGCCAGGGCCGAGCTCGATCTGCCCCAAGACGCAACAGTCCTCGCGCACGTGGGCCAGCTCCGACGGTACAAGGGCGTGATCAGCCTGATCAACGCCTTCAAGCAAACCGAGCGAGACAACGCCTTCCTCCTGGTTGCGGGCCGAATCAGCGACGAGCCAACCAGACGAGCCCTCACCGAGGCCTCCGACAGTCGCATCCGGCTGCACGAGGGATTCGTCCGCGATGAGAAGCTCCAGGTCTTCTTCCGCGCCGCCGATGCCGTCGTCCTGCCATATGCGCGAGTGTTCACTTCCGGCAGCGCCGCACTCGCCGGAACGTTCGGCCGGGCCGTCATCGCGCCCAACGTGGGGTGCTTGCCCGATCAGATCGGCGACGCGGGCATCCTGTACCCGCCCGCCGATCGCGATGCCCTGCCTTCGGCGCTTCAGCGAGCGATGGGTGATCGTGACGCGATCCGAGAGATGGGAGAGCTCGCTTGGTCCTTCGCTCAAGAACGGACATGGGACGCGCTCGCCGAGGCCGTCGCCGCGACGTACCAATCTGGAGACTGAACGGCTCACTGTGCGGAAGGCCCACTCGTTGCCGGCTCACCCGTCCACTCCCCACGCCTCGACCAGACCTGTTGGTACACGCCGGGCTCTTCGCCACTGCTCCTTCCAAGCCGTCGCACCCGTTCCGCGCTGAACCGGATGAACACGCCCAGCATCGGCCCGGCATCCGCCCACCATTGCCAACCGCGGCGCCAGTGCCGGGCGTAGAGCTGGCGGCGAGCCCGAAACAGCCGCACGATCTTGTCCGGGCGTACGCGATCGGATTGGCCGCCGTAGTGCACGATGTCGGCCTCTGCCGTCACCATCGGCCGCGCGCCACGCGTGCGCGCCCGGAGGCACAGGTCGGCATCTTCGCCGTACATGAAGAACTCGGGATCGAACCCGCCGAGCTCGTCCCAGAGGTCGCGATCGATAAGCAGCAGGCAGCCCGTCACGATGTCCACGGGCAGCTGCGCTCCATCGGGCAAGACCCCGAGCGATTCGGGATTAAGTACACGGGATCGCCTGAAGAGTCGAGACAGGCCGATCGCGGAACACAGCACGCTCCAGGGCGTCGGCCTTCGCCAGCAACTGCTCGGGTTGGGCGAGCCGTCCGCGAATCGGGTTCGGCCGCCCCAGATCCTCGCTTCCGAGTTGCGATCCGCGAACTCGACCAACGCGTCGATCGCGCCCGCATCGACGAGCGTGTCCGGGTTGAGTAGCAGCAGCCGCTCGCCGCTGGCAACTTCGCCTGCGCGGTTGTTCGCTCGCGCAAAGCCGAGGTTCTCATCCGATGCCATGAGCCGAAAACCCGGAAACGCCTTCCCAATCGCTTCGGCCGAACCATCCGACGAGTCGTTGTCCAGAACGATCACCTCGTGGTGCGTGCGCTGCGCTCCCGAAGCGATCGTGGCCAGGCACTCCAGCGTCATCTGCCGGGTGTTGTAGCTGACCACGATGATGGAGACACGCGGATGATCAGGCACGTCGCGGTCCCTTCGCGCGGTGCGCGAGCCGCCCGCGCTGGGCGGGGCCGAGCGCGGGGCGGCGGGGGGGGCCTGGCAGGCGCCCGGCGGCCTGCGGATCCGTCGATGGCGCCACGCGTTGGACCGTGCGGGGCCGCGTGGAGGGCAACTGCGCGACGGTGGCCGCGAGCGCGATGCTCAAGAACCAAGCAACCGTCGTCTGCCCAAAGTAGGACACGCCGATGAAGCACATGCAGTGGGTGAACAGGGACGCGCCCACCGCCCATTTGATCCAAAAGTAGCCGCCACGATCAGGCTCGCTGGCCAGCGCCCGACCAACCGCACGGAATGCGAGCACGATCACCGTCACAAACAGCGCCATGCCCACAAAGCCGCCGCGCACGCCCTCGAGGATGTACTGGTTCGTGACATCTTGGAGGCCGTACCCCCAGTGCACGGTCGAGCGCGTGCCCAGGACCGCCCACTCCGTGAAGTTGGCGATCGTCCGATCGATGAGGTGGAAGCGGTGCCACCCGGTCGAGCCACCCACGGCGCTCACCCGAGCGATCAGGTGCCACACGGGGGCCTCCATCACGAGGTGCAGCAAGAACAGCATGACAACGACGCCGATGCGGATCTGCCAGAGCATTGTTCGGATGAACGCGACGCCCATCGCGAGACCGCCGGAAAGAACCGCCAACACGGGGGTGCTCGACGCGCAGGCGACCACGATCAGCCCCGCCGCAATCGAACCGGCGATCATCGTCATCCGCTGCTTGCCGGCCATGAAGTAGCCCGAAGCGAGCACCATCACGATCGCAAAGAAGCAGCCCGCCATGATCGGGTGCGTGAACGCGCCCTGCGCTCTCATCCTGCCCTGGCGTTCCATCGTGAATTGTGGCACACCGCCCATGACCGAGAACATGTTCCGCCCGGTGCTCCGCTCGAACAGGAAGAAGAACACGACCGGTATCGAGAGCACCGCGAAGATCTGCACCGCTCGCTCGATGTCCTTCCAAGACCGCAAGAGGCAGCGGAAGGTCACGTACACACCGAGCGACTCGTAGATGTACCCCGCCCGATTGGTCACCGCGCCCATGTTCGACCACTGCAGCATGTACACCAGTGAGCCGACGAGGATCCACGCCACAACGCACCAGTCCAATGCGGTGAGCCGCACGCCCTTGTAGTCCTGGAACGCGAGTATGCGGATCCAATACGCGATGACCAAGAGCCGCAAGAACGAGAAGTCCATCGAGAGCAGCACGATGCGCTGCCCGGCTGGGACAAAGCACGCGAGGACCAGGAGCGGCCCGAGCGACCACGCCCGGGGCAGAGCGAAGACCAGCACCCCGAGTACCAAGAGCACGGCCAGGCCGACCGGGTGCACGGAAGTCTGGTTCGCCCAGGCCACGTTGTCGCCCGCGACCTGTGCGAGAAGGAGGTCCAGGCCCATCATCGAGCACCCTCCCGCACGCAAGCGCTCAGGAGCTCTGCGAATCTGCTTGCGATCTCTCGGCGATCGAATCGCGTCAGATCAGGATCACTGAGGGCAGGTTCAACCAATGCCCCCTTGCTCAGGATGAGCCTCTCGAGCCCCGCCGCGATCGATGACGCGTCGCATGGATCGGCCACAACGCCACGAGCGCGGCTTTGCACGAGATCGAACGCGTCGCCGGCGGGCACGGCTCCGAGGATGGGCCTTCCGCTCGCAAGGTACTCGTATGCCTTTCCGGGCACGATCCGTGCGCGGTGGCCGGCGGGCAGACCGTGGAGATGCAGGAAGAGCGCGTCGGCACCCATGAGCCACCCGATGGCTTCGGCGTGGGGCACGTATCCAGTCGCTACCACGATGTCCGACACCGAGCTCTCATCGATCCATCGGCGGGTGTCATCGTCGAGGGTGCCGACGTTGACGAATCGGAAACCGTCAAGCAGGTCGGGCTTGTCTCGCCGCAAGAGTTCCATCGCGCGCAGCAGGGGGCCGACCGAGCGCCCCATTGGCTGCAGCGGTTCGGGCCGGTAGTGCACCCTCGACTTCATGCGCGCGACGAGCGTGGGCGGCCGAATCGCCTGCCGAGTGAGAAAGGTCCCGGTATGCACGAGCATGAAGCTCGTACCCTCGGGCCTGGGCTTGGGTTCAGCGGTTCGGAAGTCCTCGGCATCAAAGCCGTTGCCGATCGCGCGGACACGCTCTGGGGACAGCGTCCGGAACGTACGCAAGACCACGTCCCGCGCTTCGGGCGTGTTCATCACCACGGCGTGCGCCGCCTCCAGCGTCCGCCCCATGCGTCGCAGGTCCTGGCGCCACTGGAACCAGTGCCTGTAGATCGGCACGCCGTCCAACGCCCATGGATCCCGAAGATCGGCGATGATCGGCACACGCGGCCCCAGCCGCTCGATGAGTGGCGCGAGCCAGAACGGCGACATCGTCACCAACACGGCGTCGATCTCTCCGGACTCAACTAGCGCTTCGATGGCGTCGCCGACGCGATCCGTCCACGCCTCGCCGACGCCCGGCGACCGAACCACTTCGGTCCGCTCGTCGATGTTCGCAAGCAGGCTCTCGTCCTCGGGCGTCCACTGCGAGACCGAACTGCCAGAGTCGGCGCAGAAGACGGTCGAGGTCCAGCCCGAGTCAGGGAGGTATCGAGCCAACTTGGCGGCTCGCTGCGTGCCGGCACCGCCCGTCGGCGGAAAGAAGTACGACACCAGGGCCACGCGCCCGACGACCTTGGGCAGTCCTTCGCCCGCGGCGGCTTCAGGGCTGGCAAGGGGCGCGGGCATGGTGCGGTGGTCTTCCGTTTTCGCGGGTTCGGTCACAACGCCGGCGGAGCACCAAAGTCGGCCAGGCAGTCAACAAGTCTTGCCTGGCTGGCTGCCTGGCGGGAGTGCTTGCGGATTGCCTTATAGATCGGCATCATCAGGCTCCCCCTGAGCGTATTCGTGCCCAGGAGTGCCGCGCACGTGGGGATCACCCCACGGGATCGCCACTTCTCCGCGAGGACCCGGCTGCTGACGGAGAATTTGTCGTCGAGACGGCCGCCCGACAGATGCACGACCGGGGCGTTTATCACGACCGCGTCCAGCCCCTGAGCAAGGCTCTGGAGCACAATATCGGTCCCATAGCAGTGGAAGTGGGGCACCGATTCGTCAAAGGCCAGGCCGTGCTCGCGGTCCACGATGATGAGGTGCTCATCCAGCGAGACGATGGGGTGCGGGAATGGCCCGGTCCTGCGGTGGCCGTGCGGGTCGAGCAGGTGTCCTCGAAAGCGACCGAGAGCGTCCACGCCGAAGGTGCCCGCGACGCCTACGGGCCGTGGCAATGCGCTCAGCTGCGAGTGCGCCCGAGGCCACCAGCCGGTGGGGAACAGGACATCCTGGTGGGCGAGCACGGCCCAGCGATGCCGCGCCTCCGCCAGCCCCGCGTTGAGGCCCTCGGCGGCCGACCACCCGTTGGCGTTCGCGTCGATCGGCACCACCTGGACTTCGGTGTCGCCGATCCCGTCCTGAAAGGACTCCCTGCACAATGAGAAAAGCTCGTGATCGGTCACGAGCGTGAGCAGTGAAACGCCTTCGGCCATGTCTACCCCGTGTGCACCGGTCCACTTCGGACCGCCGATGCTATCGCTCGATGGCCCCCAGGGTGCCGGGCAGGTCTCGGTAGCTCGCGCCCAGATCCGAAGGCACGAGCGTCTGATCGACGCGGCTGGTCAGCGGATGGCCCGGGTTGGGCGCTGGGACCATCGCGCCCGCCGGCGTGCTCATGGGCACCGGACCGAAGGTTGCGCTAAACGAGCTGTCGGGGTGGCTCCGGCCGCGGTTCAGATAGTGGTTGTTGTCGAACCAGTCGACCCGCAGCGGGAACTCGGCGAACATGTCGCTGAAGATGCTGTTGCGTACCGAGACGTTCGAAGCCGAAACGGAATCGGAGAAGCGGTCGGGATCGGTGCGCCACCCGAAGTTCATGTTCAGGTGGGTGACGTGCCAGAGGAGGACGTGGTCGATCATCGGGCTGCGGATCTGGCTGTAGCCGACGTGGTCGGGCGCCTGATCGAAGGCGACGTTCACGAAGGCCGAGTTCGTCAGGCCGTCGACACCTCGCACGAAGAGGCCCTGGCTTGAGAAGTCGCTGGCTTCGAGCCCATACACGATGACGTTGTCAACGACGTTGTCGGGAGCGAAGATCTGAAAGATATCGGGGTGGTGGGGCGTGCCGCGGTGGTCGATGTCCCAGGTCCGCGAGTTGAGCACGAGATACGAGTTACTGAAGGAGTCGGAAGAAATCGTGTGCACGTCGACGTTTCGTACAAGCGGGGCGCTGACGCCATTCATGGCGTTGGACACCTCGACATCGGTGTAGTACACGTGCGTCCAGCCGCCAGTAAACGGTGTGGTCGCCGTTCGGCCCGCACTCTCCATGGTGCTGTTGCGGACCCAGAGCACGCAGTCGTCGTGCCCCGTGTTGGTCAGGCCGCGACGTGCGCCGGCGTCGAGGCGGATGTGGGCGCCATCGATGAGTAGGCGCTGGATCCGGAGCCCATCGCCACTCTCTGAGCCGATGAGCGGTGCGTCCTCGGGATCAACGCCGTCCGCCGGCGTGATGCGAAGGAACCGATCGCCGGTGCTCGCACGCATCGAGAAGCTGTACGGCCCGAGCATGTGCTCGCCTTCGAGGAGGTAGATGGTGCCGCCACCGGCCTGCCCGCCCTGGAGCTGCGCGAGCTCGCGCGCCGCCCGCATCGTGGTCCGGAACGGATTTCTGCGGCTTCCGTCGCCCCTGTCGTCGCTGCCCGTTCCCGAGACGTATACCTCAAGGCTCGTATCGACGAGTTCGGGCGTCGCCAGGATTAGCGAGTGGTTGCCCGTGCTGACCGAAGCGGGAGTCAGGTCGCCGGCGAGCACACGCGCCTGTCCGGCGCCAGACGGGAAGACACGGGCGCGGACCTCGATCGAATCACCGGCAAACTGTGAGGCATCGATCGTGGCCGCGTACTCCCACACGCCCGTCCGAGGGTTGAGCTGCATCGTGTCGACGGCGGTCCATGGTCCGCCCTCGAGGCTGAACTCGACGCGGTCGATGCCGTTCATGTGGAAGGCGACCACGCCCACGTGGAACTGCCCGTCGATCTCCTGGTACGGCACGACGTCCCAGCGGGCGATCGCCCGGGCGTCAAAGCCTGCCATGCCCGGGTTGCCGATCGGTGCCGGCTCCGCGGTTGGGCCCGAGAATCCACGGCCCGCCTCAAGGACTGGGAAGTCCCCGCTGGATCCCGATCCAGACTTTGGATCGCCAGGATCCTGGGACCCTCCGCCCTCGCCGCCCTCGCCTGGATCGACTGGATCGGCCTGCGAACTCGGCCCCGAGAACAGCGTCGGATCGGGCTGCGGGCGGCCTCCGCCGGGATCGCCCGGGAGCGGTCCGCCGATATCGAGCACGAGTCGCCCGAGCGTCGGGTGGCTGAGCACCACACCGCCTCCGGGATCGGAGGGGTTGCCGCCGCCCGTGCGATCACGCACGAGCCGGCGCTGGGCCGCGCGGATCTCGGCGAGTTCTTCCTCGGTGTATGTTCGAGAGCCCAGCGATTGTGTGGCGGGCTGGCGGACGCTGCGCAGCGCCCCAAAGCGGCTCGGTCCGGTGAGGACGAATCTGGCGTCGTTCGATCTCGCGTTCAGCAGCGCTCGGACATCGCGCTGGAACGAGTACGAGATGGTGCGGTTCGCGGACGCGGCCCTCGACTCTCCGCTGGTTTCCTCCTGCGCGAGCAGGCAGGTGGGGAGGGCGAGAAACGGGGTGGCCGCAAGCAAGGCCATCGCGGTTCGGCTTCGTTCGAGCATCGATTCCTCCAGCGCCCCCAACGCACTCTGGACGCACCCCCAAGTTCGATTCCAAACGCCAGACGGCCAATCGCCTTTACCCCGCTTGGCAGCCTTTTCAGGCTTGCCCCGTCGGTACCAACGGCACAACCGGTGCGATCCGAGCTCGGAGCTTCGGACGTTCGATTTCGAGAGTGGGTGCCCCGGCAGCGGTATGACGCTCCGGGTGTATCGGACGCCGGCCTCCGTACCGGTGTCTCGGACCATCGCTCGAGGCTCGGGCCTGCGAGCGGCGGTGCGGGGCAACCGTACTGCCGCTGAGAAGCTGAGGCGAGGATCTGGCGTGTGATACCCACGTGTCATGTCGCGGACCACGCAGATCGCTCAGCCCGGACATGCCCCGATCGACACAAGTCGATTCATAGCAACGGGTTCTTCGATCCGTGGATGTAGTCGCGTGTTGGGCTGAGGTTCGGTTGCGGGAAAACAAAGACGTCCGAGTACAACTCCTGGTCCACATCCGGGGCCTCGGCCGACTCAGCAAACTCGACCGAATCCTTCACCTCGTCGCGGATCTCGGAACGCATGGCCTTCCACGCATCCTCGTCTATGGCCCCGCGATCATTCATCAGGTGGTCGAGCAGCGCGGCGATCGAGTCCTTGGTCTTGAACTGATCGACCTCGTCCTTCGTGCGGTACTTCTGCGGGTCGCTCATCGAGTGGCCCTGGTACCGGTAGGTCAGCAGATCAACAAACGCCGGCTTCTGCTCCTCGCGGCACATCTCTACCACGGGCTGGAACTGGTCGTACACATCGCGGATATCCAGCCCGTCGATCTGGACCGAGTGGATGCCGTAGCTCTTGCCACGATCGATCAGGTTCTCGTGGTTCGCGGTGTGGCGGCCGATCGCCGTCCCCATCGAGTACCCATTGTTCTCGATGATGTAGATCACCGGCAAGCCGAACAGTGCCGAGAGGTTCAGCGCCTCATGGAACGCCCCCTGGTCGACCGCGCCATCGCCGAGATAGCAAAGGCATACGCGCTTGCTGCCCTTGCCCATCACTTCCCACTCGTAGCGAGTGGCGAACGCGAGGCCTGCGCCCAACGGCGTCTGCGCACCGACGATGCCGTGCCCGCCGTACAAGTGGTTGGGCTTGTCGAACATGTGCATCGAGCCGCCCTTGCCCTTCGCACAGCCGGGGGCCTTGCCGTACATCTCGGCCATGCACGCTCGGGCGGTCATCCCGCGGGCCAATGCGTGGCCGTGATCGCGATAGGCCGTGATCACCGGATCATCATCCTTCAGGCAACCAATCGTGCCGACAGCGCACGCTTCTTGCCCCGAGTACACGTGGCAGAAGCCGCCGATCTTGGCCTGCTGGTACGCCTGCTGGGTGCGAGTCTCGAACTCGCGGATCAACTGCATCGAGCGGAGCCAACCCAGGAGCGTCTCATTCGAGAGCGAGTCGACCGGTCGGCGACTGGACGAGGGCTTTGGGGGGCTACCGGGGGTTGTCACTTGGGCCATGTTTCGCCGTGCTCCGGAAACGCCAGGGCACTGGGCCACCGGCGTCGATGCTTCCTCGCGGGCCCCGCAAGCTGGGGGCAAGGAACAAGTCTAACGCCCCACGAACGAATTGTCGCCCGATGGGCCAGCGGAGATCGGCCCATCTTGGCAGCCTGGGTTACGGCGTCCGGCGCTGCTCCTCGTCGGGAAGCATCGCCGCCGCCGGGCCCATCGGCCGAGTCTGGCTCTGCAACAGCACCAGCGCGGTCCACAGCTGGAGGTCCATGCCCTCATCGATCAGACGCGACGGATCGGGGCGGTCTTCCTTAGCGGGCGGGTTGCCGTCCTCGTCGAGCACCAGCACATCCGCTTCCTGGCGCAGGATCAGGCTCTCGGCCACCTGCTCGGGCAGCATCGACAGCGACAGATCCGGCACCACGCCGTGCTCGGTCGTGCCCGGGACGCGGTGGATCATCCGCCCGCCCGGCAGCACGTAGTACTGCGTGGTGAGCTTCATGAGCGCCCGCGGCGAGGAACGACGCTCGGGGTCGATCGGCACCACATTCTGCACGCTGCCCTTGCCGTAGCTCGTCTGGCCGAGCACGACGGCGTTCGCCGCCGAGTTGTCGGCGTAGTCCTGGATGGCGCCAGCGACGATCTCGCTCGCCGAGGCGCTGCCCTCATTGATAAGTACCACAACGGGCATGTCCGGCAGCGGTGTATCGCGACGCATCAGACGCTCGGGCGCCATGCCCCGGCCGTCGATCCGGTCGTTCCGCGTCGACACCACGACCCTGCCAAGCGAGCGCCGAGCCTGGGTGTAGTCCACGAATCGGCTCGTGATCTCGACCGCTTGGTCAAGCAGGCCGCCGCGGTTAAACCGCAGATCCAGCACCAGCCCCTGGAGGTTCTGCGTGCGCATCTGCTCGATGGCCTTGTCGAAGTCCTCGGATGTGTTCTCGGTAAACCCGGTGAGGCGGACATAGCCGATGCCGTGGACCGGATCGATCATCCAGTCCCAGTTGTCCTCGGTCGCGTCGATGCGCTCCCAGCCCTTCACGGTCTTGAGCTCGACGGTGTCGCGCACGATCGTGAACGTGACCTCCTGGGTGTCCTCGTCCTCGCCGCGCTCAACGGTGATGTCTACCGGCGTGCCCTTGGGCCCGGTGATCTTGTCTACCGCCTGATTCAGCGAGATGCCGAAGATCTTCTCACCGTTGACGGCCGTGATGATGTCCTCGGCCCGCACGCCTGCGCGCTGGGCGGGCGTGCCGTCCAGCGGCGTGACCACCTGGATCTTGCGCTCAGGGTTCATCTGGATCGAAACGCCGATGCCGCTGAAGTTGCCGCGCGTGCTGCGCTCGAACTGGCGGACATCGAACGGCCAGATGATCTCGGTGTACTCATCCAGCGACCGCATCGCGCCGTCGCCGAACACGCGGAGCACCAGTGCGTCGGGCAGTCGCACCGTCTGGCGGTTCCACGACTGGATCTCACGAACGATCTGCTGCAGCGTCTGATCGGTCACGCCCTGGGCCCGGTCGACATCCGCGGCCCGCGACGCCAACGCCTCGACGAAGCGGCTCCGGGCGGCCTCGTCGGCCAGCTGCGGGTAGGTCTCGTGCAGGTCATCGGTTTCGGCCATCAGGCGTACCGCCTTCAGACCGGCGACCAGCAGGCCCTGCATCTTCGCGCCAGACACGTGGTGGCGGTCTGCGTTGAGCATCGCGGAGAGCAGCATCAACGGCTTGACGTCCGCCAGCCGCTCGTCCACCGAATCACCGGCAGGGTTGTACGGCGGCAGGGGCTCCTCGCCGCTCTCGACCAATCGCTCACTGCGCAGCTGGTGGTTGCGCTCCGGGGCGTACAGCGCGATCAGGGACAACCGCTTGAGCTGACGCTGCCGATCGGGCTGGTAGACGCCCTCGTCCTCGTACAAGGCGTGCAGGCGCTCGAACATCTCGGCAGCCGCGTACCAGCGACCATCTTCCTCGGCCAGGTGTGCCAGGCGATCGGTCTCGGACACGAGTTCCAAGACGTTCGGCTCATCGAGCACGGCTTCCTTGTCGTCGGCGAGCATGTGCAACGCGATGGCGGCGCTCATGCCCTCCATGAGCGCGTCCTCGCGCTCCGATTGGTCTTGCGCCTCGGCGATGGTTGTCAGTGTCTGCGCGATCGTTTCGCGATGCTCGGCGACCTTCTCGCCCCGAGCGATCGTGTTCTCGTCGAGCGCCACGCCCAGCGCGGTCGCCGCATCGGCGAGCGCAACATCGGTGACCTCGCCTTGGGCGCGATGCAGCAGCGCGATGAGCGCGGCGTGATCGCCATCAGAAGCGGCGTTCCAGAACTGCTCGGTCCACGCCTGGCCGGACTGCGCCGTTGCGTCGATCTGGATGGACGGAGCTGGCGCGTTCGCCTCCTGGAGGCTCCACGAGGCGGGCGCGGCCCCGGCGATGCCGATGGCGGCCAGCAGCATGGCTGCCGTCCTTACGGCGCGGGTGCTCGTTCCGGTCTTTCGCATGATGCCTCCTGTGTCGCCTGGTCCCGCGACATCGCTGTACGGGCCCTTCGTCCTTCGGTCTCTCCTAGACCGTGCCCCGCATGGGGCCCTTCGCCAACGCATCGGCCGATCGAATCCTTCCGGCCTGCGATCTCGCCCAATCACGAGGATCGTCGGGTGCGTCTGTGCCGTCAACCCGTCGGGGATATTCGCAGTTTCGCTCCAGCCCGTTCAATCGGTAGGGTATTTGTTATTGGTCCCGGGTTCTCCCTCTTGCCGGCTGCGACGCCCAGAAAGCACCGCCCAGGCCACCGAGCCCAGCCCCAGCACCAGAACCACGCTTCCAGCGATCGCCAGAAGCATCAGGCTCGGGCTCATCGAAAGTGGCCCGTGTGGCTGAGTGGAGCCCCAGGCCATCAGCCCGACAATCGGGCCACCCAGGTACCCCAGCCCGATGAACGCCTCGTGCTTGCCGCCCGCGTCGATTTCCGCATGGCCCACTTCCATCGCGTAGTACAGCGCCCCGGTGTACACCATCCCGACGCTCCAGCCCAGCACGGCCAGCCCGCCGAGAACGAGCATCCGCGCGACACCAATCGAGTCGAGGTTCGGCCCGATCGTGATCCCCGCGAATCCGACCAGCAGCAGCGAGGCCGCGATCGCTGGCATTGCCCAGCGCCCGTGCCACCCGTGCCATCGGGTGAGCAGCACGAACGCCGCGACGCGCGTCGCCAGCCACACCGCGGCCGCGGGCGTGCGCCATGGGTCCTCGATCGCCACGCTCGCGATCAGGAACGGCGACGCCGGCTCGAGCACCGCGACCACAAGGAAACTGGTTGGAAGCTGCACGCGGAACACCGACAGCAGTTGCTTATACCGTGCCGGCCTTGTCGGGTGGACATCCGGCAGGCTGCGCGCCGGCTCGCGGCCCATCCAGATTGTCAGCACGGCGCAGATGACATATATCGGCAGCATCGCCGCGAGCGCCTCGAGTGGTTGGGGCTGGACGAATGGGCCGAGAGTGGCCAGCGTAATGACGATGCAGCCGCCCCAGGTGATATTGAACAGCCCTGTCGCGTGCCGCAGACTCCCGCCCCGTCGCCCACCGCTGAGATAGCTCTCCACGATCGGCCAGGTCGCGCCGCTGAGCAGCCCCTGGGCGCCCATCATGAGCCAGATCGCCCATGCGCCCATCAAACCGCCGTTTGGCCCGGGCCGCGTCGCGAGCGGAAGCACTGCGAGCAGGCCGAGCACGAGGCTGATGCCCGCCAGCAGCCTCCCGCTGGTCAGCCAGTCGTGCCGCGCCGCCATCCTGCGTAAGGCGGGGCCGATGCCAAGCGCCCCGGGGATGTACACCGCGCCGTACAGCAGCGCGAGCAGAAAGATCTCGATCTCGCCGTACCCATATGCGCTCTGGGCAAGGAACGGCACGCCCGCCGTCGCGACGGCCGTCCCCACGCTGCCCGCAAACGTGAAGCCCAGCACGGCCCACAGCGGGGCGGGCCGCGGTGCGTCGCCGGTCGCTGGCAGACCGTCTTGGGAAGGCTCGGCCTTGCTTGCCACCGCGGGTGTCCTTATCATCGACCCGCAGCCGGCACCGGGCCGGCCGCTTCGAGCCCGTAGCTCAACTGGATAGAGCGCTGGCCTCCGAAGCCAGAGGTTCCGCGTTCGAATCGCGGCGGGCTCGCTTCCCCTTCGACTTCTTCGCCGCTGCGGCGTCGGCCTTCGCGTTCGAGCAGAAGCGCCGGCAGATGTCGTCTTCGGCGCACAGCCCGCCCCGGGCCTTGCACACCTGCCGCCCGTGGAAGATGATGCGGTGGCTCAGGATGCACCACTGGTCCCTCGGGAAGAGCGCGATCAGGTATCGCTCGACCATTGGCACGGTCGCGTCCTCGGGGGCGAGCCCGAAACGCTTGGAAACCCGCTCGATGTGCGTGTCGACGACGAAGCCGTCGTTGATGCCGTAGGCGTTGCCCAGCACTACGCTGGCGGTCTTGCGCGCCACGCCCCGAAGCGTTAGCAGCTCGTCCATCGTCTGCGGCACCTGGCCGTCGTATTCCTCGACCAAGCGCGTCATGGCGGCGTGGATGGCCTTGGCCTTGTTGCGGTACAGCCCGATCGACTTGACGTACTTCTCGATCTCCGCCGGTGTCGCAGCGACGTAGTCCTCGGGCGTCGGGAAGGCCTTGAAGAGCCCAGGCGTGGCCTTGTTCACCCCGACATCGGTCGCCTGGGCCGACAAGATCGTCGCGTTCAGCAGCTCGTGCGGCGTCGTGAAGTCCAGCTCGCAGTACGCGTCGGGGTATCGCTCTTCGAGCGCTTTGGCGATGCGCCGAGCTCGGTCCTTCTGTGCCCGCGTCACCTCGGGCACCCGGAACGGCAGGTCTCGAAGCCCACGCGGATTGTCGGGCGTGCGCACCGTCAACGGCGAGGCCCCTGCGCCAGCTTGGGCTCTTGCAGCCTGGGCTTCGCCGGCGTGCGGTCCTGCGCCTCACCCTGCATCACCCGCCGCGTGCTCACCAGCGTGAAGCCCAGAGCGCCCAGCGACAACGCGAGGCTAGCAACCATCACGTTGCTCGCCGTCCGGTGGTGCACGTCGTACGCGTTCCGGGCAGCGAGCGCCTGCTCGGTGTGACCCAGTCGGGCCGCCTCTCGGTACGTGTTGAGGTCCTGCTGCATCTCGGGATCGAGCACGGCAAAGCGGTACGTCATCACGCCGATCAAGGCGATCACGAGCAAGGCTCGGATCGCCGCCGTCCACGTCCGAGGGTGCGGGTACCCCTTCCAGCACGCCAGCGCGAAGGCACCGCCGCCGATGCAGATCGCCAGGAAGCCGATCGCGTCGGAGCCGAAGAACAGCCGCTCGGCGACGTAGCCGCCTAGGAGCCTCCAGTGCTCGCCCTCGTACAGCTCGAAGCCCGGCAACGTCGGATCCAGGCGCTTGAGCAGGGTGAACACGAAGTACGCCGTCGCCCCGGTGACCAGCAGCGCCCCAGAGAACGTGGCCCAGGCGGCGACCTGGATGGCCTCGAGGCGGTGGGGCGGTGGCTTGCGCAATTCGTCGGGCATCGGCGGAGGCTATGCCGCGGCCAGCGCCTCCCGGCCTACAACATCGGGTGTTCCAGCCCAGCACGCATCCGCATCTCGGACTCGCCTTGTGCGCCTGGGCACAGACACCCGCCCGGCCGGGCATCGCGATCGCCAAGACCCTCGGATACCGGGCGGTCCAGCTCGACGCGACGCACCCGGAGATCCGTCCGAGATCGCTCGATCGCTCCGCGCGCCGCGATCTTGCATCGGTCTTGCGCCGCAATCAGCTCTCGTGCACGGGACTCGACCTCTGGCTTCCGCCCGAGCATCTGGCGGGCGGCCCAAACCTCGAGCGTGCCACCGAGGCGGTCGTCGGCGCGATCGAGTTTGTGCGCGAGTTCGCCGGCCTGGTCCACACCGCCGCGGTCGTGAGCCTTGCCCTGCCGGTCGAACCCGATGCCCACGCGATGGCTGCCATCGACGCGGCCTCGCGTCAGCACGAGGTCGCAGTGGCCAATCACGCCTGGCCGGCCAAGGAAACCGGTTCGCTCGGGCTTGATCCGGCGCTGGCGATCATGGCCGGCCAGAGCGCGCCCAAGTCTGCCACCCAGCTCGGCGAAAGGCTGGCCAGCGCCCGGCTGAGCGACGCCGGCGTTTCGGGACGCCTGCCGGTCGACGCATCGGGCGGCTCGCTCGACGTGCCCACCTACGCCGCAGCATTGTCGATCTCGGCCCCGAACATTCCGGTGGTGGCCGATGTTCGCTCCCTGCCCGAGCCAGCGATCGCCGCTGCGGCCGCGCTCCGTTCGTGGACCGATGCCACCGAGCCGTTCCGAGCGCAGGAGTCTTTGACGTGATGAGAGTCGCCATCGCCCAGATCGCCCCGGTCCTCTTGGATCGAGACTCGACCACCCAACGCGCTGTCGAGGCGATCGAAGAAGCCGGGAAGTCCGAGTGCTCCCTGGTCGCATTCGGCGAGACCTTCCTCCCGGCGTACCCCCTCTGGCTCGCGCGGCAGGACGCGTCGCGATTCGACGCCGCCGATGTCAAGGACGTCCACGCGATGTACTTGGATCAAGCCGTCCAGATCGGCGCTGGACACCTCGAGCCGATCCAAGACGCGGCTCGGCGGGCCGGCACGAACGTTGCCATCGGAATCGCTGAGCGGGCCGAGGATCGAGGTGGGCACACGATCTACTGCAGCGCCGTCGTCATCGACGATGGCGGCCACATCCGCAGCGTCCATCGCAAGCTCGTACCGACGTACGAAGAGCGGCTGGCGTGGGGCGCGGGCGACGGGCACGGCCTGCGGGCCCACCGCATCGGCCCGTTCACGATGGGCGTGCTGAACTGCTGGGAGAACTGGATGCCCCTGGCACGCTCGGCTCTCCACGCCCAGGGCGTTGATCTGCACGTGGCCCTCTGGCCCGGCTGCCTCCGGCTCACCCAAGACATCACGCGGTTCGTGGCGAAGGAGTCTCGCAGCTTCGTGGTGTCGGCGAGCGCGATCATCAGGCCTCAGGACGTGCCCGAGACCGTGCCGCACCGCGAGTCTTGGATCCAAAACGGCGTCGCCGATGGCTGCTTTTACGACGGCGGCTCGTGCATTGCGGCTCCCGATGGCTCATGGCTGCTCGAGCCCGTGGTGGCGCGCGAGGGCGTGCTAATCGCCGAGATCGATCCCGCCGCGGTCCTCACCGAGCGTCAGAACTTCGATCCCTCGGGCCACTACGCCCGCCCGGACGTGCTCCGGTTGACCGTCGATCGCACCCGGCGCGGAGTCTCATTCCTTGATGGGACCGGGCACGAGTAAGCCGCCTCCACCAGACGTACACTCGACCCACCGTGGCCGAACCGCTCCTGTCCATCGTGACGCCCTCGCTCAACCAGGGGCGATACATCGCCGAGTGCCTGGACTCGGTCGCCGCCGAGATGGCTAGGCCGATTGCTAGGCGTGTTGGCGTCGAGCACATCGTCATGGACGGTGGCAGCAGCGATGGCACCGTGGAGCAACTCGAGCGAGCGAGCCATCTCTCACACTGGCAGAGCGCGCCCGACGCCGGCCAGAGCGCCGCAATCAATCGCGGCTTGCTCGACCATGCGCGTGGCCGCTACGCCACATGGTTGAACGCCGACGATTGGTTCGAGCCCGGTGCGCTGGCCCCGATGCTGGAGCGGCTGAGCGAAGACGAGGCGCCCGATGTCCTGGTGGGGCGGTGCCGATTCGTGGAGAATGGCCAAACGATCTTCGCGCCGCGGCCACCGGAGCCGATCGACATCGCCAGCCTATTGCGCTTGCGGACGAAGTGGTTCGCCGGCCAACTCATAGTGCAGCCTGAGGCGTTTTTCGATCGTGAGCGATTTGCCGCTGTAGGCGGGCTCAATGAATCGAATCACTACACCATGGACCACGAGCTGTGGCTCAGACTGCTCGAGGCCGGAGCGAGCTTCGAGTCCATCGACCACCCGGTGGCCTGTATGCGCGTGCACGACGAGCAGAAGACCGCCAACACCCGCCGCATTGTCGAGTCGCTGATTCGATTCGGCGGGCCCGTGCTCGAGCGTCACGCAAGCGAACTCGGAGCTGACGGGGATGGGGCTCGCGCAGAGATCCGAGCGCTCCAGCGGAAGCTCGATCTCAGCGAGCCAGTGCTACGACGGTTGCGGTGCCCGTGGGATGCCCGACCGGGGACACAGCCCCAGCAGGAGTCGTTGCCCGATGCGCCCGTGGGCTTCCACCTCGCGCCGCTCAGAGCGATACTGGCCGATGTGCCAAGCTCGCGCCGACTCGGACGGCCTTATCGCGCGCGAGTGGTGGGGCACGCGCCGCTTGAGCAGCTACCGCTCAGGCTGCGGATCGTGGAAGACGATCGGGCCGATGTGCTCGTGCTCTGGCACGCGCTGAGTCGCACGGCGGACCCCGAAGCCGTGATGGCGGAGTACGCGGGGTCGTTGCGGCCCGGTGGTTTGGTGATCGTCGGAGCAGAGTTGCGCGAGAACGAGGCTGGTCTCGATGAGTACACGACCGGGCTCGTCAAGTTGGTCGATCAGCAACTCAGCCAGGATCACGACTGGCTCATCGACGCGGCCGCGATGCCGTGGGTCGAGTCGCTCCAGACGCATACCGCGGACGATGATGCCCGTTGGCTCGCGAGTTACCCGAGTCCTTTCGGTATCGATCTCGATGGCATGATGGCCACGCTTGGCTTCGAGCGTCTGGCATCGATGGCCTACGGCGGCCCATCGTGGCATCCGCTGACACCGTTCGAGGCTGTCGAGGGTGTTCCGGGACGCGAGGGCGATGGCTGGTGTTGTGGGGTTTGGCGGAAGCCGTAGCCGTCGACAGAGTCTTGTAGGGTTACTGGCTGAGGGCCTGCATCAGCCGCACGCGGTCGCGCATGAGCGAGACCTGCTCCTGCTGGAGCGGCCCGAGTTCGCTGCGCAGCTCGATCACGCGCGCCCGCAGCTGCTCCGCGTACGCCCGACCCTCGACGGTGTCGGCGGTCATGCGGAGCTCAAGGTCGGCCGACGCGATCGAGGTCTCGATCGCGCGGATCTCTCGCAACACGCGGGCCAGGTCGCTGTTGACCCGGCTCAGCTCCGCACGCACGGCGGCCTGGTTGTTGTTCCCGGGTGCTACCTGGGCCACGACACCGGCGGGTCGGGCCGCAAGCATGCCCGGAGTGCCACCGACGGAAACGTCAGCGAGCCGCGGACGAGCTCGTGATGGCGATTCGAAGTCAGGCGCTTCAACGACGACACGCGAGACGTCCGTATCAAGGCGAGCCTGACTCGGATCGCCGCGGAGCCGATCGAGACGCAACGCCCACGCCCGCCGGACGACCGGCTGGTTGAGCCTCCGCGCAGAGTTCAGGTCGGCGCGGCGACCCAGCGTGACGGCGACCTCCATGACCTCGGCGCCTCGCACGAGCTTTATGAGGGCCTCTTCGCCCGGCAGGTGCGAGGCGATCGCAACCGGTAGATCGAGCGATCCGGATTCCACCGGGATGCCCGAGATGGACAGCACGATGTCGCCGTCGCGGAGCTTCTCGTAGGCGTCGAAGCCCTGCACCGTGCCGCCGAGTCGGACCCCCGTGCTGCTGGGCGATTGGTCGTACGTGATGCCGAGGCCAGCGCGTGGCCCTTTGAAGAACGCGTTGATCGCGGCAAACTCGAATCGCGCCAGAACCTCGGCGAGATCGCCATCGTGGGTGTCGCTGCCGCGAGACTCCTCGATCCAGGACTCCAGCGCACGTTCGAGCGTGGAGAGCGCCGTCGATGCATCGAGCGTGTCGGCCAACTCGAGCAAGGTCTCGCTCGCACCGATCCTCGCCTGCCAGCTATCGCTCGCGAGCCGCGCGACGGCGTCGCGTGCGATCTCGTCGGAATCGGCGGGCTGCGTGGAGGCGAAGGCCGAGCCCGCGCACAACGCCGAGCAAGCCACCACGAGCACCCAGAGAAGTCGTCGAGCCATGGTGACTAATGGTACCACGGCCTACGGCTTGGCGGAGGACAGGACGTCGGTGGCGTGGTCCGAGAGCCACTGGGCCTTGCGAGCCACCATCCGAAGGAACGGAGACGGGTCCCGGCCGTGGAACGCTCCCGTCGCGGCGATCGGCACCGCCGCCTCGGCGATGATCGCCTCGGTCATGAGCCACGGCAGCGCCCCGAGAGCCTGCTGGCCAACCCCTGGCACCCCAATCAGCGCCCGACCGCCGTGCACGCCCGCCATGAAGCTTGAAAGCCGCTCGGCATCCGGCGGCGTCGGCCATTGGCGGAAGTCCATGCCCGTACCCTGGAGCGAGAACTGCAACGCGCCGTTGGCGATGTCGAGCATCGCCGGCGCCATGCCCGCGGCCTCGTGGTCGAGCACGGCGGCGATCGCGCCATCGCGGTAGATCAAGTTCCCGGGGTGCCAGTCGCCATGGACGATCTGTATCTCCACGTCCTGGAGCGCATCTCGAGCGCGGGCACTCGCCTTTTCGTACAGTGTTCCAAGCCTCGCCGCTAACTCGTCGCCGCCCGGAGCATCGAGCGTCTGTGGCAGTCGCGACAACGCACGACGGATGCGCAGATCGTCGTGGTACACGCCGGTGAGCGGCTCGCCGATGCTGCGGCCCATCGCGCCAAGGTGGTCGTGCGCGTTGGCGAGCAGCGCGTGGTATCGGCCGAGGGCCTCTCCCGCGAGCCTCGTCTGCTCGGCCGATCGATCACACTTGCCGCCCTTGATGTACCCG
>CALCCF010000027.1 GCA_937899905.1 uncultured Phycisphaeraceae bacterium
AGCTCGGCCCGTCGCCATCGCGCACCCCGGGCTCTTGGACATCACCGAAAGCACTGGCGAGCTGACGCGTCTCATCGGTACGCTCACGCCCAGGCAGCAGCGAAGAGACATCCAGATTGGGATCTCGGCCTTTGCGAAACGCGACGCGGCCCTGTACGAAGCGGGTTCGGGCATCGAGCGGGGTGTGGCTGCCGGGCTCATCGTTGCGGGCGCTGTCGGGGTTGTGCTCGCCCTGGTTTTCGTTCATCCAGTGCACAGCCAGGAGAGGGTCGTAACCCGGCAGTGGTGCACCATCGGTGTAATGCTCGTCGCGGGCGCCGTCGTTGGATCGGGCGCGTTGCTCGCCACGCCCATGTACCGGGGCGCGGTCTCGAGCGGGGGCCAGACCTACGCCAGGGCGATGGCCCTGGAGTACATAGCCCACGACCTTGTGTACCAGAGCGAGCAGCAACCGAGATTCGGTCGCCAGGAGGTTGCCGTGGTGATCGAGCACTACGCGGCGTCCGACACCGGCACCCCGGTACTTGAAGGCGACAGCCCGCTGCACTATCGCCTGGAAGACGGCGACTCGGACGCGTCAATCTGGTTCGTGTGGCATGACGCGATCGGCGCTGAGCACCGTACGGAGATCACGCTGACGACCGAGGCTGGAGACGACTCAGACTGAACCCGCCGCCATCTCTTCGACGCTCGGGCAGGTACACACCAGGTGACGATCGCCGAAGGCGTTGTCGATGCGGGCGACGCTGGGCCAGAACTTGCTGTCACGCAGCCAGGCCTTGGGGAAGCCGGCCTTCTCGCGCGAGTAGCCGTGCGACCACTCGTCGGCCATGAGCATCGCCTGCGTGTGTGGCGCATGGCGGAGCACGTTGTCCTCGCGGTCGGTGGTGCCGTCTTCGATCTCGCGGATCTCCTCGCGGATGGCGATCAGCGCGTCGCAGAAACGATCCAACTCGCCCTTGGCCTCGCTCTCGGTCGGCTCGATCATGAGCGTTCCGGGCACGGGCCAAGCCATGGTGGGGGCGTGGAAGCCGTAGTCCATGAGCCGCTTGGCGATGTCGTCGATCTTGACTCCAGCGCTCTTGTCAAAGTCGCGACAATCGATGATGAACTCGTGCGCCACCAGGCCGCTGGGCCCGCGGTACAGCACGTCGTAGTGCCCCTCGAGCCGCTTGGCCATGTAATTGGCGTTGAGGATCGCGATCTCCGTCGCACGCTTGAGGCCGGCCGAGCCCATGAGCGCCATGTACACGTACGAGATGGTCAAGATGCTCGGCGAGCCGTACGGCGCCGCGCTCACCGGGCCGATGGCCTGCTCGCTCGTGCCCTTGGGCGCACGCACCGGGTGCCCCGGCAAGAACGGCTCAAGCTCGCTGGTGCACGCGATCGGGCCCATGCCCGGGCCGCCGCCGCCGTGGGGGATGCAGAACGTCTTGTGGAGGTTCAGGTGGATGACGTCGGCGCCCAGCTCGCCCGGGCGGCACAGGCCGACCTGGGCGTTGAGGTTCGCGCCGTCCATGTACACACGGCCGCCGTTATCGTGAACGATCTGGCAGATGTCCTTGATCGTCGGCTCGAACACGCCGTGCGTGCTGGGGTAGGTCACCATCAGCGCCGCGAGATTGTCCTTGTGCTGCTCGGCCTTCGCTTGCAGGTCGGCCATGTCGACGTTGCCGTCGTCGTCGCACTTGATGCCAACGACGCGCATGCCCGCGATGACCGCGCTCGCGGGGTTCGTCCCGTGCGCGCTGGTCGGGATGAGGCACACGTCACGGTGCGACTCGCCCCTGCTCTCGTGCAGCGCGCGGATGACGAGCAGCCCGGTGTACTCGCCCTGGCTGCCCGCGTTGGGCTGCAAGCTCACGGCCGGCAGGCCGCAGATGTCGGCGATCCAGGCCTCGAGCGAGTCGAACATCTCCTGGTAGCCCTGGGTCTGCTCGGCCGGGGCGAACGGGTGAAGCGCCCCAAACTCGGGCCACGTCACCGGCAGCATCTCGCTGGTCGCGTTGAGCTTCATGGTGCACGAGCCGAGCGGGATCATGCTGTCGGCCAGCGACAGATCGCGACGCTGCAGCTTGGAGATGTATCGTAGCATCTCCGTCTCGCTGTGATGCGTGTTGAAGACGGGGTGGGTGAGGTAGCCGCTGGTGCGCTGGAACGCGGGCGCGATATCGGTGTGCGCGTTGCCAGCAAGATCACCCACGTTCGAGTCGCAGCCGAAGCACGCGAGCAGGTCCGCGATGTCCGCATCGGTCACGGACTCATCGAGTGTTACACCGAGCGTACCATCGCCGAAGCTGCGGAGATTGATGCAGTGCTTGTCGGCGTTCGCGAGGATCGAGTCTGTGCCATTCGCCGGTGTCACGCGCAGCGTGTCGAACATCTGGTCCTCGGCGATCGAGTGCCCGCCTGCGAGAAGGCCCGCACGCAGCGTCTGAGTGGCGGTGTACGTCCGCATCGCGATCCGCCGGAGGCCCTCGGGCCCGTGGTACACCGCATACATGCTCGCCATGATGGCCAGCAACGCCTGGGCCGTGCAGATGTTGCTCGTCGCCCGGTCGCGCTTGATGTGCTGCTCGCGGGTCTGGATGGCCATGCGATACGCGGTGTTGCCCTGGCTGTCCTTGCTCACGCCGATGATCCGGCCGGGCATCTTGCGGGCGTGCTTCTCGCTCGTGGCGATGAACGCCGCGTGCGGCCCGCCGAAGCCCATTGGCACGCCGAAACGCTGCGCGCTGCCGACGGCGACGTCCGCCCCAAACTCGCCCGGCGCCTTCAGCAGTGTGAGGCTCATCAGGTCGCACGCGCACACGAGCAGCGCGCCCGCGTCGTGGACCTTGCTCGCGAGATCCTCATAGCACTCCACGCGACCGTCGGTGGTGGGGTACTGCACGAGCACGCCGCCCGCGCCCTCCAGGTTGTCGGCGATGTCGCTCGCCGAGCGAACATCGATCTCGACGCCCATCGAACGCCCGCGCGTCTGCACGACGGCGATCGTCTGCGGGTGGCAGTCGTCGGCGACGACAAAACGCGTCTTGCGGTTCACCGCGAAGCACATCGCCATGGCTTCGGCCGCGGCCGTCGCCTCGTCCAGCAAGCTCGCGCCCGCCAGCGGCAGCGCGGTCAGGTCGCTGACCAAGGTCTGGAAGTTGAGCAGCGCCTCGAGCCGGCCCTGGCTGATCTCTGCTTGGTACGGCGTGTACTGCGTGTACCAGCCCGGGTTCTCGAGGATATTTCGCTGGATGACCGGCGGCACGATCGTGCCGTGGTAGCCCATGCCGATGTAGCTGCGACGCACCTCGTTCTTCGAGGCCATCCGCTTCAGCTCGGCCAGCAGCTCGTGCTCACCCCGCGCGGGCCCAACATCGAGCGGGCTCGCCGTGCGGATCTGCCCCGGCACGGCCGCCGAGATCAACGCGTCCAGCGAGTCATGCCCAAGGGCCGACAACATCTCGGCCACCTCGGCCTCGTCCGGCCCGATGTGGCGGTGCACGAAGGTGTCGGTGGGGGCGAGCGAAGCCCCCGCCGA
>CALCCF010000028.1 GCA_937899905.1 uncultured Phycisphaeraceae bacterium
GCTCACACCCGGAAAGCTTCGGGCCATCGAGCGGACGACACCGTCCTCGGATCCCGAGCGTTTACAGGTATCGCTCGGACCGTCTTTCACTTGGCTGAGGATCCGGACGACAAAGACCGCAAGCTACTGCTGCCAGGAAAGAACAACATATCCGCTCCGGCCGCCGGCCTGGCTTTCACGATTGACGGCGATCCACCCGCCTGTGCATGGCAGTCCGGTGAAGTCCATGTGTCCGCCGACGAGTTGGTCCGGCGTAGCGGAGGTGAAGGCGGATCCTCTGCACTCGACGAGGCCAAGGAGTGGCTGATGGACGAGTTGGCGAACGGCCCTGTCGCGGCCGGCGAGCTGTATGACCGAGCTTCGAAGGACGGAGTATCGAAGGGCACGCTTCGACGAGCCAAGGACGCGCTCAAGATTCGATCCACTCGTGAGGGCTATGCCTCGGATGGACGGTGGGTCTGGGCATCGGGTCATACGTGCGCAAGAGAAGACACAGGTGCTCAAGTTGAGAGTTTGCGCACCTTTGAGGCAGGTTGCGCACCTATGGAATCACCAATCGATAGCACTGGAAATGGACACGCACATTGAGCGTGACTCGGCCATAGGTGTGCAGACTCACACTCTGAGAACCTATGGAGGACTGAAATTCGGACAGCCCTTAGGAGTGGAACATGCCACCGACTCTTGAACAAGACATCCAGGCCATGCTGGCCGAGGCTGATCCTGCGCGCCGGCGATTGCTGGCGGCCAAGATGATCGACACCGGCGGGCTTACCGGCATGACGCGCGGGCAGGCCGACGAGATCGTGGGCTTGCTCGCTCAGCGCGACACCATCCCGTTCGATCAGGCCAAGGCCGAGATCGGGCAGGTGTGGCAGGGGCTGCAGACGCAGACGCCGGTTCGCGCGGGCGAGCGGACGCTGGGGCGTGCGACGCAGCGCGGAGCGATGGTGCAGCAGGCGCAGCTTGACGCGGCTATGCGTGGCGGCGGGGTGCAGCTTCCCGAGCCGTACTACGACGGTCCGCCCGAGGGTCGCGAGGCGTACATGCGACGCTTCTACGCGGCCCAGGGCGCGAATGAGCAGGGCATGATCCCGCGCCAAGATGGCAGCTTTGCGGCGTCGCTCCTGGGCACCGAGGGCGGGCAGGCGTGGTACACCGATCCGACCGGGACGGCGGTGGCCGTGGCCGGCGGGCTGGGCGTCGAGCCGGGTGCGAGCGCCGGATACAACCTCAGCCGCGCGATGGAGGGCGACCCGGCGTGGCAGACGCCCGAGCGTGCGTCGGCGACGGCGATGCGAAACCAGATGGCCGCCGGGCCAGTGCAGTTCATCCGGCAGGCTCAGGCCGAAAACATGGCCGGATCGATCGCGGGCACTCTTGGCGGGTACGCGGGCGCTGCGGCAGCGGGCGGACGTGCGGGCCTTCGAGCGACGGCCGGGCTTGGCCGCGGTGGCGCTAGGACGGCGGCGCGGGCCGGCGGCGCGGTGGCCGGCGAGAACCTGGCGATCGGAGCTCAGGCGGGCTTGCTCGAAGCTGGCCGCACGCTGGATCAAGACTCGGCTGCTCGCGCGGGTTTCCAAGCCACCACGCCGGGCATCGTCGCGACGGTCGGCGCGAAGCTTGCCCGTGGCCAAGCCGTGGCCCCGATGGAGTGGGCCGACTTGGGATTGTCGCTCGGCTTTGACGGCGTGAGCGTGTTCCAGGCGATCCGTGCAGTGGGTGTGCCCGATGGCGTAGCCCGTCAGGCGGCCGAGCAGGCGGTGGCGGCCCAGGCATTGCTGCCGCCCGGACAGCGGATCACCGACCCGGCCCGCATGCTGCCCCCGGCCGAGCCGGGGCGTGCGGCCGATGGCGGCCCGCGATTCGTGGCCGACCGCTCGTTCGTCACTGGGCTCGAGGGCCAGACGCGCATGGAGCCGCGGCTGCGTGAGCGAGCCGTGGACGCGGTGGGCGAGACCGGGGTTGGTCGGCAGGCCGACGAGTTCTCGATCGCCCAGGAGCTTGGTCAGCTTGAGGAGGCGGACGCCAGCCTGCGTGGCGAGCTTCGTGCGGCCCAGGTCGGCGATCGCATGGGCGAGGGGCTTCGCGAGGTCGCCCGAAAGGAAGACCCGTTCTACGGCGTGCGCGACCAGGTACAGTCGCTGGCCGACCGGACGATGCGGGATCTTGGGCCGTCAAGGCACAGCGAGCGCATGAAGGTCACGCGCTTGGCGATCCGCCAGGAGTTCCCGCAACTCGGCAACAAGAGCGTGACCCAGATCGTCAAGCAGGCGGCGCGGGCCGTCGATGCCGACATGGTGCGGGCGGCCGGCACGGAAGGCCCTCAGATCCGTCCTGCGACGCCAGGGCAGCTCGAGGCCCAGCGTGTCGCCGAAACCGGCGTCGTCCGTGAGGCGGGGGCCACGCCCCAGCAATGGCCGGATCGCGGGCGTACCGAGCCGTTCGTCGATGCGCACACGAGACAGCGGGTGGCGTTCCGGCCCGAGGTTAGTGCCGGCGAGCGACTGAGCATCCCCACTGGTCGTCCGGGCGCGGTGCGTCCCGAAGCGTCGTTGACGCGATCCCAGATCGACGAGCGGCTGGTGTCCACCGCCGAGCAGCGAGGGCTCTTCCGGTCTAATGAGGACTTCGCAGCCCAGTTCCGGGGCGAGGCCGAGATCGACACGAAGTTCAGCGGCAACATGCCGACCGAGCTTCGCGAGGCTTTGGAGGGCAGGCCGCACCTTCGCACGATGATCCGCACCCGCGTTCCCAGGGGCACCGGCGAGGACTCGCTGGCGTCGCTCGGCACGGATCGGTTCATCGAGATGCTGGAGGCCCAGCAGGGCAACAGCGTCCGGCAGGCGATGGACGCGCTCGATGGCGATCCCGACCCGGAGGTTTCGTGGCTGGTGGCCGCCCGTGAGCCGGTGGGCCTTGGTGACAGGCTTAGCGAGGTGCAGGCGTCGTCGCTGGCCGAGGGCAATCAGTTCCGGCTGGGTAGCAGCGAGTACACGGTCGTGCGGCGTGACGGGGAGCTTGCTGCCATCGACGCGCAGGGCAACGTCCGCGAGATCGCCGGATACCAGCGTGTGCCGATGAGCGCCGGGTCGCTGCGTGAGGGCGGCGAGCGTGTGGCTCGACAGGCGATCCAGCGGGCGGAGCAGCTTGAGGCCGAGCCGATCCCGTTCGGCGACGATGCGACACCAGTAGCCCGCCCCAACTTCGAGAGCCGCACGGTTCGTGCGTCCCAGGCCGACATGGAGAGCGCCGGCTTCGAGAAGGTCGCCGAGCACAACAGCCAGCAGGCGGCGGTGGCCTACGCGAAGCGGCAGGATCGAGATGGCGGCCCACGTCACGTCGTCATCAAGGACGGCGGCAAGCACCGGGTCATGCGAGGCGGCGCGGCCCCGACCGTGCTGGTGATGATGGGCTTGGGTGCGGTGGCTAAGGGCATCTCAGACGCCCAGAGCCCCGAGGAAGCCGAGGCTGCCATCGAGGCCGCGAGCATCGCAGGCGACATCGACCTTGCCGATCCGTACGTCTGGGTCGTGCTGGCGGCCGCCGCGTTGGTCGGTGTGGGTCCTGTTGCCAAGCGCCTTGGCGTGAACGCGCCCGGGCAACGCGTCGCCACCCAGGCTGTCCAGGGTGCCGAGCGTGCCACGCGTGAGATCCTTGACGCCTACTCCGGCCCGCTAATCGATCGACTCGCCGCGAAGGGCAAGGACAAGCCAGTCACGACTGCTTTCGTAGACAAAGCCAGAGCCGCGACGGATGAGGCGAACAAGGCCACGCGCGGCTGGCAGGCCGCCATCATCGACCCACTCGCCAGACGGATGCACGGACCAGCATCGATCGTGCGAGGCCGTCGAGCGCGAGCCGAGCTCATGCACGAGGTCAAGGTCGCGGATGTAGACGGTGTGGAAGCGTTCGAGACCATGGGCCAGAAGCTCATCGAGGGCCTCGAACCGGTGGAGGCGTTCAACAAGTTGGCGCTGGAGTACAAGGAGGCTCACTCGAAGCTGTACCGCGAGACCGGCAAGCACATGGAGGACGCGGGGATCCAGGTTGAGGTCATCGGCGAGGATGGAAAGCCGACCCTCGTGCCGTTCAAGCAGCAGGGCCAGCCTGTGTGGCTACGTCATCTCTCGCCAGACCTGGTTCGTGCGCTCAAGGAGGGCGGCGACTACGGGCGAGCGGTCAAGACAGCGGTCTCGAAGGTCATCGCGAAGCTGAACACGAATGAAGACGCGCCCGTTGAATGGGACCGGATCACGAAGGCGATCGAAGAAACCTACGACGGCGGCGAGGTCTCGACGGCCCGAATCATCCGCACGACCAACGCCGAGCACCTACGGACGATCGAGCGGATGCCAGCGATCATCCGCTTTGAGTACGACGGGAAGATGCAGACCATTCACCTGCTCGACACCGACCCGATCCGCCAGCTGACGCAGATGGCCAGCAAGGCAGCGTCCAGATCCGCCGTCGCACGGCACGTTGGGTACGAGCGGGCCACCTTGTATGGCAAGGAGAGATCGATCGCCGCGCTCCGGGCGTCCATTCTCGACGAATCGGGAGAGTCGGGTGCGGCGTTGTTCGACGAGACGATGCGTTCGCTATCGTCGCTCCCGCTCGCCCAGCACCTCAAGTACCAGGCGCGACCGGGATCTGCCACGTATGAGGGGCAGCGCATCATGCGGAGCGTCTTCGGCCTCGCACGGACGTTCGGTCTCTCCGCCTCTCCGGTCGTGAACGTCCCGGAGCCCCTGGGATTGCCGCGTGCCCTCTTTGGCACGAGCCGTTTCGCGCGGGCGCTCGTAGATCTCGGCACAAGCCAGCGTTGGGGACGAAATCTCCTCGTTGAAGAGCTGCATCGTGATGGTGCGATCACCCGAGATCGACTGCCGTGGTATGGCCTGACTCGTCCAAAGACCGAAGGAGACACGCTTGGCAACACCGTCATCTTCTTCGAGAGCGCCGCTCGCACCGCCGCACAGTTCGTTGGCACTCCTCACCGGCTATCCAACGAGTGGGGTGAGATCATCTCGTCTGCATCTGCTCGTCAGATGGTGACTGACTTGAAGGGTGGCCGCGCCACCGGCATGGACCGTGTGCGGCTCAGGCTCTTGAATTTCAATGACACCCAGGTAGAGTGCCTGCTATCCGGCCGAGCTCCAGACGCCCTGTACAACGCGGTCCAGATCAGGGCAGCACAGCGTGCGGTCGGTGCCAATGCACAGCCACACGAGCTCTCCAAGGCTGGGAACGACCCCTTGTACCGCTCGGTGGTTTGGTACGACGCCTACACGCAGATGATCACGAATCGTGCAGGCCGGGCACTGGGACACATGCTGTCCGCGCCACGTGGTGAGAAGCGAGCCGCTGCATTGCTGGCAGCAGACCTGGGTATCGGCGGAGCGATGGCGGGCCTGAGCGGCATCGCGCTGCGGGCGATGTTTTTTGGAGGCATTACGGGCTTGGCTGTTGAGTGGCGGCGGGCCGAGCAAGAGTTGTCTGGCGATGATGGCACCGCCGGTGTCACACGGTTCTTTGCCCGCATCTTCGAGGCGTACTTCGGCGGTCCGATGTATGCCGTGCTCGGCAGCGCTTTTGACGACGGCCTGACACCCGGGGACCTGGGCACTGCGCTCAGTTCCGTGCGTGCAGGAACCGACCTGTGGAACCTGCTCAGCGGTCAGGGTCCGTTCGCGCACCTGCCGCTGCACGAGAAGGTTGATCTGTACTTGCGGCGCGGGACTCCAATGTACCGCGGTGTCGGTGAGTGGGTGGCGGCTTATGGCCTTGGCGACGACAACCCCGCATACGACGCGGTCAAGCGCGAGGTCTACCGCTACCTGCGCGAGCAGGGCCTCATGACAACGGGCGAGTTTGGCCAGGCCGAGGCGTTCACCGTGGGCATGCGGCGAGCGCGTCGCGAGATCATGGCCGGCGACTACGAGAAGGCCCGGCAAACCATGATCGAGGCCGCGACGAGCGAGAGCCGGTCGTGGGACCAGGTGCGCGCGAGCCTACGTGGCATGCGCATCCTGCCGCGTATCCCGCTCAAGGACAGAGCAAAGCACTTGCAAGCAATCCGGGCGCGGCTCGGTGAGGACGGGTACGCGCGCGTGCTTATGCACGATCGAATGCTGGAGGCGATGGCGAGATGACAGCAACAAAACTTCTGCCCCATGCCAACCAGATAATCAACCTCCGCGATTACTTCGGAATCCAGAGGCACGAGCCGTCACCTGGCACCGCCGCTCCGTTGGTCGCTCACGTTGCTCATGACCACAAGATAATCAACGACGGGAATCGGCGGCCCGCCGTCGATGTGCCGTTGGCCGAACGCACCGCGCGCGGTATGTTCTTCACCCAGGAGAACATCATGCACGGACCACAGAAACGAAGCGAGACAACGGGAACGACATCAAGCCCACCCGTGACTCTACGAAAGACCGGAGCGCGCACTCACACGCTCGCATTCCATGACAAGGACGGGATTTACCACGAGATCGCTGTGCAGCACGCTCAGTTTGCCCGCATCCGGTCACTAGACACACTGGCGGACAAACTGCTGGCCGCGCGCCGTCTAGGCGATCGGACGGACGAGCGAGTTCTGGCGGCTGCTCACGAGTTGCCAGAGCACATCTTCCACGCTCTGGCTCGTCACGGGCTGTTCGATCCCTTCGATATGAGGGAGTCGCCACTTACTCTCGCACAGCTGGTCGAGAAGTACTTCGCCGCGATGGTCTCGCCGCGGTGGCCGTCGCGCCGCCATCACCTGCAGGCCAGTTCGCTCCTGATCGAGTTTTGTGGCCCTGACGTGCTGGCGGACTCCATCGGCTGGGCGAAGGCCGAGCAGGTCCGCGAGTTCGTACTGGGATACGACCACTCCGATAGCAGCGACCGGGGCTTGTCCCGGGCATGGCTTAATGTTCGCGAGCGCTTCTGGAATGAACGCCAGCTCACAAGAATGCCGAGCCGCATCGCCCACATCTTCCGGTGGGGCGTGCGGCATGGGCACATCGACACCAACCCCTTCGCTGCTCCTGTCAAGCGATCGAAGCGAGCCACCCAGTCAGCAGGTGAGGCCGCCCCGGACCCGGTCCACATCGAAGAGCCCTCAAAGGAAGAGATGGACAAACAGGGCGACGTGGAGCGTGCCGTTGGCATGGTGCCGGAACCACTGTCCACTGACAGCACGCCGATGATCGACACGCTGTTGGATCACTGCGAGCCCACGGTCTGGCGAGCTCTGATCGCGCTTGTTGGTGTTGGCGGCCTGAGCCTGGAAGAAGCCCAGGCGTTGCACTGGAGGCACGTGCGATGGGATCTCGATTCGATCGAGCTCTCGCGTAGTCCGCTGCCGCGGCGAGTACCACTCTTCCCCAGCCTCAGGCACGCGCTGATCGATCACTTCAATGCAGGCGACCCCGAGGAGGTCTTCGTGCTCGCCCAGATGCGCCTGGCTACGGACGAGGACTTGTCGGCCACGCTCGCCCACATCGTCGAGTGCTCGGGATTGAGCGTGCCATCTCGCGACATAGATGCGAAGGCGTTTCTCGCGGGCCTCAACGATGAGTGCATTCGTGAGCTTTGTTCTCGATATCCGTCTGGGGCGGTGACGCTGGACGATGGCACCCGGTCGTGGATGTGGCGCGATCGGGTTGGCACCTGTCGCGATCTCGCAGAGCCTTGGCCGAAGTACGTACCCAGCGCGTACAACCAGTACCGGCAGCAGCATGGCCACTTCCCGCACCAAGACATAGAGCCCGACACCGACTGCGTTGACGACGATCCCGTGTTGTCGCGACTGAACGAACGGTGGCCTGAGTTGCCACAGCACATTCGCGCAACCATCGGCGTGCTCTTCGATGCGTGGGAGTGCAATCGATTCGACGCCGATGTAACGAATGACGATGAGTGAACGTGTACAAGGTGCAGGGGGACCAATGGCCAACGAACCAGAAGGCAACGCAAGCCAGCGAGTATCAAAGCGCGCTCGCGGCAACGGCCAAGGCACGCTCTTTCGCAAGAAGGTTGATGGGCCGTGGTATGCACAGTGGTATGGGCCACATCCAGACGGCAAGGGCCGGAAGAGGTTCTCCCGTTCGACTGGAACGCGGAGCAAGAGCGACGCCGAACGGATTGCCCGCTCCTGGATCGAGCGTGCGAAGTTGGAAGAAGCTGGCCTGCTCGCACCAGAGGGCGGCACCCCACTACAGCGACATGCCAAGGCATCGATCGCCTCGCACGTCAACGACTTCAGCGCGTCCAAGAGGGCCGAAGGGCGAACCGAGAAGTACGTAGGCGACACCGAAGGGATGATCCGGCGCACGGCCGAGGAGTGCGGCTGGAAAGTCCTCGGCGACCTCGCGCCCGACGAGCTCGAACGGCTGATCTCGCGCAAGATGGCCCCGACCGACGAGACCGATCGGGCTTGGACGAACCGCACCGCGCACAAGTGCGTCACCGCGTGGCGGACGTTCTGCCGCTGGTGCGTGAGCGATGGCAGGCTCCAGGCCGATCCCCTGGCCCGGCTCAAGAAGCCCGCGCCGCACCGCGAGCGGTCCAGGCGGTTCCTACTCCCTGAGGAGTGGTCGTGGCTTAGAACGGCCACAGAAGGGGCTCCTGAGCGTTTCGGAATGGCCGGGTCCGAGCGGGCTCTTCTCTACGCCGTGGCCCTGGAGACCGGGCTACGGGCCAGTGAATTGCACTCGCTCACGCGATCGAGCCTTCGGCTGGACGACGAGCGTCCCCACGTCATCCTCGACGCCCGCAGTACGAAGAACCGCAAGGCCGCTCGCCAGTACCTTCGTGATGATGTCGTACGCGAGCTCGCCGTACATGTCAGGACCGTGATGCCGGGCGGGCGGGTGTTCAACATGCCCAAGAACACTGCGACGGCCGCGATGTTGCGGGCCGACCTAGCCGACGCGCGCGAGGCGTGGATTACGGAGGCGGGCGCTGACGCCGCGGAGCGCGTGCGTCGGGAGGGCTCCGACTTCCTCGCCAGCGAAGATCATGATGGCCAGGTCGTCGATTTCCACGCCCTCCGCCATACGTGCGGTGCCTGGGCGTCGATGGGCGGCGCGAGCGCGAAGGCCGTGCAGACGCTGATGCGGCACTCGACGATCACGCTCACCCTGGACGTGTACGGCCACCTGCTGCCCGATGAGGCCGCCGAGACGGTGCAGCGCCTGCCTGCGGTGGAGCGCGTGCCGTTGCGGCTTACGGGAACGGACGATCAGCCAGTGTCGTCCGAAGGCGCAGCAGTAGGCGCAGCAGTAGCGGTGGTCTCAGGTGGTGCTGTGTGTGCTACTGTGGACAAGGAACAGGCCTCAGAGGGCCCTGTACCCCACGGGCCCGTGGCGGAATCGGCAGACGCGGCGGACTTAAAATCCGCTTGGGTAAAACCAGTGTGGGTTCGAGTCCCACCGGGCCCACTCTCACCCTGACTTCAAGGCGTGTCGCGCGAGCCAGCTGCTGGTAGCCACCAGTAACTTGGGAGCCGATACCGTAGTAGACCCGGCAGGGTCATCCGGCATTGAACCCTTGTGCCGAGTGTGGTACAACGTGGTAAATGCTGTTGCTTCAAGGGTCCGAGAACGGCGCGCACGGTCGACCAACGGGAGAGACGAATGTACATCCGATTCCTCGCTGCCCTGCTTCTGATGGTGCTACCTGGGGCAGCTTCGAGCGACCAACCCGATCCACCAGTGACGGTCGCCGAGCGGAGCGACTACGAGCGGACGGGCACGTCGGATGACGTCGAGACGTTTCTCGAGACGCTGCACGAGCAGAGCGAGCGGACGTGGCTTGGCTCGATCGGCAGATCAAACAATGGCAAGGACCTGCCGCTGCTCGTCCTGGCGGATCCGCCGGTCTCGAGCGCGCAAGAGGCCCGAGAGAGTGGCAAGCTCGTGGTCCTGCTCTTCGGCAACATCCACTCGGGCGAGGTTTGCGGCAAGGAGGCGCTGCAGATGCTCGCCCGCGAACTCGCGCTTGGCGAACGGGACGAACTGCTCGACGATCTGATCATCTGCTTCGTGCCGAACATCAACCCCGACGGCAACGACGACATGGCCGCAGATCACCGGCCCGGCCAGGACGGGCCCGCCGAGATGGGCACGCGCCCAAATGCGCAGGGCCTGGACATGAACCGCGATTGGATCAAGCTCGAGGCCCCCGAAGCCCGAAGCATCGTGCGATTCATGCGGGAGTGGGACCCCGCCGTGACCGTGGATACCCACACCACGAACGGCTCGCACCATCGATACGTGCTGACGTATCAGGGTCCGAAACACCCCGCGAGCGATCCGCGGCTGATCGAATTCGTACGCGAAACGTTCCTGCAGGAGGTCGATGCACGCTTCGAGGCCGCCACGGACTACAACGCGTTCTTCTATGGCAACTTTGCCGATGGTCACACGAAGTGGACAACCTATCCCGCATGGCCGCGGTATGGCGCGGCGTATCGCGGCCTTCGTAATCGGGTATCGATCCTGTCTGAGGCCTATGCGTACGCCTCGTTCGAGGATCGCGTGATCTCGACGCTCGAATTCTGCCGCGCCGTGCTCCAAGAGTCAGCCGAGCACAAGGCCGCCATCGAGTCGACGATCGCCGCAGCCGACCAATTCAACGACACGAACGAGCCGCGGCAAGTATCCCTGAGAGAGCGGGCGATCGCGTTCCCGGCCCCTGTATCGGTGCTCGGCTATCAGGAATATGACGCGGATGGCGCGCGCATCGAGGTGACCGATGAGGAGCGGACGTACGAGGTCGAACTGATCAACGATTTCGAGCCCACGCTCAGCGTGGACCGGCCGTGGGCGTACGTGATCCCGGCCGAGTTCGAGAACATCGCCCATCACCTCCAACTCCACGGCGTGGAGGTCCACGAGATTCGCGAAGAGATGGACGCCGACGTTGAGACGTACCGGCTGGAGCGACTCTCGCGAGCGAGCCGTTCCTTCCAGGGCCACAACCTGCTGAACATACCCGAAGTCACGGCTCTCGCTCGCGGCGTTCGGATCGAGCCGGGCTGGTTCCTAGTGCGCTCCGAGCAAGCGCTCGGCAACCTCGCGTCGTACATGCTCGAGCCGCAGGCCACCGACAGCCTCGCGGCATGGAACTTCTTCGGTGGCGTGCTCGAGCAGGGCGGTGACTATCCGATCTACCGACTGCCAGATGAGTTGCCGATCCTTGCGCGCGCCGCCAGAGCGCTGGAAGAGGATCGCCCCGAGCCCAAGCGCATCACCTCCGAGATGATCGTGCATCGTCGCGGCACGCCTCGGCTCAACGGACCCGGAGCCGCGAGGCTGCGCTGGCTCGATGACGATCATCTCAGCAAGTCGGTGCCCGGCGTAAGCGGGACGGTTCGGGTCGATGCCAGAACCGGTCGCGTCATCGACGACGTACAAGACCTGGACTGGCAGCGTGTGGCCGGCGTGATCGCCGAGCTCCCCACCATCGATAGCGATCGCGCTCGGCAGATAGCCCGCCAGAGCTTCCGCTTCGGCCGAGAGTCGGGCCTGGTCTTCGAGCACGCAAACGACCTGTACTACGTCTCGGCGGATGGCAACTCCGCCGTTCGGCTTACTGCAACGCCCGAGCGCGAGCAGACCTGGTCGTTGAGCCCCGATGGGACGTTCGTCGCGTTCATCAACGACTACGACCTCCACGTGGTCGACGTTGCCACGCAAACCACGCGTGCGCTAACGACCGGTGGCAATGACGTTGTGCGCCACGGCATGGCGAGCTGGGTGTACTTCGAGGAGCTCTTCGGCCGCAATTGGAAGGCGTACTGGTGGAGCCCAGACTCGAGCCAGATCGCGTTCCTCATCACCGACAGCTCGGCCGTTCCCGAGTACACCATCGTCGACAACCAGCGCCGTGAGCAACGCATCGAGGTTGAACGCTACCCACGACCGGGCGAGCGGAACCCAGAGGTGGAGCTCGGCTTCGTTAGCCCGCACGGCGGTGCGATCCGAACGGCAGACCTCTCGGGTTACGACGACGGCCTGTTCCTCATCAGCGGCGTGTCGTGGACGCCCGACAGCCGCAACTGCGTGGTCCACATCCAGAATCGGATTCAGACATGGCTCGACGTGCTGCACGTCTCGCCGCGCGGCGGTACGCCGAAGAAGCTCATGCGCGAGACGACCGAGGCATGGGTGACCTCGCCCGGCGCGTTCACATACCTCGACGATGGTTCGTTCTTGACGCCCTCCGAGCGCGACGGCTTCGAGCACCTGTACCACTACAAGCCCGACGGCACGCTCATCCGCCAGGTGACGTCCGGCGAGTGGGAGTGCCGCCGGCTGCTGCACGTCGACGAAGAAAACGGCGTGTTGTACTTCACCGGCACCGAGCGATCCCACATCGGCAACGACCTGTATCGGATCGGCCTCGATGGCACCGAGCCGACTCGGCTCACCCACGAACCCGGGACGCACTCGGTGAGCCTCAACCCGTCGGCGACTCTGTTCATCGATACGTGGTCTGGGCTGAACCAGCCGACGCGATCCGCCTTACGCAACACGAAGGATGGCGCGATCATCCGCTGGCTCGACACCAACCCGGTGTACGAACTCGACGAGTACCAGCTCGCCACGGTCGAGCACGTCAAAATCCCCACCCGGCATGAGGGCATCGAGCTCGAGGCAATCGTCCACTATCCGCCGGACTTCGATCCCACACAGACATACCCCATCTGGGTCATGACCTACGCGGGCCCGCACGCCCCCACCGTGCGCGATTCGTGGCAGAGCGGACGAACTTGGGAGCAGTTGCTGTGCTCGGCGGGCATCGTCGTGCTGCGCACGGATCCGTACCCCGCCAGTGGCAAGGGCGCCCGGAGCGCGTGGACCGCGTACCGGCAACTCGGCGTACGCGAGCTTGAGGATCTTGAGGACGCGGTCACCTGGATCATCGGCCACGACTGGGCGGATGCCGAACGCGTCGGCATCAACGGGCACTCGTACGGCGGGTACATCACGGCGTACGCGAT
>CALCCF010000029.1 GCA_937899905.1 uncultured Phycisphaeraceae bacterium
ATGCACGACCGTGTCTTCGGGTGGCGTCCGGCTAGATGACGAAATCCGATCGCCAACGATCAGCCCATCAACCCCCGCGCTGACGGGGACACTGTCGCCATCCGCGATATCCCCGGCCAGGATCATCTCTGCCAGCCGGTCCTGCAGCGCGCGCTGGATCACACGCTTCAGCGGCCGCGCGCCGTAGACGGGATCATAGCCCTCATCGGCCAGCCACTTGCTCGACCACCTCGGCAATCTGCTCGGGCCGCACTGCTTCCTCGATCATCACGTCGGTCTCGGCCTCCTCGGCCTCGGCGGTCCCTTTGTGGCGGGGCACGATGGTGTCGGTGGGGGCGAGCGAAGCCCCCGCCGAGGCGGTGCTCCGGGGGTCCCGGTTGGTCTCAACACTGGTCATCAATGGGCATCCCTCGCGGCAGGATCGGTGCGGAACGAAGCCAGAAAATATCATAGGAACGCCGGGCCTGCAAACCCCACCGATGGAAGCTCTTACGCGGTGAACCGCAGGCCCGGTTTGGGAAGCCCGAACGGGCAGGATTGGCCGTACATTTCGGGGCGCGTGAAGCGGGTTTCCTGGTAGACTGATTGGGGCAAGGAGGAATGCGATGCCACGCCCCAGCCCGAAGGCCACCCGCGCTCGAATCTGGACGCTGCCCACCCTCGTGCTCGTGCTGTTCGCCGGGCCGGCCGCGGGCCAGTGCTTGGAGCAGAAGATCGAGAGTCCGAGGCCGATCGAGGGTGCGGAGTTTGGTCACGGGGTGTGGCTCGAGGGCGAGACGCTCGTCGCCGGAGGACACGGCGGGCTGCACGTCTTCGAGCAGGTCGACGGCCGATGGGCATTCGATCACACGATCGACCTTGCTGGGGGTCGAGGCCCGACGGATTGGATCGATTGGACCGATTTCGACGGGCAACGGGTCATCGCCGGGGGGAACGACGAGGCGTTCATCTACGCACGCGATGGCGATCGGTTTGTCGTCGAGCAGCGCCTCCCCGCGCCCGACCCAGCGTTTCGCTCTTTTGGCGAGACCGTTGCCATCGAGGGAGATACGGCCATCGCCGGCCAGCGTGGCTACCTCTGGGTCTACCGCCTCGAAGCCGACGGCTGGCGTCAGGTCCAATTCTTGGACTATCCGCGAGGGCTCGGCCTCGATCGATACGGCTACTGGCTGGAGCTCCAAGACGGCTGGCTCATGGTTTCGGCCCACCAAACCGATGCCGGAGACGTGAACCGAGCCGGTGCTGTCGTCGCCTTCCCGCAACAGACTGATGGCACGTTCGGCGATCCTCAGGTGCTCAGCGTCGACGTGCCGCGAGAAATCGAGGAGATCAGCAAGCCGGTCCTGCGCAACGGCGTCCTCGCCGTCACCTCGCGCGGCGAGGACGAGCGCGACGGCACCCAGATCGTGGCCCATACCTTCCGTCTGCGAGGCGACGCCTGGGTGTACGACCAAGCCGTGCGCGGCTCGTTGCTCGGCGACCTCTACTGGTCGACGGTGCAGCTCGGCCCCGAGGGCGACACCCTGCTCGTGGGCGCGCCCGACGGTCGAGGCCTCTACTCGTTCGAGCGCGATGCTGAGGGCATGTTCGCGGAGGTTGTCCGCATCGACGACGGCCAAGGCGCGGGCGCACTGTTCGGAGGGCTTGCAACCGACGGCCGAACCGCGTTCGCCGGGTCCCCCGCGTTCCGCGTCGACGACGTGTTTGGTGTCGGTGCCGTCGCGATCATCGACGCCTTGTGCGAGCGATGCACCGCCGACCTCACCGGCGACGGCAGGGCCGACACCAACGACCTGTTGGCGTTCCTCAATCTCTACGAGCGATCGGATCCAATGGCCGACTTCGACGGCGATGGCGCGATCACGCCGCAGGACCTCGACGCATTCCAGATCGCCCTCGATGCCGGCTGCCCGCCCCTGCCGACCGGCTGCGACCCGCGTATCGCCGAAACCGTGGACGATCTGGGCCTGGTTGGTGACGTGGTGGTCGAGGGCGACGTGGCCTATGCCCACAGCGCGACACTCGGCTTCCTCGTGCTCGACGTTCGAGACCCGACCCGTCCGGCCGTGCTCGGCAGCCTGCCCGCGTCGTCATTCGCCGGCGAGATCGCGCTGCGCGGGAGCACGGCCTACTTCTCCGGGCCCGCCAGCGAGCTGGTCATCGCCGATGTCTCTGAGCTCGGCCAGCCGCGCGTGCTCAACACCATCGAGCACCCCGATGGGTTCTTCAACCCTGTCGCGTCCGGCGACCTGATCGCCGTACGCAACGGCTCGCGGCGGACGGTGGCGTACGACGTGACCGATCCGATGGCTCCGTTCCTCATCGGCGAGCTCGGCGGGAACGACATCGCGGGCCGCGATGGCTTCTTCTTCGTCGCCGGTGGATACGAACTCACGGATGGATGGATGACCGTCGCCGATGAGCGGCTCGACGTGCTCGGTCGCTTTGACCTTATTGGCGAGGGGCTCTCCGTCACGCTCAGCGACAACGGCACCACGGCGTACGCCTCCTCCTGGAACTTCCGCGGCGGGGCACCGGTGGGCAACTTCCTCGCCGCGTTCGATGTCACCGATCCCGAGCGCACGACGGAGCTCGGCGTGGTGGCGGGCGGCAGCCGGTTCACCATGCTCGAACGCAACGGCTATGTGTACGCGTCGGATCGGTCGGGCGTGTACGCCTACGACGTCCGCGATCCTCGTGACATGCAACTGGCCTACTTCGTCCCGACGCCATGCCGAGACATCGCGCTGATCGGCCACAACCTCTGGGCGTTCGGCGACGATGGGAACGTCTACGTCATCGACATCGCCACCTGCCTGCCCTGCCGGGCCGACCTCGATGGCGACGGCCGAGCCACCGTGTACGACGTGCTCGACTTCCTCCGCCTGTACGAAGCCGCCGACCCCTCGGCCGACTTCAACCAGGACGGCCGCCTGAGCATCGTCGACCTGCTCGGCTTCCAGCGCGCGGTCGACGCGGGCTGCGGATAGCCTCTCGCTCGTACGAACAACAGCGCAACCCAAACCCACGGAGCCTCCCCATGGCCCAAGGAACGATCGGCCAGTACGCCCAGATGACCCTCCCCGAGTTCTCCTACGAGATGTCGACCACGCGCAAGCTGCTCGAGCGCATCCCCGAGGCCAAGCTCGACTGGAAGATGGACGAACGCAGCCACACGCTGGCCTGGAACGGCGCCCACCTGGCCGAGATGCCCGGCTGGACGGCCAACATCCTCCACCAGCCGTTCTTCGACATGAACCCGCCCGGCGGCGAGCCCTACGAGACGCCCAGCCTCACTAGCGTCGCCCAGATCCTCGAGATGTTCGACGCCAACGTCGCCGACGCCGTGAAGGCCATCGAGACGTTTTCCGACGACGCCGTGATGCAGGACTGGGAGTTCCGCGACGCCGGCAACGTCATGTTCACCCTCCCCCGCGCGGGCGCCTTCCGCACCTGGGTCCTCAGCCACAGCATCCACCACCGCGCGATCCTGAGCGTGTACTTCCGCCAGCTTGGCGTGAAGGTGCCGTCGATTTATGGACCGAGTAGTGATGAGGGGATGTAAGAACGGCGGCTAGACTGTCTCTATGGCAGAGCACGACGAACCACAGGCCACCAAGGGCCAGCGAGAGCGAGCAAAACAGTTGCTTGCAATCCTGGACAAGGAGTGCGGTAGCCTGACCGAGCCCGAGCAGAAACTCGTCTGGGCACTGGTCATGGGTAGGGAATGTGACTTACTACGCGACGGCGACGCACTACTTACACCTGAGACTCAGCGGAGTGCGTGGCAGGATTGGGGTGACCATCGCACGATCCGGGCTTGCGTGATTCTTGTTGTCTGTGTACATACGCATGCTCGAGCTTTGCTTGGCAAGGGTGTTGTGCGATTGCTCAACGCTCATGTAACTGGCAAGATAGACCTCGAAGGCGCTCACGTCGACCTTGATCTATATCTTCGTCGATGCGCTTTTGACGAAGAAGTTGTAGTTCGAGGCGCGAGAGTGGGCACTTTGTCCTTGCAAGGCAGCGTTGTCCCAGGTTTGCGAGCGGACCAGTTGAGTGCAAGGGGTAGCGTTTATCTGCGGCACGGCTTTAAATCTACTGGCACGGTATGGCTAGGAGGTGCTCAAATCGGAGGGAGTTTGGAGTGCAGCAATAGCCGATTCTCCAGCGCAAATGATGACGCATTGATTGCCAATGGAGCACGAATTCGAGGTGCACTTTACCTAAACAACAGCGTGTTTGATGGTCTGGTTGACTTGACGCGAAGCCATGTGTGCTATCTACACGACGGGCCCCAGCTTCCAAGGCAGGTTCTCCTCTACAGGTGCCAGTATGATGCTCTTCACAGTCAATCGCCGCTTACCGCAAGCGCTCGACTTGAGTGGCTCGAAAGCCAAGATCGGACAGTCGCGAGCTTGACAGGACACGCAGTCAATCGTGATCCAGAGCCTTACCGTTGGCTCGCCTCCATACTCCGCAAGCAGGGCCACGAACGCGACGCCGACAAGGTGATGGTTCGGCTCGGCTGGCGAAGGATGCGGTCGCTCCTTCACCAGAGGCTCAAGGCGAGCGCGTGGGACAAGTTCGTTGCGTTGCCCTACTTCATCCTCTCTTTTGCCTACGGCATCATCGTCGGCCACGGCTACGCCCGCTTCCGCCCGCTGATCTGGCTCGTCATCTTCTTCGGGTTTGGCGTCTGGGTGTTCTCGCGAGACGACGGCCGCCACATGCAGCCCACGCAGGGCTACGTCCTCCGCGCGTGGACGCAGGCCGCGCAGGCGGACTGGGACGCGACGCCCAGGCAACCAGAGACCATCATCGAGTGGGTCGATACCCAGGCGAACCTTGGCGACGGCTCGGGCCTGACCAACCAACAGCTCCGCTGGATCGCCGGCTACCCGAAGTTCAGCCCGTGGGTCTACTCGCTGGACGCCTTCCTGCCGCTGGTGAACTTCCAGCAGGAGGAGTACTGGACGCCCGCCAGTGGCTGGTGGGCGAAGGACTGGTACCTGCCGTTGCACATCACCAGCGGCTGGGTCATCGCCACCCTCTTCGCCGCCAGCTTCACCAAGCTCGCCCGCCACGACTGACGCGGCCCCGGAGCCACCCCGGCCGCGGCCGACGGCCGACCTGTGGCGAGACCCGGTGCGGCCCTCGGCCTTGCCGGTCGACCGATCCGTGCAAACGGTCGACCATCCGCCGCAGAGGGTCCGCCACCCGCCGTCCCCGGTCGCCCACACGGCCCCGCCGGCGCACGTTCCGCCCGCCCTGGCTCAAGCCGGGCGTCCAAGCCGCCGATGCCACGCCCATGGCGACCATCCCCGAGACCCTGGGCGGCGTGCTGCTGTGGTGCCGGGCACGCTTTGGCGTGTGGGGCGAGGACCCCCAGGCCATCGGCTTGGACCAGGCGACCGTCGACGAGCTGGACCAGCTGCTGGACGAGGCGGACCAGGCCCGCGAGGCCGCCGCCCAGGCCCGCGCCGCGGCGCGGGCGGCCGGCGACGCGTACCGAATGAAGCACCGCGCGCTGCGGGAGCGGGCCGCGACGGCCGTGCGCCGCGTGCGGGCCCACGCCGACACCCAAACCGACCCCGAGGCCGTCCTCGCCGACGCGCTGCTGGACGCCCGCAAGACCCCCGAACCCACGCCGGCCCCCAGCACGCCCGAGCGGTTCGAGGCGCGGCTGCGCGCCGACGGGGCGCTGGCCTGCGCCTTCGCGTGCCGGCACGACCGCCGCCTGCGCGGCGTGACCTACGTGGTCGAGCGCGACGTGTGCGGATGCGGTGCGGAGCAGGAGGGGTTCACATACGTCGCCACCATCGGCCGCCGCGCGTTCGTCGATCGCACGCTGCCGGTCGGGGCAACGGTGGCCACCTACCGCATCACCGCGCGCACCAGCACGCGGTCGGGCGACGCGGCGGAGTTCAACGTGCGCTTCGGGGCGGCGGACGCTTCGGGTGCTGGCGCGTCCAAGATACGCGCCGCGTAGCGATCACGCCCGCTGGTACGCCTCGCGCAACCACCCAACCAACTCCGCATCCACTTCATCCACGCTTGTCACGCGAACCCGGTGGCTCACCATGTCACTAAAACTCCCCGACGCCTCTAGCCGCTCGGTCGTTGGCTCGCCCTTCAGCTTCAGCCCCACATCCACGCGCGTCCTCGTCGACGGCTGCACGAGCGCGAATTGCTTGCTCCTGCGCAGGCTCACGTTGGCCTTCTTTGGCGAGACCTCGACGTCGTTCCCAAACTTGCGCACTTCCTTCAGGATCGCGTCGTAGATCGGCCGCAGGTCCGCCTTCGCCCCCGCGTACTGGGCGTCGACCAGCTCGTCGCCGCCGTCGAACGTGTTGCCCAGGGCCCGGTGCGCGATCAGGCTCGCGTACCCGTGCGTCAGCCCGTGCTCGGCCTTCAGGAACTTCGTGATCTCGCCGTGCTTGGCCAGCTTGGACGCCTTGGCGATCTTCAGCCACTGCGGCAGGCTCTTGCCGGTCTTCTCGGGCATGTTCGCGACCATCGCGGCCGCCATCGCTTCGGGTGATTGTGCCATCGTGTGTTCCCCCTCGAGTCGGTTCGTGCTTCAGTCGACCGGCCAGTGCTCGCTGCGGCAGCGCTTGGGCTGCGGCATGATCTTGAACATCGTGTACAGCACGCGGATGCCAACGCTCGGCCTGCCGGTCTCCATCACGCGCTTGAGCGTGTTCACGATCATCTTCCCGCCGGTGTTCATCTGCTTCTCGGTCTTCGTGCCGGGTGGCGCATCGATCACCGTGAGCGTGAACTCGGTCCCGCCATCGATCTCGCGCAGCTCATACGTGACTGTGCAGGGCGGGTCGTCGAAGTTCGTGAACTTGAACGTGTGGCTGAACTTCGTGGGCGGGATGACCTCGAGGATCTCGCCGACGACGCCTGTGTACTTCCCATCAGGCGTGCGCATCGCCAGCTTCGAGCCGGCCTCGAGCATCGGCGTGTGCATGCGGGCGTTGAAGAACGCGGCGATGGGCGCATCGGTGCGCGTGATCTCGGTCCACACGTCGTGGATCGACGCCTTGATGTGCGTGCGGAAGACCGAGTGCTTCCGGTCCGTGGTCGTTCCTTGAGTCGTTCCTTGATCAACTGACATCGCGAGCCGCCTCCTGTTCCCCGTCGCCCTCGAGCCGGCGCTTCACGTCGGCCATCCGCTCGCTCCAGAACGAGCCGTACCGCTCCATCCACTCGTCGCGCACCATCTGGATGGGCGCGGCGTTGAAGTAGTGCCGCCGCTCGCGGCCGACCTTCTCGCTGGTCACCAGCCCGGCCGCCTCCAGCACCTTCAGGTGCCGCATCACCGCGATCCTCGAGATCTCGAAGCCCTCAGCGATCTCCCGGGTGAGGCACCCGGGCTGGGCCTCGATCGCGTCGAGCATCCGCCGCCGGCTGCGGTCGGCCAGTGCGCCAAAGACGAGATCGAGCCGCTCGTGCTCCATAGGTAATAAATATATTACCTTTTTCCGGAGAGTCAAGGGGAAGGCGTGAAACCGGGTGATTTGCGTCCCCAGAGCCTCCTGAAGGCCGATACACCCACCATGAGCCAGACGGCCCCGGCCGCCAACATCGATCGGAATCGCCTGATTGCCGGCAATTCGGTCCCGACCACGCCCGTCCGGCACCGCGCGTTGCCGCCGCTGGCCGGCGTGCCGAGCGTGATCATCGGCGACGCTTCGAGCGCGGCCCAGGTCGCCAGGCTGCTGCCCGAGGGCGGGCCAATGGTGGTGGGGCTGGTGCCCACCGGCGCGGGCGAGGCGGGCCATGCCGGGCTCATCGGCGTGCCCACGCTCGGCTCGCTCGAAGCCCTGGCGGGCGTCCGCGAGCAGCTCGGCGTCCGCGTGGCCATCGTCAGCCTGCCGCTGGACGACCACGCCACCATCGCCCGCGTCCGCGAGGCCATCCATCGGGCGGGTCTTGAGGAGCGATTCCTCCCTCCGGTCGCCGATCTGCTGAAGCGCGAGCCGCCCATGCTGGTTGGCCTCGGCGGCCCGCCTGCAACCGGCACCGCGTCGGCGACCATGGCGACTGCGCCGGTCATCGACCTGCAGGCGCTGATCGGCCGGCCGATGCGTACCACAGACGAAGCACCCTTACGCGAGCTACTCGGCGGCAAGCGCGTGCTCGTGACCGGCGCGGGCGGCTCCATCGGCAGCGAACTCGCCATGCTGTGCGCGCGGTTTGGCCCCGCCGGCATCGTGCTGATGGAACGCGCCGAGAACGCGCTCTTCGAGATCGATCGCCGGCTTGCCTGGGCGCATCCGAAGCTGACTCGCCGAGCCATTCTGCACGATGTCGCCGACCGCGATGGCACGCGGCGCCTGCTCATGCAGGAGCGCCCCGAGGTGGTTGTCCACACCGCGGCGCACAAGCACGTCCCACTCATGGAAGATCACCCGGCCCAGGCCATCACCAACAACCTGCTGGGCACGGCCTCGCTCGTCGACGCTGCCGTCGAAGCGGGCGCCGGGCGTGTGGTTCTCGTCTCGACCGACAAGGCTGTCGCCCCTCGATCCGTCATGGGGGCGACCAAGCGACTGGCCGAGGCCTATGGCGTTGCCGCCGATGCCCGCGCGCGAGCACAGGGCAAACCGACACGCGTCGCGATCGTCCGCTTCGGTAACGTGCTCGGCTCGGCCGCCAGCGTGCTGCGCATCTGGAGCGCGCAGGTCGCCGAGGGTCAGCCCATTACCATCACCGACCGCCGCATGACACGGTACTTCATGACCATCGGCGAGGCCGCGTTGCTCGTCGCGCACGCAGGCGCACTCGAGCCGAGCGACACCTGCGGCGTCTTCGTGCTCGATATGGGCCAGCCCGTCGAGATCGCCACACTCGCCGAGCGATTCATCCGTGCCCATGGCCTGACCGCCATCTGGGACGCCGTCGATACCGCGCCGGGCCGGCATGCGATCGTCCAGACCGGAGCCCGCCCGGGCGAGAAGATGCACGAGGCCCTCGTCCACGCCGCCGAGGAATTGGTCGATACGGCGTGCCCTGGGGTCCTGAGGCTCAGCGGTGGGCAGGACGAGATCGATGGTGTGGCTGCGCTCGATGCCCTTTCGGGGGTGTCTCACGCGACCGACCGGGAGACCGTGCTTGCCGAACTCCGCCGGTGGGTGCCCACGCTCGGGGAAGCCCAGGAATCGAGAGGGGCTTCTCGCGGTGCAACCAACGGGCCCCCGCTCGGAACAAGATCGGGCTAAACTTTGGTTCTTCGTGGGGAAGGGCCGCCGCCCTCTGCGGCAGGCCGGGATCACGCATCACACGACATGGCCAGCGCCACCACCACCGATATCGCGACGACCGACCTCCCGACGCTGCTGTCCGAGCTGCGGCAGACGCGTGCGCGGGCCGAGAGCCTGCTCGCGGAGATCCGTAGCGCCCAGCGCGAGAGCGAGATGCGGACCAAGGGCCAGGGCTCCAGTCCGGCCGTGGGTGCCGCAGGCGAGATCTTCAAGCGCATCGCCGGCACGAGCAGCCTCGACCGAGCGGCTCGCGATGCCGAACGCATCATCGCCGCAGTCGATCGCCGCCTGAGCGAGATCGGCGCGACAAGCCACGTTTCCACGTCGATGGCCGACTGGGTCCGCGGCCGATGAGCCGAGCCGCCGTTCCCCCCGTGCGCTTTCGCGTGCTCGACGAGCGCGCCACCGTGCCCCAGCGACAAACCGATCAGGCCGCCGGCCTCGACCTCGTGGCGTGCCTGCCCGAGTCGGCCCCTGAGCTCACGCTCGCGCCCGGCGAGATCGCCGTCGTGCCCACCGGCATGGCCATCGCCATCCCCGAAGGCTTCGAGGGCCAGGTCCGGCCGCGTTCTGGGCTGGCCACCAAGCGCGGGATCACCGTGCCCAACGCCCCGGGCACGATCGACGCCGATTACCGCGGTGAGCTCCGCGTGGCGCTGATCAACCTGTCTCGCGAGCCGCAGACCATCGCGCATGGCGATCGCGTCGCCCAACTCGTGATCGCGCCAGTCGCGATGTGCGAGGTCGTGGTCGTCGAAGCGCTCGACGACACGGCGCGCGGCGCTGGCGGCTTTGGCTCCACCGGCGTCTCGGCCGGCGCGTGAAAACGCCCGCTTCACGCGGGCGTTCGATTCAAATCCGTAAAGCAGTCTCAGCCAAGACCACCCTTAAACCCGCCTTTGCCGAACTTCTCACGGAGGCGGCGCAGCTGCGGTGTCTCCTTGAGGATCTCGTCGGCGCTCGGCCCGCGATCGCCCTTGCCCTTCGCGCCGGCGGGTGCGGGCTTGAGGGCCTTGATGCTCAGGCTGATGCGGCGCTTGCCCGGCTCGATGCTGAGCACCTTGACGTTCACCACCTCGTCGGCCTTCACGGCGTCGCCCACGGCCTTGACACGCTTGTGGTCGAGCTCGCTGATGTGGACCAGGCCCTCTACGCCCGGCGCGATCTCGACGAACGCCCCAAACTCCATGATCTTGGTGACGCGACCGGAAACCTCGGCACCCTCCTCGATAGAGCCCACGCTCTCGGTGAACGGGTCGGCCTCGAGCTGCTTCATTCCAAGGCCGATGCGCTGGTTGTCCCAGTCGATCTTGAGGACCTCAACGCGGACACGCTGGCCCTCGCTCACGACCTTGCGCACGGCGTTCTCGCCCTGACCAAGGCGATTGTGCGAGAGGTCCGAGACATGCACGAGGCCGTCGATGCCGCCGATGTCGACGAACGCACCGAATGGCGCGATGCGTTGCACGGTGCCCTCGAGGATCTGGCCGACCGCCAGCGTGTCCTTGAGCTTCTCGGCTTCCTTTGCCCGCTCGCGCTCCAGGATCGACCGCCGGCTGAGCACGACGTTGCCCTGCCCGCGACGCTCGACGCGTTGCACCTCGCATTCGAGCTTCTGCCCGATGAACGGCTCAAGGTTCTCGACACGCTCGATGGCGACCTG
>CALCCF010000030.1 GCA_937899905.1 uncultured Phycisphaeraceae bacterium
CGCTCACGTTGTCGCTGAACTGATTCGCCACGGCCAGGTCGGCGTCGCCGTCGCCGTCCAGGTCGGCGATCGCCACAGACTTGGGCGCGTCGCCCGTGCCGTAGCGCACTTCGGGTGCAAAGGTGCCATCCCCGTTGCTCAGCAGCACGCTGACCCCGCTGACCTGATTCGCCACCGCCAGGTCGGCATCGCCGTCGCCGTCCAGGTCGGCGATCGCTACGGAGATGGGTACGTCGCCCACGCGGTAACGCACGTCGGGCGCGAACGTGCCATCGCCGTTGTTGAACAACACAATGATGCCGCTGGGGTTGGTGTTTGCCACAGCCAGGTCGGCGTCGCCGTCGCCGTCCAGGTCGGCGATCGCCACTGAGGTGGGCCCGCGGCCCGTGCCGTACCGCACCTCGGGTGCAAAGGTGGCATCGCCGTTGTTGAGTAGCACGCTCACGTTATCGCTGTCGTGATTCGCCACCGCCAGGTCGGCGTGGCCGTCGCCGTCCAGGTCGCCCATCGCCATCGACCGTGGCAAGTCGCCCACGGCGTACGTCACCGGGGGTGCGAAGATCTCGGTGGGGTCGCAGGCCTGGGCGAGGACGGTGGTCGGCAGGGCGAAGGCAAGCACGGCCACGGCAGGGCGGGTCAACGGCATCTGGGATCTCCTTCTGCACACAGAATACCGAGAATCGGTCCTCGACGCAAGGCGATCGGGAGTGCAAGCGACATGGGCCTGCCGTCGAGTCGGCAGGGCGGGCGTGCCAAGAAGGCCAAGGCGACCGCGTCCGCACACCCCGAAACGCCGCGCGTGTGCACGGAAGCGGCGATCGGGTCCTGCGGGAGCGTCTTGGTGTGCGTGGAAACAAATTCCGTACACATGCGCGGAGCTTCTGTGTGCACGGGGAGCACGTCTGTGGACACCGGAAGCGTTTTGGTGTGCACGAAGACGGTTTTGAGTTCGGTTACGCGGACCTTGTGGGCCGTTCTCGGATGAGGCGGCGCTCGCGCTGAGTCGAACTACGAACGCAACCAGCCGGCCAAGGCCCGGCCTGCGTCTCAGCACCCGGCGTCGAAGTCGTTCTGGAATGCGAGGAAGTCGAACAGCGTCAGGCGGCCATCGCCGTCGAAGTCGGCGATGGGGTCGCCGGCGTCGAAGAGGTTCTGGAACGCGAGGAAGTCGAAGAGTGTGAGGCGACCGTCGCCGTCGAGGTCGGCCGGGCAGGCGGAGCCGCCGCATTGGTTCAGGAGCACCGTGAGGTTCTGGTCGAAGAAGTTCACCGTGACCATGTCGGGATCGCCATCGCCATCGAGATCGGCGATCGCCACGGACTGTGACCCGCCACCAGTCGCGAACCGCACCTCGGGTGCGAACGTGCCGTCGCCGTTGTTGAGCAGCACGCTGGCATCACCGGTACCGAAGTTCGTCACGGCAAGGTCGCCATCACCGTCCCCGTCCAGGTCGGCGATCGCAACGGACTGCGGGCCCGTACCGGCGTCATAGAGAACGTCGGCCGGGAACGTGCCATCGCCCCGGTTCAGGAGCACGCTGACATCGCGGCTGTTGGCATTGGCGAACGCGAGATCCGGATCGCCGTCGCCGTCTAAGTCGGCGATTGCCACGGATGCCGGCCCGTTGCCCGCGCCGACGAATACCCGGGTCGCGAAGGTGCCGTCGCCGTTATTGAAGAGCAGGCTCCCGTTGCTGCCATTGCCGTTGGCGACAGCCAGATCGTTGTCGCCGTCGCCATCGAGATCATCGATAGCCACCGACAGCGGACCGTTGCCCGTGGCGTACTGCACGTCGGGAGCGAACGTGCCATCGCCATTGTTGAGAAGCACGCTGACACTGTTCTCTGTCGATCGCTGGTTGGTCACGGCCAGGTCGTTGTCGCCGTCGCCGTCCAGATCGGCGATGGCGACCGACTCGGGCAAGCTGCCCGTACCATAACGCACGTCGGAGGCGAACGTGCCATCTCCGTTGTTGAGCAATACGCTGACGTTGCTCGACGTCGAATCGTTGTTGACGACGACGAGGTCGTTATCGCCGTCGCCATCGAGGTCACCAATTGCCACCGCGACGGGCTACTCGTCTTCGCCTTACTTCGCGTCTGCGTCGAACTTGCCGTCGCCGTGGTTCAGCAGCACGCTGACACTGGCGGTATCGAAGTTAGCCACGGCCAGATCACCGTCGCCGTCGCCATCCAGATCGCCGATCGCCACCGCGAAGGGAAGCATGCCCGCGGTGTAGCCGACCGGGTCCGCGAAGATGTCGATGGGGTCGCAGGTCTGGGCGAGCCCGGCGGTGGCGATGGCAGAGGCCAGCAGGGCCGCGGCGAGTGCGGACTTGGGCATGTCGGATCTCCTCTCGATCACAGAATACCGAGAATCGTCCCCCGACGCAAGACAATTGCGTGTCCAAAGAACGCGGACGGACCGTCGAACCGGCGGTGCAGGGCGCCCACACTTCGTGGTGGGGTCGCCGCCAACCGAGTGGGTAGGCGTATGGACTGGACGCATGATCCCCTACTTCCGCGGGTCCTTGTCACTCGGCCGCGCTTGACGTCGAGTTGCTACGGGCACCCACGCGCGAACGCGTTCTGGTACGCCAGGAAGTCGAACAGCGTCAGCTCGCCATCGTGATCGAAGTCGGCCCAGGTGCTGCCCGCGCCAAACAGGTTTTGGAACTCGAGGAAGTCGAAGATCGTCAACTCGCCATCGAGGTCGAGGTCGGCCCGGCAGTCGGGCTTGCCGCCATCGTCATCGGGGGGCAGACGATTGATGTCGTCCATGATCGCCTCGTCGTGGTTCGATCGTCCTCGGCCCACGCGGAACACCGGGCCGCTGCGCTCACCGGCCAATGGGCGGTCGACCGCATGCCAGCCGCCGGCGCCGTCGCGCTCGAACGCGTGTACGACATTGTCATCGACGGCATACAAAGCACCATCGTCGCCGATTTGCAAGGACCGCGGATCGGACACACCGGGAAGCTTGGAGTGTGAGGCCACGACGAGCCGGCCAGCAGCGTCTCGCGAGAGCTCGGCAACTCCACTCGATTCGGCAACGAAAATCGTGAGTGCTGCGGGTCCTGCACCGCCGCTAGCGTCCGCACCCACCGCAATCGAAGCATCGGCAGAGAGTTCGATCTCGGCGGGAACGGGCGAGTTTTCGAGCAGGGCGAGTCCTTCGCTGACACGCATCATTCGGCGTTGATCCCGGGAGAGCAGGTACAACTCTCGGGTTTCGTCGTCGTACGTCATGGCATCGGCCGGGAAAGGCAGCGCTAGGTTGCCCGTCGGCACGAACGTGCCGCCCGCTTGGGGCGAGTAGCGAATCAGGCTGCTCTCGCTTGACACAAAGACCGAGCCGTCGAGCCCGCTTGCGACACCACGCGGTGATGGCACCGGAGCGATCGGCGACATCTCACCGCGCACGATGTCGAGCGTGTGCAACGTGCCGGCGCCCGAACGCTCCGAGCGCGTGAGCACGAACGCCTCGATGGGCGTGAGGCCCTGGTCCATCGCGATAACGGTGGTGAACGCGGGCGTCGGATCGGCATCGAACACGCGACGTCCGGGCTCGTCGGTAAATGGCAGCGGGACCCGCGCATCGATGTCCTGGGTGATCGGATCGGTCGCCAAGCCGAATGCCGGCATTATGTACATGAAGCCGTCTAGGAATCCACGATTGGTCGATGAGACCCGATAGATCGGCCGAGAGAAGAAACTGTCTTCCTCGACGTAGCTGAATCGCCAGCTTGGGTCGAACTCGAATTGTGTGAACGTCGTCGAGAACTCACTCTGGTCGAAGATCGATCTGTCGTTAGCCGGATCGCGGAACACCATGCGCATGTCTGTGGGGCCTTCACAGATGCTCGAGGCGCCCCACATGGTGACAACGTGGCCACCATCACGCTCCCAACGGTTCACGTCGAGTTCGTCGTACCATCCGATGATCGGCATCACCAGAGTGCCCAGTCGCATGTGATTGGCCATCTGCAGCGGATTGACGCCGAGATCACCGAAGGCCTGGTAGCTGCCCACGAGCAAGCCTTCACCGTTGCGTGCGTACGCCTCGGTGGTGAGCCGCCAGCCAAGTATGCCCGTTCCATCCTGCGGATCGGTGCCCATGAACAGCCCCATCGTTGTGAGCTGGGTGTTCATGTAGCCGTACTCGCTCTGGCTTTGCCAATCCCGAGGACCCCCAAACACTGCGGGTTGGCCGTGGTTACTGATGTAGGCCAGTGCGTTGGCCGTCGCGGTGGGAACGCAGTACGCGCGCCCATCGTTGGGCAGCGCACTGCGTCGCTGGTCAAAGTCGGGCATGCCCAGGCGATACACGCTGCACTGCGCGAGCGCCGGCGATGCGAGACCCGCACACGTGAGGAGGGCCGTGGTGAGCGAGCGCATGTCTCGGGTGGGCATCGTGTTGCATCTCCTTGGGAGCCGCGAATTCAACGGTCTCCATACCACCAACAAGCGGTGTCCATCGTGGATACTCACGCGGACCGATCAGAGTTTCTGGAGATCTTGGTGGCGCGGCAAAACGGGCCCCACGCACGCTGCGCGGGGCCCGCTATCTTGAACTCAAGGTTCGCTGATATTCGGAGCGGTCAACCCATTACGGGCAGCCGGCATCGAAGGCGTTGCTGAACGCCAGGAAGTCGAACAGGTCCAGCACGCCGTTGCCATCGAAGTCGGCCGCCGGATCGCCTGCATCGAAGGCGTTACTGAACGCCAGGAAGTCGAAGAGGTCCAGCACGCCGTTGCCGTCGAAGTCGGCCGGGCAGTCGGCGCCCAGGATGGCGTCGATCGCGTCCAGGTCGTCCTGGTTGACGATCAGGTCGCCGGTGACATCGGCCGAGAGGTCGAAGAGCACGGCCTCGTTGATGTCGCTCCAGTTGGCCTCGCCATCGCTGACGGCGGCGATCTGGGCGGCGATGTAGTCGCGGTCGAACGCGTCGACGAAGCCGTCGGCGCCGGCCGTCGGGGCCCAGCCGGGCGTGGTCAGGCCGTCGACGTTGGAGACGTCGAAGCGGCTCCAGCCGCTCTCGTAGGCGATGCTGCCGTCGCCGATGACGGTGCCGAAGAAGTTGCCGCTGGTGCTGGCGTCGTCGACGGCCTCGAAGCCGGCGACGCGATCGAGGTTGCCGGTGCCGGTGTCCATGGCTAGGCCGTCGGCGAAGTAGCGGGCGTCCTCGGCGCCGAAGTTACCGTCGCCGTTGAAGTCGCCGAGGATCTCGAGCACGGCGTCGCTGCCGGGCTCGAAGCTCGCGCGGTCTTGGAGTGCGCCGATCATGGCGGGGATGTCGAGGACATTGCGGGCGCCGTCGTTGTTGAAGTCGCCCGAGAGGCCGTTGCGCTCGCTGAGCGGGCTGGCGTAGAAGACGGTGTTGCCGGCCTGGTCGATGTAGTTGCCGCCGCCGACAACGCCGTCGGTGTAGGTGATATCAACGGCCGCGGTGCGCGTGGGCACAAGGCCGGTGGTGCTGACGCTGCCGAACGTCTCCATGCGGCTGTCGCCGAGGACGATGCTGGCGCCGCGGGTGAAGTCCTGCAGGTCCTGGTTGAACTGCGGGTTGGGGATCAGGCCGATGGGATCCTCGTTCTCCTGGACGAAGTCGGTCGCGGCGGTGAGCACGAAGTTGAGGGCCAGGAACTCGGCGGGTGTGAAGTCGGTCTCGGGCGTGCCCGTGCCGGCCTCCTCGAACGCCGCGATGCTGGCGGTGATGTTGTTGAGGTACGCGGCGGCCTGCTCGTTCTGCATCGGGGGCAGGCCGGTGCCGTTCTGGCCACCAAGCGAGGGCGAGACGGCCATGGGGCTGCCGAGGGTGGTGAAGGTCTCGGGGCCGCCGATGGTGTAGCCGTCCTGGTTGTTATCCAGGATCTCATCGATCGTCGGGCGGCTGAACTCGGTACCGCCGATCAGATCGTTCTGGACGGCCAGGGCGTCGGCGCGGCCGGTGAACAGCCAGCGGCTGGCGCGCTCGGCGCCGGTGTGGCCGATGGCCAGGCGGGTGTTGACGACGGTGGCTTCCATCGAGCCCGAGCCGCCCTTGTTGCTGGGCAGGTAGTCCGGGCCGATGAGGTTGAACGCGGCGTCGTTGTTGCGTTCGCCGATGTTCTCGCCGCGGCCCCAGCTGGGGTCGAGGCCGATGGAGTTCTGGAAGCCGTTGCGTGTGCCCGAGCCCGAGTCACGCGTGACGAACACGAGGTTCTCGCCCGTGCTGAGGCGACCGGTCGAGTTGCCGTAGCGCAACTCGCTCTGGCGGATCTCTTCCATGCCGACGCCGTAGTTGACGATGGCGGCGATGGGCACGAAGGCGACCTGGGTATCGAAGACGACGTCGGTGTCGGTGATAGCCGGAGGGTCGGCCGGGTCGAACGGGGTCAGGCCGCCCAGGCTGCGCAGGTTGTTGCTGCGCGTCGTCAGGTTGCCGTCCTTATCGGTGGCGAAGATGCCCGCGTTTCCGTAACCAGCCGAGCCCGGCTTGGCGTCGAGCATGCCCATGCCGTCCTGGGTGGCGAACCACGAGCTGGGAACATCGAGCACGGCGAGGTCGACGCGGACGCCGCCCAGCGAGCTGGTGGCCGGGAAGGTGAACGGCGAGACGAGGTAGCTGCCGTCGGTGGCCGAGCGGAACGGCGCGCCGCCGGCGTTGCCGGCGTTGTAGATGCCCGGCACGAGGCCGATGGACTCATCAACCCACTTCTCGCGGTTGGCGTACGCGTTCTCGGCGTCCTCGCCCAGCAGGCCGACCTGCGGGTCGTCGTCGTCGCGGGTCAGGTCGAAGAGATCGGGTGCGAGCGGGCCATCGGGATCATTGGTCAGGACAAACTCGGCCAGGCCGTTGCCCGAGCCGGTGGCGCGGTACTGGACGATCCAGTGCGCGTCGGCGTCATAACCGCCGCCCATGCGCTGGCCGGGAGGGGCGAGCTGATCGATGCCGGGGCTGATGCTGCGGGCCCGACCGTCGAAGTCTGGGTCGAGGAAGTCGTTGGTGGACGACGGGGCCACGAAGAAGTTCTCGAACAGCGTGGCGCCCGAGATGTTCACGAGGAACGGGCCCTGGATGGCAACCGTGGCGGGCGTGTCGCCCGGGCTGCCGACGCTGACGTCGCCGCCGGTGCCGGCCGGGTTGCTCTCGAACGCGCCGTCGATGCCGGCAACACTCAGGTCCCAGTTCGAGCTATCGCTGGTGTCGAACGCGGGGTTTACGAGGTAGAACGAGGCAACGCCGTCATCGACGGGCCAGCCGTCGTCGCCGCTGCCGTTGTACGTGACCTGCGCAACGGCGTTGTCGAAGTTGCGGCCGTCGTGGCTCGCGATGCTGTCCCACAGGCCGAACTGCTCGGTGCCACTGTTGTTGAGCGCCTGCCAGTTATCGACGGCGATGTAGTTGGTGCCGGTGCCCCAGGCACCCTCGACCTCGGAGATGCTCAGGCTGCTGTTGTACAGCACGGCGATGCCGCCAGCGGGCACGCTGCCACCGGGGATGTTGGCGGCCGTGACGGGCGAGCCACCGAGGTCGTCGAAGACCCAGCCGGTGAGGTCGATGACGGTGTCGCCGGTGTTGACGATCTCGACAAACTCCCATGTATTGTCGGGGTTGAACGCCGGGTTGAACATGATCTCGGTGATCGTGACGCTCTGGGCGCTCGCGGTGGCGGCAGCGCCGGCAAGACCGCAGGCCGCCAGCAGCATCTTGGCACGGGTGGACGTGTTCTTCATGGCTACGTTCTCTCTACAGGTACGTATGTGCGACTTGGCTTGTGGTCCCGCCGAGTGGTTCCAACCCTCCGGCGTCTCCTCCACGCCGGGGGTTGGACCGAGCGGCCCCCGACGCCCGCAACGCGGGCTCACAAAACACTGGATCAGCAAACGCAACGGCCGCGGTTTCCCGCGGCCGTGACAGGTCAATCGAACCCGAGGCTCACCTGGGTGTTGGGGCCGGTGAGGCTGTAGAAGCGATCGCCCCATAGACGCTTCTCGATGGTGTCGCGAAGCTCGAGCAGGTCGACGTGCCCGTCGAGGAACACGAAGTTGGCCCGGCCGCCGAAGCGACGGCTGACGGCATTGAGGCTGCTCAGCGGATTGTCGATGAGCGTGGGCGCGCGCTCGAGTTCCCTCTCGTCGAGGATCTCGCGTTCGGGATCGGGGTAGCGGAACCGGGCCGCATCATCGCCGCCGCGGCCGCTGCCCAGGGGCTCTCGGTAGACGTCTTGGCCGGTGCTGCGACCGAGGAACGGCGTGACCGGCCGGTGGCTCTTGATAACAAAGCTGCCCTGCCCGTACAAGGACTGCCAGTCCTTGGCCTCCTGGAACTCGGTAGCCAGGATGGTTGTGCTCCAGCTGTTCACGATGTCGGGGTTCACGAGCTTGTTCCGCCGTGTGGTCGGGGTCGCAAACTTGTTGCGCGGGAAGAGTGCCGCGTTGCCCGTAAAGGCCATTCGCTTGAGCTGGCGGTCCTCGGGCTCTTCGGCTGGGGCTCGCTGCCCGAGGTCGTTGACCTGGCCGTTCTCCCAATCATCGAATCCCGAACCGGGGTTGGTTGCCGGCGCGCCACCGTTCAACGCCGCGGGCGACGAGAACGCGTCTTCCTGCAGGTTGCCGCCATCAAAGAGTGCCCACGACCAGTGGATGTACCCGTTCGCGGGATTCGGGTTGGTCTCTTGCTGGTCGCTGACCTCCCAGCTGTCGCCGTCGCGCTCGCTCGCGTAGACGTAGGCGGGCGGCAGCACGGTGTTGTCCGTGGTGTACGTCGTGACCGCCTGGCCGACCGAGCGCAGCTGCGCGGCGGCCTTGATCTGCTGGGCCGCCTCGCGGGCCTTTCCAAGGCTCGGAAGCAGGATCCCGATGAGCAGCGCGATGATGGCGATAACGACCAGGAGCTCGATGAGCGTGAAGCCGCCCTTCGTAACGAGGTTCGCACGGTTCTTGCAAGCGGGCACGATCCGATCCATGGCTCATTTCCCTCGGGGCACAACCGTGTCGACAGGGTCTGGGATGCGAGTCACCCGGCCGACACGCGCCGAGGAACCGCGAATGGCCGAATGTTCCCATGATGTGTTCCCGTTGCCAAGCAGCCGCACACCAGCGCGCGAGGCGACCGGATAGTGTCTGCCTCAACGTTTCACACAACAAAAACACAAGAAGCCGCCCAGCGACCGCTCACCACGCTTTGTGTGCGCAGCACAAAGCTCGCGTTAGCAGTCAAGCTGCGCGATCTTCACGAAAGGGCAACCATGTTTTTGGAACCGCTTTGCGCTCGTTTGCGTGCGAGGCGCGGTCGCTAGTTCGCCATCACCGCCGTCTCGGCGGGCTTGGGCTCAACCTGAGACGAGGCGTCGGCCTGATCATCGCCCTCGGCGGTCGACGACGCGCCCGTTCGCACGGGCTTGCGACCGATGGCGATAACGCTCAGGCCCGGCAAGCTGCCGAATCGCTCGATGACCTTGGCAATGGGCAGCATGGCGTTGAAGAGCTTCATCTGCGACGGCGACAGATCACGATTGCCCATCTTGCCACTCACCCACCATCCGAGCACGCCAAGGCGATTGAACTCCGAAGTCTGGACGACTTCGAAGCCGGCCTCCTTCATGCGATCGCTGAGCAAGCCTCGGGTGTAGCGGCGGTAGTGTCCAAGGGCGCGGTCGCACTCGGAGAACAGCCACTGGTGGGCCGGAACGAGGATGACCGCATGGCCGCCCGGCTGGAGCACGTCGTAGTAGTTCTTGAGCGTACCGACGTCGTCCTCGATGTGCTCGACGACGTTGAGCGAGATGACCGTGTCGGGCTTCTCGGGCTTGAGCGCGTCGTAGTGCTCGGCGTTGCTGAGGTCCATGAGGGTCGTGCGGACATTGGCCAGGTGCGTGTACCGGCGGCCTATGACCTCGGCGTAGTACGGGTCGAGATCGGCACAGATCAGCCGCTCACGATCCAGCAGATGCTCGGTGAAGTTGCCGATGCCGCAGCCGGCCTCGAGCACACGCGTGCCGATGAACGGCTTGAATTGGGAGAGCATCCATCGGTTGAAGCCGCGGGCGCGGCGGACACTCTCGAGCACGTAGTACCCGTCGTGTGTCGTGAATCGCCGATCGAGGAAGCGGTACTTCAGCAAGAGCCACAGGGCCTGCACGCCGTCCTTCCAGCCGATGTTCTTACCCTCGGCATAGCTGCGGCCGTGGTAGCTGATGGGCACTTCGTAGATCCTTGCGTTCCACTGGGCCAGCCGTGTGGTGAGCTCGGGCTCGATGCCGAAGCGGTCGCTCTTGAGCGGGATCTGCTTGAGGATGTCGGTGCGGACCGCCTTGTAGCAGGTCTCCATATCGGTCAGGTTGATGTTGTTGAGCGCGTTGGTGACAAAGGTGAGGAAGCGATTGGCCAGGCTGTGCCAGAAAAGGAGCACGCGCCGCTGCTCGCTCGCGGCGAACCTCGAGCCGAAGACCGCGTCGGCGTGGCCCTGGAGGATCGGCATGAGCACGCGGGGGAACTCGTTGGGGTCGTACTCGAGGTCGCTGTCCTGGACGATGGCGATGTCGCCGGTGCACTCGTCGATGGCCCGACGGATCGCGGCGCCCTTGCCTCGGTTGCGATCCTGGTGGAACACGCGGATCCGTTGGTCGTGCTTGGCCAGGTCGTCCAGGATCTCGGCCGAGCCGTCCGTGCTCCCGTCGTTCACCGCGACGAGTTCGATCTCCAGGCCCAGATCGGCAACCGGGGCGGCGAACACCTGCGACACGATGGTGCGCAGCGTGCGGGCCTCGTTGTACACGGGCATCAGGACGCTCAGCGTGCGGTAGGTCGGATGCGGCGGCAGCGTGGTCTCGTTCAGCATGGTGGCCTCAGGGGGTGCGTGCCTCGGGTTCGGACTCTTGCGACTGCGCAGGCTGACCCGACCGCTCCCGGTCGTACCATGTTAGATACCCCGACTTCGGGAGTTGCGCCCAACCGACAATGGCGCCGAAACGGCGGTTCTCGGCCCCTGGGAAGCGGATCGCCAGAGTCTGGCCCTTGAGCCTGGGCCTGATGGGAACCTCGATGGCCGTGTAGCGCTGGTACGGCAGTTCCGCACGAGCCAGCTCTTCGCCGTCGAGCAGCACCGAGACCTCGCCGCTGGTCCACTCACGGGGATTCAGGCTCAGGAGAAGCGTCCTCGGCACGCGATCATCGGGCAGCTGGAAATCGATGCCTTCGGGCGGGAGCAGGTCTCCAACCGCGGCGTTAAAGCCGTAGAGGGCGCGGACATGGCCCAAGTCGTGTTCCGGCAGGAATTCCTCGAAGGCTTGATACCGGCGCAAGCCGACCATGGCCTCGCCCGTGCCACGCACGGGGTAGCGGTCAGACGGTACGAACACGCTCAGGCAGCCGGGCGGCCCCACCCTGCGGTACAGCTGCCCCTTCGCGTGGGTGTACGCGAGCGGCGTTCGCTCGGTCACGAGCACGTCGGGCGGCTGCCAGTCACTCGGCGGAACTCGATCGGTTCGGCCGAGGGTGTTGTCCAGCCCGGTAAACCGGAGCTCTGGCTCGATCTGGCGAGCCATGCGCATGACGTTGTAGTGCATGCTCCAGCACACGATGGCCATGCGGCGCACCCCGAGGCCTTCGAGCACGGCGAGTTGACGCTCCGCGACCTCGCCCCCCTCGGTCGGGTGCCATCGCAGGCTCGGATGCCTCGGGTGGGCGAGCGACGCCCACACGCCCTGGTGCGGCCAAGCCGAGTGGGGGATGCCGGCCCAGAGCAGGAACGCGAGTGTTGGCCCGCCGCACGCGAGCGTTGCGATCCATGCCGAGCGTGCTCGGCGGGGTGGCCAGAGCGCGATGGACGCCGGTACCGCACCAAGGGCCAGCGCTGGCGCGTGCAATCGTGGCAGCCAGATCTGCCACTTCACGAGGCCGACGAACACAACCACGGCCACGAAAGCACACGACCACAGCAGCCACAGCCACGCGACGTTCGTTGGCGTCTCAATGCGTAGCGCCATGCGAACACCCATGATGAGCGGGAACGCCAGCACGAGCACCACATGCACCGGCGCTGGAATGGTGCTCAGGGTGCCGACGTTCATCGAGAGCGTGTAGGCCGGAAGCCAGCTGGTCTTGGGGTCGCCGGGGTCGGCGCCGATTCGGGCGTGCAGATCTCGCACCACAGCCTCCGCGGCCTCGGCCGATGCCCGGTCCGGAAGCGGGATGTGCGAGGACGCGTGCCGGATGACGTTGGAGGCAAGCGCCGGGGGATCGAGGCGCTCCATCGAGAGCCCGTAGCCGCCGTCGGCTCGGCTCATTGGGCCGAGCGGCGAACCGAACGAATCGACGTTGCGCCACGTGTGGCCCGCCACCATGAGCAGGGCGACCGCCGCCATCACCCCGCCGCGCCAGAACGCGTGGGCCCGGTGCTGCACGAGGCAGCCCGCCGCGATCACCACGCAGAGCGGGAACATGAACAGCGCCGAGCTCGTCTTGGTCATGGCCCCCACGCCGAGCGCGAGGCCAATAAGGCACGCGGGCAGGATGTCGCAGCGACGCCTTGCCACGCACTCGAACACGAGCCACGCGAGCGCAAGCACCGAGAACGTCAGCATCGGGTCGTTCTTGGGCGTCCACGACAGCATGAACATCGACGGCTGGCACGCGACGATCAACGCAGCAAGCGGCGCGACCTTTGGGGCACCGATCGCGCGGCAGAGCAGGCCTGCCGAGAGCGCCGCCAACGCGTACACCCACCACGACGTGAGCTGTACCCAGACGTCGCCCCCGGTGATCAGCATCGTGTGCATCTGCGCGTACTCGGCCAGCGGGGGGAACTGGATCTCACGCATGTCCTCAGTCGCATAGTGCGCAACGCGGCCCATGTCCATCCACATGATCTGTCGCGGGAGGTGGTAGCCAAGCGCATCGTGCTGATTCACAGGGGTACAGATCGCAACCGCCAAGGTGAACACGAGCAATCCAGCTACGGCGATCCACAGCCAGAAGCCCGGCGTGCGTACCTCTCGCCAAGACGTGGGCAGGATGGGCTCAGTCGCTGGGGCGTCGTTGGACCGACCACCCTTGGTCCACCACAGCACCGCCGCAAGTGACGCGATCAAGAGGAGCCACGCGACGATCGTCGGGCCCGGTCGCAGCATCGTGACAAGGCTGAGCCCTTCGGTGACGAGCACCACGAACGCACACAACAGCAGCCCGCCCGCGACGAGGCCTGCCGGCCAATCGCTGGGCATGCCAGCGCGACGGAGCACCCGCCTAGCGAGCGCGGCGAGCAGCAGGGACGCGGCGATGGGCAGGACGATCAACGCAAGCATGTCACGACCAGGGTTCGGTGTCGCGGGGCGACCGTTTGGCTCGGCGAGGTATGGGGCAAGCGGGGGCCCTTTGCCGAGCGATCGACTATAGCCCGCATCGCCGTTGCCCCACCACAGCCGTGCAACTCCCGGTCATCGGGGATCGTCGATCGCGATGGCCTTGGCGTCGTACTCTGCAACGACCGATGCCAGCGGGAGTTGCATCCAGCCGATCGTGACCTCGCCCGTGGGTTCGCCCGTCCGGATGTCGATCAGTTCCATGGCCAACGTGGCCTCACGATCGACGCCCGGCACATCGACCTCGAAGTCGTGGTACACGAACGGCTCGAGCCTTTCGCTCTCAAGGAGCGGCTGGCCATCTAGGGTCACGCGAACGATGACACCCGGCCGCTTCATCGGATTCACGCTCAACAGCAATGTGCGCGGCTGCGAGTCTCCATCGATGGTGCGCTCGAAGCCACCTTGGATGCTCAGCCCAAACACGCTGTTGCGACCGGCGTGATTGGCCACCATCCTGCCATACTGCGTCGCCTGCCCGGTGCCGGGAAGGGCGTCGTATCGTCCCAGGTCGGGCAGCGACCCACCCAAACCGCGCTGCGCGGGGCCATCGCGAGCAACGTAGACGTTGAGCCAACCGGCTTCCCCAACGCGCTGGAAGTAGGCGTCCTCAAACCTCAGGACGGGGAACACATGGAAGACCGTGACGATGATCCCCGGCGGCTTCCAGTCCTTGCTCGAAAATGGTGACCACCCCAATCCCGCGGAGACGTGCGTGGCCGACCAACCAGGGAGCGATCGATCGAGCATCCGCATGATGTTGTAATCGGTGCCCTGGCCCAGCACCGCGACCGGTCCTGGTTGCAATTCGGCCAGCCGGGGCTCGATGGCCTCGCCACGCTGCTGCCGTAGGGGCGAGCGCCACCGCGTCTGTTCGCTGCGCGGATCCGCGAGGACACTTCGTGGTCCATGAAGGGGGCGATCGACGTTCTCGTAGGCGACCCACGCCAGCATACCCATCACGGGCGCGCACACGATGACCGCGCCGCCAAGCCGGATCCAGCCGCGCGGCCACGCGTGTACGGCGATCGCGATCGGTACTGTGCCGAGAGCGAACAGGGGCGCGTGGAGACGCGCATGCCAAGGGTTCCACTTCACCAGGGCAACAAAGAGCAGGAACCCCAGCGCAACGCACGCCCAGAGAATGAGACCCCACGGGCCCGCACGGTCTCGGCGCACGGTCAGCCAGATGAGCGGGACGAGCGATAGCACGAACAACACGACGTGCACGGGCGCGGGCGCCCGGCCCTCATTGTTCAAAGAGACATGGACGGTGTATCGACCCTGCCACGTCGTGCCCGGATCGTCGGCATCCCAGCCGAGCGCATCGTGAATGTCACGGATCGCGCGTTCGACCGCGGTTCCTTCCTCTCGCGTCTCGACCACGGCATGCAAAGCGAGGTTGCGTACAAGGTTCGAGGCGATCGCCTCCGGCGTGTGGCGTTCCGTACCGAGGGAGTAGCCTCCATCGGCTTGCTTCAGCGGGCCGAGCGGGTGGCCGAAGGAACCGATGTTGCGTGCTGCCGGACACGCGACGAACACGATCGCGACCGCCCCTACCAGAGCGCCACGCCAGATCCCCCCCAAGCGGTGATCGCGCAGCACCAGAACGCCGAATAGCACGCAGACGGGGAACAGCACGATCGGAGCCGTGTTCTTGGTCATCGCGGCGAGGCCCAGAGCGGCACCGATGAGCGACGCCTGGACCGCCCCACACCGCCGGCTGACGCACGCGTGCAGCATGAGCCACGCCGCCGCGACCGCGAGGAATACGAGCAGCGGGTCGTTCTTCGGGCTGGCGGCCTGAAGAAATGACACAGGCTGGCAAATGGTGAGCAGCGCGGCCAACGCGCCGGCGCGCTCGCACCCAAGCGATCGGCAGATCAACGCCACGCCCAGCGCCGAAAGCACGTACGCCCCCCACTGCGGAAGGTGCACGAACACGTCGCCGGACGTGAGCAGCATGGTGTGCATCTGGAGGTACTCGGCCAGCGGCGGAAACGACAGCTCGCGCATGTCGTCGGTCGCATAATGATGCACCGCGCCCACCTGCATCCAGCGCACCTGCCTCGGCAGGTGGTACCCAAGCCCATCGTGCGTATTGGGCGCAGAGACCAACGCGATCACCAACACCAGCAACGCGATCGCGATGGTGGCGATCCAGAGCCACGTCGAGACTCGCTTGAATGCGTGCCACCACGGTGCACGCTCTCGCACGATTTGGGGCTCGCCGGGTCGGCTACGCATCACCAAGAAAGTGAGCCCAACCACCCCCAACGCCCACCCGCCGATCACGATCGGAGGCCTGATCCATGAGAATAGCGACAACGCCTCGGTGAGCAACGCGACGAATGCACACAGCAGGAGCCCGCCGACGACCAACCCCGCCAGCAGGTCGTCCGGCGAAGCTGCACGCCGCAGCATCCGCCGCGAGAGCACGACGAGGAGCGAGTACATCGCGATGGGCAGGGCGATCAACGCGAACATGGCGAGGGGCGGCGGTCGTTGCGGTGCGCGAACGCGCGGGGACTGGATGCAACCCGGCCAGTGGCGGCAGTCACGAGCCAGCGCCATCGGCCGCAGCACGATAGCCCGATCGGTGATGCCGGGGCATCGAACCCGACCACCTCACTTGCGTGCGGCCGCCTTGGCCCAGCTGTCCTTCAGCGTCACCGCTCGGTGGAACACGGGCCGCCCATCGGTTTGGCCGGGCTCGAGGCAGAAGTAACCCAGCCGCTCGAATTGGAATCGCTCGAGCCCGTCCTCGAACGCTCCCGTGCCGGCGCTCCGCTCCTGTTCGGTCGTCGGCCAGTGCGGCTCGAGCATGGCTTCCTCGATTACCCGCAGCGAGTCTGGGTTCAAGTTCGACAGGAACGACCAATCCTCGCCGGCGTCTTTTGGCTTGCGGTCCGGCTGCTCGACCGTGAACAAGCGATCGAAGAGGTTCACCCGTGCGCGTACGGCGTGTTCGGCGCTGACCCAGTGCAGCGTGCCCTTCACCTTGCGGACCTTTCCCTCGGCGTCGGGCGGCGGGGCATTACCGCCACGGGTCTGCGGGTCATACTCGCACACGAGCTCTATGACCTCGTCGCCGTCCTTGATGGCGTCGACGCACTTGATCCAGTAGCCGTAGCGCAGTCGCACCTCTCGACCCGGCGCCAAGCGGAAGAACTTCTTGGGCGCATCTTCCATGAAATCGTCGCGCTCGATATACAGCGTTCCCGTGAACGGCACGCGGCGGACGCCCGCATCGGCAGACTCGGGGTTGTTGATCGCGTCGAGCCACTCGGTGCGATCGGCGTCGCCGTGGTCTCCCCAATTGCGGATGGTGATCTTGAGCGGATCGAGCACGCACATACGACGGGGCGCACGCTGGTTGAGATCATCGCGCAGCGCGTTCTCAAGCCGGCCGACATCGATGAGCGCGTTGAACTTGGTAACACCGCCCTCATCACAGAAGTTCTGGATCGACCGTGCCGTCACACCCCGGCGTCGCATCCCGCTGATCGTGGGCATTCGCGGATCGTCCCATCCCTCGACGTGACCCTTCTCGACCAGCTCGCGCAGCCGCCGCTTGCTTGTCACCGTATAGCTGGGCCCCCAGCGGGCAAACTCGATCTGCCGTGGGTGCGGGATCGGGCTGGGATTGTCGCGGTTGATCGCCTCGATGAACCAGTCGTACAGCGGGCGATGGTCCTCAAACTCGAGCGTGCAGATCGAGTGCGTCACGCCCTCGAACGCGTCTTCCAGGCCGTGAGCCCAGTCATACATTGGATAAATGTGCCAGGTCGAGCCCGTGCGGTGGTGCGGCGTGTTGACGACGCGGTACATGACCGGATCGCGCAGATTGAAGTTTGGGCTGGCCATATCGATCTTCGCGCGCAGCACGCGCGAGCCATCGGGAAACTCGCCGAGCTTCATCTTCTCGAACAGCTCGATGTTCTCCTCGACGGGGCGGTTGCGAAAGGGGCTCGGTGTGCCTGGCTCCTTGAGGGTGCCACGCGTCGCCCGGATCTCATCGGCGGACTGCTCGTCGACATACGCGAGGCCCTTGCGGATGAGGTTGACCGCTAATTCATACATCCGCTCGAAGTAGTCGCTCGCGAACACGACGCCGGCGAGTGGATCGGACTCGCTTGCGCCCGGCCAGCGAAACCCCAGCCAGCGCACGTCGTGCACGATCGAGTCGACGTACTCCTGCTCTTCCTTGGCCGGGTTCGTGTCATCGAACCGCAGGTTGCACGACCCGCCATAGGCCTTCGCCAGCGAGAAATTCAGGCAGATGCTCTTGGCGTGCCCGATGTGCAGGTAGCCGTTGGGCTCGGGCGGGAATCGGGTGCGGACCACGCTCGCGTCGCCGGGCTGCCCAAAGCGCCCAGCCGCGATGTCGGCCTCGATGGCCTCCTCGATGAAGTGCTTCGGGCGCGAGGGCGAATCGGCCGGCTCGCTCGAACTCGTCACGGCTTCGGAACTCATGGGCAAGCGTATGTCTGCCGCCAAGCACGACCGGCCGCTCACGGCCGTGGGGTGTCCTGCACGTCTAGCCCCAACACCCGGGCAAAGGTGGGCAGCTGCGTCGGATCGACCACCAGCCCCTGGAGCCGATCGGGTGAGACCACCAGCCCTTCGACCCTGGAGCCTCGGATGTCGCACCGGCCAAGGTCCACGCTCCCGAGGCGGGCGGCGGTCAGATCGCAATCTCGGAACACTACCCGATCGAAGACGGCACCCTCGAAGTCGGCCTCACGCAGATCGCACGCTTCGAACACGCAACGCGTGAGCCTGGCACCGAAGCCGAGCGCGAGCCGGAACTTGCACCCGCGCAAACGGACATCTTCCATGCTTGCGCCCGAGGCATCGAGACCAGTCGCGCCAACGTCCGCTGCATGGATCCGTCTCAGCCGCGCATCCGGGATGGCCGCGTTGGAGCACTCGCCCCCACGGATTCGGACGTCTCGAAGCGTCGCGCCCGGCAAGCGAGACCCGGACGCGTCGACGCGATCGATCTCAGCCCGGACGGCTTCGAAGTCAGAAGTGTGCGTGAGACGAAGTGCGCCGACTCGGACATCGAGCACGCGCTGCTCTTCCGACAACGACTCTACAACCGGACCCTCATCGGGAGGCTCGGGTTCCTGCAGTCGCCAACGCGCAGCCGCCATCTTGCACCCCACGACGCATCACAAGCTCGCTACGCGTCCTGCTGATTCTCAGCCACCGCATTGAGCGATTCCCGCAAGAGCTCGTGATCGAGCATCACCGTGTTCTCCGGGTGGTTGAGCACGGCTCCCTTGATGCGCCCGTCGCTCTCGGCCACGGCCTGCTCGATCCGCTGCGCCACTTCGGCGGGCGTCGTTTCGATCAGCCGCAGCCCTTCGTGCCGCTCACAGGCTCTGGTCGCGATGGATGCGTCGCTGAATGCCCAGAGCCAGAGGTTCTCGCCATCCTTCACGAACGCGAAGCTCTCGTCCTTGAACGCGACGTAGATCTTCTCGCACCGCGCGACCGCGTCGTGGACCATCTTGAATGCGGCCTGGTGCTGAGCGCCACGGGCATAGTCGACCGCGCTATGGATCGCCGCGGCCGGGAGGTATCCCATCTCGTTGTGGAAGAACGCACACAAGTCGGGCAGGCGAAAACCAAAGCCGCTCGCCTTTCCGGGAATCACGTTCACCATGATGCCATCGATCCGACCGCGCATGGCGCAGGCATACGCGAGCGCTTCCTCGGGAGGCATCGTGATCGCGGCGACTGGCTTGTCTCCGAGTACACCCGTCGTGAGTGCGGCCGACGTGTACACCGGCACCAGGGTGCGATCACCATCGCGAAAGATCTGCAGCGGAACCCCGGGCTGACCCGCCTCGATGGCCTTTTGGGCATCTTCGGCCGACGCGACGAAGTTCCAATCACGAAGGCGGCAGAATTCGTGCCAGAACTCTCGCTCGGCTACGGCGTTCTTCGGATCCTCAACGAGAGTCTTCACCAGCTCTTGGAGACGGGTGTCGTCGACCAAACCGCCTGCCTGAGCGCCGCCATTCTCCATGATCCCTCCCTCTTCTGAAGCCAAGCGTAGCGGTCGGCAGTGGCCGATCGGACTCAGCCCTCGGCGATCACCGACGCCATGGCCAACTCGCCGGTGTGCGTCAGGCTGAGATGCCACCACTTCACACCCATCCGGGCCGCGAGTTCGGACGCCCGATCGTGCAGCACCACCGACGGCCGTCCGCTCGCGTTGCGGGCGACTTCGATGTCCGTCCAGCCGGCACCCTGGGCCCAACCGGTACCCAGCGCCTTGAACACGGCTTCCTTCGCCGCGAAGCGCGCGGCGAGATGCTCATCCCGTCTACGGCCATCGCCCGCGTACTCCCGCTCGGCCTCGGTAAACACACGTTCGAGGAACCGATCGCCATGACGATCGATGGACCGCGCGACGCGTCCAACCTCAACCAGGTCCACGCCGTGGCCCAGGATCATTTCGAAGCGGCCTTCGACTTGCTCTTGGTCTTCTTCGCGTCGGCCTTTGTTTCGGTCTTTTTGTCAGGCTTGGAATCCGACTTTGAGTCCGACTTCGTGTCGGACTTGCTCTCGCTCTTGGGTTTGTCCGCGTCGGCGGCCTTCTTGTAGCTGTCGGACCGGTAGTCGGTCTCGTAGAAGCCCGAGCCCTTGAAGAGCAACGCTGCGCCCGTGCCGATGAGACGCTCGAGCTGCCGCTTGCCGCACGCCGGGCACGTGCGCTTGACCTTGTCGGTCATGCTCTGGAAGAGCTCGAACTCGTGGCCGCAGGCATTGCATCGGTAGTCGTAAGTCGGCACAGTGCGCTCCTACAAACTCAACCTTCGCCGGGCGTGACGACGACCTTCGCCGGGCGCAGCACCCGCTCGCCCATGGCGTACCCGGCCTGGAACACTTGCGCCACGCAGCCTGGCCCCACACCCTCGGCCGCTTGCTGCATGACCGCTTCATGGTGGCCAGGATTGAACGGCTCGCCGACCTCGGGCTGGATGGGTAGGACGCCCTGGCGCGCCATGGCCTTGAGCGCCTCGGCCCGGATCGTCTCGATCGCGCCGAAGAGCTGCTCGACGGTGAGCGAGGCCGGGTCTTGCGTGAGCGCGAGATCGAAGCTGTCGAGCGCCCCGAGCATCGACTCGCACACATCTCGTACACCGCGTGCACGGGCCTCGGTCTCGTTGCCAGCCGCCCGACGCTGGAAGTTCTGGAAGTCGGCCATCGACGTCTTCCAGCGGTTCTCCATCTCCGCGAGATCGGCCTCGAGCTTCTCGAAGTACACCTGCGCATCGTCGGCGTCGAGGTTGCCCGCCTCGTCGCGGATGATGTCACCGAAGCTCTCGGGCGGCCCGTCGCCGGCCTGATCGTGATCGACTGTCTCGTGTTCGTGCTCGGCCATCGTGTCCGTCCTCGCGTGTGCGCGCTGGCAATCAGAACAGGTCGCGGATCTTCTTCAGGAAGCCGTGGCTCTCGGGCATCACGCTCTGGTCTTCGGTCTCGGCAAACTCGCGCAGCAGCTTCTCCTGCTTCTCGCTGAGCTTCTTGGGGATCTCGACGCGCGTGACGAGAATGAGATCACCACGCTTGCCGCTCCGCAGGTTGGGCAGGCCCTCGCCGTGCAGGCGGAAGAGCGTGCCGTGCTGCGTGCCGCGGGGGATGGTCTGCGTCACCTTGCCGGTCAGCGTGGGCACATCCATCTCGGTGCCCAACGCCGCTTGCGTGAAGCCAATGGGCAACTCCATTAAGAGATGGTCGCCGTCACGCTTGAAGATGTCGTGCTCTTTGACACGCACGACGACGTGCAGATCGCCTCTCACGCCCGCGCCGGTTGGCGATGCCTCGAGCGGCGGCGGCTCGCCCTCGCCCTGCACACGCACGGCCTGGCCCTCGTGGATGCCCGCGGGGATCTTCACGCTGAGCACACGCTTACGCGGCACGCGGCCCTTGCCCTTACACGCGGGGCAGTGCTCCTTGATGATCGTGCCGCGCCCACGGCAGGTCGGGCAGACCGTGACCATACGGAACATGCCGCCCATACCGGCTTGCTGCACCTTGCCCCGACCGCCACACGTAGGGCAGGTCTCCGGCTCCGTACCAGCCTTGGCGCCCGTACCACCACAGACTTCGCACACATCGAGCCGGGTAAATTCGACGTCGCGCTCGGTGCCGGTCAGCACGTCCCTGAGGTCGATCTCGACCTCAGTCTCCAGGTCGTACCCGCGAGCGACACGCTGGCGACCCCCGCGACCACCACCGCCTCGCGCCCGTCAGACGCCGCCGCGACCCCGACG
>CALCCF010000031.1 GCA_937899905.1 uncultured Phycisphaeraceae bacterium
ATCGGGGACGCGAGCCGCTCGTGAAACACAGGCATGGAGGTGGGCCGTGGTGGGCTCGAATGCCGCAGCGTTGAAGCAGCACGCGTACTCGGTCTTTACGGCGTCGCGCCGTGATCACACGGGCACGAATCGGGTGCCCGACTCGGTGCTCAGGCCGATGTCGCCGACGACGCCAACCCCGTCGAGTGTCCTGATGAAAGCGGGCGCTGGCGCGGCCCGGCCGGTGCAGTTTGCCGAACCGAAGAAGCCTGCGGCTGCGGCTAAGCAGTTGCTGGATCAGGGACTTGCGAAGCACGAATCCCGTCCGTCCGCCGACCCGCTCCATCCCCAGCCGCACCCCGCCTCGGCGTGGGGTGGCGTGCCGACTCACGATGAGATTCGTGCGCGGGCGTACGAGCGGTATCTGGCCCGAAAGGACCAGCCGAGTGACCCGGTTGGCGACTGGCTGGCGGCCGAGGCCGAGTTGAAGCGCGAACGCGGGCTCGACTGACCCGGATTGCCGGTTGAGGGGCTGCTAGGGCCGCTTTTCCGCTGGATGGGCGCGGGTTTTCGGTCGATCTGGATCACGGCGGCTGGCCGGCCGCAGGGAGCCCAGACGTGACCAACCATCTGTTGATGCCGCCGCCCAACGCCCAGCAGGCCTTTGGCCATCCGCCAGGCCAGCCACATGCGAACGATCCGGGCCTGATTTCCGCGGACGACCAGTATTGGTTCAACGAGGGCACGCACGCGCACCTGTATGAGAAGCTCGGTGCGCACCCGCTTCCCGGCGGCGAGGGCGTGCGGTTTGGTGTCTGGGCGCCCAACGCGCGCGCGGTGTCGGTGGTGGGGGACTGGAACTTTTGGTCGCCCGACGCCGATCGGCTGTCGCCGGTTGGCAGCAGTGGCCTTTGGGTGGGGATTGCGCCCAATGCGCGCGATGGTGCGCACTACAAGTACGTCATCGACTCTCACGCCGGCGGTCGCCGGCTGGAGAAGACCGATCCGTTTGGATTTCGCCAGGAGCAGCCGCCGTGCACGGCTTCGATCGTGCACGGCCTGGACTACGAGTGGAGCGACACCGACTGGATGCGCACGCGCGGCCAACGGCACGGCGTCGACCGGCCGATGAGCATCTACGAGCTGCATCTCGGCTCATGGCGACGCGTGCCCGAGGATGGCTTCCGCAGCCTGAACTACCGCGAGATGGCGCCGCGGCTGGCCGAGTACTGCAACCGGCTCGGCTTCACGCACGTCGAGCTGATGCCGGTGATGGAGCACCCGCTGTACAAGAGCTGGGGCTACCAGACGACCGGGTACTTCGCGCCCACGAGCCGGTATGGCACGCCGCAGGACTTCATGTTCTTGGTGGACACGCTGCACCAGGGCGGCATCGGCGTGATCCTGGATTGGGTGCCCAGCCACTTCCCGGCCGATGCGCACGGGCTTGCGCTGTTCGACGGCACGCACCTCTTCGAGCACGCCGACCCTCGTGAGGGCTTCCATCCCGATTGGAAGTCGATGATCTTCAATTATGGGCGCCACGAGGTGCGCAGCTTCCTGATCTCGAGCGCGATGTTCTGGCTCGACAAGTACCACGTCGACGGCATCCGAGTTGATGCGGTCGCGTCGATGCTGTATCGCGATTACTCAAGGAAGGAAGGCGAGTGGGTGCCCAACCGCTTCGGCGGGCGAGAGAACCTCGAAGCGATAGATTTCCTGCGTCAGCTGAACACGACGCTCTATGGCGCGTTTCCCGACATTGTGACGTTCGCCGAGGAATCGACGGCGTGGCCCGGTGTTTCCCGGCCGGCGCACCTTGGCGGCCTTGGGTTCGGGTACAAGTGGGACATGGGTTGGATGCACGACACGCTTCGATATCTGGAGCGCGAGCCGATCCATCGCAAGTACCACCACAACGAGATTAGTTTTCGCGCGGTGTACCAGTTCAGCGAGAACTACATCATGCCGCTCAGCCACGACGAGGTGGTACACGGCAAGGGCAGCCTGCTCGATCGCATGCCCGGCGACGACTGGCAGCGGCTGGCGAACCTGCGGATGCTGTATGGGTTGCAGTGGACCCAGCCGGGCAAGAAGCTGCTGTTCATGGGCGGCGAGTTGGCGCAGGTGCCCGAGTGGGACCACGACTCGAGCGTGGAATGGCATCTTGAGGACGTGCCGGGCCATGCGGGCATCGCGGCGCTCGTTGGCACGCTGAATGACCTGTACAAGCGCGAGCCGGCGCTGCACGAACACGACTGCGACCCCGAGGGCTTCGAGTGGGTCGACTGCACCGACTCGGAGAGCACGGTGGTCGCGTTCCTTCGGCATGGTCGTGTTGCAGGCGGCACTGTGCTGGTCGTGGCTAACTTCACGCCGGTTGTCCGAGACAACTATCGGGTTGGTGTTCCGCGCGGTGGATTCTGGAGCGAGGCGTTGAACACCGACGCCGAGTGTTTTGGTGGTTCGGGCGTCGGCAACCTGGGCGGTGTGGAGGCTCAGGGCGTGCCGTTCCACGGCCGGCCGTTCAGCCTGGGCCTGACGCTGCCGCCGCTCTCGGTGATCGTGCTTCGGTTCGAGCCATCGTGATGAGTATCCGAGCCGACGATCGGCGCGATCCATCATTGCTGCGTCTAGCCCGTTCTCATGGCTTGCTCACCGAGCATGAGAACGGCATGGGGGTTCGGTGCTATCCGAGCGAGAAGGCGATCGTTGCTGTGCTTCGCGCACTCGGCGTTGACATCGAAGGCACGGCGGATGCGCAACGCCTGGAGCCGGCGGAGGGCGGCGCGTCACGGGCGTTCTGGCGGGGTGAACACCGAGCTCTTGGGATCTTCGCGCCGCTGTACGCGTTACGAAGCGATCGGAGCGGTGGGGCCGGTGATCTCGAAGACCTCGCACGACTCTGCGAGTGGGCCGGCGGGCTGGGGGCATCGTTGGTCAGCACGCTGCCGCTGCTCGCTGGTCGGCATGCGTCGCCTGAAGACGGATGCCCGTACGCGCCGGTCAGCCGGAGCGTGTTTGGGGAGTTCTACTTGGATCTTTCGGGCGCGATGACCGAAGGCGAGCGTCGTGAGGTCGAGCGGTTGAACTCGACGGATCTCATCGACTATTCGGCGATCTGGGCGCTCAAGCGACGAGTGCTGGAGCGCGAAGCGGCTTCAGCGGACGCATCAGCGATCGCGTCGTTTGCCAAGGGTGATCCGCTGGTCGCCGAGTATGCCCGTTGGCGTGCGATCGATGAAGGCGATGCGTCGGCCGAGAAGATGTATCTGTATGGTCAGATGCTGATGCACGAGCAGCTCTCGAGCGTGCGTCGGCGTGCCGAGGCGGCTGGTTGTGGCATGTATCTCGATCTGCCGGTGGGCGTGATCGCCGACGGCTTCGATGTTGCGCGACGGCCCAATCTGTACGCGAAGGGCATGGCGGTTGGAGCGCCGCCGGACGCGTACTTCCCCGAGGGGCAAGTCTGGGGCTTTCCGCCGCTCTTGCCCGAGAAGGCTCGCGAGTCGGGGCATGCGGAACTGATCGAGGCGACGCGTCGGCATCTGCGATACGCGAGCACGCTGCGGCTCGATCATGTCATGGGGCTGTGGCGGCTGTACTGGATCCCCGATGGTCACTCGGCGGACGACGGCGTGTACGTGCAGTACGACGCGGCGGGGGCGCTCGACGCGCTGGCCGATCTGTCGCACGAGTACAACGCCACGTTCATCGGTGAGAACCTGGGTACGGTGCCGCCGGAGGTCGACGAGGCGATGATCGAGCGCAACTTGCTTGGCATGACGGCGGCCCAGTATGACGGGGGGGCGCAGGTGGTGTCGCCGGAGGTGGGCAAGCCCGATCTCATCGCGTCCGCAAACACCCACGACATGCCGACGTTTGCCGGGTATCTCGCGGGGCGGGACATCGAGCTGCGCGAGTCGCTGGGGCTTGTCGATCGTTCGGCGGCTCGGCGTGATCTTCGCGCTCGGCGCGAAGAGGTTCAGAAGCTGGCGAAGTCGCTCGCGGTCGATCCTGACCGATCGGGTTCGCACGAGGCGTTTGATGCGCTCATGGAAAGGCTGTGCCGATCGTCTTCCTCGGTGGTGATGGTGTCGCTTGATGACCTCTTGGGCGAGACGGAGCCGCAGAACATACCGGGCGTCCAGGCGGGATACCCGTGTTGGCGAAGGCCGCTTCGAGCTCGGCTTGAAGGGATGATGGCTGGTGATAGCATCGCGTCGCGTGTGCGACACTTTGCGCACGTTGTGGCCGAGACGCCGGGAGCCGTCGCCCCATGAACCGCTACGTTTGCATCCACGGCCACTTCTACCAGCCGCCGCGCGAGAACCCGTGGCTCGAGCGCGTCGAGGTGCAGGACTCGGCGTACCCGTATCACGACTGGAACGAGCGGATCACGGCCGAGTGCTACCAGCCGAACGGTCAGGCACGGATCCTGGACTCCGAGGGCTGGATCGAGCGGATCAACAACAACTACGCGCACATGAGCTTCAACTTTGGGCCGACGCTGCTCTCGTGGCTTGAAGACCATGCGCCCGAGGCGTATGCGGCGATCATCGCGGCGGATCGACACAGCATCGACCTGAACGCCGGGCATGGATCGGCCATCGCCCAGGCGTACAACCACATGATCATGCCGCTGGCCAACGAGCGCGATCGTCGGACCCAGGTGCTATGGGGCATCCGCGACTTCGAGAGCCGTTTTGGGCGCCGGCCAGAGGGCATGTGGCTGCCTGAGACGGCGGCGAACACCGATACGCTCGACGAGCTTGCCAAGCAGCGCATCGCGTTCACGATCCTCGCGCCGCGGCAGGCCAAGCGTTTCCGGCGCATCGGCACCGAGGAGTGGATCGACGCGACGCAGCACGGCATCGATCCCCGTCGGCCGTATCTATGCAAGCTTCCCGACGGTCGATCGATCGCGCTCTTTTTCTATGACGGGCCGCTGTCGCAGGCGGTCGCATTCGAGCGGCTGCTGGGCAACGGAGAGCATTTTGCCCGAAGGTTGTTCGATGGCTTTGACGGGCGTGATGAGCCGCAGCTCGTGCACATCGCGACCGATGGCGAGAGCTATGGGCACCATCACCCGTATGGGGACATGGCGCTGTCCTACGCGATTCGCCACATCGTGGATGGGGGCGAGGCCCAACTGGTCAACTACGGCCGGTACCTCGACCTGCACCCGCCGGAGTGGGAGGCCGAGATCATTGAGAATTCGTCGTGGAGCTGTATCCACGGCGTGGAGCGTTGGCGCAACGACTGCGGTTGCAATTCGGGTGGGAATCCAGGCTGGAATCAGGCCTGGCGGGCGCCCTTGCGCGAGTCGATGGACTGGCTTCGCGATGAGTTGACTGGTCGGTTTGAGCGTGAGGCTGGCAAGATCCTCATCGATCCTTGGGCGGCGCGAGATGACTACATCAACGTCATCCTTGATCGGTCTCGGGAGCCGGTGGTCAACTTCATCGAGCACCACGCCGGGCCGCACGACGGGCCGCTCGACTACACGCGCATCCTCCGTTTGCTCGAGATGCAGCGGAACGCGATGCTGATGTATACCAGCTGTGGCTGGTTCTTCGATGAGCTCACTGGTATCGAGACGGTGCAGATCCTGCAGTATGCTGGCCGTGTGATCCAGATCGCCGAGGGATTGTTCGAGGAGTCGTTCGAGGAGGGGTTCCTCGAGCGGCTGAGCAAGGCCCAGAGCAATCTGCCCGAGCACGGCGATGGTCGGCAGGTGTACATGAACATGGTCCGGCCGGCGAAGGTCGACCTGCTGAAGATGGCTGAGCATTACGCGGTGATCTCGCTATTCGAGGACACCGAGGACCAGGACGAGGTGTATTGCTACGACGTCCGCAGCGAGGAGCGACACGACCTGAACGCCGGCCGGACGCGGTTGCGTGTTGGCCGGGCCACGCTGACCAGCAAGCTGAGCCTGAACAGCCAGCGTGTGACGTACGCCGTGCTGCATCTGGCCGACCACATCATCACCGGTGGCGCCGGGCTCGATGTGAGCGACGAAGCGATGCACGCGTTCCTCGATGAGGCGCGGGAGGCGTTCAACAAGGCGCAGTATGGCAAGCTGCTCCAGCTGATCGAGCGTGATTTTGGCAGCTCGACATTTTCGCTGGCTTCGCTCTTCAAGGATGAGCAGCGTCGTGTGGCAGAGCAGGTCTTGCAAGGGGCGCTCGATAGCGCGGAGTCGACGTACCGCCGCATGCACGACGATCAGGCACCGCTGCTCCACTTCCTGCACGCGTTACACGTGCCGGCGCCGCGGGCGCTGTACTTCCCGGTGGAGCTTGTGCTGAATGCCGACCTGGTGCGCGGCTTGCGGGCCGAGCCTACCGATGCGAAGCTGATCCAGCAGCTGCTCGATCGAGCCGAGCAGGCCGGTGTAGAGCTCGACCGATCGATGCTTGGGTACGTTGCGGAGACGGCTCTCGCGCGAGCCGCGGCACGGCTTCGGACGAAGCCGTCTGATGCCGCGGCGCTCTCCGATCTGGCGGCGCTGGTCGAGGTCGTTGGGCTGGCGCCGTTCGAGGCACGCCTGGATGCGGCGCAGAACGCGGTGTACGAGGTGATCCGCGATCGGGACCACCTGCTGCATCAGGGCCGGATACCGGACGTTGACGCGTGGCGGGCGGCGGTTGATCGGGCGGCGGAGTTGCTGCGGATCCGCATTCCAGCTCCCGCATCGAGCCTCCCTTAAACAAACATTCACGCAATTCCACGGGTCTTCGCGGTCCCGAGCGGCAGTGCCTGCCGAAGAATACTGGCATGCAGGCCACCGACGGAGCCATCGATCCCAATACCGATGAGTCTCGGGCGATCTGGACCGAGCCGGGCGTCGTTCGCGACGAAAAGACCGGCGCGGAGCGGCTCGATCTGCGGTACCGCACGCTGTTCCTGAGCGATCTTCACCTCGGCAGCAACGGCTGCCAGGCGAGGGAGCTCAGCGCGTTCCTCAAGTGCGTGCGGTGCGAGACGCTGTATCTCGTCGGCGATGTCATCGACATGTGGCGCCTTAAGAGCAAGTGGTACTGGCCCGGCAAGCACAACCGCGTGATCAGCCGGATACTGAAGATGGCCCGCAAGGGCACCAGGGTAGTCTACATCCCCGGCAACCACGACGAGCATGCGCGCCAGTACGCCGGGCTCAATTTTGGAGGTGTCGAGCTCGTGCTCGATGCTGAGCATGTGACCGCCGACGGCCGACGCCTATTCATTAGCCACGGCGACCAGTTCGACATGGTGGTCAAGCATGCGAAGGCGTTGTCGATGCTTGGCTCGGCTAGCTACGAGGTGTTGCTTCGGATCAATCGGCAGTACAACCGCGTGCGAAAGCTGCTGGGCTTGAACTACTGGAGCCTCAGCCAATTCTTGAAGCTGAAGGTCAAGAGCGCCTGCACGTACATCAGTAAGTTCGAGGAAGCGCTTGTCGATGAGGCGCAGTCCAAGGGCTACGACGGCGTCGTCTGTGGGCACATCCACAAGGCCGAGATCCGCGAGGACTCGCGCCATAGCAGCATGATGTACTACAACTGCGGTGATTGGGTTGAGAGCTGCACGGCGTTGGTCGAGTTGCACAACGGTTCCATCCGCCTGCTGGATGGCAAGGCCGTGGTCGAGCAGCTCCGCCAGTATGGGCAGCTGGCGGGTAAGCAGAGTGCTCGCAAGCGGTCTCGCCGGAAGGCCATGCCCCAGGATCTCCTGGCCGAGCGAGTCAAGATTGGCTGATATAGCCCGATCTGTTGCGGCTTCTACTCTTGGCCGTGGCCAGCGAGTTTGAGTACCAGTGGACGAGCGAACGGAGCCTGCGGGTCTGCGGCCCGGCATCGCCCGCGGTGATCGCGGATGCCTTGCGCACGATGGACGGTGTGATCGATGCCGCGGCGACCGAGTCTGCCGCGTATGCCAGGCTTGACCCGCTCGCCAGCGTCTCGCTGGAGTCGATGGATGCCCAGATTGATGGTCTCTCGGCACGGGCTCCTGCACCGCCTGTGGTGCACGAGATCCCAGTGTGTTACGACCCGCCGTTTGGTCTCGATCTCGATTCGGTGGCGCGTCAGGCGGGGATGGCGGTCGACGAGGTTGTCGGACTGCACACGTCCACGAGATTCACCGTCGCGTTTCTCGGATTTGCGCCCGGATTTGGGTATCTCTCGGGGCTGCCGGAGCGCTTGCACGTGTCTCGGCTTTCGTCGCCGCGGGCTCGAGTGGACGCCGGGAGTGTCGGGATTGCCGGCCCGTACTCGGGGGCGTACGCGCTACCAGGGCCGGGTGGGTGGCGCGTGATCGGTCGAACGAGCATGCGGCTTTTCGATACGAGTCGTGACAGCCCGGCGTTGCTACAGGCCGGTGATGTCGTGCGGTTCCGGGCCGTCACCGCTGGGGAGATCGAGCGGTGAGTCTGCGCGTCACGAAGGTAAGCGGGCTCGCGACGGTACAGGATCTCGGTCGGCCGGGGTATGCGCACGAGGGCGTGCCGGCGAGTGGTGCGGCGGACGGGCTGTCGTTACGGCTTGCGAACCTTGTGGTGGGCAACGACGCAGACGCGGCGGGTGTGGAAGTGGCTTTGGGTTCCGCCCTGTTCGAAGCCGAGCGCGCGTGCCGTGTAGCCATCAATGCCGGAGGGCGTGCGTTCGAAGCGATCGAGTTCGACGCTGGACAGGCGATCGTGGTGACGCCAGAGTCTGGTTTGTGCCGGGCGTACGTGGCGCTGGCGGGGGGCATCGATGTCCCGCCGGTGCTTGGGTCCCGGGCGACGCTGCTGGGTGCGGGGATCGGTGGGCTGGATGGTCGCGCGCTTCGTGTGGGTGACGTGCTGCCTGTTGGAGACGGCGGTGGCAGGCCAAGGCCGGTGACGATGGCGATTCGGGCCGGTTTGCAGTACGAGATCGGCCGGCGTGTGCTGCGAGTGGTGACGGATGGTGCGGAAGCCCAGATGCCGACCGGTGTGATGCGGGTACTACGTTCGAGTGACCGTGTTGGTATCCGGCTTGCGAACTCTGCGAGCGCGATCCGGGAACCGATCACGGCGGGTCGCAGCCGCGGTGTGCTGCACGGGACCATCCAGATGCCGTCGCCCGATGAACTGGTCATCCTTGGCCCTGACGGCCCGACCACTGGCGGCTATCCGACCGTGGGGACGATCATCGCGGCCGATCTGCCGGCGGTGGGGCAGCTCGTGCCCGGCCAATGGGTGCGATTCGAGGTTGTGTCGCGTGAGGAGGCGATCGAGATTGTGCGCACGCAGCACGATCTCCTTGCTCGGATAAACTGAACCATGGATCCTGCCAGCCAAGAGCCGTCCGGCTTGCTCGGGCCCGCGATCGATCTCAACGCCGACGTGGGTGAGCGTGATGACCTCCTTGAAAGCGATCTTGAATTGCTCACCGTCGTGTCGTCGGTCAATATCGCGTGCGGCGGACATGCTGGCAGCGAAACACTCATGCGCGCGATGCTCACACGCGGTGCGGATCGTGGTGTAGGGCTCGGGGCCCATCCTGGATACGCCGATGCTGAGGGGTTCGGCCGTGTCGAGCTTGGCTTCGATGTGGGTGTGATCTATGCGTTGTGTCGAGAGCAGGTGCGTCGGCTGGCGCGGCTTGCCGCACAGCAGGGCCTGACGCTCGCGCACGCTAAGCCGCATGGGGCGCTCTATCACCGGGCGATGGGAGATGCCGATGCCGCCGAAGCGGTCGCGCGTGGCTGCCTCGATGCGGTGGCCGAGGTGACGGGGGACCCGTTTGCCAGGCTGACCTTCGTTGGCCTGCCCGAGACGCCGGGCTTGGATCGCTGGCTCGAGCTCGATCTGGATGTCGCGCGCGAGGGCTTCATCGATCGTGGGTACACCGCCGACGGCGGGCTCATCCCGCGGGGCGAGCTGGGTGCGGTCTTCACGGTTCCAGCCGAAGTGGGCGCGCAGGCCATGGCTCTGTCGCGGAGCGGGCGTTTCGATACGCTGTGCGTGCACGGGGACACGGCCGGCGCGTTCGGCCTTGCGAGGTCGGTGCGCGAGGCCCTTCTGGAGGCCGGCGTCAGGGTTGGCGGATCGGGCTGAGTTTCGAGCTGGGGTCGCGTGTTCGCCACCCTGTCCAGATGCCAAGAATCTGCACAATGGAACCGTCGGAACAGCCTGCCGCGGATGTCACGCGCATCCTCCGGAATTGGACATCGCTCGATGACCCCGCGGGCGATCTGTTCCCCGTGGTGTACACGCAGCTCCGGTCGCTGGCGGCGGGCTTGATGCGTTCGGAGGATGCCGACCACACGCTTGGGGCGACGGCTTTGGTTCACGAGGCGTTCTTGAAGCTGATGTCGACCACGGAACGCAGTGGTGCGATGGAGTCGGCGCGAGATCGAGGGTACTTCTTTGCGGCGGCGGCGCAGGCCATGCGTCGTGTGCTGGTAGATCACGCAAGAGCCCAGGCGGCGGAGCGGCGTGGTGGTGGGCGCACGCCGATTGATCTCGGCCGCCTGCCCGCGGACATCGGCGAACTGGCACGGGACGACTCGCCGGATGTTGTCATCGCGATCGATCAGGCGCTCACCGTGCTCGAGAGCGAGGATGAAGAGGCCGCCCAGATTGTTCGCCTGCGGTTCTTTGGCGGTCTCACGGCCAAGGAAGCTGCGCACCTGCTTGGGGTGGCCGAGCGCACGGTGATGCGTCGCTGGTCGTTCGCGCGGGCTCGGCTATTCCAGATTCTGGAAGCCCAAGCATGAGCGAGCGGGCATCTGACCGAGCGAAAGAAGTGTTCCTTGATGTGCTGGAATTGCCCGAGGGCGAGCGCGCGGGAGCGATCGCGGCCGCGTGTGGAGGCGATGAGGGCGTGCGTCGCCAGGTGATGGCGTTGCTCGAGTCGCATGCGAGCGCCGGGCGGTTCTTACGGATGAGCGAGCCTCGGACCGCTCCACGGCGCATTGGGCGCTTCACGCTTCGCGAACCGATCGGCGAGGGGGCGTGGGGTGCGGTCTGGCTTGCGCAACAGGACGAGCCGACGCCACGCACGGTTGCCGTCAAGCTACTGCGACCGGAGTTTGGATCGGCGTTCGGTGGTGGTTCATCGGGCGGGTTCGGCGCACGGTTCGACCTTGAGCAGCGAGCGCTCGCGAGGATGGAGCATCCCGGCATCGCACGGCTGATCGAGGCGGGGGTGGAGAGCCTCGGTGATGCTGGGGTACAGCCGTATCTCGTGATGGAGTACATCGACGGTGAGCCGATCACCTCGTTCTGCGATCGGCATGCGCTCGCGCTCCGAGAGCGGGCGGGGTTGCTCGCGCGGGTGTGCGATGCGGTTCAACATGCGCACACCAAGGGCGTCCTGCATCGTGATCTCAAGCCGCGCAACGTGCTCGTACCGAGCGCGCCGCGTTCGGATGCGGCCGAGTCTCTGCCTCGTGTGATCGATTTCGGCATTGCGAAGCTGCTCGACCCCATCGCGCAAGGCGATGGTCTTACACATGCCGGTGTGGTTGTGGGCACGCCGCAGTACATGTCGCTCGAGCAGTCGCTGGGCGACGCGGTCGATGCACGGACGGATATCTTCGCGCTGGGCGTGATGTTGTACGAGCTGCTGTGCGGTACAACGCCGGTGGACGCGTCGGAATTCTCCGGATCGACGCCTTCGGCGGTCTGGCGTCGGCGTCAGGAACGGCCGCTTCCGGCGATGGCGAAGACAATCGAGGGCATGGACGCTCCGCGAGTGACGGAGCTGGCCACTGCACGGGGGGTGACTTCGACGCAGCTTTCGTCGAGGCTCCGCGGCGAGTTGGAGTGGATCTGTGGCACGGCGCTCTCGATCGAGCCCGAGCGTCGGTATGCGTCGGCTGCGGCGATGGGCGACGACTTGCGTCGCTGGCTGGCGTCTCGGCCGATCGAGGCGGCGCCGCCGAGTGCCGCGTATCGCGCGCGCAAGTTTGCTTCGCGCCACACGGCGGCGGTGGCGGCGGCTGTTGCGGCGCTTTGCGTTCTTGTCGTTGGGCTCGCGACCACAAGCGTGGGGTTCTATCTCTCGGTGCAGAACTCGAGGCTCGCTGAACTGCGCGCGGAGGAAGCCGATCGCCAGCGGGCCGTCGCCGAGGCGGTTGGTGCGTTCCTGACCGATGACGTCTTGGGTGCCGTGGTTCCGTCGACGCGTGTGGGCGAGGGCCGCGATGTGTCCATGCGTGAGGTCCTCGAGGTCTCGGGCGAGGAGTTGCTCCGGGCGACGGCTCCCGGTGGGCGGCTGGAGTCCGAGCCCAAGGTATCGGCCGCACTCTGGCGTGCGCTCGGTCGTTCGCACTCGCGGATCGATCAGCACGAAGAATCCCTCGAAGCGCTCGGTCGCACGGTTGCGCTTCGGGCTTCCAGCCTTGGTGCCGACCACCCCGACACGCTGGCGGCGCGAGCGGAGGTCGGCGAGGCGTACCTCATGGCCCAGCGGTTCGATGAGGGCGAGGCCGAGCTGGAGAGCGTGGTCGCGGCGTTGCGGCCGCAGGTGGGCGAGGATGATCCGCGGTTGATCCGAGCCGAGGGTTGGCTGGCGTTGATCTATCGCCGGTTGGGGAAGCTCGATGACGCACTCGCGTTGTTGCGTGCGGTACGCGAGCGAGCGCAGCGTGTGTTCGGTCCCGATCATGGGCACACGCACGAGGTGGAGAACGGGCTCGCATGGACATTGAACTCGACGGGAGATCCCGACGCGGCGATCGAACTGTTGCGTGATCTCCTCGGCCGTCAGCGAGCGCAGCGATCGGCCAACCACGCGGTCACACTGGTCACCCAGCAGAACCTGGCCGGCGTGCTCGTGGAGAACAGACGTTTTGAGGAGGGTGAGGCCGAGTTTTCTGACCTTGGGCCGCGCATGGACGAGGTGTTCGGGTCGTCGCACCGCATCACGCTGGGCGTGTGGGCGAACACGGCGACGCTGCGGTCCCGCATCGGTCGCGAGGATGAGGCCTTGGCGATCATCGATCGCATCGGGCCGTTGTCACGGGAGGCGCTCGGCGAATCGAATCCGGTCACGCTGTACATCGAGCGGCTCGAGGGCCAGATTGCCTCGCGTGTGGGCGAATTCGATCGTGCGCTCGCGGTGTTCGGTGGCTTGCTCGCGAGGTATGAAGACCTCCACGGTCCGGAGCACCCATCGACACTGATCCTGCTCAACGACACCGGGCGTGCGCACATGGGTGCGGGCGATCCGGCGTCGGCGCGAGAGGCGTTTGCGCGAGCGGTCACCGTCTACGACCGGACGCTCGTGGGCCACCACCGGCTGCTCATCACGGCAAGACAGAATCTGGCCGAGGCTTGCATGGGTGTGCAGGATTGGGACGAGGCGCAGCGCCAGTACCAGCTGCTCGCGGAGGCGACCGGCGCGGAGCGAGGATCCCAGGCGTACCTGCCCAACGTGCTGCTGGCCCGGCGGGCGCTCGTGTTGGCGCTCGCTGGCGCGCCCGACAACGCCCGGTCGATCCTGGCGGAGATCGATGCCTCAGGCCTCGAAGGTTCATCCGCTGCGGAATTGGAGATCATGATCGCGGTCGTGGACGCGGTGGCGCTCGCCGCCGAGGGGCGAGACGCCGAAGCTCGTGAGCGGATCGCCACGGTCCTCGAGTCGATGGGCGGCTTTACCGAGGACGACCCGATGCTCCAGCAGGCCCGAGCCTTGCGGGATCGCCTCGGCGGCCAGGGCTGAGATTTTCTCGATTTCGGTGTCATAGCGATCCGCGGGATGCCGCGACCTCGGATAGGGACGTGCGTTGGCGCACGCCCATATGCAATCCTCCCTACCCACCGAGGTGCTCCCCATGCGAGTTCCGTTGGCTGTTACTGCCTCCCGAGTCTTGACCATCCTGGCCGCTGTGGGCATCGCCGCGACGCCCGCGCAGGCGCAGGTTGAGATCGACCTGAGCGTCTCCCCATTCGACCGGCTGCTGCCGCACCACGGCTTCGGCAACGAGTCGATGACCGTCTTCGGCACGACCGAGGACGACCGCGACAACCTGCTTCTGGTGCGTGTGTTCGAGCAGGGGGCCGCGTGCGAGACCGACGCGCCGCTGCGCGTGTACCGGCAGGAGGCCGACGGCTCGTGGGTCATCGAGGCGGGGATCGACCCGATCCTGTATCAGCATCCGGTGTCGGCCGCGATCTCGGGCGACACGCTCGTCATCGGCGATGCTCCTGGGTTCCGGTCGTTCGAGGGCCGGGCATTGGTCTACCGCCGCATCGATCGGCAGTGGGTGCTCGAGTCCGAGCTGCGTGCCGACGAGCCGGGCTTCTGGGACTTCTACGGTGAGGCGGTCGCCATCGACGGCGACACCATCATCGTCGGAGCGCCCAACTTCAATAGCGGATCGACCGCGACGAACCCGAGGGATGGAGAGGGCGCGGCCTTCGTCTACCGCCGGACGGGTTCGACCTGGGATCTCGTGCGCCGCTTCGACAACCCGGCTCGCGATCCCATCGCGGCGGAGTTCGGCTCGGCCGTCGACGTGGTCGAGCAGTGGCACGGGGCGGAGGTCGCCATCGGTGCGCCGGGGCTCATGGCCTCTTCAGGTGGGCGCGGCCACGTGTACCGGTACGTCGAGCGTGACGGCTGGGCGTCGATGGGCGGCAAGTCCCTGACGGTGGGCGGCGACGCGGTCTTCGGCACGCAGGTCGGTCTTGGAACGACCGCTGCCGTGTATGCAGGCAATACGGCGGCCATGCTCATGGACACGAGCACGCCGCTGTACGACATCGATTTGCTCTTTGCGATCCCGGGCGGGACGGTCGACCGGGTCGATGCGCACTTTACGTACGCGCTGCTTGGGTACCCGGACTTCGACTCCGCCGGTGCCGACGCTGGTTCGTTCCAGCTCTGGGATCGCGTGACGACGAGGAGCGAGTATCAAGACGAGACACCGGCCTTCGACTGGCCGCTGGATGCCGGGGATCGCCTGGGCGATCGGGTCACTCTGAGTTCGGACACCATCGCCGTCGCGGCGCCGGGCGACGACGATGCTGGGCCCAACGCGGGCGTGGTATACACGTGGGACCGCAACCCGCTGGGGGGCTGGCTCACCGGCGAGCGCATCTCGGTTGGGTTTGCAACACCGAACGGGCGCATGGGCACCTCCTTTGCGGCGACCGAAGAGCGGCTGTTCGTCGGTGTGCCCGGTGGTGAGCGCTGCGACAAGCCTGGCGGTATGGTGTTTACCTACACCAAGCAGGGCCGCGACTGGGCGCCCGAGTCTCGCATCCAGGCGCCCGACGTGTCGGCGACGGCTGACTTCGGGGCCGCCGTTGATGTCGATGGCGTGTGGGCCGTGGTCGGCGCGCCGATGGACGGTGACCTGGCAGAGGGATCGGCGCACGTCTACCAGAACATCGCGGGCGAGTGGACGCTGGTGCGTTCGCTGCGGCCCGACGGTGTTGAGGCCGACGCCCGGTACGGTGCCACGGTCGCGATGGATGGCGAGTGGATGGCGGTCGCCGCACCCGAGGGCCGTGGAGGGGCTGCCGAGGCGAGCGGATTCGTTGAGATCTACCGGCGTGTTGGCAGCGACTGGACCCTGCAGCGCCGCCTGGATGGAGGGGACGCGCTCGCCGGGCGCGCCGAGATTGGTGCGGCTCTTTCCTTGGAGGGGGATCGGCTGCTCATCGGTGCGCCCGGGGCCGCGATGGAAACCGGCGCGGTGTTGGCGCTCGAAGCACCATTCACCGGCGCGCCGCAGGTGATCGAGGCGGATCTCGCGATGCCCGGCGATCGCTTCGGTCACGCCGTCGCGTTCGATGGCGATCACGCGCTCGTCGGAGCACCCGGCACCGGTGCCGATCAGGGCACAATCTACACGGCCGAGTTCTCTGGGGCGTGGAGTGCGCCCGAGGAGATCGCCGGCCTGCCGACCACGGCGGGCGCTCGGCTTGGCACGTCGCTCGATCTGCTCGGTCGTGCTGGTATCGCTGGTGCGCCGGGTGCAGGTGTCGCCTCGATGGTGTACCGCACCAGCGAGGGTTGGCAGTGGTTCGCCGATCGCCAGGGCGATGCGGCCGCGGGCTATGGGCAGAACGTCATGCTCGTTGGCGACCTGATGCTGGTGGCCGCGCCAGAGGACGGCACGCTGACCGAGCGCGGCGGCTCGGTCGAGGTCGACCTGTTCGACTACTCGTTCGAGGTCGTCGAGTGCCCGGACACGGCCGACCCCCAGCCCATCGACACGGTCATCAATCCGGATCGCGAAGCGTTCGACTTGCTGGGCTATTCGATTGCGGTTTCGGGCGATGCTGCCGTCATCGGTGCCCCTTACGAAGCGATCGAGTATCTCGATCCCTTTGGCACCCCGCGCACCGATCCCACGGGCGGCACGGCGTACGTGTATCGCCGCGTCGAGCCGTACCGCTGGGAGCGTGAGGCCGATCTGAATCGCCTCATCGGCGTCGATCCCGCCATCGGCTGGTTCGGCTGGTCGGTCGACATGCTCGGCGATCGCATCCTCGTCGGTGCGCCCGAGGCCGATACGCCCGTGTCGCCGCGCGGCGGCGCGTACCTGTTCGAGCGCACGCTCGATGGCTGGCAGCGGACCCACACGTTGCTTCCACGAGACGGGCTGCCGATCACACCGTTTGGCGTCGCCGTCGGCATGAGCGAGCGCACGCTCGTCGCGGGCCAACCCGAGATGTCCGTCGACGCGATCCGCCCGGGTGTGGTCTGGGTCTCCGAGCGCGAGGGCCCGGTCTGGCTCGCACCCGACATCTTGTCTCCGCTGCAGCCCCAAGACGGCGAGAAGTTCGGCCGCGCAATCGAGGTCACGGACCAGTGGCTCTTCGTGGGCGCGCCCAACCACACCGTGGGCACGAGCCAGGCGGCCGGTCGCGTCGTCGTGTTCCGCTGGACGGGCGACTTCTGGACCGAGCACCTGTCGCTGTTCGCGCCGATGCCCGTGACCCTCGACCGCTTCGGCACCGACATCGCGTGCTTTGGCGACACACTCGTGATCGGCGCGCCGTATGGCGACGGGATGGGCGTGATCAACTCTGGCGTCGGGCACGTATTCGAGTTTGACGCGGCGACCGAGCTGTGGACGCACCGCCACGAGCTGAGCTCGGCCGACGCCGATGGTGGAGACCACATCGGCTTCTCGGTGGCGGTCAGCGAGTTCACGATCGCGCTGGGCGGCTATGGCTTGGCCGATCCGGTGACGGGCACATCGAGCGGTGCGGTTGCGGTGTTCAAGCCCGACGGTTCTGGAGGATGGACCGAGGCTGCCACGCACTATCCTGCGACCGGCAGCGATCTCGAGCGCTTCGGCCACGATGTCGCGCTCGAGGGTGGCAACCTGTGGGTCGCCGCTCCCTACGCCGACGACGATCCTGCCGGCGTCACGTCGTTGTTCGACTCGGGGCGGGCGTACACGATTGACCTCGAGTGCGCGTCCCCGTGCCCGATCGATCTTGGCGCGCCCTTCGGCGTGGTCGACGTGTTCGACTTCCTGGCGTTCCTTGACTTGTTCGGCCGAGGCGACCCCGCCGCGGATATCAACGGCGATGGCATCCTGGACACGTTCGACTTCCTGGAGTTCTTGAACCTGTTTGGTGCGGGGTGCTGAAGAGGGAACTGCCAAGACCTCCGGGCGTGGAAGCGCGTTCGGGTGGTGTTTGACACATCGAGCCATGCTCTGATCCCGCGGTCGCTCGTAACCTCGGTCGTCCTCGCCGCGTACGAATGGGCGGAGGAAGGACGCATGCCGAATACCCAGATCTTCTCCTGGCCTCTCGTGATCGCGATGGGCCTGGTGTTCGTTTTTGGACGGCCCGTGGGGGCCCAGCCGTGTGAGCCGGAGTGGACACAGGATGCATCCGGCACGCCGGGCGTGGCCGGCACCGTCCGAGCGATAGCGCAGTGGGACGATGGGACGGGCGAGGCGATCTACGTTGGGTGGGAGGGCCGCGCCGTTGGCCAGATATCCGAGACCGTCATCGCCCGCTTCGACGGTGATCGCTGGACGGCCCTTTCGGACGACCTCGGCAGCCGCATTCGTGGACGAGCTCGAAAGATAGCGGTGCTCGATGACGGAACGGGCGAAGCCTTGTACGTTGGTGGCACCATCGACCGAATCGGCGATCGTGAGGTCCTGGGCATCGCACGGTGGGACGGACGGTCGTGGTCGTCCGTTGGCGATGGGCTGATTGGCGATCTTGAGGAACTAACCATGTTCGATGATGGCAGCGGCCCGGCCATCTATGCGGGGGGTTCGTTCTTTCGATCGGGTGGCCGCAACATCGGCAGTCTTGCTCGGTGGGATGGAACGCAGTGGATTGCGGCTGGAGCGGCGGCTGGGATGTTCGGCGGCGATGTTGAGTCGCTCGCTGTGCGAGATGGCGTTCTATACATCGGTGGGGATTGGCTCTCGGTAGACGATGTCCCGATCGGCCGGGTTGTGAGTTGGGATGGGAACGCGTGGTCCGCGGTCGGTGGGCAAATCGGCTTCTTCCCAAGTGACACCGTGCAGGCGGTTTGCTGGCACGACGATGGCTCCGGACCAGCGCTGTATGCCGCGGGCCGGTTTGCCGAAGCCGGCGGCACGCCGGTAAGCAACATCGCCCGATGGGATGGAGTCCAGTGGAGTGCGGTTGGTGGGGGGCTGAATGGCCTTGTCTTCGATCTGGCATCGATTCGAACGAGTGAGGGGCCGCGGCTGGTCGCCACCGGGTTGTTTGACCAAGCCGGTGGCGTCGACCAACTCCGGTTGGCCGCTTGGGATGGTGAGGAATGGGGTCCTATGCCGGGCGACATGCCCGGGCAGGGACTGAACGGGAGCGGTGGTGTTGACCTTCAGGCCACGGATGAGGGGGCAACCGATGCACTCTACGTCGGCGGCACCTTCTCTCAGACTGGCCGCGTTGGTTTGCAGAGCATTGGGCGCTGGTTTGATGGTGGCTGGGCGCCCGTTGGCCGCTGGCTCGGCGGAACAGGTTCTCCTGTCGTCACCACGCTTGTTGAGCTCGACGATGGCTCGGGCCCGGCGTTGTACGCGACCGGTCGATTCTGGGCAGCGGGCGGTGAGCAAGCGGGGAACGTGGCGCGCTGGGACGGCCAAGGCTGGACACCCATCGGAACCGAGTTGTCGGCCGGCGATGAGTCCGCGTTGGTGAGGTCTTTGGTGGTCTTCGACGACGGAAGCGGACCGGTGCTGTACGCTAGTGGGAGCTTCTTCCTCCGTGAAGGTGCCGCGCAGTCGGCGGTCGCGCGTTGGAGCGGCGCAGCGTGGGAACCAGTGGGTCTCTTGCCCCCGGGTGGTAGCGGCATTACAACGCTCGCGGTGTTTGATCGAGGCGATGGTGCCGCGTTGTACGCCGGCGGTGCGTCTTCTCGCTCGGGGCCGGGAGGCCAGACGACGAACTTTGTCCGATGGAACGGCGCCGAGTGGGAGCCCGCGGGCGGGGGCGTTGATGGGCCAGTGGGAGATCTGATCGTCCATGACGATGGAAGCGGGCCTGCCCTTTTCCTCATCGGACAATTCATGACGCGAGACGGCTCGGCGATCCAGAACCTCGCTCGCTGGGACGGTTCGACGTGGTCGGATGTCGGCGGCGCTGCGCCAACGAACCCATTTTCGATCGTGTCCGACGGCGGGGTCCTCTACGTAGGTGGCTCCTTTGACTCCATCGGTGGTGTTGCCGCCCAGGGCATCGCCGCGTGGGATGGCGACGATTGGACGGCGTTCGGTCTTGGGATCGACGGCTCTGTTTCCGCAATTGCCGTGCACGATGACGGCTCGGGCCCCGCGTTGTACGCGGCCGGCAATGCGCGCCGGAGTGGTACACAAACCATCGACAACATTGCGCGATGGGATGGATCGGCGTGGATGCCGCTTGAATCTGGTCTCGGCTCGAGCCGGGAGTGGGTTAATGCGCTGGCCTCACACAACGATGGCTCGGGACCGACCTTATTCGCCGGAGGCAACTTCTTTGACTCGGGCGACGTGTGGACGCCGCTGATTGCTACATGGCGATGCCCTCCTGGATCGTGCCCTGCCGACTTCGACAGCGATGGCCGGCTCACACTTTTTGACTTCCTCGCGTTCCAGAACGCGTTCGATTCGGGTGATCTGGCCGCCGACTTCGACGGCGATGGCCGGCTGACGCTGTTCGACTTCCTCGCGTTCCAGAACGAATTCGACACGGGATGCTGATGGTCATCCGAGGTCTGGGCTGGAAGCGTGCCATAATCGCCGGCGAGCTCGCGCTCGTGCTGGGCTTCACGGCGTGCGCCTCCCAGGGCACGCGTGTGCCGCCCGAGCCGGCGCTCGGGAGCGGTTCCGAAGGCGCGCGCGTGGCGCTCGCAACGGGCCCCCGCGCGCACCTGCCCAACCCCGTCATCGACTTGGGGACCCACCTCGACACGAGGGTCGTCAGCACGACGGTCGCGATCCAGAACGTGGGCGATGAGGTGCTCGAGTTGCACTACGTGCCTCGATACTCGGCCGCAGATCCGGGAACGGTGATAGTGCAGCCCGGCGAAACCTACGAGGACACGGCCCGGTTGGACTTGCACCGAAGGCCGCCTGGCGACGTCGAGTTCCCGCTGCGTTGGCGCACGAACGACCCGGAGAACCCGTTCATCACGATCACGCTTCGGGCCCACGTTCGCGGGATCGTGGAGACTACAGTGACGCCGCGTTGAGGGACGCCCGATTGGCGAGGGGCCGCCCTCGCCTACCGAATCTCGATCGAGCGGATCGCGCCATTCGGCTCGCGCTGCACGACGACGACCTGCCCGGGCTCGAGCGATCCAGGTGCGAGCGCACGGCCATCTTGTGTGATGCGGCAGTCCTCGGACAGGCTCACGTGGAGGGTCTGGTTGTCTTGTGTGCGCAGCCGTAGCTCGAGGGGCCACGATTCCAGGACGTCGATGATCGTTGCGGTGGTCATAGCGGCTCCACTCTAGAAATCCCGCCCGAGGCCGGTAAGCCAGGGGCGGGAGGGTCAGCGTGTCAGGCTCCGGTGGTGCGGTCAGGCACCCTTCGCCTTCCAGCTCTTCATGTTCTTGAAGACCTTGCTGTTGATCCGCGTGGACTTGTTCGGGCATCCGCCGTATGCGTGGATACCGACGGCGTGGCGCTTTCCGCCGCGGAAGCGCCAGGTCGGGCTGCCGCTATGCCCACCGAAGGTATCCAGCATGTAGTAGAGCCTGCGCGACGTCACGCGGGTGATGCGACCGGCGTTGTACCACTGCGTGCCGAACGCCTTGTCGCCCGCGTACCCGCTGTTGTTCACCAGCAGGTTTTTAAGCGAACTGGTCTTGAGAGACGCGAAGCCGAACCAGCCCGTGCGCTTGCCCAGGGGTTTGGACTTGGGCAGGATGATGCACCCGTAGTCGTACCCCGGCTTTCGGCTCTTCGTCCAACCCTTGACGCTGTAGAAGCGTGTGCCCACGGCGGAGCCGAAGGGACGAAGCGAGCCGTTCATGCCCGGGATGACCTCGATCTGCTTGGCCCATCCGCCGGCGGAGTGGCTGTAGACGCAGTGGCCCGCGGTCATCACGGTGCGCGGCGAAATGAACCAGCCCGTACAGCGCGACTTGCTGCCGTCGCGCCGGGTGATGATCAGCTGGCACACCATGCGCCACGGCACGCGCGTCACGGCCGTGACGTGCACGCGATCATCGCGGCCGCACACGCTCTCGGGAGACTCGCCAAACTCCAGATCGCACGACCTGGGTAGGGCGTTGAGCGTCGGATCGACCGGAACCTGCTCGGCGCCGAACCCTTCGGTCATCGCGAAGTTTTCGTCGAAGCCGGGAGCGGACTCGAGCGTGCCCGCACCATGGGTCTCGATGCCAAGTCCTTCTTCGACGAGGTCACCACTGCCCTCGCCGTCGAAGTCATCGTCATACCCGCGGTCATCCTCGTCGTTGTCGCCATCGCCGTCAGAATCTGCGGCACTCGACACCGACTCGTAGTCTGCCGCGGAGCCCTGGCCTTCCTCGTCGTCGGCCACATCAAACTCGATCGCGTCATCATAATCGTCTGGCATTTCTTTGCCTCCTGATCTGGGGTTGCCGGCGATGGGGAGCCGCCGGCTCATTGCTTGAAGGTTGCACGAGACAACCCGTACCCGCATGCCACCGGATTCGGGGAAGGCTCGTGCGCACGCATCGGTGCAAATTTCAGGAAAGGGCTAAGTCGTGCTGAATCCAAGCGGTAGACGTCAAATACTTGGACAGAGGTTTGGAGTCGCTGCGACGGCCGTTGGCGAGTCGACTGCCGCCGGCTGCGGCCTTGTGAGATGGTGAGCGGGCTGCGCCGTGTGGCCGCGGCTGCGATCGAGCGGAAGGGGTACACCCATGCTGATCCGTATTGACGGCGACCAGATCACCGGCTGGAGTTCCTTCCACGACGTCTTCGCGGAGGCGCTTGGGTTTCCTGAGTTCTATGGACGCAATATGGCTGCTTGGGTGGACTGCCTCACGAGCCTCGGTGATCCCGAAGATGGGATGACGAGCATCCATGTGTCCCCACCGGCCGTCTTAACGATCCAGATCGACAACGCCGCACAGTGGCTGCGTCGCGATCCCGAGATGTTTCGCGCGATGGTTGATAGCGCGGCGTTTGTCAACGCGAGGCGGATCGGTCTGGGTGAGCCTCCGGTCTTGTGTCTCTCGTACCACGTTTCCGACTCGACCGAAATCGACGATGGATGAGCAATCGCCGGATTCGATCGAAGCGCAACTGGCCGACGCAATTCGTGGGTGGTGCTCGAGCAGCGCGTACGCCAAGGGCCGCCGAGATTACATCGGCGTTGCGGTGCGGGACTACCAACCTTCGGATGCTTCGTTCGCCTTGGAGTTGCGATTCAAGTCAGGCGGAAGGTACTGCTGCTTCGAGTCGGGATGCCATGTTGGGAATCTGGGCGCGAGGTGGTGGCGTAGGGTTCGAGCCGAACTCGATCGCATCGGATTCGATGGGCCGCCGCGGCTTCGGATACGCACTCTGGAGTTCGTGATCGAAGACGGAGCCCAGTGGGGGCTTCGACGCCCGGACGATGATCGCCCGCTTCGGCCCGTCAGCGGCTACAGGTACACCATCGAAGGGACGGCCGAACCGGATTCAGGTGAGTGACGAGCCGCCAACAAGAAAGCAGTCCGCTCGGGGCCGCTTTCGTCTCGCTTGGGCTGCCTTCTAAGGCGTCCTTGTTCTTGTCCCCGAGTTCCGCGCTTTGCGGTAGATGACTATGGATGCAACTGGTGATGTAGACAACTCCGCAGGTTCCAATCGAATTTGACAACCTGGTCCGAACCGCGTCAGGATTGACGCGTATGGTTCCGCGCGGCCGGGTGTGGCCTGAAGTTATCCCGTTCATCTCCTCGGGTCTCGACCATGTGCTCAAGCCGTCCCTGGCCGCGGACGGACTGTGGCATCGCGGCTGGCGATGCTGCGGTTGTCATGTTTTAATCCGAGGAGATAAAGCAATGAACACAAGCCCATTAGCGCGCGTCCCGCTTTCCGCGGCCTTGCTCTTTGTCGCGAGCGCCGGTGCCCAGGATTGTGCCTGGGAGAACTTGGGCCCCCAACCCGCGAGTGTATTCTCCGATCCGCCACGCATGGTGGCCTTTGATGACGGTGATGGCCTCGCCGTCTTCATTGGTGGTGAATTGGTCACAGCGGACTCCCAACGGCTCGCTGGGGTATCTCGATTTGACGGTGAACGGTTCACAAGCGTTGGGCAGTTCGACCCCGATGCGCTGATCACTGACATGGGTGTTTTCGATCTCGGACAAGGGCCGCGACTAATCGTGAGCGCGCTTGTTGTCGGCGGTGGCTCCCAGGTGTTTCTTCTTGAGGGTGAGGAGTGGTTGCTTGTTGGCCCACAGCTCCGTGGAAGGATCAACGCCCTCGCTGTGCTAGATCATGGTGCCGGGCCAGTGCTGTACGCGGCCGGAGACATCACCTTCTCCCTCGAAGGCCGGATCGTTCGAGGCATAGTCCAACTGATAGATGACCAATGGAGAGGTCTTCCCTCGGTCGGGGCGGGTGGGGTGTTCGGCCAGGTCATCGACATGGTCGTCTTCGATGACGGGAGTGGCCCTGCTGTCTATCTTGCCGGAGACGAAGTGACCGTTCTGGGATCTGGAGGCGAACGGGGTGTTGCGCGTTGGGATGGCGTCGTGCTCAGTAGCGTCGAGGGTGGCCCGATAGGTGGCGAAGTGCGCGATCTGCTCGTGTTCGACGACGGGCACGGTGAGGCCTTGTACTTGGGCGGGTTCTTTGACTTCCCAGTGATAAGGGACCCTTTGAGCGTGGCGAGTTGGGATGGAGAGCAGTGGTCCATACTCGGTGGTGAATTCGAGAACGAAGTGTTCACGCTTGCCGGCTTCGACTTCGGTCTGGGGCCAACGTTGTTCGCGGGCAGTTTTGGGGAGTTCGATGATCCAAGGACCGAGTTCATCGGACAGTGGAATGGGGTGTCCTGGGTGCCCCTTCCCCAGCGACTGAACGGTGGGGTCTCGATTTTGCTGGGAGTGTCGGGGCCGGGCATCGGGGGGCTCTACGCACTCGGTGGTTTCGATTTCGAGCCCGGCCGCCCACGGAACGGGCTAGGACGAGTTGCGGATTGCGAACTGTGCGAGACCGATCTTGATCAAGATGGAGAGTCGACTGTTTTTGACTTTCTGGCGTTCGTGGGGCTCTATGAAGTTGGTAGCCCTCGGGCCGACTTTGATGGAGACGGCGTGTTGACTACGTTCGATCTCGTTGCGTTTGGCGACGAGTTTGACGCTGGCTGCCCGTAAGCACAACATGATCGTGGCTTAATTAGCCTCGAGTGCGACATCCAATCGTGCCGTGTCCGCGCAAAGAGAAAGCGGCCCTCACGGGGCCGCTTTGGTCTCTCTCGATCCGGTGGCTGAGGCTTACTTGTCCTCGTCCTTCACCTTGAACTCCGCATCGATCACATCGTCATCGTTCTCGGCGGCGTCCTTCGGCTCGGCCTGGCTCGCGGCGCCGGCGGCTCCCGCGTCGGCCCCTTGGGCTTCGTAGATCGCCTTGCCCAGCTCCATGGCGGTGGTCTCCAGCTGCTTGCTGGCGGCCTCGATGGCGTCCTTGTCGTCGCCCTTGAGCTTCTCTTCGAGGTTGCTGATGGCGCTCTCAATGTTTCCGCGGATGTCGCCGCTCACCTTGTCGCCGTGCTCTTCGAGCTGCTGGCGGATCTGGTGGACCATCTGGTCGCCGCGGTTCTTGGTTTCCACGAGCTCGCGGCGCTTCTGGTCTTCCTCGGCGTGGGCCTCGGCGTCGCGCTTCATCTTGTCGATCTCGTCCTCGGACAGGCCGCCCGAGTTGGTGATCTTGATGTCGGCCGACTTGCCGGTCTTCTTCTCGGTCGCGGTGACCTGCAGGATGCCGTTGGCGTCGATGTTGAACTCAACTTCGATCTGCGGCATGCCGCGCGGCGCGGGCGGGATGCCCTCGAGGTCGAACTGCCCGAGCAGGCGGTTGTCGGCGGCCATCTTCCGCTCGCCCTGGGAGACCTTGATGGTCACGCTGGGCTGGTTGTCGGCGGCTGTCGAGAACGTCTCGCTCTTCTTCGTGGGGATGGTCGTGTTGCGCTCGATGAGCGTGGTCATGACGCCGCCCATGGTCTCGACACCCAGGCTCAGCGGCGTGACGTCGAGCAGGAGCACGTCCTTGACGTCGCCCTTGAGCACGCCGCCCTGGACGGCCGCGCCGATGGCGACGACCTCGTCGGGGTTCACGCTCTTGTTGGGCTCCTTGCCGAAGATCTCCTTGGCGATCTCCTGGACCTTGGGCATGCGCGTACTGCCGCCGACCAGCACGATCTCGTCGATCTTGCTGGCGTCGAGCTTCGCGTCCTTGAGCGCGGCAAGACACGGCTCACGCAGGCGCTGGTACAGGTCCTGGCACAGGCTCTCGAACTTGCTCCGCGTGAGCGAGATCTGCAGGTGCTTGGGGCCGGTGTCGGTCGCCGTGATGAACGGGAGGTTGATCGACGTCTCTTGCATAGTCGAGAGCTCGACCTTGGCCTTCTCGGCGGCTTCTTTCAGGCGCTGCAGGGCCATCGCGTCATCGCGGATATCGACGCCTTCCTGACGCTTGAACTCGTCGGCCTGGATGTCGTGCAGCCGCTTGTCCCAGGCGTCGCCGCCGAGCTGGGTATCGCCGGTGGTGCTGAGCACCTCGAACACGCCGTCGGCGACATCGAGGATCGAGATATCGAACGTGCCGCCGCCCAGGTCGAACACGGCGACCTTCTCGTTCTTCTTGCTCTCAAGGCCGTACGCGAGCGCGGCGGCAGTGGGCTCGTTGATGATGCGCTTGACGGTGAGGCCCGCGATCTCGCCGGCGTCCTTGGTCGCCTGCCGCTGGCTGTCGTTGAAGTACGCCGGCACGGTGATGACCGCTTCGGTCACCGGCTCGCCCAGGTAGTCCTCGGCGACCTTCTTGAGCTCTTGGAGGATGAACGCGGAGATCTGCTGGGGCGTGTAGCTCTCGCCGCGAACGGTGACGCTCACGAACTCGTCGCTGCCGCCGCTGACCTCATAGGGGACGTTCTTCTCTTCGGAGGCGACCTCGCTGTGGCGGCGGCCCATGAAGCGCTTGATCGAGTAGACGGTGTTCTTGGGGTTGGTGACCTGCTGGTGCTTGGCCTGCTGGCCCACCAGGCGCTCGCCCTTGTCGGTGAACGCGACGACCGAGGGGGTCGTGCGGTTGCCCGAGGCGTTGATGAGCACCTTGGCCTCGCTGCCTTCCATGACGGCGACCACGGAGTTGGTCGTGCCGAGGTCGATGCCGATGATCTTGGACATAGTGGCCTCCCTTCAAGCCAAGGAACGGGCGGAGAGAGCCCGCCAGATTCCACGTTGCAAGCGCAATGCCAATGGCAACGGCGCAAACTGGGCGGAGCCCGGCTAGCTCTCAGGCCCAGGAATGCGGGCCCTATCGCCTCAGGGCACGAGCCATCGATGCGGGCCCTGCCGAAGTGGCAGGCAACGCCTACGGCCCGCCCGTGCTCGCGGGCGCTTTGCCATCGGCGGCGGTCCAGGGCCCCGTGCCGCTCGCCATCGTGTTCAGGTCCGGGAGTGGCGCCAGCCCCGCGGCGGCTCGCTTGGTATTCTCGGTCACGGTCCAGAACGCCGGCAAGGCCGAGCTGGAGCTCCAGCCGCTCATTTGGATCGTGTACCACGTGCCTCCGGGAGTCGAGGGCACGACGACCATCAACGCGAGCTGCGGGTCGTCGCCGGACTTGATGCCGTGGTGCGTGAAGATGAGCCGCCCCACGCGATGCGCGGTCACGTCTGCAGGCCAGGTCGCGGTGATCGCCGCGATCGCCGAGTCTCGTGCGAAGCGATCCATCTGCTCGAGCGAGTTGGCGGTGTGCGGACCGATTGCCACGTCCGGACTTGAGGCCTCGGCAAAAACCTGGTGCGTGACGCCCGCCGATGGATCGAGCAGGATCGCGCCATGCGTTGGCGGCGCGCCGTAGTGCACCCTTTGTCGCAACTCGTCGACCACCGCGACTACGCCCGGGTTCAGACCGCTGCCTTGCGCCCAGCCCGGCGGAGGCACCGGGCTTGAAAACGAACCCGCCGCCGCAGCACCGACGAAGAACGACGCGTAGAGCCCAACGACGCCGAGCACCGTCAGCCCCGGGAACGCGAGTGTGGCCAGAGCTACCGGCCACGCCTTGGCACCATGCGCGGCCTTGACCGCGAATGGGGCGCACACAGACCATGCGGCAAAGCCAAGGAAGAACCCAAAACAGGGCACCAGCGAGAGCAAGTACCCGCCGCTCGAGAACGCGAGCGCCTGATACGTCCGCGGGATTCCCTCGGGTGTCGACTGGCGAAACAGCTTCAGCAGGCCGTGCGTGCAGACTACCCATAGGAGCATGTACGCCGCGGGGAGAAGGAGGCTCACCACCGAAAGGAACACCATCGGCCCCAGGCCGCCACCTGTGAACGCCAAGACCACGGCAAGCGCAAGCGTGAGCAAGCCCGCGACCACGAAGTTCAGTAGCGCGAAGGTCGTCGCGGGGCCAACGCTGCCGATCGCGGGTGTCGCCTCGAGCATCTTGCCCGGCTGACCGATGCTCATACCCAGGGCGGAAAAGTACTTGCGATTAGTGCTCCGAGATTCGTCCAGCCAGGGGTTCATCGCCCGCGTAGGCGCCCGCGAACCGAGCGCGTCGGCGGGCAGCAGCAGCATGTCGTCGACCTTGACATGCAGGCCGCACGACACGCAATCAAACTCATCGGGTACGAGCTGGCCGTTCTCGCTGGTGCCGTAGTAGGGCTGCGTGCAGCGCGGGCAGCAGAACTTCACCGCGTTGGGCAGGAAGTCGAACTTGCTGGGCTTGAACGGCCGGCCACACTCCGGGCACGGGCCGGCCTTGAGGTTCCACAGCTCGTAGTCACACCCCGGGCACTTCATGGCTCAGGCAGCGCTCCAGGCCGAGACCTCCTCGCGGATTGATCGACGCGAGTACCAGATCAGCAAGAACATGGGCCACGCCATCGAGAACGCGATCGTGAGAAGCAGGACCACGGGCCCGATCGCTTGCATGAGTGCGGCGTAGCCGGGAGGCGCGCTGCCTTGCTGGGTTGCGACGGCTGCCTGGTGCTGCATCGTCAAGTACTGCAGGACCACACTGGGTACGAGCATCACGAGTACGTACACGAAGAAGATGCTCACCCACAGACGCGCGCTCGACCTTCGTCGGATCGTCTGGATGCCCGCCAAGAGGTGGATGAACGAGATCGGCAACCCGACGATCGACACGATGAGCGTGAAGAGCCAAAGGCCGGGCGGCAGTTGGGCCTCGGGAGGCAGCGGCAGCAAGTGGATCGTTGCGGCCGCGATCGTGCCAAACACGCGCTGCAAGATCCCCAGCCCCGCGAAGATGCATATCAGCACGCCGATGACGCCGGGCCAGCGGGACACACCGGCACCGATCTCGCCAGCGGGCATGACAGGCGGCGCGAGCTTGGGCACCTCGGGCGGATTCGACGGCTCTTCCATGCGGACCTCCCACGTACGATGATCGCAAGGGTATCGCCGGGGGCCGAATCGGCCCTCAATGAGGCCGCAGGATCATCTCGTAGACCCTCTCTGCGGGGCACGACGTCCGAAAACTCCATCCGAGCCACGTCGCTCAAGCCAATGGCCGGCATGGTCGATCCGGTTTGGGAGCTTCAGTTTTCAGAAATCTTTGAAAATTGGGCCCTCCGAACGTATCATGGAGGATGACTATGGCAACCGCCGAACCGCTAAACGCACCGGCCGGGATCGACCCTCGCCTCGACGCCATCCGCGCCAAGGTCGAGGCCGGCGAACGTCTCACGCTCGAAGACGGCGAGGTCCTGTACGAGACCAACGACGTCTGGGGCGTGCTGGCGATGGCCGACCTCGTGCGCCGGCGGATGCACGGCGACACCGCTTACTACAACATCAACCGCCACATGAACTACAGCAACGTGTGTGCGCTGTCGTGCAAGTTCTGCGAGTTCTACCGCAAGAAGGACCAGCCCGGCGCGTACACACGCGACATGGATTACATCCGCGATCAGGCGATCGGCGCGATCGAGAGCGGCGCGACCGAGATGCACATCGTCGGCGGGCTGCACCCGTACCTGCCTTGGGACTACTACCCCGAGATGATGCGGACCATCAAGGAGGCCGCACCCGGCTTGCACATCAAGGCGCTGACGGCGGTCGAGATCGTGCACCTCGCGAAGATCGCCAAGAAGTACAAGCGCAGCGATCGGCAGGCGGGCATCCGCTGGGTCCTCAGCGAACTGAAGGCCGCGGGCCTCGACTCGCTGCCCGGCGGTGGGGCGGAGGTCTTCGACGATCGCGTGCACGACAAGGCCTACAAGGGCAAAATCCGCAGCGACGAGTGGCTCGATGTCCACTTGGTCGCCCACGAACTCGGTTTGAACACCAACGCGACCATCCTGTACGGCCACATCGACCAGCGGCGTGAGCGGCTCGTGCACATGGAGATCCTCCGCCGTGCGCAGGACCAGGCGCTGGCACGCCTCGGCTACGACGGTGTCGATGGATTTGTCGAGCCCGGGCTCGCGGCGACCGAGGGCGTGACCGCACCCGTTATCACGCTCACGCGGGACGGCGTGCCCCAGCCGACACCCGACATGGCCGAGAAGGAAGCCGGCTATTTCCAGACGATCATCCCGCTGCCGTTCTTCCCCGACGGCAGCGAGATGGAGCACCTCTATGGGCCGACCGGCCTGGAGAACCTGCGGACAATCGCCATTGCCCGCCTCATGCTCGACAACTTCCCGCACGTGAAGGCGTTCTGGATCATGCAGACTCTCAGCATGGCCGAGGTGATGCTCGAGGCCGGCGCCGACGACATCGACGGCACCGTGGTCTGGTACGACATCACCAAAGTCGGTGGGTCGACGACCCACCAAGAGACCACTGTGCTCGACCTCCAACGGTCCATCCGTGAGGCGGGCTTCACGCCGGTCGAGCGAGACACGCTGTACCGGCGGGTCGAGCGTGATGGCAAGGCGTGGCGGCTCGCCGAGTGAATGCGACCGCATAACGACTTGCCGAAAGCGAACCTCCGAACACCCACCCAGCCCATCATCAAGATTCGGTGAAGCTGGTGTTGGATCGCTCGATCGACGCCATCGCCGGCGGCTAGGATTGCGCAAAGATTGCGCGTCGGTCAGTGTGGGCCGGTGTTCGATCGATGTGTTCCAACCCGTTCTGGGAGAGATGGTTATGAAGATCGCTGCCACCTGCGTGGCCGTGGCCGCTGCCGCCACCGCCTTTGCTCCGTTCGCGCACGCCCAAGACGAGGTCGCCTACTGGTCGTTCAACAACCAGGCGCTGCCCGGTGGCGGCTTCGGCTACCTTGCCGGTTCGTTCCCCTTCGCCGCCGAGTTCGGCGACCAGGCCGGCACCGCCACGCTCAACGTCAGCGGCGGCATCACCGACGAGATCAGCACCACCAGCGGTGGCGACGACGTCTTTCGTTGGATCCAGTCGTTCGGCGGCACCGATATCGGTGCCGAGTTCGGCGAGGGCAGCGGTGGGTCGCTGGCCGTCCAGGGCGGCACCGACACCCTGAACAACGGCAGCCAGATCACCGTCAGCTTTGACGGCACGGGCCTTGATGATCTCGAACTCTACTTCGCAGCCCGCCGCACCAGCACAGGCTTCGGCAGTGTCACCATCGAGTTGTTCGATGGCGATACGCTTGTTACGGAGATCGCCAGCGCGTTCGACGTTGGCCCAGACTTTGCTTTGCAGTTTTTCGCGATCGATGATCTGGATGGCGTCGAGGACGCGCGTGTCGTTGTCACGCTCGACGGCGCGACCAGCTCGAACGGCAACATCCGCACGGACAACTGGCTCATCGAAGGCGACCCCGCCACCGGCGGCTGCCGGGCCGACATCGACGGCGACGGCGAGCTGACGATCTTCGACTTCCTCGAGTTCCAGAACCTCTTCGACGCCGGCGACCTCGCCGCCGACTTCGATGGCGACGGCAGCCTGACGCTGTTCGACTTCCTCGAATTCCAGAACGAGTTTGACGCCGGCTGCTGAGCAGGCCGGTCTTTGTGGCAAGCTTGAACGGCCCCGCTTCGATGCGGGGCCGTTCTACTTTCACCGGCCGAGTACTACCGCCGCGCACTGCCCACCGAGGGCGTGCGTGCACACAAGCACGCCCTCGAGCGTTGCCACCCGTGACTCGGCGGCACTCGCCCGGAGGTCATCCGGTGCTGCGCCGCCTCGTGGGCGCGCGGGCAGGCTGCGATGCCTGAGCGCGAGCGCTGCGGCCGCGAGCAGCAGCGAACCCCCGGCGGCCATGGTCTCGCCGAGCATGGGGCTCAGGAAGCAGAGCTCGATCTCGCTCGCTCGATCCCCGAACACCGCGTGCAGCGCTCGTTGTTCTGCCTCGTCGAGTGCACGCTCACCCGCGCCGTGGCAGAATATGGCGTCGATGGCGCTCGGATCTGTGCCCGCGTCGCGCAGGGCGGATCGCATCGCCTGCGTAAGTGCGTCATCGAGTCCGTCGGCCGTGCCGCCCGCGCTCGCACCCAGCCCGGCCATCACGGGCGCACCGTCGCTCAAGGGTGGCACGGCCTGCGAAGCGCCGAAGCCCAGCAGCGTCGCGATTTGCTCCACACCGCGCGACTCGGCGGCGTTGGCTCGCTCGAGGACGCACACCGCCGCGCCCTCGCCAGGCACGCTGCCGATCGCGTCGGGTGAGAACGGCCGAACGAGTGTCGCTGGGTCGACTTGGCCGAGCGCACGTGTCTCGGCCAGCCGCCCGACGAGACACAGCCGTTCGATGGCGAGGTGGTTTACCCGGCTGTCGCCGCTGCCCGCGAGGCTCGCGTCCGCGTCTCCTCGTTCGATGACGCGCATGGCCTCGCCAATCGACAGCAGCCCGCTGGCTTCCCCGGCGGTGATGGTGTTGCTCGGTCCCTTGGCCTCGTGCAAGATGCTCACGTGGCACGCCAGCATGTTGGGTAGGTACTTGAGCATCCATAGCGGCGTGAGCTGGCCCATGCCCGTTTCGCCCCAGGCGTGCATGTCCCAGGTGCTATCGTCACCCTTCGCGGCGTGCATGGCGCGCGCGAGCTCGGGAATCTCCGGCGCGAGAAGTGCCGCGCCGATGTGCGTGCCGAGTCGGTGGGGCTCATACGCACGGGTCTCGTCCTCGCCCGTGCCCAGGCGTGCAGACGCGGCTGCCTCGTAGGCCGCGACGACCGCCAGCTCGATGTCCCTGGCCATGACCCGGGCGAACTTTCGGTAGTGTTTGGGCAGGTGGTCCTTCATGGCCAGCGGTGGGGCCTCGGCGGCCAGCTGGCAGGCGAAGGAAGACGCGTCGAGGGTTTCCGGCTCGCGGATCATGCATCGGCCGGTGGTGAGGCCGTCCCAGAACGCCTCGATGCCCACACCGAAGGCGGACACCACACCCAGTCCCGTGATCGCGATCGGTTCGGCCATGAGCCGCAGTGTATTGCCGGACACCTTTGGGCCTCTCGCGGACCGCCTGCCGATACCTAGCCCGTGTCCCGTGCCCCTCTATCTCGCATTGATACCGGTTGGCCGCTGCTCTTGGCCGGGTTGGCCCTCGTGGCCGCCGTTGTGCTGATCCCTGCGTGGGACGAGCTCGAGCGCGTCCGCTTCGAGCGGGACAAGCTGCTGGCGATGGACGCCCAGGGGCGCGAGCGGATCCGCCGCCAGGCCCGCTACCTCGCCGCCCTGGAGCGCGGCGACGAGGCGCTCGTCCGCTCGCTCGCATTGGACCAGATGCGGCTCGTGCCCGCGGGCCGCTCGGCCGTGCTCGAGCCGCCGCCGCCGGGCCCGGTCGACATCTACGCGCAGCTCGAGCCGCCGCCCAGGACGCTGACCGCCCCGGTGCCGGCCGACAGCGCGCTCGCCCGCTTGGCCCGCCGCGACCGCGTTCGTCCTTGGCTGCTGGGCTTGGGGGCGTTGATGGTGTTGGTGGGGGTTGTGGTGGGCAGCGGGGGTGTTCGGAGATAGTCCCGCGATGGAACGCGCTGCTGGCTGGCGTCTGCGCGATCCGTCGATGCGTGTTCATCGATGTGTTGAGCAATTGTGGCGGGAGTCGTGCAACGCATTGTCGAGAGAGGAGATATCCGATGGCTGCGAGTACGAGCGTGAACCGGGTCCTGGGGATGGCAGGCCTTGCCCTGACTGCGTGTTCCGCCGTTTCGGCGCACTCGGGACATTCCGTGCGCGAGATGCTCCCAGATCCTCGGTCCCCCGGTCCCCTGTATCCAGGCCAGCGGTACCCCGCCGGTGACCGAGCCCGAGATGCCGCCCTCGGCGACCTGAACAACGACGGATGGTTGGATTTGGTGCTGGCCTCTGGCCCGAGCGTGCGCCTGGGTCTGGGCGATGGGTCGTTCGGAGGCGAGCGACTGCTCGCGACTGGGATCTTCTTTGATCGCGTCGACCTCGTCGATCTCAACGGCGACGGCAACCCGGACGTGTTGGCTTCCGACGACGAAGGTTTCACCGTATTCCTGGCCGCGGGCGATGGGACGTTTCCTGAGTCACGCCGTGTCGAAACTAGGCGAGATATCAATGATTCAGCGGTTGCCGACATCAACGGCGACGGCTTCGACGACGTCGTGCTCGCTCGGGGCTTCTTCAGCTCTTATCTCGAAGTGTTCGCCGGCGACGGCGATGGTGGGTTTCAATTGCTGGACTCCATTTACGACCATCGTCCGCTGCGATGGATCGCGCTGGCCGATCTCGATGGCGATGGTGACACCGATCTGGTCGGGTTCCACCCGTTCTCGGGTGTGCCCGGCATCGTCCGCTACAACGACGGCCTTGGTGGGCTCGATGAGTTGCAGGAGATCGGCAACCTAGACGCCGACCGTGTGGTCGCCGCCGACATCGACGGCGACGGCGACCTCGACCTGCTGGGATGCAACAGCGGCGGCTACGCCTACGACTTGAAGCTCATTCGCAACCTGGGCGCTCGTGAGTTTGGTGATGTTGAGTTCGACTTTCTGCCAGGGGCCTACGCGTCGACATTCCAGGTGGCCGACGTCAACGGCGACGGCCTGGACGATGTGCTCACGGCGGGCACGCGATACTTCAGGATCCCCAGCGACGTCCAAATCTTCGACGGTCGCGGTGGCGGCACGTTCGCACCACCGCGAAGATACCTCGCGGGCGAATTCCCATCGGCCATCGCGCTTGGCGACGTCAACGGCGACGGCCTCATCGACGCGGTCATCGCCAACGAGGACTCGCGCGACTCCAGCGTGCTGCTCGCCGAGGCGCCCGGCAGATTCGCGGTGCGGCAGGAATTGCCCGTCGGGGATGCGCCCCGGGGCCTGGCGGTCGCGGACTTCACCGGCGATGGCGTGCTCGACGCGCTGGCGACCGAAGCCGATGACGGTGACCTTGTCCTGCTGGCCGGCCGCGGCGACGGCACGTTCGAGCCAGGCATCGCTCTCCCGATGGGTATCCGGACGCGAGCGTTGCTTACCGGTGACCTCACCGGGGATGGATTGCCGGACGTCGCCTTCAGCGGCGAGGACGAGCCGGTCGCCGTGCTCGCGGGCGACGGCACCGGCGGCTTCGCGGCCCCGACACTGATCGACGGGGCGACCGAACCGCTCGCGCTGCACGACATGGACCTCGACGGTGATATCGACATCATCGCCATCGAAGCGGCGGGCGACTCTCTGGTGTTCATTCTCAATGGAGGTGACGGCACGTTCCAAGAGCCCGAACGCATCTTCGGAGCCGGCTCGGGCCTTGCAGGGACCGTGGTGGTCGACTTCAACGAAGACAGCGCTCCAGATCTGCTTGCGTACCGCCGCCGGCCGGGCACGGTCTTCGCGTATCGCAACCGTGGAGACCTCCGTTTTGACACCGTTTCGAGCGTCGAGATTGGAGTCGATGTCTCGGGCATCGCCGCGGATGATCTCGATGGCGACGGCGACATCGATGCTGCGGTTCTCGTGAGCGGTGGCGTCGGGGCTGTGACGGTGATCGAGAATCTCGGCGCGGGCGGGTATGCCCGCGGCGCGAGCTTCCCCCTTTCGGGTCGCGCCTCGCCGCGTGACATCGAGATCGTTGATGTCGATCGGGACGGAACCCGTGACATCCTCACGGCGTCCTACGGCGAGGACGCGATACAGATCTTCCGAGGGCTCGGCGGCGGGCTCTTCGAGCCGGTGATCGGATTCGACGCGGGCGCGAGGCCCTTCCAACTCGAGATCGCCTACCTCAATGGCAACGGCCGCCCCGACCTGGTGGCGACCGCCGAGCAGAGCGATGAGGTGGCCGTGCTGCTGCACCAATGGCCGGCCGTGTGCTTCGCCGACTTCGATGATGACGGCCGCTTGACGCTCTTCGACTTCCTGTCGTTCCAGAACGCGTTTGCTGGGGGTGATGCCTCGGCCGATTTCGACGGTGATGGCGTCCTGACGCTCTTCGACTTCCTGGCGTTCCAGAACGCCTTCGACGCCGGCTGCGACTAGGGGTGCGTCTCCTCCGAGGTCGTGCGGGAACATCCACAACCGCCGGTAGATCGCGACCATCGTGGCGTTCGATCGCGACTCCGTTCGCCCCGATCGCCAGCGGCCCCGCCGCCCCCCGCCGCCCCGCGGCCTCGCCGTCTCGGAAGCCAGCGCCTACGTCCGGCGCTGGCGGCGTCGGCCGAGCAGCAAGCCAGCGCCCACAAGGGCAATCGTGCCGACGCCGGGCGCTGGCACAACGACCAGCGAGAAGTCGTCCAGGTGGCTCCACGCGTCCGGCCCGCGGGTGCCCTGCACGGTTAGGAACGACGCGTCCTCGGGCGCAAGGAAGTCGAATTGGACGCGCTGCCAGCCGTCGTCGGAGATGATGTCGGTCGTCTGGATCAGCGTGCCGAACGCGTCGGGCACATCGCTGATGCCGATGTCAAGGCCCGCGAGTTCGGGGCTGAACGTTTCGGTCACCGAAACCGCCTGGAACGAGAGCGTGTACAGCGTGCCGGCTTGGATGGGGGCCAGCAGATCGAACGAGAACGCGTCGATGCCCGCGCCGTCGCCGCCGTGCGTCAGGCCGACCTTCCAGAGGCCATCGGCCGGCAGCGGGCTGAACCCCGCCCGGCCGTCCATGATGTCCAACTCGCCGATCCCGCCGCCGGTCCCGGGCCGATCGCTGAACGCGGTGACGTTGGCCATGAACGAGTCGAACTCGGGATTGTTGAGGTTGAAGCGGGTCTGGTCGGTCGTCGTGTCCTCGAAGCTGGGGTTCACGATGAGGTTCTGGCCCATGGCCGGTGCGGCCAGCATCGCCAGGAGTCCCACACCGCTCGCCACGTCCAGGGCCCACCGCTGGTGTCCCCGCCGGCCCAATCGTGCGCTCGCGTGATCGCTCATCCCACATACCTCCCAGATCTGTTGTACCTTGGTCGTGTCTCTCGACCCTGTCTTGTCTCGCCAATGAGATGCCGCCGCGACATCCTCTCCAAGACGCCGCCGCATAGTCAGTGTAACAAAGGTCCGCCCTAGAACCGCCGGCAATTCACACCCGCGAGCGATTCGTGGCTCGCGTGGCGTTGGGCGTTTGGGCGCTGTGCGGAGAGATCGCGCTGGCGCCGGGATCCGCCGCGCGTCTCGGCACGAGCTCGCGGCAGCGTCGCGACACGAGAAAGCGAGGGGCCCGGCTTCCACCGATCCCCCCGCTCACACGGAACGTCCCGGTCGCTCACGCCGCGTCGCGCTGGCCCGAGCCCTGGGTGAGCACCATCGACTCGTTGCCGGCGTCGCAGCGAATCATGGCCCATGCACAGGCCCGGTGGGGTTCGACTCGGGTTCGTCGCCGAACGTGGCGGTGACAGGGCGGTGGCGGACGTCTAGCGCCCTTGGTACCACGCGAGGCCACCGTCGAAACGACCCGTCGCAATCAACCGATCATTTTCCATGTAGAACGCTCGTGCCCCGTAAAACCAATCGGGCGCCATCGCTCGCTCGGCAGTTGTCATGTGCATGTTGGCGCGGTCGAGGAACTTGGTGAGATCAGCACGATAATGGCTGAAGAAGTGTGCCGTTGCGGGCACCAGCACGTCGTCGTCGATCATGCCCTTTCGTCGGAGCAACTGAATCTTTGCCAGAAAGAAGAGTATCCTGCTCAGTGCATGCGCTTCGGCAAAGTTCCTTCCCCACGGCGGCACTGCTTCCAGTCCGCGGCTGGTCATGAAGGACTTCGCTTCCGAGTCCAGCAATTCGGGATCATACTTTGCGTCGATGAAGAACTTGATGCAGTACTCCCGCGCGGTCTGCATCGAATCTCCGTGGAGCTCTTCGAGTATTTGTAGGGTCAACGTCCGCCGTTGCCATCTGTTCGCCACCCGTGCAGCGGCAAACGCGATGACTATCGGAACGACGATGCCGACGAGTACGGCCATCCATACGAGTTCTGAATTGGACGTAAAAAAGTTCACCTTCGTGTTCTCCCGATGATCGTCGATTTCGCAAGCAAATATTCGAACAGAATCGGACTATACTGATTCTTCGTGCCCCTCACCTTCCGCCCCCGACACCGCCTCACCCACGTGCGCGAGTTCCAGGCCGTGTACGGGGCCCGCTGCCGCAAGAGCGCGGGGCCGCTGACGGTGTTCGCGCGGCCGACGGATCGCGACGAGCCCAGGCTGGGGCTGAGCGTCGGCAAGAGGGTCGGCAAGGCCCACGTCCGCGTCGCGGCCAAGCGGGCCGTCCGCGAGGCCTTCCGGCACACGCAGCACGACCTGCCGGCGTGGGCGGTCGGCGACGCCGGCGGCGGGCGGACCGGCCGCTACGACCTGGTCGTCCAGGTCCGTGCGCACGAGCCGCTGCCAGCGACCGAGTACCAGCGCCTGCTGCTCGAGCTGGCGCACGCCTGCCACGAGGTGTGGGCGAAGCGACTGGCCAAGTCCCCTGCCGACCCATTGCCCATTGCCCAATCCCCATTGCCCGCCAAGCGTCCAAGGTCTTCCGGGGGCAATGGGCAACGGGCATTGGGCAATGGGTGGGAACGCGCGAAGGGCGACGCGCCGTGAGCGGGCCGTGCGTGCCCGAGCACGACGGCCCGCGGCCGTGGCTCGAAACGCCGCTGCGTCGCGCCGCCATCGCGCCCTTCACCGGCCCGATCCGGCTGTATCGCCTGACGCTCAGCCCGATCCTCGGGCGGCAGTGCCGCTTCCGACCTACGTGCAGCTGCTACGCGCTGGAGGCCTACCACACGCACGGCCCGGTGCGGGGCACGCGGCTGATGCTCTGGCGGCTGCTGCGGTGCCAGCCGTTCTGCAGGGGCGGGTACGACCCGGTGCCGCCGTCGGAGGCCGCCGACGGCTCCAATCTCGGCAAGGCATCGGCTTCTAGTCAGGGCTAACATATTCCTTGTCGTAATCGGCGGGCTCGACCGACCCGAGGCAGCCCCGGATTGCATACCGCCCATCTTCTCCGGGAGGCCGGCCTTGCCCAGGTTGCCAGCGGCCGAGCGCCGAGCCCAACTCCTCGAGACGGCCGCCGAGCTCTTCGCCGAGCACGGGTACGCGCGGGCCACGACGAGCCAGCTGGCCAAGGCCGCAGGCGTCACCGAGCCGATCATCTATCGCCACTTCGGCTCCAAGCGCGACCTGTTCATCGCCCTGGTCCGCCGCACCAGCGAGGAGACCATCGAGTTCTGGGAGCAGCGGCTCGCCGAGGCGGCCTCGCCCGCCGATCGGCTGTCGATGCTCGTGGACGGTAACCCGATGGTGCACCCGCGCTTCCACAACGCCTACCGCGTCATCCTGCAAGCCATCACCGAGGTGGGCGACGACGGCATCGCCGAGGCCCTGCGTGAGCACATGGACACGGTCCACGCGTTCCTGGCCCGGGAGATCGAGAGCGGCCAGCGGGCCCACAAGGTCACGGGCCGGTACAGCCCCGAGTTGATCGCCTGGCTGCTGATCGACGTCGGCCTTGGCTTCGGCGTGCTGACCGCCTGGGGCGTCAAGGGCCACGGCACCGACGCCGACGGCGGGCACGTCTCCGACGCCATCAAGCGCATGCTGCTGGGTAAGCCGCGCAAGGACTCGGGCGCGTAGGCCGCCGCGACCGGCAACCCTCTACGCTGTGGGCGTGCCGGACGTCAAAGACGCCAATCCCAACGCGAGATCGGTCGCGAACGCCGTGCTGGCCGGGCGGAAGCTCACGCCCGCGATGCGCCAGTTCCACGAGTTCAAGGACCGCTATCCGGGCTGCGTGCTGCTCTTTCGCATGGGCGACTTCTACGAGCTCTTCTACGAGGATGCCGTCGAGGTGTCTAAGGCCATCGGCCTGACGCTCACCGAGCGCAGCCCGGGCCAGCCGATGGCCGGCGTGCCGCACCATCAGTTAGACAACTACCTCTGCAAGCTCATCGACCACGGCTTCCGTGTCGCGATCGCCGATCAGGTTCAGGATCCCAAGGAAGCCAAGGGTGTTGTGGAACGCGCCGTGACGCGCGTGCTCACGCCCGGGACGCTGGTCGACGACGATCTGCTCGAAGCGCGACCGTCCGGAGGGACGCTCGCGGCAGCCTACCTCGACGGCGACGGCGTGTCGATCGCCGCGCTCGATGTCTCGACCGGCGCGTTCACGCTCGACTCGGCGCCACTGGCAAACCTGTCCGATTGCCTCTCGCGCTTCGCCGTCGCCGAGCTCTTGCTGCCCGACGACTGCCCCGCCGGCGTGCGCAGCCGCATCGACATCGACGCGGGGCGCACGAACACGGCGATCACCGAGCGCCCCGCGTGGCACTATCGCTCGAGCGAGTCACGTGAAGCCGTGCTCGCGCACTACGCCGTCGCCTCGGTCGAGGGCTTTGGGCTGAAGAGCGACGATCCCGCGCTCATCGCCGCGGGTGCCGTTCTGCGTTACGCCGCCGAGACGCAGACGCCCGCGGGATCACCGGGCAAGGACCGGCTCGTCCCAACGCTCGAGTACATCCGCCCGCCGAAGCGGGCGGCAACGGACGACCGGCTCATCCTCGACGCGACAAGCCTGCGTGCGCTCGAGATCGAACGCACGATCCGCCGCAACGGCGTTGATGGCTCGCTCGTGGGCGAGGTTCTCGACGGTGGCGGGTGCGCGACCGCGCTCGGCCGCCGGCAGATCGCTGCGTGGCTGCGCGAGCCCTCGGCCAAGCTCGCCGAGATCGAGGCTCGCCATGCCGCCGTCGCCGCGTTGGCCGAGGACACTAGACAAGCCGGCGACCTCAAAGAGGCGCTCGAGCCGATCCAGGACATCGCCCGCATCGCCGCCCGCCTGGCGCTCGGTCGCGCCAGCCCACGCGACCTGGTCGGGCTCGGCCAATCGCTCGCCGCGCTGCCCACGGCGTGCGCCTCGTGCGCGAACACGCCCTCGCTCGCGGGCTTCGCGAACGCGCTCCAAGGCACGATCGAGGCGCTCGCGCCGCTGGCCGAGAGCATCACCGCCGCTTGCGTCGAGCGACCGCCCGCTCGGCTCACCGACGGTGGGCTCATCCGCGACGGCGTCGATACCGAACTCGATGAGGCGCGAGCGCTGCAGCACGACGCGGGCCAGTGGCTCGCCGACTTCCAGCAGCGGCTCGCGAACGAACTGGATATCCCCGCGATCCGCGTTGGGTACAACAAGGTCTTCGGATACTACATCGAGCTCTCCGCCGCCCAGGCCAAGGAGCACGGCGACACGCTCGTCTCGGCTGGCTTGAGTAGGAAGCAGACCCTCAAGAACGCCGAGCGGTACGTCAACGACGAACTGCGTCATTTCGAGCACCGGGTGCAGACCGCCGAGGCGCGGGCCCTCGATCGAGAGCGTGTGCTCTTCGATCAGCTGTGCTTAAAGGCCCGCGACCACATCGAGCCGATCGGCCGGGCCGCCGAAGCCATCGCCACGCTCGACGCCTTGTCCTGCTTTGGCTCCCTTGCCCGTAAGCGCGGCTGGATCCGCCCCGAGATGCTCGAGGCGCCGATCCTTGAGCTCACGAGCGCACGCCACCCGGTGCTTGAGCGGACGCTCGCCGACCGGCTCGTGCCCAACGACGCCATCCTCAACGACGACGCTCGCCTGGCGATCATCACCGGCCCGAACATGGCCGGCAAGAGCACCTACATCCGCACGGCCGCGCTGCTCGTCGTCCTCGCGCACGCCGGCTCGTTCGTGCCCGCGCAGCACGCGCGCATCGGCCTCGCAGACCGGGTGTTCACGCGCGTGGGCGCCGACGACGCGCTGCACGATGGGCAGAGCACGTTCATGGTCGAGATGGCCGAGACCGCCGCGATCCTCAATAACGCGACCGCGAGGTCGATGGTCGTACTCGACGAGATCGGGCGCGGCACCAGCACGCTCGACGGCCTGAGCCTCGCCCGCGCCATCACCGAGAGCCTCGCCGGCGGTACCAACAGCCCGGGCCCGCGCACGCTCTTCGCCACGCACTACCACGAGCTCACGACGCTCGAAGAAGACCGCCCGGGCCTCGTCCGCAACCTCGCCGTCCGCGTGCGTGAGGTCGGCGACGAGGTCGTGTTCCTGCACCACGTCGAGCCCGGGCGTGCCGACCGCAGCTACGGCGTGCAGGTCGCGCGGCTCGCGGGGATCCCGCCCAAGGTTGTCGAGCGGGCCGCAGAGGTCCTCGCCTCGCTCTCGGTGCTGGAAGACAACGCCACCCCGTCCGCACCAAAGCAACGCGAGCCCCAGCTCCCGCTCTTCGCACGCTCAGAACCGCATCCAGCTGTCGATCGCCTCGCGGACGTGAAGCTTGAGTCGCTCACACCGCTGGATGCATTCGACTTGTTGCGCGAACTGCATGGGTTGGTCGGTGACGACAAGACCACATGACCACCAAGGCCGTCATCTTCGATGTCGACGGCGTGCTCGTGCGCACCGATGCGATGCACGAGCGGGCGTGGCGGGCGCTCGCCGAACGCGAAGGCCTTCCCTTCCCCGATGGCCTGCCCGACAAGTTGCGAGGCGTGAGCCGCGAGCGGTCGCTCGAATTGCTGCTGGGCTCCGCGAACGACCGCTACACCAATGAGCAACGCGTCGAGCTTATGCACTACAAGAACGAGCTCTTCCTCGCCGAGGTGCGCGCAATGACGCCCGCCGACGTGCTGCCTGGCGTTCGCGAACTCATCGCCGAACTTAAGAATGCCGGCATCAAGCTCGCCGCCGCCTCGGCCAGCCGAAACGCCCGGCGCGGGCTCGACCGCACCGATCTCGCGAGCAGCCTCGACGCCATCATCGACGGAAACGACGCGCCGCTGGCCAAGCCCAACCCCCAGTGCTTCCTGCTCACCGCCCAAGCCCTCGGCGTTGCGCCCACAAACTGTATGGTCGTCGAAGACGCCCCCGCCGGCGTCGATGCGGCGATCAACGCGGGGATGGTCGTTGTGGGCGTGGGCCCATGCGAGTCCGATCCGCGCGTTGCCGTCGGCGCGCCATCGCTGGTGGAGATCTCCGCTCAGGCGCTGGGCTGGCCGAGCAGGCTCTGAAGCCGCTCCGTCCCGGTCGTGCCGACCCGGATGCTGATGCCATCGCGCTCGAGCAGTCCTTGGTCGAGCAGACGTTCGAGCAAGTGCTCTATCGCTTGCTCGCTTGCCTTTGCGACCCCGAGACGCTTGGCAACATCGGCCGCTCCCGAGTCTTCCCGATTGATGCACTCAAGCATGCACCACTCCTCCGCATCGGCGCGCGTCATGGCATTGTCCCGGTCGTCATTGTGGTCAGGCATCATCGGGGCTCTCCTGAATGGGCGTGTAGGTCCGCGATCACGCGCGAGAGCAGGCTCATCAGCGGCCACTCACCCCGGCATTTGGCATCACTCTTTCGCTTTTGCGCGTCCTTGAGATAGGCATCGATGTCGCCGACGATGAACAGCCCCCTTTTGGCTCGCGTCAGCGCGACGTTCCACCGTTTAGGGTTGTCGAAGAACGGCGTGGGCTTGTTTCGCACGAGGCTCAGCAGCACGTAGTCCGCCTCGCGGCCCTGGCAGCTGTCCAAGGTGCATGATTCGACCGTGATGGGCGCACTGCCCAACTCCAGGTTCTCAATCGCGCGAGCGATCATCCGCTCCTGCTCGCGATAGGCCGTCAGTACCATGATCTTGGCTCCTTCGTCCGGCTTCTGCAGGCTCGAGACCTGTTCCAAAAGCCGAGAGATGGCCTCGACCTCGGCCTCGTTCGATTCGTGCGGCGTTCCGTCCGGCCGATCGACCTGGATCAACCGCACGCCGGCGAACACGTCTTCGTCCGTTCGACCGTCGAGCAACGCCTCACCGCCGTAGAACAGCCTGCGCGGCAGCCTCGAGAGGCTTGAGTGCATCCGATACTGTTTCTTCAGAACGCCGGTGAACGGCCGAACACGCCGGCACAGTTCTTGTGGCGTGCGTGACGCGAGTTCCACCATCGGCGTTGCATCGAAGTGCGCCACGTCGGGCAGGCCCAGTAGCAGGTCGTAGACCGAAACCGAGTTGGCCAACAGACGATCGGCGATGTCTTGGACGATGTGTGGGCGGGTCATGTCCAGCCCGAGCTTGTCTATCGCGTTCTGTGTGGGCAGGCACTTGGCCAGCCCCTTGCGGAATCGCACGAGCGAGAGCTTCTGCCGGGCGATGGCTTCCCACGGCTGGGCGTGGTACGTGTTGAAGCTGGTCTCGAAGATACGGGCGCCAGCCCGGCTAACCCCATCAACAAGCCGATCGTCGCTGATGGCAACCTTGCTCTCGAGCCCAATCTCGATCAGCACTCCGGCATCGTCGGTGAAGCGCTCGAGCGCCGAGTCTACTTCATCGGGCTTGCACACGAGCACACCAGACGAGATGCGATGCGGCGCATCGCGGAGAGTGCCAATACACGGCATGCCGTCCATCGCCGACTCGTTCGCGTGCCCGAGAATCGCATCGGCTACCGCGTCGGGCGATCTCGATACCACGACCAATCGGGTCTGCTGACGCTGGTGTGGCTTCTTGCGCTCGAGCACGGCTCCGACCGAACACACGAGCTCGAGCTCCGGCGGCATCACGTCTCGGAGCGTCCATGCGCATTCCTCGGCATCGCAGAATGGCGGGAGCTGTTGCGGATCGCCAACCAGCACCCAGCGCCTGGCCTTCACAGCAACACCCAGGAACTCCGGCACGGTCAGCTTCGAGACCTCGTCGATGATGAGCGTGTCGAAGGTGCCGGGCGCGGCATTGGCGACGCTGTCGTGCGAGAGGATGCCGATGGGTGTCCCGCAGATCACCGCCTGCTGCTCGGCGAGGGCCTTCGTGAGCGCACCGGTGGTCGTGTCGTCGTCGGGTACCCGGTCGAACAGTTCGCTCGCACCGTGGACGTTCGCACGGAGGATCGCTTCGACACGCCGCTCGATCGCGTGCTCGCGTGTTTGGGATGTCCGGCTCGACCAGTACATCTGGGCCCTTGGGCTCAGGCGGTTGGGCCGCGTCGCAAAGCGCACCGGCAGCGTCGCGGGATGCACGTCATCGGCCCTGTCTTCGAGCTCGGTCAGCTTTTCCACGACGTTGTCGATGGCAACGTGCGTGGGAGAGACCACCAGCACGCGTTCGCCGCGATCGACCAGCCGCCGAATGATCGAGCCGATGACGGTCGTCTTGCCGGCTCCGGGTGGGCCATGCACCACCGCGAAGTGGTCGGTGCCGATGGCGGCGGCAACGCACGATCGCTGGTGCTCATCCAAGAGCTCACCCTCTGCCGGTGTGATGTCGCTGGGAGCACGCTCGGCGGCCTCTGGCATTTCGGCTTCCAATCCGATGAGGGCCCGCAATGGCGCGAGTGGCCCATCAACGCCCGAGCGTTCGATGGCGTCCAGCGCATCGAGCTGGCGTTCGAGCTGGACGAGGTTGGGCACGACGGCGATGGCAGCGATGCTGGCAGGGTTCCTCGGCCCCTGGGCAAGCTCCAGACCAACGACACGCTCGACCGAGCCGTGCCACTGCTTCTCAAAGCGCAGGAGCTGGACGGCCTCCGGCCTGGCGTCCAGTTCGACGAACGCCCTGGGGTGCTCGCGCAGCATCTTCGCGTGCTCGGCGGTCAGCAGCACGACCTGTCCCTCGTCCCGCACGACCGCCTGCAGCTCCTCGATGATCTCCTTCTCCCGCCCTCGATCCGTGCCGCCGTAGTCGAACTTCACGCTGACGTGCACGCTCCCGTCCTCGTCGCCGTCAGAGTCCTCCGTCTTCCAGATCGCCGCGTTCTCGTCCATGGCGCCCCGCGGCGCATGCCGGGCGGCTTCGTCGCACAGCGCGTCGAAGATCGCAGAACCCGGGGTGGCCGGCCGTTCGCGTTCCCCATCGCCCCGGCTCGGCTCGGGCCGCGGCACGATTGCCACCACCGGGCGGCTGAGGAGCCTCTCGATCCGGGCCTCGAGGCTGCGGCGGATGTGGTGGCTCAGCGGATCTGGCAGGTCGGGAAAGGCGATCATCAAGAGGCTCCTGGGGGTCCACAGCGTTTGAGGTCCAAGGTTGCGTTCCAAAGGACCGTGCGTGGAATCTCCACGAGCCGCGCAGCGCGAGGCCAGAATTTCTGGCGGCCTGTCCGCGAGTAGTGGTGCCCTCTTTCAGTTGGTGAAGGTGAAAGTGATGATGGGGCCGCGTGTACGCGACCAGTGCGTGACGAACGGGGCCACTTCGCCCGAAGGGCCCTCGGCTCGGTTGCTTACGGCCGAGAGTCCATCGCCGGCCAGCCCGGGCTAATCTCGCAGACGCCCTGCCCCCCGGCTCGCACGTCGATTTCTACTCTGGGCGCGTCCGGATCGCCGGGGATCACCTCGGCGCGCAGTTGTTCCCACATCCGGTAGCCCAGCCGTTCTGGTACTGGCGTGTCCTTTGCCAGCTGCCACGGGGGCTCGAAGTCCACATACGCGATTGCGCGGTGCATCGAGCGGCGTCCGCGCGGCGCGAGCGGGATGGTAAAGTCGCCGGGTACGTGACCGTCGGCTTGGAACAGCACCGTCGTGAAAGTCTTCCAGCGCCGACCCTCTACGTCGGCGAACCCGATGCCGGAGCGGAGAAGGTGCTGCAGTGAGTTGTTGCACACGAGGTAGCCGGTATCGTCCAAGTTGATCAGCGTGAACCACACGCTGAGCGCTTCCGTGGCGCCCCACTGGTCATCCGCGAGATCGAGTTCGTCGAGCATCACCGCCTCGTCCTGGCTGATCGTGACGAGTTCATCCCCGATTCGACGCATGTACGTGTCGGACACGATGCGCTCGATCACGATCTGGATGTTGGTGTCTTTCAGCGGGGCCACTGGAACCCACGCCTCGGCGACCACCTTCTCAGGCTCGATGGGCTGCTCGGGGCCGGCCTCTGAGCTCTGCGCGCCGGCCGTACCCATGGCTCGTTCCGCAACGCCGAGCCCACTCGCGAGGCCGGCAGCGATCAGTATGCAGAGCAAGATCACGCTTCGCATCGGTTGCTCCCCAAGACTGCCCTGTGCTCGAGCACGGCTCACATCGGCCCGTCGAATCGGATCTCGCACGTGCCTCGGCCACGCACGCGGAGTGTCATTTGCTCACCAAGCACACCGTCCTCGATGGGGCGAGCCAGCAAATCGCAGCGTTGAACGATGTCGTAAGACAGAGTCTCGACGGTGAGGATCGCATCCGCCTCAGCGAAGGGTGGCGCAAGTGGATCTGGTTCGTCTTCGCGCTGCAATCGTGAAAGGCCCAAGGTCATCACCATCTCGCGCTGGCCTCCAGGCGTAAGCGGGACCGTGTAGGTCTCTTCTTCGCTCCCAAAGCTGATGAAGGCCGTGGAGAAGATGCCATACGCATTGTCGAGATCGTCAGTGAAGTCCACCCTGGCTCGAAGCATGACCCACAGCGTGTGCTCGGAAATCAGATAGCCCACGTCGGTGTTGTTCACGATCGTGAACCAGACGCGCGGACCGACCGGCGAGCCATCGAGTGGATGGTCCGACCTCGGCACGCCCTTGAGCATTGCCGCTTCTTCTCTCGTGGCGGTGAACCACTCGCCGCGACTGTACTCGAACGAGTATGTCCGTGGCACGATGCGGTGGATGATCAGCTCGATATCAGCCTTCTCGATTCCAACTTTGGAATCCTGGACCGGCGTGACTACGGCTTCGGGCGTAGAACCGACGTCATGATCGCCGCTATGGGATGCTGCGGCCGCAAGCCACAAGCCAAGAGCTACAGCCGCGACACCGATCTTCCAACAGTCTGAGCGCATGGGAGCCTCCAACCGGACGGCCTAGTGGTGGTCCGACAACGGCATTGTCGCGGAAATCGTGTCCTGATGCAAGGCAATCGCACGACTTGTGCGATGAGAACTCAAGTGCCCCCGTGCCTCTAGCTAAAACCGCTACTTCCGCCCTTTCGCCTTGCCCATCATCTTCGCCCGGATCGCCGCGGCCCGCTCCTCAGCGGTCTTCGGCCGGCGCGGCGCTTCCTCTGCCGGCGGTTCTTCCGCGGGCGTCTCGGCTGCCTCGGGCTCGTCGGGCTGGTGCGGGTCGGCCTCGCCGGTCTCTTCCTTGAGCAGCCGCTCGCGCGCAACCTCGTAGCACGTGGCAAGCAGGCCAACGAGCGGGAAGCCGGCGTCCTCGAAGGGGCTCGGGCCCAAGCGCCTCAGCATCGGCGTGGGCACCGGCGGCGGTTCTAAGGAGAGGTCGAGAGATTCCAGATCGGTCGTGCCCTCCCAGAAACGCTCGAGCGTCGCCTCGTCGTCGGGCAAGGCCGCGTCGCTCGCGCCCTCAACACGCGGCTGGTAGATGGGCTTCGGGTTCGCACCGCCCGCGCTGAGCAATCGCCGATGGCTCATGCGCTCGGCTAGCTCGCCGTCAGGCAACCCGCGCAGGTGGAGCGCGACGCTTGGGTCGCCACCGATGCGTTCGCTCAGCAGCATGATCACGCAGCACACGTGCTTCGACCAGCCGCCGCCCTCGGCGATGCCCTTGGGCGTGTCCGGGCACGTGCTGCTCAGTCGCACCGCGTCGGGCGAAGCCGGCAGAAGGTTCAGTCCGAGCGGGCTGAACACCTCTTCGACGTCCGGCGGCAATCGGCCGGCGAGCACTTCCGCCGCGATGCGCGGCTGCTCGTTGAGCTGGTCGGCCACCTCGTCCCACTGCTCGGGCGTGAACGCGTCGACGTGGATCTGGATCTCGTATGAACGCGTCCGCCGGCCCTGCACGGTCGCGCGAACGAGCCCGGGCTCCACCGCAAGCGTGCGCGTCTGGCCCAGCCGCGCGTACTCGAGGCCTTCTTCGATCGCGTTGGGCCCGGCGCTGAGCTCGAGCAATCGCATCAGACGCCGCTCGGGCACGCTGGCGAGTTCCTCACCCTCCTTGCGCTTCAGGCGGATGCCGCCCGAGACCCGCCGCGGCTTGGTCGGCAGCGGCCTGGGGTGGGGGCGCAGCGGCGCGTTTGGCTTGGCCAGGCTCTCACGCATCTCGCGCATGGCCGCTTCCGTGGCATCGGGCCTAGCCGCTTCGGGTTGCGGCGCCTCGGGCTGGTCGGCCTGCCCCTCGGCCTTTCCATCGCTCTTGGGTTCCTCAGCCATCACGCCGCCTCGTCATCGCCAACGGCGTCGCCACGCAGCGTCAGCAGGTCACGCAGCTGGCCGGTGTCCAGTTCGGTCAGCCAACGCTCGCCCGCGCCCACGATCTGCTCGGCGAGCTCGGTCTTTTGCTCGATCATCGCGTCGATGCGTTCCTCCAGCGTGCCGCGCACGACGAACTTGTGCACCTGCACGCGCCGCGTCTGGCCGATTCGATACGCGCGGTCGGTCGCCTGGTTCTCGACGGCCGGGTTCCACCAGCGATCGAAGTGGAACACGTGCGTCGCCGCGGTGAGGTTGAGACCAACACCGCCGGCCTTCAGGCTCAAGATCAGCAGGGGGGCCGTCCCGTCGGCGGACTGGAATCTGTTGATGAGCTCTTGGCGCTGCTTCTGCGTCGTGCCGCCGTGCAGGAACAGCACCGGCTTGCCCAGTTCCTGTTGCAGCAGCGGCACGAGCAAGCGCCCCATCTGCCGGAACTGCGTGAAGAGCAGTGCCTGCTCGCTCGAAGCCAAGACCTCGTGCAGCATCTCAATCAAGCGGACGCACTTGCCGCTGCGCGTCGCGTCGGGCGCGCCGGGCTGGCCGAAGTCGTGGTCCTTCAAGAGCTGTGCCGGATGGTTGCAGATCTGCTTGAGTCGGATGAGCGTGCTGAGCACCATGCCGCGGCGGTGCATGCCCTCCACGCGATCGATGTCGCGGAGCATGGTGTTCACGGTCGCCTCGTACAGCGCCGCCTGCTCGCTGGTGAGGTGGCAGTACTCGCGGCTCTCGACCTTCTCGGGCAGATCGCCCGCCACGCCCTCGTCGGTCTTCAGGCGACGCAAGATAAACGGCCTGACCAAGCGGCGGAGCTGCTCGCGCCGGCCCTTGTCGCTATACCGCTCGATGGGCAGGCTGAACCGCCGCCGGAAATTGCCGATGGTGCCGAGATAACCCGGGTTGCAGAAGTCGATGATCGACCACAGCTCGCTCAGGCGGTTTTCCACCGGCGTGCCCGTGAGCGCGAGGCGGTGGTCGGCCTGCAACTGCCGAACGCTCTGGGCCTGCTTGGCCGCGGGGTTCTTGATGTTCTGCGCTTCATCCAGGATGATCCGTCGCCACGGCATCCGGCTGAGCAACTCCTGGTCGCGATGCGCGAGCGCGTACGTGGTCAGGATGACGTCGCTCTCGCTCGCCTTGGCGATGAACGCGTCTTCCTGCAAACGCTCGGCACCATGGTGCACGAGCACCCGCAGCGACGGGCAGAACTTCCGCGCCTCGTGCTCCCAGTTGCCCAGCACACTCATGGGCACAACCGCCAGCGTCGGCGGCACGGGCGCCGCGGCGTACGGGCCCTGCTTGTGCACGTACCGCTCGTGCGCGAGCAGTGCCAGCACCTGGATGGTCTTACCCAAGCCCATGTCGTCGGCGAGGCACGCACCGAACCCAAACCGCTCCAAGAACGACATCCATGACACGCCGCGCAGCTGGTACGGCCGAAGCTCGCCGGTAAACGTCGGCGGCGGCTCGATCTCCGGAAGCGTCTGGCTCTCCTCGCTCGAGCCGAACACCGCGCCCAGCCAGCCGCTGGTCTCGATACCGACGATGGGCAGCGCCGCACCGTCTTCATCCATCGAGCCGTGCGCCATGCGGATCGCTTCGAGCACGGTCATCTCGCCGCCGGGGTGCTCGCGGATGAACTTCGCTGCCGCCTTCACATCCTCGGCGCGGACCTCGGCCCACTGCCCGCCCACGCGCACGAGCGGCGTCGAGCCGTCCTTGGCCAGCTTCTCGAACTCGGCCAGTGTCAACTTCAAGCCGCCGAGAGAGATCTCCCATGAGTACCGCACCAGCGTCTGCAGCCCGAGCTGCGATCGGTGCGCGTGCGGCGATCCGGTGCCGCCCTCACCTTCGGGCACCATGCTCGCGCCCCAGCCCTCAGCATCACCCGCACCCGGGCCGGTGAGTGTCTCGAGCGGATCGCTGTCGAGCCGGAGCGTCGCGCCAACGCGAATGCTGGGCGAATCCCACCACGGCGGCGCAACGACGGTGATGCCCTGCTCGCCGAGCACGGGTGCTGTATCGCGCAGGAACTGGTACGCCTGCTTCGTGGTCAGCTCGAGCTTGGTCGGCTCGCTCTCGCGCAGTGCCCCCTCGAGCTTGTCGAACAACCGCGACGCACGCCCGAGCTCGCTCAGCAGCAACTGCTGTGGCTCGTCGAGCTGGCGCCCCTCGATCGTCAGGCCCGTTCCAGTGAGGCTCCATACCTCGTCGGCGTCGACCTCGACATCCTCGGTGCCCACGGCCCGAAGGTGGAAGGTCAGCGCCCAACGCACATCCCCCGGCGGCGGCTGCAAATCGGGCAATTCCTCGACGTTCACCGGCTCGTGCAGCTTGAGGCACAAACGCCAGAGCGCGCTCGCGCCACGCTCTTCCAGCCGGGCCAGCCAGCGCCGCACACCACGGGCCGCATCGGTTCGCTCGGCCGGCTTGATTCCCGACTCATTCGGACCATCGAGCAGGCCCGTCAGCCATGCGACGTGCGTGTCGTGCGTCTTGTTCTCAACGGCCTCGGCCAGCTTCTCGCGCGTGAACGTGCGACGCACCTGCGCATCGAGCGTGAGGGCCATGAAATCGCTGAGCACGAGCCAGGGATCGTGCTCGAGGTCGTCCACGCCCGCGCTCGCCGCCAGCGGCATCGCCCGCAGAAGCTGGCTTGTCGCATTCGCCGTGTGCTCGTCGGCAAGCCACGGCTGCCAGCAACCGAGCAGTCTCCCGTCGGGGTGCTGCCGAAGGCTGGGCACGAAGCGCTGCTGGATGACGAGTTGCCGCACCATCGACAGCGCCAGCATGAAGTGACGCGCCGACGAGCCCAACTGCACGAGCACCGGCGCATGATCGCCCGAGGCCGGCAACTCGAAACGGCCCTCGGCGAGGCCGTCGTCGTGCGCGCGATTCGCGAGGTCGCCGATCGCATCCAGCACCATCGCTGTCGCGTCGGGATCGAAACCAAGGCCCGATGCCTCCACGACCTCGAGCGAATGCTCAGCTTCACTCTCGTCCGATCCGCCCCGCTCGACACGATCGACGACACCAGCCGCCCGCGCCATCGCGGGGCTTGGCGACATCGCACCTTGCGGGACACGAAGCTTGATGGTGCCGTCCGTCGAAGCCTCTCGCACGGGCTGGCCAAGCGCTATCGCCAAGCGTTCGAGCAGGGCGTCATCGGCCAGCCATCTCCCGTCGCCGGAACCTACAGCCAACGGCGCGGCTTCGGCCCAGAGCCACAGGCGACCGGCGCACCATGCGGCATGTAGGCACGCGGGCTGCCGGCGGACCGCCGTGGTCACCATGACCGATCCCCGCTCGAACGAGTGAACGACCAAATGGAAGTAGGGGCGCAGGGACTCGAACCCTGGACCTGCGGATTAAAAGTCCGATGCTCTACCAACTGAGCTACACCCCCGAAAGGCGGGCCTGCGTGCCGATCGCGATGCAGCCGCGACCAAGAGGTCATTGTTGGGACCATCTTCGCCCGAGGCCACATTCTTCAGGTTTCCCCATCTGGACACGAACGTCGACACGCTTCACGGCGGATGTTCGGATGGCCGGTTTCTACAGTGGCAGCCATGCGCAAGCGGCTGACCCTCGGGCCCATCCTCATCGCCGTGCTCCTCGCCGGCCTCTGGCTCGATCAAGTGATCGAGGGAATGCCGTGGCCCTTCGACCTCCCGATGCTCGGGTTCGACGGTTCGGCGCCAGCCGCGGTCATTGTGCTGCCCGTGATGCTGCTCATCGGTGGCCTGGGCGGGCGCGAACTCGCCATCATGCTCAAGGCCAAGGGGGTGCACGCCTCGAGACTCACCCTCGCTTTCGCCGCCGTCACGGGCCTGCTCGCGTCCACGCCGCTCTTCGCCAACCTCTCGAGCAAGTCCGACCTCCCAGGCGACGGTTCGGCGGGCCTCGCGTCGGTTGCCGCCGCCATGGTGCTCGTTGGCATCGTGCACCACGCCCGAACGCGAAACAGCCAGGGCGCGATGCTCAGCATCGGCGCCGTGCTGTTCGCGTTCGTGTACCTCGGGCTCACGTTCGGTTTTCTTTTGCGCATTCGATTCGAGCACAGCGTGTGGGTGCTCGTCTGGGTGCTCGCGACCGTGAAGTCGTGCGACATCTTCGCCTATTTCACCGGAAAGGCCATTGGCAAGCGCAAGCTCATCCTCTGGCTCAGCCCAGGCAAGACATGGGAAGGGCTCGTCGGCGGCCTCATCGGTTCGGCTGTTGTCGGTGGTCTCGGGCTCGCGCTGCTTACCCAGTTCTCCAGCTTCAATCCCGGAGGCACGGCGGGCATGGCCGCGATCGCGGGCGCCGTCGTGGGCGCAGCGATGGGCCTCGTCGGCCAACTGGGCGACCTTATGGCATCAATGATGAAACGCGACGCCGGCCTGAAGGACTCCTCGAGCCTTCTCCCGGGCTTCGGCGGCGTGCTCGACCTCGTGGATTCGCCCATACTCGTCGCGCCGCTCGCGTATTGGACCTTGGCGGTCTGGGCCTGACGGGTCCTCGGCTCGAACACGCGATCCTTGCGAAGTGATTGCCAGAAACTCCCGTCGCGTCGCCGCGCGGCACGCTACACTGCTTCTTAGAGATGCAACAGGGAGTTCAGCCTTCATGACGATGACCGAAACCGATCGGTTGCTCAAGGTTTTCCAGGTCGACAACAGCATCGACGGGCTGCAAGGAAGGCTCCGCGCCGCCGAGCGATTCCTGGCCGAGCAGGAACGACAGCTCGGCGAACTGGACAAGCAGAAGTCCGCGAACGAAACCGAGCTGAAGCAGGCGAAGGCCGCCGCGGCCAACGCCGAAGGCGAGGCCAAGCGGCTCGAAGGCCACATCACCGAACTCCGTGAGAAGATGAACTCGGCCGCCTCCAACAAGGAGTACCAGGCCTACCTCACCGAGATCGCCACCTTCAAGGAACAACAAGAGCAGCAAGAGGCCGTCGCTCTTGATCTCCTGGGCCGCATCGAGACCCTGAGCAGCTCAAACCAAGAAATCGTCCAGGCCCACGAAGAGCGCGAGGGCATGCGTCGAGTCGCGCAGCAACAACGCGACGAGCGCAAGACCGAGATCGCCGACCGCCTCGAAGAGCTCAAGCAGGAGCGCGAGACCATCGTCGCCGAGGTGCCCGAGCACACGCTGGCGCATTACGTCCGCGTCCGCGGCCAACTCGGCGACGAGGCGATGGCACCTGTCGAGGTCGTCGACGTGAAACGCCACGAGTTCGTCTGCGGCATCAGCATGCTCGCCGTCCCGGTCGAGACCGTCAGCGCCCTGCTGAGCCATGGACGCGTCACCGTCGACCCGCAGTCGGGTGCCATCCTCTACCTCAGCGACGAGGCGCGCAAGGCCATGGAGCCGGTCAGCAAGCGGTAGACCCCTTCTGCAGACACCGGCATTAGCGACGCATTGAAAAACCCCGGCTTCCGGCCGGGGTTCGCTGTAATCTGTGTTGTGCTTTGAGCCGCTAGCTCGCTGCCTTCGCAGCACGATACTGCTGCAGCCAGCGGGGCCGCGGAGCGTCGTCCTCGACCGGGTCGATATGCACACGCCGGCCCTGGAAGACCACCTTGCCGGTGCTCACGCTGAAGAGCGTGTCGTCCTTGCCGCGACGCACGCCGAAGCCCGGCTGGAACTTCGTGCCGCACTGACGCACCAGGATGTTGCCCGGCTGGGCGAACTCGCCGCCGTACAGCTTGATGCCCCGGTACTGGGGGTTGGAATCGCGGCCGTTCTTCGACGAGCCCTGACCCTTTTTATGCGCCATCGCGAGAACTCCTAGGCAAGACTACCGCCCATTTTTGGCGGGCTGAGATGATAGCGGCACCCTAACGCATGATCCAGCGGGTCTCGGACCGCTCCAGGGACCGGCCGTCCAAGCCGTCGATGTTCCCCGGGGCGGCATGGGTCGCCATCATCGTCTTGCGGAGCACCACGTCCCGGGGGGTGCCCGTCTCGCGATCGATGACCTCCAGGCGCGTGGTTTCACCGCTGAAGCCGGCCATGTACACGCGAGCCTCGTCGGCGGTGAGGTCTCGCACCGGCCAGACGACCAATCCGTCGCGGGCGTTCGCCTCGCCTCGCCGCAGCACGCCGATCATGCTCACTTGGTCGTTGAGCAGCGGGTTGTCCAGGCGCTCGAGGATGCTCCTCGTCACCGTTGCGGGCACGCCCTGGCCGGCCACGACATTGACGCCGGTCTCGGTCGCCAGCTCGAAGCTGGGGGCGAAGAGGATGTCCTCCTCGGTGTTATTCGTGACCGTGTAGGTCATGAAGTAGTACAGCATCGGGCCCTGGTCGGGGTTCTCGACCGAGATCACACGCAGCGGGCCGACGTCCAGATCCAACTGCCAGCGGATCGGGATCGGGTTCGGCTCGGGCGGCCGGGCCGCACTCGCGGCGAGAGTGCCAAAGATGCCAAGCCCGACGACGCCCAGGAGGACGGCGAGGAATCGGTGGGGGAGCGAAAGAGGGGCCATGGAGGTCTCCCGGGGCCAATCGTGCGGGACGCGTTCGTGGTGGTGCTGGGCAGAAGCCGGTCCGATGTCCGACCCTACGCCCAGACAGTCTATATTCGTTTCCCCGCCGGCGACGGCCCGATGGGGTTGGATTTCGCCCGAGCCGAGCCCAGACCGGGTCCTCGGGCAGCAAAGGCGACCAGTCGGATACGAGCATGGACGCGACCGGTTTCCATCCCAGACCCCTGCCACCGGGCGCCAGGCTCGCCGCCGCCGAGCGTCTCGTCGAGGCCTCGGGCCAGGCCGCCCGCGACACCGCCCGCAGGATCGTCGATTCCGGGTCGTCGGGCGGCATCGGCTTCGAGCACGCCTACGCCACCATCGAGCCGGGCACCAATCGGGTCCGCGAGGTCGCGCTGGCCGTGCCATCGCCCGGCCGCAGCGCCCTGGTGTTCCTGAGCCGGCCGCAATCCGGCCGCGAGCGGCCCGACGAGCGTGCCGAGTGCGTCCGGGCGGTCTGCCAATACCTCGCGCAGCTCCCCGGCCAACCGATCGACATCGCCCAGTCGTTGCCTGCGGCCGCCGAGCGTTGGGCCATCGACGCCCTGCTCGCGGCAAACTGGCAGACCGTGGGCTCCTTGGCCTACATGCGGCGGCCCCTCCGCGCCGAGGAGGCCGCGAGATCAGGGCTGGCGTGGGCCAAGCCGGGGTCGGGCGAACCCCTGCCCGATGGCCTCGAGATCGAGCCCATCCGGGTTCCGGGTGCCGAGGAGCCCGCGCCGCCCGAACTCATCGAGGCCCTCGAAGCGTCGTACATCGACACGCTGGACTGCCCGGACCTCTGCGGCATGCGGGAAACCGCGGACATCATCGCCTCTCACGCCGCCATCGGCCGCCAAGAGCTCGCCCTCTGGTCGCTTTTGCGTCATGAGGGCCGGCCCGCTGGCGCGTTGCTCTTGTCGTGCCTGCCCGAGCAGCGATGCTACGAACTCGTGTACCTCGGCCTTGGGCCATCGCTTCGGGGCAACGGCTACGGCGAATTACTCATGCGTCGCGCGATCGAGACGCTCGCCACCCGCGTCCGGCAGAGCAAGGCGCGCTCGGGGTGGTCCATCACGTGCGCTGTCGACAAGGCTAACCGACCGGCTGTCCGCTTGTACGAACGGCTCGGTTTCGCGCCATTCGATTCTCGTGTTGCGTGCGTGTGGAGCGTGCGCCCAGATTAAACCCACAAATGTCACATGTTGTAGATCGTTGCGTTGAAGCGTGTTGCGCGCTGCAAACCCGCTCACGTCCACGACTTTTCCACACGACATGTTGATGCCTTGAGACGCGTCGGTGTATAAAGAAATCTTGAAGACGTAACCCGCGCAACACTCCGCATTTGCTTACGAACCCCCTCGTAATCCCGAGAAATCCTGTAGCGACAGGTTGATTGCATGGGTACCTTTTTGTGGCGTCGATGGACTGGCGCCGCGTCAGGGATCGAGCGGCCAACGCAGCCAGACTCTTGGGTCCGGGGGTACAGCCAGCGTCGAGTTGTGTGACGGCTTGGTGGGTATTCCTGGACAATACACGAGCGTCGAGGCTGGTTGCGAAGCAGCGCGAGGATCGCGCGGCCCAACGTGACCTGACGCGAGCTGAACGGACTCATGGTGTGTGCAACGGGTTCACCCAATAGGGTGCTTCCCAGGGTGTTCGTTTGGCTTCAGGACGGCCAGAAGGGCGCAACATGGCAGCGACCGGCAGAGTTGTTCTCGCTCGTGAGTCTTCCCAGTCTCGGAAGGGTCCCCCGAAAGTTCGAAGCCACGCCGCCTCGATGCGGAAGGCCCAAGCGGCCGCCACAATCGAGGAAACGGCAGATGCGGTCTCGGCCGTTGGCGTGATGCCCGCCGAAGGCCCTGAGTCGATCGCTCCGACCCAGGAGGCTCCCTCAACCTGGGTGCCCGGACGCCAGCCCGGCCGAGATGCCGACGGCGAGCGCCCGCGCACTCGCTATCGCCACCCAGGTCGCACGGCTGAGAACGACGCGGCTCCAGTGCCAACGGGCGCTGCCGAGCATGACGCACAGAGCCCGGCCGACCTGCTCAACGCGCTCGCGGCCAAGATCGGGCCCCTCGCGTTCGAGCGCTACTTCCAGGGCCAGGCTAAGCTCGAGCGCATTGGCAATGGCCTGCGCGTTGTCGTGGCTTCGCGGTTCCTCGTGTCGATCCTCGAGAGCCGCTTCCGTCCGGTCCTGCTCGATCTCGCCGGCGGCGGCGAGGTCGAGTTCATCGACAAGCCCACGGCGTTCCCCAAAGCCAAGGCCAAGCCCATCAAGGCGACCAAGGCCGAGCGCCCAGTCCCGCAGGAGCAGGCCCCAAGGCCGCATCACGCCCTGCAGGACCGCACGGTCCGCCTCGACGACTTCGTCGTTGGTGAGAGCAACCGGCTGGCCCACATGGCCGCGACGACGCTGAGCGATCCCAACTCGCCACCCACCTCGGGCAATCTGCTCGTGCTCCACGGCGGTTGCGGCCTGGGCAAGACCCACCTGCTCCGCGGCATGGCGCACAACCACAACCGCTTACGCGGCTCGGCCGGCAAGGCCAAGTACGTCACTGCCGAGCAATTTACCAACGGCTTCCTCGCCGCCCTGCGCACCGGCAGCACCGATCGCTTCCGCGAGCAGTACCGCGGCGTCGAGCTGCTGTGCCTCGACGACGTCCACTTCCTGGCCACCAAGGAGGCCACCAAGGCCGAACTGCTGCACACGCTCGATCAGATCCTCCAAGGCGGCTGCCGCCTGGCGCTCGCCAGCGACGAGCACCCCAAGCAGGTCGAGGGACTGGGCAAGCAACTGGTCAGCCGCCTGCTCTCAGGTCTCACCATCGAACTCGGGCTGCCCGAACGTGACCTCCGCGAGGCCATGGTCCGCAAGCTGGCCGCCCGCCGGGGCCTGATGATGGACGATGCCGTCGTGACCTCGATCGCCCAGGCTGGCGCCGAGATCAGCGAGGACGGCGAGCCCAGCGGCTCCTTCCGCGACATCGAGGGCGCCATGGCCCGCGTCGACGCGTTCCACAACCTGCTCGGCCGCGTCGGCGATCGTCCGGCGGGCCACGAGGTCACCATGGCAACCGTGCAGCAGGCGCTCGGCCGTCGTGCGGCGATGGCCAAGCCGGCCGGCCCGGTTCGCGTCTCCGCAGTGATCGAAGGCGTCTGCCGATACCTCGGTGTCGGTCAGGCTGAGTTCACCGGCCGCGGCCGCCACCGCCGCGTCGTGCTCGCCCGGGCGCTCGTCGCCCTCATCTCGCGGCAGCTCACCACCGCGAGCTATCCCGAGATCGCCACGGCCATGGGCCGCCCCAACCACTCGTCGATCATCACCGCCGTGCGGCGTATCGAGCGGCAGATCGCCGAGGAAGAGAAGGTCGCGGTGGGCTGCGACGCCGATGGCATGACGGTCGCCGAACTCGCGTCGAGCCTCTCTCGTCGGTTGCGTCAGGCCGGGCGATAGACTCGCCTCCGAAGGACCGTTCCCAGCGATTCTCCGTGACGGAGCCAATCGCCGGGGAGCCATCGCAGGGGAGCGACAGTGCCACGCAGCGACCACCGAAGCCGGCCCGGCCAGGGTTCTGACCCGAACCAGGAGATCAGCCTGAGCGGTCCGGACATCACCGACCAGGAGATCGACGCGGTCGTCGAGGTCATGCGGTCCGGTCGCCTCAGCATGGGGCCAACCCAAGAAGTATTCGAGGGCCTGGTGGCCGAGGCCGCCGGCTGCGACCACGGCGTCGCGGTCAACAGCGGCACCAGCGGCCTGCACCTCGCGCTGCTCGCGCTGGGCATCGGGCCGGGCGACGAGGTCATCACCACGCCCTTCAGCTTCGTCGCAAGCGCGAACGCGATCCTTTATGTCGGGGCGACGCCCAAGTTCGTCGACATCTGCCCACGCAGCCTCAACATGGACCCCGACCGGGTCGAGGCGGCCATCGGCCCGCGCACTAAGGCCATCCTCGCGGTTGAGGCGCTCGGCAACCCCACGCACATGGATCGCTACGCCGCCATCGCCGCCAAGCACGAGATCCACCTCATCGAGGACTGCTGCGAGGCGCTGGGCACCGAGTACAAGGGCCGCAAGTGCGGCAGCTTCGGCCGCGTTGGCGTCTTCGGCTTCTACCCTAACAAGCAGATCACCACGGGCGAAGGCGGCATGATCGTCACCGACGACGCCCGCCTGGCCGACCTCTGCCGCAGCCTGCGCAACCAGGGCCGGCCCATGCCCAGCGAGCTCAGCGACTCGGCCTCACTGGGCATGTGGCTCTCGCACGAACGCCTCGGGTACAACTACCGCCTCAGCGACATCGCGTGCGCGATCGGCGTTGCCCAGATGCGCCGATTCGAAGACATCATGGAGGCCCGCCGCAGCGTCGCCGTCGAGTATCTCGATCGCCTCATGGGCATGCCCGGCATCATCCTGCCCACCATCGAGAGCGGCACGAGCATGAGCTGGTTCGTCTTCACCGTCCGCCTCGAACGCGGCTACACCGCCGAAGAGCGCGACCGGGTCATCCAGGGCCTTCGAAACCACGACATCGGGGCGGCCGCCTACTTCCCGTGCATCCACCTGATGCCCGAGTACATCCGCCGCTTCGGGTACGAGCCAGGCACCTTCCCCATCGCCGAGAGCGTGTCGGACCGCACCATCGCGCTGCCATTCCACAACCGGATCACGCCGCGAGACATCGATCTGGTCGCCCAGACCCTGAGCCTGATGCTCACGCGGGAGAATCTCGCGCGGGGCTAGAGACTGGCCCGGGGGTGCCAATCCGGCCTATCATCTCGACCCGCTCGGGCCGGCAGCCCGTGCGAGCCACGTGGATCGAGACCGAGGACCGCACGATGCCCTACGAATGCCACTTTACCGGACGCAAGACCCGCTTTGGCAAGTCCAAGGCCTACGGCGGCGCCAAGATCTCCAAGGGCGGCTTCGGCCTGAAGACCACCGGCATCACCCGCCGAACCTTCCGCCCCAACCTCCAGAAGGTCCACGCCGTCATCGATGGCAAGCCCACGCGCGTGCTGGCCAGCACCAAGGCCATCAAGAGCGGCTTGGTCGTCAAGCCCCTCAAGCGCAAGTACGGCTACACCCGCCAGCAGAAGGAACAAGCCGGCGAGTGAGCCGGTTCCGCTCGACGGCCTCCCGTAGCGCGTGAGCGGTCTTCCCGATTCCCAGCACTCCTCTCGCGTCGCGTGCTCATAGCATGAGCTTGGCGGCTTGTTGCGTTCCCATTGGACGCAATGCCCAACGCCCGATACGAGGTGAGCCTGGTGAAGTGCGACCTGTGCGATGCCGAAGCAACCGTCCATGAGACGCAGATCGTCAACGGGCAGGTGCGCGTTCGCCGCCTGTGCGAGCGGCACGCGGCCGAGCTCGGCCTCACCGGGGTGGGTTCCGAGCCCGTCTCGGGCGCCGGTTCCACCGTCGTGCTCAGCATGAACAAGCCGGGCACGACGCTCCGGTGTGGATCGTGCGGCCTGTCGTACGCCGCTTTCCGGCAGAACGGCCTGCTCGGCTGCTCCAACTGCTACGAGGTCTTCGAGGACAAGCTCACGCCGCTGATCGAGCGGGCCCACCAGGGCGGCACCCACCACATCGGAAAGACCCCCGTGCGCATGCTCGCCGCGGCGCAGGGCGGTGATGTGCAGGCCGTCGAACGTGTACTCGGCAGCGCCCGCGAGCGCGCCGAGCGCATCGCGCTGCTGCGCAAGCAGCTCGAGGACGCCCTCGCCAACGAGCAGTACGAGCGGGCCGCCACGCTGCGCGACGAGCTCCGCCGTTCCGAGGCCGAAGAAGCCGGCCCCGAGGGTGAGCCGGCATGAACACCGGCGGCCTGGGTCCATCCGGCGGTGGCAACGCGCCCGGCGACGTCCGCAACGGCGGTGTCGATCCCGATTCGGGCCGCGCGTCAGATGTCGTTGTCTCGAGCCGCGTCCGGCTCGCGCGCAACCTCGCCGGCTTCCGCTTCCCCAACCGCGCGCCCGCCAGCGAACGGACGGCCGTGGTCGTCAAGCTCAAGCCCATCGTGCTCGGTGCCCGGCTGAGCGCCCAGACCGAATGGGTCGACCTGACCTCGACCACGCCCATGCACCGGATGTCGCTGGTCGAAGAACGCCTGATCAGCCGCCACCATGCCATGGGCAAGGCCGGCGAGCCCATGCACGGGCGTGCCGTCGCGATCGGCCTGCCCGACCGCCGCCTCTCGATCATGATCAACGAGGAGGACCACCTCCGCCTCCAGGCCATCCGCCCGGGGTTCGACCTTTCCGGCGTCGTCGAAGAGATCGAGCACGCCGACGACGCCATCGAGCAGAAGGCCGACTACGCGTTCAGCCCCAGGTTCGGGTACCTATCGGCATGCCCGACCAACGTGGGCACCGGCGTGCGTCTGAGCGTCATGCTCCATCTCCCCGCGCTCAAGATCACGCGTGAGCTCGAGAAGGTGAAGCGGGCCGCTGACGACCTTGGGCTTACCGTCCGCGGCTCCTACGGCGAGGGCACCGAGGCCACGGGCGACTTCTATCAGATCAGCAACCAGACCACCATCGGCAAGAGCGAGGCCGTCCTGCTCCGCGAGATGGAGTCCGAGATCATCCCCTCGGTCATCGCGTACGAACGCACCGCTCGGGAGCGCCTGATCAAGGGCGGCCGCCGCGGCATGGAAGACCAGGCCTGGCGGGCCGTGGGCCTGCTCCTGCACGCGCGGCTCCTGAGCACCGAGGAAGCCACGAAAATGCTCAGCCGCATCCGCCTGGGCATTGCGCTCGGGCTGATTCCAGGACTCCGACTTCCGCTGATCCAGCAGCTACTTATCGCGTCTCAGCCGGCGCACATCCAGATGGCGATCGGTCAGGAGCTCACGCAGGAGCAGCGACGCGAAGCACGCGCCGCCCTGCTCCGCAGCAAGCTCGGCGAGGCGTTCGCGACCAAACGCCCGCCATCGAGGCTCATCCGTCCCGGCTCGGCGGAAGCCAAGCCCGAGCCGCCCGTCGGCCCGAGCAATCGGCCGGTCAAAAGGCCACCCGAGCCCGGTCAACCAGGGCCAGGCAACGGCGACAACCGCTAGCACGGGGGCGCGATGTCACGCGGGGGTGTGGCCAACCTGATCCGGATCGGCGCGACGCATATCGAGCGCACGATGCTCAGCGATCGCGATGGGCCGGTGCAAGAACTCTTGAACACCGGCTTCGTCGCCGACGATCCGTCTGCGTACTGCCCGAGGTGCGGTCTGGGCATGGGCCCCAACGAGTTCGTCGACGGCACGTGCTCCGCCTGCCGGCGCGCGAAGCTTCCCTGGGGCGGCGTCGTCCGACTGGGTCCGTACGAGCCGCATCTGCGAGAACCGATCCACCAGTTCAAGTTCGATCGCTGGCACGCGGTGGGGGAGCATCTGGGCAGGGCCCTGGGCGCAACCGTTGCCGAACGGCTGCAACTCGTGGCCGAGCAAGCGGGCGAGCCAGTCTCTGCGATCACCAGCCGGACGGTCGTGGTGCCCGTGCCCATGAGCTTCTGGCGTCGGGCCAGCCGGGGCATCGACCACGCCGGCTGCCTGGGGCGCTCGGTCGCGCAGGGAGCAGGCCTGCGGCTTGGGCATTGGCTCCTCCGCCGGCACCGCCCCGCGCAGACCGGCCTTTCCGAGGCGGCTCGAAAGAAGAACCTCCGCGGAGCCATGAGGCCCCGCATCGCCCCAGACCAGATGGGCGATCCCCGGGTGATCGTGCTCGTCGACGATGTCATGACGACCGGGTCCACGATCCACGAAGCATGCCGGGTTCTGCACGAGATGGCTAGGGCCCGGCCCGGCGACGCGCAGGAGCCGCCGGCCATCCTTGTCGCGACCGTTGCGGTTTCGGGGTCCAAGCCGCGTAGGAGCGCCCCAACGCCCCTCGTGCGGTCGCTCCCGGCTGCGGACGCCGCGATGGTCCAAAAAAAGTGAAGGATCTGGCCTTCGCTAGCTTGACGAACGCTTGTGCCCGTGTATTATCTCCACCGCTTCTGGCAGCCGCCAAAAGCGGGTCGAGCAACGAAACGCGGACGCGAATCGACGCTCACGCTCTTTGAAATCAAAGCGGTCGAGATGCCCTCGAGAGTGTGAGGCCTTACCACTGCGGATCATCACCCGCAAACCCCGACCCGGGGTCGGTAAGGCCGGTCAAACCGGTGGTCGGGATTTTCACAGGTCCTGGCCGTTGGCGCACTCTCGTGATGAATTTGAGTACGCCAACGAAATCCCGTCGCCTTGCCGGCGGCGGGCTGCGAGCGTCCACGCAAGTGGGTGTTCGTGGGTATGACCGGCCGCGGCTATTTCGACAGGGATAGATGCGGTTCGACGGATCGTTCTGAAATTGCCGGCAACCGGGCGAAAGCTCGGGTGTCGCTTCAATTGAAGAGTTTGATCCTGGCTCAGATTGAACGCTGGCGGCATGGCTAAAGCATGCAAGTCTGGGAGAACCTTCGGGGGACACCGGCGAAAGGGCGAGTAATGCGATCGAACGTACCCCAATGTGGGGGATAGCGTCGGGAAACTGGCGGTAATACCCCATGTGCTCTACGGAGGAAGTTGGGAGCGGCGATCGTCCTATCAGGTTGTTGGTGAGGTAACGGCTCACCAAGCCGAAGACGGGTAGCGGGTGTGAGAGCATGACCCGCCGCATCGGGACTGAGACACTGCCCGGACTCCTACGGGAGGCTGCAGCGACGAATCTTCCGCAATGCGCGAAAGCGTGACGGAGCAATGCCGCGTGTGGGATGAAGGCGCTCTGCGTCGTAAACCACTGTCAGGCCCTAGAACCAACGATCAGGGCCAGAGGAAGGGCCGGCTAAACTCGTGCCAGCAGCCGCGGTAAGACGAGTGGCCCAAGCGTTAATCGGAATCACTGGGCTTGAAGCGTGCGCAGGCGGACCTTTAGGCATCCCGTGAAATGCCCCAGCTCAACTGGGGAATTGCGGGGTGAACCATTGGTCTTGAGGCAGGTAGGGGGGTGCAGAACTGTCGGTGGAGCGGTGAAATGCGTAGATATCGACAGGAATGCCGAAGGCGAAGGCGGCACCCTGGGCCTGTCCTGACGCTCATGCACGAAAGCGTGGGGAGCAAACAGGATTAGATACCCTGGTAGTCCACGCCGTAAACGATGCACACTAGATCGGAGTAGGTCTGACCCTTTTCCGGTCGAAGCGAAAGCGTTAAGTGTGCCGCCTGGGGAGTACGGTCGCAAGGCTAAAACTCAAAGGAATTGACGGGGGCTCACACAAGCGGTGGAGCATGTTGCTTAATTCGAGGCAACGCGAAGAACCTTACCTGGGTTTGACATGTACGGATTAACTCTGTGAAAGCAGAGCCACGCCCGCAAGGGTGGAACGTACACAGGTGCTGCATGGCTGTCGTCAGCTCGTGCTGTGAAGTGTCGGGTTAAGTCCCTTAACGAGCGCAACCCCTATCGCTAGTTACTAACGCGTTATGGCGAGGACTCTAGCGAGACTGCCGGTGTCAAACCGGAGGAAGGTGGGGATGACGTCAAGTCCTCATGGCCCTTACGCCCAGGGATGCAAACGTGCTACAATGGCGCGTACAGAGCGATGCTAACTCGCGAGAGTACGCAAATCGCAAAAAGCGCGCCCCAGTTCGGATTGCAGGCTGCAACTCGCCTGCATGAAGCCGGAATCGCTAGTAATCGGAGATCAGCTACGCTCCGGTGAATACGTTCCTGAGCCTTGTACACACCGCCCGTCAAGTCATGGAAGCCGGGAGCGCCCGAAGTCGCCACGATTCAGTGGTGCCTACGGCGAGTTCGGTAACTGGGACTAAGTCGTAACAAGGTAGCCGTAGGAGAACCTGCGGCTGGATCACCTCCTTTCTAAGGGATTTCCTTAGACTCGCGGGACACGCCATTTGACCAGCGTGGACCACGGAGTGCGAACTCCAGCGAGAAGATCAAAAACACGTCAGTACACTCTCGTTCGCACCGCGCCAACGCAAGTTGGCACAACGCGACGAGCCGATCGGCGACGATCGGCGAGGAAAATCTCGACCGCTACGATCTGAGACGGCCCGGAGTAATCCGGGCCGTTTTCTTTTTGCCCCAAGCCGTTTTTGACTCGGCCAACTGGGGGCCGTCGCTCGGTCTCCCTATCCTGATTCCAGGAAGGATCCACACCACTCCATGCCGCACACGGACGCCAACGACCAGCCAATCAAGCTCGACACCCAGTCGGCCACCCGTCGTGGAAACACCGACGACGCCCGGGCCCTTGGCGTCGAAATGTGCCGCATGCTGTCCGACGACAAGTGCGAACGCATCGAGCTGCTGGACGTCTCTGGGCTCAGCCCGGTCACCGACTACATCATCATCGCTTCGGGCACCAGCGACCGCCAGATGAACGCCGTGCTCGACCATGCGATGGAATTGGCCGAGGGAGCGGGCATGGCGGCCGTACGCCAGGCCCGCGACGAGAACAGCACGTGGCTGCTGGCCGATTTCGTCGACGTCGTGCTCCACCTCTTCGAGCCCAACACCCGCGCCCACTACGACGTCGAGAGCCTCTATCCCGACGCGCAGGAGATCGCCTGGCAACGGCCCGACCAGGTCGACCGCAACCGCGCTGGCCTCCGACCCGACGAGAACTTCCCGCAATGACCGCGCCGGTCCGCGTGGCCCTCGCCGAGCGCAGCTACGACGTCCACGTCGGCCGAGGTCTGCTCGTCAAACTCGGCGATGCTGTCACCCGCGTGCTCGATGCAAGACGCGTCCACATCTTCGAAGACGCCGGCTTACCGCAAAGCGCTCGTGACTCGGCGGCATCCTCCTTCGGTTCGCTCTCGGTCTCGCGCAGCGCGTACAGGCTCAATGAGAGCACTAAGAGCCTCGACACGCTTCAAGAGATGCTCGTCGAACTCGCCGAGGCCCGTCTCGAGCGCACAGACGCGGTCATCGCGCTCGGTGGCGGCATCCTTGGTGACGTCGCCGGCTTGGCCGCTGCGCTACACCGTCGCGGTGTCGCCGTGGTCCAGTGCCCGACAACGCTGCTCTCGATGGTCGACGCTTCGGTTGGTGGTAAGACCGGCGTCAATCTTCACGCCTCCATCGACGGCGAAAGCGTGCTGCTCAAGAACGCCGTCGGCCAGTTCTACCAGCCCGCCCTCGTCGTTGCGGATGTCGATGTGCTCGACTCATTGCCAATGCGCGAACGCCGCTGCGGTCTTGCCGAGTGCATCAAGCACGCCGTGATCGCCGCCGGTGATCCCGAGTCGAAGCTCTCGCTCGGCGAGGTTGGGTCGGCTATGGATGCCGTGCTCGCGGGCGAGTGGCCGACCGTGGCCGACTTCGTTCGCGAGAACGTGGCGCTCAAGGCCCGCGTCGTGGCCGCCGACGAACGCGAGAGCGCCGCTTCCGATGCACCCGGTCGCCGCGCGCTCAACTTAGGCCACACCTTTGCGCACGCCATCGAGTCCAATACCGACACTCGCGTGGATGTTGACAACTCGTCGGCCCACCCCGCGCACGGCGAGGCGGTCGGGCTTGGCCTGCTCGCGGCCGCCCGGCTGGCGGAAATCACGCTTGGCCAGGATGACGGCCTGCGGCGAGAAATCACCGCCGCGTTGGCCCGCGCTGGGCTCCCAACCAGACTCTCGGCCGCGCCACACGCAAAGAGCCTCATCGCCGCCATGCGACAAGACAAAAAGGCCCGCTCGGGCCGATTGCGTCTCGTTTTACCCACACGCGATGGCGTGAAAATGCTGGATGACCCCGGTGATGCTCCCCTGGCTGAGGCATGTGCATCGATCGCCTGAAGCCGTCGCGGTGAGATCGGTCTCGCAATGAAGCTAAACCCTGGTCCTAGCGGCGACTTGGGCACGCCTTAGTTGCAGGCCGGCATGCGAACATCCCGATAACGCCGACGGAAGGGTTGACAGAGGGAGGCTTGTCTGGCTGTGTAAGCGCCACGTCTTGGTCGAGTGTGTCTGCAGGGCGGTACCCAATGCGCACCATCGCCATCGTGAACCAGAAGGGTGGTTGTGGCAAGACCACGACCGCGATCAACCTCTCGGGCGCACTGGCGGCGCGCGGCAAGCGGGTGCTGCTCGTCGACATGGATCCGCAGTCTCACTGCGCCGCCGGCCTTGCCATCCCCGAAGCCCACATCGATCTCGACGTCGGCGACGCCATGCTCTCCAATGAGCCCGCGCGGCTCGATCGTACGAAGCTGCTCTGGCGCATCGGCCGAAACCTCGATCTGCTTCCCAGTCGGATGAAGCTGGCCGGTCTCGAAGCGAGCCGCGGTGGTCTGGCCTCGCTCGAGGACAAGGACCGCCGCTTGGCGCGCGTGCTCTCGACGATGGAGGGCTACGACTTCGCGGTCATCGATTGCTCGCCATCCATCGGCCTGCTCACGTACAACGCCTTGTGCGCCGCCGACGAGGTGCTCATCCCCGTCGAGATGAGCTACTTCGCCCAGCAGGGCGCGACCAAGCAGGTCGCCACGCTGCGCAGCGTCGGCCAGCGGCTCGGGCGCCCAGCAAAGCACTGGATCCTGCCGACCATACACGAGCCCGAAGCCGCGCTTCCGAAGGAACTGCTGGAACAGCTCCGCGGTCGCTTCGGCTCACAGGTCTGCCAGACGGTCATCCACAAGGACGACACCGTGAAGGAGGCCGCCACGTTCGGCCGGCCGGTCGGCGAGTATGCGCCGCAAGCGCAAGTGGCCCGGGACTACGCCGCGCTGGCGGCCTGGCTGCTCGGAGAGGCCCCGCCCCAAGAACCGCAAGACGCACGGTTCCAGACAATCGATACGACCCCAGCACATCGCGCCGATGTACCGGCCCCGCAACAGCCCGCAATGGGCGCAACTGCTCCGGACAGCGTGTCCGAAGGACAAGCCCAGTCCGTTGCCCAGGTCGCCGAGCGCGCGCGGCGCGCTATGGAGATCGAGGACAACGCCGCCACGCAGCACGGCGCAACGGCGCCGCCAGAACAAGCACCGCCATCCGCTCCACAGAACACGCCCGAGCCGGAGAGCGACGGTAACCTGGAGCTCGAACGGCTGTTGCTACCAAAGCGCGGTTCTGAGGCGTTCGGTGCGCACCCAGTTGACGGTGGCCTCTGGATCGTCCAGCCCATCGGCCTGGGTCACAGCGTGTCGGTCGCCGGGGCGTTCAACCACTGGTCGGGCCAGACACACCGCTTCGATCGCTACCCCAACCTCGGTGTGCACGCCATCCGACTGAAGCTGCCGCCCGGCCGCCACGCGTACCGGCTCGTGGTCGACGGGTTCTGGACGGCCGACCCCTTCAATCCGATCGCCGAGACCAATCCCTTCGGCGAGCCGAACAGCCTGGTCGACGTGCCTGCGACGGCCGTCATCGAACAGACGGGAACCAACCCCGCCTCCGAACTCACTGAGCGTCCAATCGGTAGATAGCACGAGAATCGGATCGCCCGGAGGATGCCGGGCCGGACACACGCGACGGAGCGCACACCATGTCCACCAAGCCCCCTTCCACACGTGCCAACGGTTCGAACGGCGTCATCGGTCGGCTGCGATCGCTGCACGCCGCACACCACCCCGGTGAGGCCCACGAGGCCGAGGACGTCTCCGACGAGTTGGCCGCGCTGTTCCTCGGTGACGCGACCGCTGAACCAAACGCAGAACCAAACGCACAACCAAGCGAAGAGTCGCCCCGAAGCAGCAGCGATCTCGAGCCGAAGCCAGTCCGAGCGCACGGTGGCCAAGGCGGGCGTACGCCCAGCATCGCGCTGGTCGTCCTCGGCAATCTTCCGGTTTTCGCCGGCGCATGGGCCAGCCAACTGGCCCGCGATCGCCAGAAACAGCTTGGCCGGCCGCTCGGCCTGCTCACCGTCAACGAGGAGTCCGCTCGGCTCGAGGTCTTCGGCGTCTCCGGGCGCCCGATTGTCGAAGCCCCACAATTGGGAGCGGCCCTCGAAGAGCTCGCGAACCTCGACGCCGACCTGCTCGTGCGCCTCCCCGAGGCCGAGGCAGGTTGGATCGGCGCCAATGAGCATGTCACGAACATCACGCTGCTCACTGGTGCCGACGATCCCGCCATCGTCGCGGCCTACCGGAGCCTGAAGGCGATCGTCCAAGACCTGCCTTCTGATGCCGATGTGCCGGGCGTGCGCGTCGCGATCGCCGGCAGCGAGCCCGCCGTCGCGGGCGAGGCCTCGAACAAGCTGGCCCAGGCGTCCTCGCGCTTCTTGGGCCTGCCCGTTGACGCCGAGGCGCCCGTCGCCCAGATCGATGCCGGTACGTCGGCTGAGTTGTTCCACGGTTTGCCACCCGCGTGGGCCGACCTGCCGGACCTGCTGTCTCGCTTCGCCAGCCAGCCCCGATCGACCCCGGAGGTCCAGAGCGCCCCCGTGTCGCACGCCACGATCGAACCGCGCTCGCAACAGCCCCAACCCATCGGCTTCGAGGCGCAGGGGGCACCGTCGCTGGCCATGCCATCGGAAGAGCCCGCCGAGCCGACCGCCAAGCAAGCGACACTCCCCGAAAGTGGGGATGCGATTCCGAGCGGGCTCACGCGCGTTGACGTGAAGTGCCCGTACGCCAATCGCGTTGGTATCGCGGTCGACGGTGACGGCGTGCTGCACGCCGTCGCGTGGGCCGATGACGCGAACGCGTGTTCCAGCGCGGTACGCGATCTGGTCGTCGCCTCAAGCTGGCTCCGCGACCACGCCGAGCTCATCGCCGTCCTGCTCGGCAAGCCGTTGTCCGATGATCCCGCCGAGCGGCACTTGGTACTGACTCAAGGCCGCGGCGCGCTCGGCCTCGCACAGGGCGAACTGAAGGTGCACGTGTCGGTGCCCGACTCGGCGACGCTCGTCGATCTCAACTGAGCCCCAGGGCGAAGATCCAAAAAAACAACGGCCACGATCCCAGATCGTGGCCGTTGTGATGGAGCGATTGGACTACGCGAAGGCCTACGCGGTCTTCTTGGACTCGACCCGCAGGTCGTCCAAGCTCAGCTTGCCCTCGAGATCGGTCTTGTCAATGACGTACTTGTCGCCATCGTGGTCACGCTCGGGCAGCTCGTAGAGCAAGTCGAGCATGATGTCTTCCATGACGCCGCGGAGTGCACGGGCGCCGGTGTCACGCTTGAGCGCTCGCTGCGCGATCTCCTTGAGTGCACCCTTAGTGAACTGCAGCTTGGCGCCCTCCAGATCGAAGAAGTGCTGGTACTGACGCACCAAGGCGTTCTTCGGTTGGGTGAGCACGGTCATCATGACCTCGAGCGTCAGCGGCATGAGTGGGCTGATGACCGGCAGGCGGCCGACCAGCTCGGGGATCATGCCGTACTCGATGACATCCTCGGTCGTCGCCTGGGCCAGCAATGCGCCGCTGCGCTCGCCGACCTGGGTGCCGTCCTCGGGTGTACCGAAACCGATGCGGCTGCGACCGACCCGACGGCGGATGATGTCTTCCAAACCCTGGAAGGAACCGCCGCAGATGAACAGGATGTTGCTCGTGTCGACCTGGATGTACTGCTGCTCGGGGTGCTTGCGACCGCCCTGCGGGGGCACGTTCGCAACGGTTCCCTCGAGCATCTTGAGCAGGCTCTGCTGGACGCCCTCGCCCGACACATCACGCGTGATCGATACGTTCTGGCTGGTCTTGCCGATCTTATCGATCTCGTCAATGTAAATGATGCCGCGCTGCGCCGCGTCGAGGTCGAAGTCGGCGGCCTGCAGCAGCTTGAGCAGCAGGTTCTCGACGTCCTCACCGACATAGCCGGCTTCGGTCAGCGTGGTGGCGTCGCCGATCGCGAAGGGCACCTTCAGCATGCGTGCAAGCGTGCGCGCAAGCAGCGTCTTGCCGCTGCCGGTCGGGCCGATCAGCAGGATGTTGCTCTTGTCAAGCTCGACCGACGTGTCGTTGCTCTCAAGGTGCAGTAGACGCTTGTAGTGCGTGTGCACCGCGACCGCTAACGTCTTTTTAGCCTGGTCTTGGCCGATGACGTACTGGTCGAGGAACTCCGAGATCGTGCGCGGCGACGGCACCTCGCCCAGCGCCGTGCCGACCGCCGACACCTTGCGCCGCTCCTGGCGGAAGATGTTCAGGCACAGCTCGGTGCACGCGTTGCAGATGTAAACCTGCCCCGGGCCCTCAACCATGGGGCCAACCTCGCGGCTGGACTTCCCACAGAACGAGCACGTCGTGACGCGACGTCCCTTGAAGCCGTCATCGCCCGCGGTGGGCTTAGTCTTCGGTGGTTCGCTTCCGCCGTCTCGGGTGTTCTTTGCCATGGTCTTCCCGCTGCGCCTCCGCGCGGACCCCTCGCCCGCCGTTCAGACTGTATCGACGCGATCGCGACGCGTCTGGAAGCAAAAACCCGGTTCTCCCCGTGTTTCCTGCGATGATCGGATTCCCGAGTCTGCCCCGACTCCGAACCGTTACCGGCTCAGTCCCGCTTGGTTTCTGCAGGGGCCTCTCCCCTGGGGCCGCTGTCCTGTCGCGTCTGATCGGCATCTGACCGGATCTTGGCCGCCATAGATTTTCGGACCTGGTCGAATTCCTCCTGGCTCATCTCGCCACGCTCGACCATGGCACGCATCTGCTCCATCGCCGAGAAGCCGTCGTGCCCCTGATCCCCGGACGCCCCCAGCCGCCGGCGGAGCATCAGAAGCCCGAGCGTGCCGATAACCACCACCACAATCAGGATGCCAACCCACAACAGGAACTGGCCCAGGTCCTGGCCCGAGCCGCGCCCGGCCTGCGCGAGCACGATGTAAGCCTTCATCCCCACCCGCTCACCCCCACGCGCTGGCTCCGCCAGAGGCGATGAACGAGCGGATGGGCTGCACGAGTCTCGGCATCACCGTGCTATCGATGATCCGCTCGCCGCAACGCCCTAGATCGGGGAACTCCAGCTTGGGCGTCGATACATCGTCCATCGGCCCGTGGCGACGCACGGTGAGGTACACGCTGATGGGTTCGCCCTCGCCAATGCGATCTGGGTTCGCCGACGGCCTGGTCTTGACCTCGAAGTACGCCTCGCTGCGCATCGGTACGCCGTCGCCTCGCAACGCCACGCCGAGGATCGGCTGCGCATCGATCGGGGCGGCCCCCATCTCATCAACGAGGCCCGCGAGCGGCGATCCACGCAGCAAAGACTCGAACACGATCCGATCGTGATCGCCTATCGCATCGATGTCGAAGCCGAAGAGCGTCTCGTAGTAATCGATGTCCAGCGGCGAGATGCCCAGGTAGTACGGTGCGAGTTCGAGCACCGCGCTATGCAACTGGTACGCCTCCTCGAACGACTCGGGGTTCACCGCGCCAGCGCGCACGCAGTTGCCGCGCACGGCCACCCAGTGCTGGGGGTTGACGCCCGCAGGCGACTCGAGGGCCAGCTCGCCGGGCATGTGGCGGAAGGTCTGGAGCCCCGGGAACTCCTTGCGCAAGCGATCGAAAAACTCGACGGTGACCTGCCGCGTCGCATCGAGCTCGCTGTGGAAGGCCAGCTTGAGATTGACGTACATGTCCGAGCAGAGGGCCTTGTAGCTGTCGATCGGCATCGGGGTCATTCCTTCGATCCGCCTTCGGCCGGCGTGCGCGGGCCCTATCGAGCGATGACGAAGCCCGCCTCGTGCTCACGCACGGGAAGGTCCTCGTGACCGGCGTGGGCGATGCGACCGTGCATCGCCTGCGCGATGGCGTCCAGCAGCGAGCGAACGTCCTCCGGCTCGCCCTGGGCCTCGAGCCACACCGTGCCGTCGGCCTCATTACGAACCAAGCCGGAGACCGGCCGCACCTGGGCCAAGGCACGCGCGGTGGCCCGGAAGCCCACGCCCTGCACCCTGCCGGAATAGCGCACCGCCGTTCGGACCGCCATCATCGATGAGCGTATCCATGCCGGTGGCGCGGAGCGCGTACCGTGCCTGTCGTCTCCTACGAAAGCAGCACCATGAGCGATCGCGGCGACATCGAAAGGGTCCTCGGAGCGACGGACATCGTCCGCGTCGTGCGCGAGCGTGTCGAATTGAAGCAGAAGGGCCGAGAGTGGATCGGGCTGTGCCCGTTCCACGACGATCGCAGCCCATCGATGTACGTGTCGCCCGCGAAGCAGATCTTCAAGTGCTTCGCGTGCGGCGCCGGCGGCGACGCCCTTACGTTCGTCCAGAAGTACGACGGCGTCGAATTCCCGCAGGCGCTCCAGCACCTCGCCGAGGTCGCCGGAGTCGAACTGACGATCCGGGGCCAGCGGCAGCCCCAGGGCCCCGGCCGCAGCGAGCGCGCGGCAGCGCTGGAGGCTAACGCCTTCGCACAGGACTACTTCCGCCGCTGCCTCGTGCACCCCAAGGCCGGGGCCGAGGCCCGCGCCATGATCGAGAAGCGCGGCATCTCGCAAGAGATGGTCGAGACGTTTGGCATCGGTGCCGCGCCCAACGGTTGGGATGGGCTCGTGCAATCGACGCTCAAGGCGGGGCACCCGGTCGATGCGTTCGCCGGCGCGCAACTCGTACGTGCACGTGACCAGGGTGGCGGCCACTACGACGTCTTCCGCCACCGCCTCATGTTCCCCATCCACGACCAGGGCGGCCGCGTCATCGCCTTCGGCGGGCGCCGACTGAGCGAGGACGATCCGGCCAAGTACCTCAACAGCCCGGAAAGCCCCGTGTTCAAGAAGTCGGGTGTGCTGTATGGCCTGTGGAAGGCGAGCACCGGCATCCGCAAGACGGGCTTCTGCATTGTCACCGAGGGCTACACCGACACCATCGCGTGCCACCAAGCCGGGTTCACGAACACGGTGGCCACCCTCGGTACCGCGTTCACGACCGAGCACGCGGCACTGCTACGCCGACTGTGCTCTCGCATCGTGCTGCTGTTCGACGGCGACGAGGCCGGGCTGACCGCGGCCGATCGCGCGGTGGGGGTGCTGTTCGCCGAGCCCTTGGATGTGCAGATCGCGATCCTCGACGGCAGCCACGGCGCGAAGGACCCCGACGACCTGCTCAAGCTCAAAGATGGCCGAGCGCGTTTCACCCAGATGCTCGAGGATGCGGAGGATCTGCTCGCGTACCGATTCCGCCGGCTCAAGGAACGGCTCGAGGGGCTGGGCCGATCGGCCCTCTTGCAGGGCGTCGAAGAAGAAGTCCGTTGGCTGGGCGAGCACGGGCTGCGGCAGATCGAACCCGCGCGACAGGACCAGGTCCTGGCGCAGCTCGGCAGCCTCAGCGGTCTCGACCAGCACCGGCTGCGAGAACTCGCGCTGAGCGCGCCCCGTCGCGCACGCTCGAGCGATCAACCCTCACCTGGCAGTGCCCCAGCGCGCAGGCCCGAGGAGCTCTCCGCGGGCGACAAGCTGGTGGGCGTCGTACTCCTCGAGCCCGCCGCATGGGCGCTACTGAGCGAGGACGATGTCACGATGCTGCGCGACGCGGTCGCGGGAAGCCCAACCGAGGCCGTCGCCGCCGCGCTCGATGATCTGGCCGCCGACGGCGAACCGCTGAGCATGCCAGCCTTACGCGGCCAGCTTGAAGAGGACGCCTTCCAGTGGGCCAGCACGCTGGTGGCCTGGGCCGAGCGCCAGGGCTGGACAAATGACCAGCCGCCTCCATCCGAAGCGGAATCGAAATCCGTCGCCGAGCCCGTTCGGCAGGCGTTCTCGGGCCTCGTCCGGCTGCTCGCTGGCCAGCACTCGAGCCAGGAGGTCGATCCTTTCGAGCGGATCAGGGCCCGCCGGGAGCAGCTGGCCCGCTTCCAGAACGACCCAGGGCGTATCGCCCGGCCGTCCTGAGCCGGATCGCAACCCGATTCAGGGAATACGGGTACCCCCGCGTGGGTGATCCCCCGCGCTGGGGTCACGAGTAGAGTTGACCGAGAGAGGATTGTGGGTCGACCGATGCGAGCCCGCGTGCGTCGTGGGAGCGTCAACCAAGGGCGAGGGATGTGGGCCGTCTGGGCCCGAGCGCGAGATGGTGGTATTTCCTCCTTCCGTATCTGAGATGCTGGAAGCGGCTTCGGGCCGCCGTTGGCTCAGTTTCGAGGAGCTCAACACTTCCATGCCCGACGACTGGGTCGAGCCCGGTCGGATCCACCTCTTCCTGGCGCGCGTCGACGCACTGGGCATCGAACTGATCGATGAGCCGACCAGCCGAGCGCGATCGCGGGGCTCAAATGGGTCGAACGGCGCGGCACCCGCACACCCCGAATCGCCCGCAGTCGCCACCGATATCAGTCCCGCCGACGAGGAACTCGCGAGCGCGATCCACGCCAGCGATCGTTCGGTGGACGACCCATTGCGGAGCTATCTCGCGCAGATGGGCTCCGTGCCGCTGCTTACGCGTGAGCAAGAAACGGCGCTCGCGAAGAAGATCGAGACCACACGGATCGTGTTCCGCCGCCGATGCGTGCAGAGCGACTACGTGGCGGCGCAGGCCGTCGACCTGCTGAGGCAGGTGCAGTCCCGCCGGCTTCCGTTCGATCGCACGTTGCGCGTTTCGACCGTCACGCCCGAGGCCAAGGAGCGACTCGCGCGACGGCTGCCGGCGTGCTTGCCCACCATTGAGGCCATGCTCGAGCGCAATCGGCAAGAGTGGGAGCGAGCCGAGGCTCTGCGTCGGGACAGCCGCGGCGATGACGGCCGCCTTACCGCGCAGGCCGTGCAAGAGCTCGCCTCCATCGAGCGTTCGCTGTGCGCCCGGCGTCGCCGCATAGCCGCTCTGATCGAAGAGCTCGAATTGCGGACGAGCCGGCTGGTGCCCATCCTTCGGAAGCTGCGAGCGATCTCCGGCAAGATGCGCGAGATCGAGGCGATGCTCGCCAAGGACGAGGGCGACCCCGCCGGCTCGCTCGATGAAGACGACCGCCTCGTGATGCGCGATGAGCTCGAGGGCTTACGCTCGCTGGTGCTCGAGACTCCCGATGCCCTCGCCCGGCGCGTGAGCGAGCTGAACTGCGTGTTCTGGGAGTACGAGCAGGCCAAGCGCGACCTTTCGGCGGCGAACCTGCGGTTGGTCGTTTCGATCGCCAAGAAGTATCGCAATCGCGGGCTGGGCTTCCTGGATGTCATCCAGGAGGGCAATACCGGCCTGATGCGCGCCGTCGACAAGTACGAGTACAAGCGCGGCTACAAGTTCAGCACCTATGCAACGTGGTGGATCCGCCAGGCCATCACGCGTGCGCTCGCCGATCATGCCCGGACCATCCGCTTGCCGGTGCACATGATCGACACCATGAACAAGATCCGCACGATCCAGCGCGATTACCTTCAAGAACACGGCCAGGAGCCGACCGACGAGCAGATCGCCGACGCCGCGGGCTGCACATCCAAGGAAGTGCGCCGCGTCATGTCGCTGACGCGCAGCCCGTCGTCGCTCGACAGGCCCGTGGGCGAGGACGAGGGCTCGATGACCGAGCTGATGGAAGACTCCAGGCACGGCGCGCCCTCCGACGGCATGGCGCAGGAGATGCTCCGCGAGAAGCTCGAGCAGGTGCTGCGGACCTTGTCCTACCGCGAGCGTGAGATCATCAAGCTGCGGTACGGCATCGGCGACGGCTACACCTACACCCTCGAAGAGGTCGGCCGGATCTTCAAGGTCACCCGCGAGCGCGTCCGCCAGGTCGAGAGCAAGGCGCTCCGCAAGCTGCAGCACCCGCTGCGGTCACGCCGGCTGGAGGGCTTCGTCGACCGCGCGTGAGACCGCGGCTTTGGCGATGATCGCCTCTTCGTAGATGCCCACGACCTCATCGATGTGCGCCGGATAGCTGGTAAGCGATGGCGTGATCTCGTGGATCCTGTGGGGGCTTGGGATCTCGACGTCGCCGCGCACGATGGTGGTGATGCATTCGGCCAGCTTGTTGGGATCGCCCGAAGGGAACAGCAGGCCGTTGCGCGTACCGTCGCGCTCCACGATCCATTCGGGCGGTCCGCCCAGGTTGGACGTGATGACCATCTTGCCCGCGTGCAGGTGCTCGAGCAGCACGAGCGGCGAGTTCTCCATCCAGATGTGCGGCAGGATCCCGATGTCATACTCGGGAACCGATGCGGCGCGCTGGATGAGGTCGTACGCGCCGGCGAATTGGACCTGTGGGAAGCCGCTGAGCATCTTGCGGAAGCCCCAGTCTCCGCCGGCCGCGCGGATGTGGAACTGGCAGCGGCGGCGGACGTCATCCGGCAGGCGAACGATGGTGTCGGCGAGCACACGCAAACCCTTGTTTGGCCGCACGGTGCCGAAGAAGGCGAGGCGAAGCGGGCTGGGTGTGTCGGGCGTCCACGGCGTGTGGTCGTAGCCCGGCAGCTCGATCGCCGCTCGGTGCATTCGGTCGAAGTGCGGCTGGCCCAGTCGCACGGTCCTTCGCTTCGCGGGCGCGAGGCCCATCGATTCGTGCACGCGGCCTAGGAAGTCGCTGGGCGGTGTGACCAGCGTCGCGGCGTTGAGCGCGGCGATGCCATCCTGGCGTCGCTTGCCGAAGTCGTTCAGCACCTGGAGGTGGACGTCGCTCGCGGCGAGTACGCGGTTGTTCGTGTCGCTTGGGAGTGCCGGTGGGGCCTTGGGTACCTCGCCGGGTGCCGCACGAACGCCGTAGGTGCTCGTTTCGCCTTCTGCGGCTCGTGCGGCTTCTACGGCTCCGTTGTCGTAGCCGAGGAATCGGAGTTCATCGATCGGCGGGGGCTCGACGACGAGCTCGCGGCGCAGGACGCTGGCGATGGCCGAGCCGGTGGTGCGTACCTGGGCGGAGATCATCGGTCCGGTGAGGCGCTTCACGGTGTGGCGCACGCCGCGCTTGAAGCGGAGCGCCCTCGGGCTTGGAGCTTCGAGGCAGGACTCGCACCGCCGGCCGCCGTCGTAGTCTGTGCAGACCTCGTGCTCGTTGTGCAGCAGGTCGACCTGCGGGCACGCGAACCAGTAGTTGTGCGTCGTGCAGATGACTGGGATGCCCGCTGATTCGATCGCGGGGATCAGGTCGAGGCTCAGGCCTTCGAGCGAGTGCGCGTGCACGATGTCGGCCCCGACGGCGCGGAGCCACTGGAGCACAAGCCTTGTTGTCTTCTCGCAGCGACGCTCGGTGTTTACGTTGCGGATATTGAAGGCCGAGGGTGCGAGATTCGGGCTGTTCACCAGCTCGAAGCAGCGCACGCCCTTCCACGCTTTCGTCTCGCGGACGAATGGCCCGGGACGGATCGAGTAGCACAGACCCGACCCGAGGTAGCGCACGTTGTGTCCCAGGGAGGTGAGCCCGATCGCGAGTTCCGAGGCGTTGAGGTTGTAGCCCGATCCCTCTTCGGCCTGGCGGTGCAGCGATGCCCAGCCGAGCATGGCGACGGTTCGCGGCCGGTCGGTCTTGGGAGGCATCAGCGTGCTCATCCAAACGGGGCCTTGGGCTGTTGCTTGGGCGATCGCAGGCAATACCAGGTGGCGCGAAACGCGGTCGCCGTCCAACGGGCGAAGAACGCGAGCCGGCCTCGGATGCCGTCGCGCTCGATCTGGCACTGGTCTGGTGTGCGCCGGTCGATATGGATGGTCGTTGGGCAGCGCAGCAGCGGGAAATCGTTGTGGCTGTCGAACACGATGCACGCGTCGGGCGGACGAAGGAGCAGCTTGGACTGGCTGGATAGCCGTGAACGCATCGACGGGTGGTAGATGATGTCGCCCGGTCCGGAGCCATCGCGGCTGATCACCGTGATTGATGGCTGGCCATGGCCGTCCTGGAGTTGCGCGAGTATCGAGCCGGCGAGTTCGTGCTGCTCGGGCGTGCAGCAAAGCACGACGATGTGTGCGTCGGGCCGGTTGAGCCCCAACCGGTTGATCGCGCTCTCAAGCTCCTCGTGCGGCGGCTCGGTGTGATCGAGCTTGCCTTGGTGGTTCGTTGCCGCGTCGAGCGCGGTGCGCCGAAGGATCTCGGCCTGGAAGCGCCGCCGCCTGAGCCCGGCCGCCAGGCTCTCGCGAAGGATCGAACGCATCCACTCGGCCGTGCTCCGCCGGAGTGCGCGTCCGGATAGCCCCTTGCGCATCGTCCAGATCGCGTTGCGTTCGGCGTAGTACCGCCGTGTGGGTGTGAGCTTGCGGAACCACGGCGTGTGGTAGACCACGGCGTCGAGGTCGCAGACGACGCGGTGGCCCGCGCGGCCGACGCGAAGGCACCAGTCGGCGTCGTCGCAATAGATGAAGTAGCGGCTGTCCCAGTACCCAACACCTCGAACAACGCTCCAACGCGCGAGCATGCTGCACGCCGAGACGACATCGACCTCGCGAACGCCCGTGAACGCGCGATCGCCCCGGGTGTCGCCGACGCCTTCGACCCATGCGCGATGATCGGCCTCAAGGCGGTGTCCGGCGTGCGGTGTCTCACCCATCCTGCCACGGTGCTGGTCGTAGTAGATCGTCGTTTCGTAGGTGGTGCGCCGGTCGGCGATGTCGACGGCTCGGGAGCCGATCAGCCCAGCGTTTGGATCGCCGTCCGCGGTGGCGAGCAACGACGCGAGCGCGTTGTGGTCGGCTTCCGCGTCGTCGTCGAGCAGCCAGAGAAAGTCGATGTTGGTGTGCGTTGCGAGCACTCGCTCGACAACCTGGAAGCCGGTGTTGAAGCCGCCGGTGCCGCCGAGGTTCTCCATGTTGCGCACCAGCGTGACACTGGCTAGGCCGGCGCTGTTGGTCTTGTCGGTGGCGGTGGTGGCGAAAACAGGCTCGTGCGCACGAGCCGTCTCGTTGACGATCGTTCGCTCGGGCGACAGCCAGCGCGTCAGCGCCTGGGTCGTGCCATCGGTCGAGGCGTTGTCGATGACGACGAGGTGGACGGTGCCCAGGTCGATCCCGTGCTGCGACAACACCGACTCGATCGCGCGGCGAGCCTCGGCCGTGCGATTCCATGTGACCATCACGACCGCGATGGCGGGCGTTGTGAGCGCGGCGGTGGCCGGGTGGCGTTGGCTCGCCGATGGGATTGCGCGGGCGTGCTGGGTCTATAAGGGTCCTGGCGCGGCACTCTGTTCGGGAGTGGGCACGGTTTTGAGCCAGATGTTGGGCTCGGGTCTGGGCTCAGAATTGGGGGTGGGTCGAGCCTTCGGGGTCACGATACGCCGCCCGCGTAGAGCGGCTCCATCTCGCGGGCGTGCTCGGCCATGGTCTTGGGCGGGCGGACGCGGGACCGCAAGCCGACAACCAGGGTGGGGTCGTTCACGCACCGGGCCAGCGTGCCGGCCAGATCGAACCGGTCGTTGGCGTTGAACAGCAGGCCGTTGGCCTCGTGCTGCACAAAATCGGGAATGCCCCCAGCGTTGGCCCCCAGCACGGGCAGCCCGTTGGCCTGCATCTCCAGGACCGTTTGCGGCCCGTTGTCCCACCACACGCTGGGTACGAGGCCGACGTCCTGGCCGCCGCACATCCAGGGCAGGTCCTGGGGGCCGTACTCGTAGCCGTACCGGAGACGGGCAAGCCTGGGTTCGAGCCTGCGGAATCGGTACTCGATGGTCTGGCCGCCGGCGGCGAACACGGAGAGCTCGATGCTGCCCAGGACGTCGGGCGTGAGCATCTCGAGGCTGTCGGCGAGCATCGACAGGCCCTTGTACCAGTGGTTCACGCCGATGAACACGGCGCGGAGTGGGCGGCTCGCTGGCGTCGGCCGCGGTGGGGGGGCGAAGGCCAGTTCGGCGTTGTGTTCGCGCAGGTCGTTGGCGATGGTGCCGATAGTGAGTGTCTTGACGCGGGCTTCGTCGACGCCGTGCGCGACGAACTTGCCGGCGACGAAGCTCGAGACCGCGTGCACCGTGTCGCAGTGGTTCAAGGCTTCGATAAACGCGGCGCGGCGGCGCGCGTAGTCGGTCGTCTCGCCCTCGATCGTCGGCTCGGCCCGCGGCACGTTGTCAAAGGGCTGCCAGTTCGGGTCATCGGGCGTGCACCAGTGGCGTGGCGTCTGCCAGGATCGCAGCAGGGCGCTCATGCCGCGCGGGTCGGCTTCGGGGTCGATCTTCGGCGGCGATTGCTCGAGCGCGACCGATTCGGTGGGCGGAAGTGGGGGAGCCGGATTGGATGGCGCCTCAAACGGTGGCGGTTCGTTGGGATGCGCCGCGGCCCGGCGATTGCGCTCGGTTGCGGCATCGGGCGCGGGCACGCAGTTGTTGCATGCGCGGCCGCCGTCGTAGTTGGTGCACGGCGCGCGGTGGCCGCGGGTCAGGTACACCTGCGGGCACAGCGGGTGGTAGTTGTGCAGGCTGTAGATGATGCGGCAGCCCACCCGCCGCGCGACGTCCAGGCAGCCCAGGCTGAAGCCCTCGAGCGATTGCACGTGCAGCACGTCGGGCTTCTCGAGGGCGATGATCTCGCCGAACACGGCCTCGAGCTTCGGGCTGGAGACCTCGGCCATCGGCTCATTGAACTGCAGCAGGCTGGGCGCGAGCACGGGGCTGTTGGTGATCTCGTAGACCGCCATGCCGAACCAGTCGGGGTGGCGCACCGGTGTGCACGGGCCGGGCTCGATGCGCTGGTCGGTTTGTTCCGCTGGCCTCGTGGCACCCGTCGCACGGGCGAGCTTGCCGAGCACGCCGTTGGCCCGCCCCTTCGGTGTCTGGCTGTGCTGCCTGGGCGTGTAGGTCGTGCCGCTGCCGACCGTGCTGACGCGGTGGCCGCGCTCGATGAGTTCCAAGGCCAGGACCTGGGTGTAGCCGGCGATGCCGCCCTTGAGGGCGCCATGGAACACCAGCGGCCAGTTGAGCATGCAGATCCGCACGGCGTACAGGATAGGAAGCCGCGGCCGCTCTCCGGCAGGACGCTATTCGTGCCTCGGGGTGCGAATGTGAGCCGGATCGTGCCACACGCGTGCTCCGCCGGGGCGCTTTGCTTGCACACTCTTGGCGCTGCATTAGACTGTCTTGGCTGGCAGTGGGAAGCGAGGGAACTCATGCGACGAATCACCATGGTGGCGAGCGGGACCGCGTGCCTCGCGTCGGCGGTGCTCGGCGATCCCGTGCCGATCGTGAACCCGGGCTTCGAGACCATCAACCGCCCGCTGGCCGGCGGCGAGCAGTCCAATGGTGCGGGCGGTGCCGGCGTCGAGCTGGGCACGTACTCGACCTTCCCGTTCGGCGGCGGCGTGGTCGACTGGTCCAACCCGGTCATCGTGCCCGGCTGGCAGACGCGAACGGTGCCGTTCGGTTCGCCCAGCCAGATCCTCGCCGGCGTGCTGCGGCCGACCGACGTCGGCGGCGACCCGTTTATCACCGGCATCGAGGGCGACCATGTCTTCGCGATCCAGGCCGCGCTGGCCGGGCAGGACACCGGCGTGCTGCTGCGTCCCAACACCGAGTACACGCTCGGCTTCCTGGGCGGCATCAGCCGGTTCGATTCGGAGTACTTCTTCTCGATGTCGCTGATCGCGATCGAGGACGGCGTGACGCTGCCGCTCGAGGGGCAGGCGGGCGTGACTCGCCTCGAGCTCGGGCGGTTCTTTCCGCCCGGTGGCGGGGCCGATGGCCTGATGCGCCGCTACGAGTTCTCGTGGACCTCGCCCGAGACCCTGCCCGCGCCGCTCGTGGGCACCACGGTTGGCATCCACCTGTTTGGCAGCGACGGCCTGCCGCGCGTGCTGTACGACGACTTCACGCTGACGGCGGTTTCGCTCGACGCGTGCCCGGCCGACGTCGACGGCGACGGCGAGCTGACGGTCTTCGACTTCCTGGCGTTCCAGAACCTCTTCGACGCGGGCGACGCGCGGGCCGACCTGGATGGCGACGGCTCGCTGACCTTGTTCGACTTCCTGGCCTTCCAGGACGCGTTCGACGCCGGGTGCCCGTAGCACGGGGTGCTGGCCAGCCCAAACGACAACGCCCGAGGCATGCTTGGGGCTGGCCTCGGGCGTTCTCGCTCGTGTGGAGTCGTACGTATGGGGTTTCGGCGTTCGCCGGGGGCGTCTTTAGACCATCTTGGAGACGCACACCGAGTTTCTGGCGACCTCGCCAGCGGGCGCATGGCCACGCTGGCGAAGCGTCAAGAAAGCCCCCGCTGGCGAGGCGTCAAGAAAGCCCTACGCCGCGTCAGCGGCCGCGGCAGGCCCCGCCACGCTGCCGGTCGAGCCGAAGCTGAACGAGGCCACCGTGCTCCAGGGGCTGGCCGGGCCGCTGGAGAGCTGGGCCCGCACGCGGTACTGCACCTGGGTGAGGCCGAAGGGGATGCTCTGGTCGCTGAAGGTCTTGTCGGTGGTGGTGGCGATGGGGAACCAGTCGCTGGTCGTGCCGGCCAGGGGCGTATCGCGCCGCTCGATCTGGTACTGGGCACCGCCGCCGGTCGCGACGGTGAAGGGCACGCGGACGATGCCGCCGCTGGTCAGCAGCACCTCGCCGATGACCGGAGCGTCCGGGGCGGTGCGTTCGCTGGGGTCCTTGGGCGCGGGGATCTGGGCGAGCACCCAGACGTTGGGGTCGGTCGTTGCCTTGGCGAAGGCGTCGATGGTGTCGACGTCGGCGCCGATGACGGCCTTGAGGGCGTCCAGCGCGTTGTCCTTGGCTTCGGTCGCCGCGCGAGACGCGTCGCGGGCCGCGAGCATGGCCGAGTACGCGGCCTCGGCAGCGGCGGTCGCGGATTCGGTGTCGAGCAACTGCTGCGAAGACAACCCGATGACCGGTGGCTGGCCCTCGCCGCCGCTCCAGATGTCGATGTGGGTGCGTGCGAAGCTAATGAAGGCCTGCTCGGTGCTTGGTGTGCGTGCCATGGGCGTGCTCCCTGTGTCTAAACGCGAGTGCGGACCGGTCGGGCCCGGCCGCCGGCCCGTTGCCGGTCGTACCGCCCGTAGGGGTGGTATCGGGAAGATCGGAAGGGGCCTTGAGTCGGCGCTGTCCCAGATTATCAAGATTGTGCGGCAATCGAATCTAAAGAGACCCGTGAGTCCTTGTCTAACGCGTTCATCAGGAACAAAAGTTTGCTTTGCCGTCTCGATACACTGTCTGCCTAGCGATACAGACCGGCTGGCGAGAAATCGAAGAGTGCCGCAATCACAAATGGCCACAGTATCCAGCTAAGTACGGTGATCGTCTTCGCGACGGCGTCAAAGGTGATCTGGCGGCTTAGCCAGGTAGAGTCGCTTTGTTTCCAGTTCTTCTTCCGCATCGCCAGCAGTGGACGATCGCTGGCCCGCAATTCCCTTCCAATGAGCGACACCGGCGGCACCACGTGCCGTATCGCGAGAAAAACCCTATCCGGAATCAGCCATGGCGGGTCGTTGTCGCCTTGCGTGTTCCCCTCCGGTCGCTCGGAGGGTTCAACTGCGTAACGGGATGCCACCAAAAAACCCACAAGGACGATGAACATCACCACGAGCGTCCACGCCATCCTCCCCAACGCGGTGCCGTACCCGTAGAAGGCGGCAATCGGGTGCAGCGGCACCCACCACCACGCGTGGTCCCGTCTTTCCTGGTGCACAAGATACACACTGTTCGCCTCCGGCACGCGCCCGTCCCGTAGGAGCGCTTGCTCGACGGTCCTGTAGTTGTCGCGCATTCGATCGTCGTTGGGCATGCGCTCGAGCAATGGCACAAATCGCTCCCTGTCGTGTGAGCTGTTGACAATCGCGATACGGTCAAAGGAACTATCGACAAGATCGATCGGATTGTTGCCGCCCGGTGGAATCGCCCATTCGAGGAGTGACGCGTTCGATCGTCGGATCACGATGGTGCCGCCCGCCTCGCCTCCAGGTAGGAACAACTCGCCGGTCCTTCCGCCCTCCATCTTGAAGTGGTCGAACTCCTGCCCGGAGAGATCGATGACACCTTCGCCCCGAATGCCATTGGCCACGATCGAGGCAAGACTCCCCCGTCGCACACGTAGCCGACCTTGCAGTCGCGAGTCGGTCAGATCGACGAGGCCGAGTGTCGCGCCCGATATGGTGGCGTCGTTCTCCAGTTGTCCGTTTGTGAATTCGACCATCCAGCGACTCGATGGCTCGTCACACTCGGCCTGAGGAATGGCGTCGAGCTGTACCCGATCCTTGAGTACCGCCGACGCCATGCTGATACGTGTCTCGCGTGAGCGATTGAGCCTCAGATCGACGGGTCCTGATACGCGTGCCCCATCCAGCGTGATGCCCAGAGCCTGTCCTTCTTCGGGCTGCGTCGAATCCAGCATGGTGATGCGGTTAGCAATGAGTGCTCGCTGCAGCTGCACCGAATCGGGAAGCCCAGTTCCCAACTGGACATCGTCTGCCAGCAGTTCGGGGGCGCTCAGTGTTTCAACTCTCGACAGCTTGAGGCCAATGAGTGTGCCGAGATTCGCGCGCAGCAGCACGATCTTGTCCGCTTGGATCTCCACGAGCCTGGCTTCTGCGATGTCCGCAAGGCTCGCATCAAGGGTGGTGCACTTCAGTCCGCTGACTGTGGAAGCAACTCGAGGACGGTTGGCGCCGTCGGGATTGACCTGCAAGAGTTCAAGGGATGCGTCCTGGAGAAGGACGGCTCCCGCGGCGTCCACGTCCATGATGTTTGCCTCGAACGCGTTCGCCCGAGTCATGTTGAGGCTATGCCAGTCTCCATTCTGTCCGATCACCGCGTCACGGATGGAGAAGTCTTGATCCAGCCGAGCTCTGCTAACGTCGATCCCACCCCCAGCGCGGATCCCTTCCATGGCCATCCGCTGGGCGGTGCTGCCGGACACGTCAATCGCTTCGGCGACGCCAACGCCGCGCATCGCAATCGTGCCGCCTACGCGGTGCCCCCGAGCGGCCAGGCTACGGGAAACGAAGTCGTGGATCACGAGGTCCTGTGCCAGCTGGATGTCGCTGATGTTGCACTCCGCCGCCACGCGGATCCCTTCAATGATCATGCGTTGAGACGTATTGCTGGAAGCATTGACGTCCCCTTCGACGTCAAGGTTTTGCATGGCCATCGCGCCGGTCACGCGATTCTCAAAGGCGTGGAACGTGCCTCCCACGAAGTCGCGCACCTGACCGGAGCTGTAGCCCGACGCCATCTCGCCGTTGGCGATCATGGCTTGTAATCTGCGTAGGCTATAGCGCGACCGATCCTCGTTTGCGACAACGCCGATGGTCAGATCCCCGCCAACCTGGTTCGCGAGGATTATGGAATGGCCCTCCACCAGGCAATTCTCGATCCTGAGATTGTCATCTGTCGAACCATTCATTATCGTCAGCGAGGCGGACTCCCGGCCCGGGGCTGCGGGGAGCAGCAAGCCCAAGTCGCGGTTGCGGATCCGATCCATCGCTCCCGCGGCATCGGTCACTCCCACGATGTAGACCCCTTGGAGACGCGCCATCTCGCACTCAAAGTCGACCATCGAGAAGGCCCCCTCGGCGGTGAGCGGTCCCAGAAAGATCTGTCTCTTAACTTTGACTTCGTCGAGCACGACGGCCTCACCTGATAGTGCTCGGCCCGCTCGTTGGTGCGCCGGCGATTCGCGGACGTAGGCCCCTGAGATGACAAGTTGGCCGCCGATCTCAGCGCCGGTTGCCAGGATGGGCCCGGTATGCACGTAGTGTCGCGTGGCGTCCGTAGAGCTACTGACCCGCCTGGTGTCCATCAAGCTGCTTTTCACGTGCACGTATCCCTGCGTGACCAGGTTGGTGAGGTCAAGGAACCCCTCGTTGAGCAGCGTAGAGATCGTCAGGTTGCCATTGATCCTGCACGAGCGGAGGTCCAGGCCAGCGATGGTGTCATCCAGGTTCGCATCGTCCTCGTACGCCTCCGGCCATCGCACCTCGCAGGACACGAACCCGACGCGATCGGAGAACGTTGTACCATGGAACGAGACGCCCTGCTGGAACTCGCAGTTGCGAAAGTACACGCGGCCGAGTTCACACGAAGTAAACCTGACCGGCTCGGTGAACACACAGTCATTGAAGATGATTTCGGCGGAGTGCACTAGACGAGCAACTTCGATGCTCTCAGTAATTGTGCGCTTGGTCTGCCCTTCGGGAGCCCGTACCCAGGTCATCGTATTGGGCTGCTTTAGCATCTCCCGAACGCTCAGGTCGGAACTCGTGGCTAGCTGCCATACCGAGACTGGCCGCGCCGCCGGGGACGCACAACCCAACATCCCGGCTGCGAGCAACAAAAGGACTGTGAGCAGCACCCGATGACACGACACTTCCACCTCCCCGGCAGACAGGCTTCGATTGGGCAACGAGTTCGAGTAATGCCGTGACTCTGCTGGTGCGCGACCCCCAATCCGACCGCGCAGTATCCGCGTTGAAACTAGGCAAGATGGGCAGGCGGCG
>CALCCF010000032.1 GCA_937899905.1 uncultured Phycisphaeraceae bacterium
CGATCAGTCCCGTTGCGGCGACGACGCAGAGCCCGCCGAGGCGAGCGACACGAACGACCGGGCTGATTGGCAGCCCGGCTTGGGTCTGGACTTGGTTGTTGCCCACGTTTCTGGCTCTCCCTCTCGCAACGGACGGTCCCACGAACGCAGGGACGGGGTAAGGCTATCGGCGTTCCGCAGCCGAGTTCGTGAGACGAGAGAACGTTTGGGTGGCGCGATCGGCGCTAGCGCGGTACAGTGCGTCGTGGCTACGACGAGCGCGCCTGCGAAGACCAAGACTCGCCCCAAAGAGGATAAGCGCAAGCTGCCCAAGCCCTTGCGTCCAAAGGGAGCCGATCTGCCCGATTGCCGCGTGTACGTCGGCGATTGCCGGGACCTCTTGCCGCAGATCCCCGAGTGCGCCAAGGGCGAGGTGGACCTGGTGTTCGCCGACCCGCCGTTCAACTGGGCCCGCGGCTACGACCGCTGGGACGACTCGATGCCCGACGACGAGTACTGCGACGTCCGGCAGAGCTTTGGGCCTGCAGCGAAAGTGACGGCGTTTACCCAGCGCTGGATCGACCTGTGCATCGACGCGCTGACGCCCACCGGCAGTCTGTGGATCAACATCCCCGACGACTGGGCGGCCGAGATCGTGGTCCACCTGAAGCAGCGCGGGCTGCACATGGCCAACTGGTGCGTGTGGCACTACCGCTTCGGGCAGAACACGACGAGCCGGTTCATCAACAGCAAGGTCCACGCGCTGTACTTCTGCAAGGACCCGGCGAATCGGACGTGGAACGCCCAGGACGTGCTCGAGCCCAGCGACCGGGCCAGCACGTACTTCGACCCTCGCACCATGGACAAGAAGGACGGCATGCCCGCCGGCCAGCGTGTGCCGATGGACGTGTGGTATGGCGAGCATTGGGGCCGCATCCAGGGCAACAACAAGGAGCGTCGTGGCAAGCACGACAACCAACTGCCCGAGTTGTACCTCGCCCGCGTCGTGCGCGCCACGAGTAACGAGGGCGATCTGGTGCTCGATCCGTTCACCGGCAGCGGCACGACCGCGGTGGCCGCAACGGCGCTTGGTCGGCGTTACGTCGGCTGCGAGTTCTCGCCCGAGATGGCCAAGAGCGCACTGCAGCGCGTCGCCGCCGGCCCCGTGCGCGATCTGCGCGCGCCGGCGAAGGCCACCGCGATCTTCCAGCCAAGACGACGCAAGCCCCAGGCGTAGAGCCCGGGGCTTGCACGAGAGAGCGTGGTTCGGCCGCGCGGTGCCTACTCGCAGCCGGCGTCGAAATCGTTCTGGAACGCCAGGAAGTCGAACAGGGTCAGTCGACCGTCGGCGTCGAAGTCGGCCGACGCGTCACCGGCATCGAACGCGTTCTGGAACGCTAGGAAGTCGAACAGCGTGAGCTCGCCGTCGGCGTCGAAGTCCGCACGGCATGTGGGCGCCTCGACAACGTCGGCGACGCCGTCGCGACGCTCGTTGTACTGGTACGTGCGCACCGGGGCGAGAGCGGGGTCGAAGGCGATGGTGTCTGAGGACAGCTGGTACAGCCAGGTCTGCCCATCGATCAGGTCGTTTCCGCTTGCCGAGATGTCGAGGAAGCCGTCGCCGTCAAAGTCGCCGATCGTGGGCGACTGTTGGAATGACGACGCGGTGCCAACCGGCAGCGGCCAGCCTGAGACCTGGGAGCCGTCGCCGTTGAAGGCGTAGAGCGGTGTGACGGCGGTGTTGTCGTCGACGAGGAGCTCGACGGCGCTGTCGCCATCGATGTCGGCGACCATGATCTGCGCGTGGACGGCGCCGACGACACCGGTGACCGGCCAGCCGGGCAAGTCGTTACCGCTGGCGTCCCACACGTGGATGCTCGCCTCGGGCGTCCGTGTCAGCGTGCGATCGCCGATGGTGATGTCCAGCGCACCATCGCCGTCGATGTCGGCGATGGTTGGTGGGATGAAGATGGAGAACTCGGTGGTTCGAGGCCAACCGGGTCGAACATCGCCGTCGTGATCGAGCATGTACACGCGGCCGGTGAAGGGATCGACCTCGTTGGTGGTCGCGAAAACGATCTCGCGATCGCCATCGTTATCAAAGTCGGCAAGGCCCGCCGAGTTGTAGTTCAGGGTCTGGATTGTGCCGCCAGAGTCGGGCGTGAACGGGAAGCCGGGCAGCAGGTTGCCACCGGCGTCGTATGCAAACACCTGGTAGAACGAGGAGACGACGATCTCGGGCGTGCCGTCGCCGTCGAGATCACCGACGGCCGGAGCGCCACCGCTCGAGATGTCGTTGAAGAACTGGGGGAAGCCATCTTCGATGCTGCCATCGCCTTGGTACACGGTCACCTGACCGATGCCGCTGACGTTCGAGTTGATGATGATCTCGAGGTCTTCGTCGCCGTCGAGATCGGCAAGCGCCGCCGACTTGAACGTGCCGCCGGCGTTCACGGGGAAGCCGGAGACGGTGGTGCTGTCCTTCTCGATGGCGAACAGGTTGCCGCGGATGCCGAAGAAGAACGTCTGGACGACGATCTCGTCCTCGCCATCGCCGTCGATGTCGCCGAATGCGGGCGCACCGAAAGTACCCTGACCACCGGTGAGCACGCGCGGGAAACCGGGGACGTTGGTGCCATCGAGATTCAGGGCGTGCAGGCGATCCTGGACGACCTGCACGAGCTCGAGCTCGGGGTCGGCGTCCATGTTGACCATCATGCCACCGTCGACCGAGGGGCCGGGGCCGAGGATGAGCGGCCAGCCGTCACGAGTCTCAAAGCCCGGAACCTGGGCGAGGGCGGGGACCGCCAGCCCGGCGGCGAGCAGGACCGCCGGAAGGGCGCGCGTCGTGGTGGTCATCGAGCGGGTCATGGGAATCTCCTTCGTCCGGCGAACGCTGGGTGCTTGTTCTTCGCGGCTCGGGGCGATGCGGCTGGTGAGGCGGCACGTGCCGCGGGCCCGCAACACTGGACTGTACCGGATCCGTGCGATCGGCACAAGCGGATCCAAAAACATTTCTAGAAATTTTGGCGATAGGATGAGGCCTTGTCCGGTTGGGGCTATAAACTGACCTCCATGGACCCGACCAACCACACACCAAATGGGGCCGCCACGCTGGACGCCGAGGTTGTTGAGGCGGTCGTGGGTGTCCGATCGGCGTACGCCGACCTGCTGGCGGCGATCCCGCGAGACTCTGACGGTGCGATCGGCGTGGAGCGGGCCCTTGGGGTCAGCAAGAAGCTGGCGTGGCAGGTGTATCGGGCAGCGACCTCCGATAACCCGTTGAGTTCGGGTGCGCGTGTGCCGGGGCGGGCGGCGGCGAGGCAAGTCGTCGCGGCCGCGCAACGCGTGGGCATCGACGACGCGTTGGCCGAGCGCATCAACGAAGCCACCGAGCGGTTCTTCGCCACGGTGGATGCACACGCGGACGATCGCAGCAGCTTCGACCTGATGGTGCGCTCTGTGACCGGCGAGGGCATCGAGGGCCACGACGCCGAGCTCAAGCGGACGGCCTACCGCGTGAATCGGGAACTCGTGGGTCGATGCTGTGACGTCGACGTGTACACGCTGCTCGTCGCGCCGTCGTCCACGCCGGGGCACATGGACATGTGCTCGCTTCGCGGGCTGCACGGATTGCGTCGGCTTCGGCCGGACGTCCCCCTGGTGATCTCACGCCACCGGTTCGATCAGGGCGAGGGCAACGTTCGCGCGCGCGAGCCGGTCTTCGATGAGGCCGTCGAGGGCGGGCCGTTGGGCCTGGTTGCCGAGTTCTCGACCGAGCCGATGCCGGAGATCTCGGCGCACACCGGGCAGGATGGCTACACGCGCTTCGTGGCAAGGGCCGATCGCTTGGGTACGTCTTCGGCGGTGAGTTGCTATCTGGCCGATGTGTCGCGCGGGCTGCCCATCCGCACGCCCGACGGCTCGGCGGCGATCGGTCACATCCACGAGATCGGCACGCCGGCGAGGGTGCTGTACCAGGACATGCTCATCGATCGTCGGCTGCTCTCCGAGAGCGAGTTCGGCGTCGTGTCCCCCGAGCTGCGTGTGCTGAGCCGACGCCTGGACACGACCGCCTGGCCGGGCGACGACCGCGGCGTGCTGCTGCCCACGGAGGAGCGGCTGGTGCGTGCGGGCCGCGGGGCGGGCGCGCTGAGCACGACGGAGCTCCCGCAGTATCCGGGCATGGTGGAGCGCACGGCGCAGCGGCTGGGCGTCGACCTCGACGACATGGTGCTGTTCCGCGTGCGCGTCGAGCACCCGGTGTTGTACTCGGTGGTGTGGGTCAGGCTGGACCTCGACGGGCGAGTCGGCTGATCGCAGCCAGAGCAGCGCCTAACGCGACACGTGGCCGGCGAGCGCGGCCAGGGCCTTGATGTCTTGGGCGTCGACGATGCGGTCGATCTGCTCTTGGGCGACGCCCTTTTGTTTGAGGGCGGCGCGGGCGCTGTTCCAGAGGCGCTTGAGCGCGGCTTGCTTGCCTTCGGCGGTCGCCATGTAAAGCTCGGAGACGACCTCGGCGAGGCGCGTCTCCACGATGCTGTCTTTATTGGCGTAGTAGCGCCCGACGATCTTCTGCTGGTGGGCCGAAAGGTCGGGGCGTTTGGCCATGGCCAGTGCGTGCTATTAGAAGACGCTTACTTGCGGCCGAAGGACTGCTCGCGCAGCCGCTTGTTGACGGCCTTGCGTGCGGCGCGACGACGGCGCTCGCTGGGCTTCTCGAAGAATTCCTTGCGCTTGATGTCCTTCGTGAGCCCTTCCTTCTCGCAGAGCTTCTTGAAGCGCTTCATCATTTGCTCGACGGACTCGCCGCCGCGGGCCTTGATGCGGATCGCCATGAGAGCGTGAACCTCCACCCCGCCGCCAGGGCCCACTCCACCGGGCCCCGTTCGTGGGAACGTGAAGGATTGGATGGCCCTGGGGTCAAGTCAAGATGGGAGGTGCGATGCAAAGCGAGGCTTCGAGTCCGGAATCACCCCCGGGGCTCGAGCACGAGCCCGCACGCACACCGCGCCAGGAGGCCACCGCCATGAACGTCCCCATCTCCCTGCTCGCCCTGGCCCTTGGCACGGGGTTGCCCCATACACAGTCCCAACAGGTCGCCGATCCGCCCGCCCGCACCGCCGAAGCGATCAATGCGGCGGCCGAGGCACGGGTCGCGGGGATCTTCGAGGCCGCGGGCATCAAGCCCCGGCGGCTGCTCCTTCTGGGCACGTTCCACTTCAAGGACGCCGGGCTGGATGCGTACAAGCCGCAGCACGAGTTCGCTGCCCTCAGCGAGCGTCGGCAGGACGAGATCGCCGAGGTCATCGATCGGCTCGACGGCTTCGACGCCGACGTGGTGTGCGTCGAAGCGCGGCCCGAGTCGCAGACCGCACTCGATCAGAGATTTGGGGCCTTCCGAGCCGGTGAGTGGGACCTGCCGGCGAACGAGATCTACCAGCTTGGGTTCCGGCTGGCCGATCGCGAGGGTCTCGAGGGCGTGCACGCCGTCGATGCCGCCATGCGGTGGATGCAGCCCCAGACCGACATCGAGGCATGGGCTCAGGAGAATGACCAGGAGCGCAAGCTGGACAGCCCGCTGATGCGAGCCGCGTATCCGGTGTTCATCGAGAGCGATCGCGAGGTCGATGCCTGGCACCTGATCGATACGCTGCTGGCCCGAAACGCAACACCGAGACTCGAAGCCTCGCACGGCGGATACATCACCGAGCGGTTCGCGATCGGTGACGGCGAGGCGTACCCGGGCGTGGACGGCTTCGTCACGACCTGGCACAACCGCAACGTGCGCATCTTCCAGAACATCATCAACGCGAGCGAGCCGGGCGACGATGTCGTCGTTGTCATCGGCGTTGGGCACGTGCCGCTGCTTCGGCACATGGCCCAGTGCTCGCCCGACTTCGAGCTGGTCGAGGTCGTCGACATTCTCGGCGACGGATAAACACACCACCCGTCCGAGAACGCCCCAGCCCGAACGATCGGCACATGTTCCTGCGCATTTGGCCGGAACCCAGACCGCGCTGTAGAGGAAACCGCCATCCGACGATGCCCTTCGTGCCGGGCGGATGATCGCCCGAGCTTTGGAGGGTGTGCCATGCTGGGGGATCTTGGATGTTCGTGCTCGCGTCGTGGGGCGGTGAAGCCGGCAGTGATTGTCGTCGTCACCCTGGTCGTGGTCGTCGGCGCAATCTTCATCAAGGGCATGGCCGGCGCTGTTGCGGCGTTCGCCGCGGAAGAGCGCGGGCGTGAAGAGATCACCGCGGTCGCGCAAGAGCTGAGCGCCGATGGTGCGCTCACCGTCGGCTTCGGCGGTGGTGCGAACCTCAGCGGTAAGCTCGCCATCGCGGATTGGGGCACCGGCGAGATCCAATACACGTTCGAGTCGGAGATCCCCTTCGACCTCCGCGCCACGGGCTCGGCTGACCTCGGTGTGCTGCTGCTGGTCGATCGCCAGAAGGTCAAGGTCGGCACCTATGTCGATGAGGTCACCGGCGAGACAACGGGCGACGCGTACCGCTGGGTGTGGGACGCGCGGCTCGTCGATGTCGCGTCGAAGGCCATCGTCGCGCGGCAGGACTTCGTAGGCAAGGAGCCGCCGGCGACCACCTCGCTCGATTGGAACTGGGGCGCCGAGCCGGCCGAGGAAGCCGTCGCCTGGGCCGTCGGGCTGATGCGCTAACGAGGGGGCGTCCGATGCTCGCGATCATCGTTAATCTGATTCTCGTTGGTGTCGGCGTGCTCGGGCTTGTGCTGCCGGTGTGCGGCTGGAAGATGTTTCGCCGCCGCGCGGACATCCGACGCACGCCCGTGCGCACCGTCAGCATGCTGGATCGTGGCTGGACGGCCCTTGAGGGACGGGCCGTTCCGTCGACCGATCTCGTTGGGCCGTTCTCCGCTCGGCCCTGCGTGTACGTCGAGGCCATCGTCGAGGAGCTGGAGATCTTCCAGGTAGGCCGGCGCCAGACGCACTCGAACCGTGCACCCGCGTGGACGCAGGTGGACTCGGTCACGACAAGCCAGCCGTTCTACGTCGAGGACAGCACGGGCCGCGTGCTGGTGTCGGCCATCGAGGACGACGTGCATCTGGACGTGCGCGAGAGCTTTACGTTCCAGAACGTCGACGAGAAGTCCGGCGCGTTTACGCAGCCGCTGCTGCCGCACATCGTCGACTCGTTGCAACGGCTGGGCATCGATCCGCTGAACGAAGACGGCCAGCCCCGGCGGCTGCGGTACATCGAGCGCGCGATCGAGGTTGGCGAGGACGTGTTTGTCACCGGCAACCACTCGCACCACGGTGAGGACCTCACGCGTTCCATGCCCGGCGAGCCGGTGCAGGGCGTGCGATCGGTCATCACCAGCGAGGGCGGCAAGCGCGCGTATGTCTCGCAGGGCACGGCCTCGGCGATCTCGGGACGCTTGCTGTGGCAGGCACTGGCCTGCATGGCCGGTGGGCCTGCGTTGACGGTTGTGTGCTTCGGCTGCCTGTACCTGATCTACGGCATCGACTGGGGCTGATCGGCCGATCCGGCGACGCCGGCGTAGCCTCGGCGATGCTGGTCGATATCTCGCCGCCGCTCTCGCCGCGAACGGCCGTGTTCCCCGGAGACACGCCGTTGTCGCGGCGGGTGCTCATGGACACCGCCAACGGCGACCACCTGACGCTGAGCACCCTGACATCGACGGTGCACGTCGGCAGCCACGCCGATGGCGAGAACCACTACAAGCCCGGCGGCCGAGCGATCGATGAGCACTCGCTGGAGGTGTATCTCGGCCCGTGCGTCGTCGCGCCAGTCCTTGCCGAGAGCGGCCAGCGTTTTGGCCTGGACGCAATCGACGAGAAGTGGCTGGATGCTTTGGCCGGTCTCGTTGCCGATGGGCAGCCCGGCCGGCTTCTGTTGCACACCGGGACGGGTGGGTCGCCCGAGTCGTTCCCGAACGATCTCGCGGCACCCGAGCCCGCGGCGATCGACGAGTTGGCCGAGCGTGGCGTTCGCTTGTTGGGTGTGGATACCCCCAGCGTGGATCTTGCCGACGCCAAGGACCTGATCGGGCACGCGGCGTGCGCCCGCGGCGGGGTGTCCATATTGGAAGGGCTGGTGCTCGATGGTGTCGAGCCGGGCGTCTGGGAACTGATCGCGCTGCCGCTGAAGCTGGTCGGCTTCGACGCCAGCCCGGTGCGCGCGGTGTTGCGGCGCTAGTCTCACCTGATCTCCGGATTGGGTGCCCGACCGGGCCGGCCTCGTACAGGGAAAAGACAAGGAGCGAGCCATGAAGGACCGTGGTGGAAGCCGTGGAGGACTGCAGAGCGTCGTGGAGCTCGAGAGGCTCGAGCCGCGCGTGCTGCTAAGCGTGAGCATCGACATCGACTACCGGTTCGACACGCTGGACTTCTTCGGCGACCCGGCCCGACGCGCGGTGGTTGAGGCGGTGGCGGACGACCTGTCGGCCGTGCTCCAGGACTCGCTCGCGGCGATCATCCCCGGCGGCCCGAACGAGTGGAGCCTGCGATTCAACAACCCCTCGACGGGGGAGCTGGCCGAGCTTGACAACCCCACGATCGAAGAAGATCAGTTGCTCGTGTTCGTGGGCGGGCGCGATCTCGGAGGCGACACGCTGGGCGCGGGCGGCGCGGGCGGCTGGGTAGCCAGCGGCACGAGCTCGTTCCTGAATCTGGTCGAGGGGCGCGGGCAGAGCGGCGCGACCGGGCCCGAGAGCGGGCAGACCGACACGAGCCTGTGGGGCGGCAGCATGGTGTTCGACACCGACACCAATTGGCACTTCGGGCTGACCACCGAAGGGCTCGATGGCACGGAGTTCGACTTCTACTCCGTGGCGCTGCACGAGCTGGTACACGTGCTGGGGTTCAGTGAGTCGACGCCCGCGTACATGAACCTGGTCTCCCCCAGCGGCGAGTTCTTGGGCGCAAACTCGATGGCCGTCAGCGACGACACCAGCCTCTTGCCGGGCGACTTCGGGCACTGGAACGAGGGCCTAGAGAGCGCGGGCCAAGAGGTGCTCATGGATCCGACGTTCTCGCGCGGCATCCGCAAGCTAGCCACGCCGCTCGACTTCGCCTCGATGCAGGACATCGGCTGGGAGCTCACGCCCGATCGTTGGCCCGGCCGCGGCGAGCGCATCTCGCTGAACCCGGTCAGCGGAGCGGGCATGGACTCGGGCACCGCCGAGCCGGGAAGCCCGGGGCTGCACTGGATCGACCCACGCCAGGCCGGCCTTGTGGACTTCCGCGTGACGAGCGACGAGCCCGTGACGCTACGACTGTGGGACTCGCGCGGGCGGCTCGTGGAGACCAACCTCGTCTCCGATACGGTTACCGGCATCACGCTCTCGGCGACCGACCAGACGTACTCGATCGAGGTCATCACCAGTTCGGCGACCGCGAGCTACAGCCTCGCCGTAAGCACGAGCGGCTTCGACGAGGTGGCGTTCTATCCCGAGGGCTTCGCCTCGCCCGAGATCGATCAGTCGGTGACCATCAGCAACCCGACGAGCAGCGCGCAGCTGTTCACGCTGGTCGTTCGGTATGAGCGCGGCGATCTCGGGCGAGACTTCGACGTGATCGCCTTCGAGCGCACCATCGATCCCGGTACATCACAGACGATCGACATCGTCGACGAGGGCGTGCTAGCGACCGACGAACCGAGTGGCCGATCGATCCTGAGCAGCCAGCCGTACGCGATCGTGCTCGAGTCGACCGCGCCGCTCGGCGCCGCGCTCGAGCACGAAGACGAGTTCAGCGGGCGGGACATCACCACGGCCGAGAGCTTCACGACGGTGCTCCGCGACGAGTGGACGTTCGCCGGTGCGCAGAAGGCCGCGGGCGTGTTCGACTTCGTCGTGTTCTACAACCCCAACGACCACGATGCGCTGGTGACCATCACGTTCCAGAGCTTCGACGGGCAGCTTCGCCTGGGGCAGGAGGTCCGCGCGGGTGCGCGCGGCGGCCTGAATCTGCAGGACATCGCCGCGCTCGCCGATGGGGTGTACGGCGTCACGGTGCAGAGCGCCGCGCTGGACCCGGCCGACCAGCCGAGCCACGACGGCATCGTGGCCGCACAGACGCGCTTCGATGGCAACACGGGTGAGGGCTGGACGGCCCTGGGCCTGGCCGACCCGTTGCCCGCCAGCGGCATGATCCCGCTCGCGGACTTGCCGGGCGCTGATGTGCAGGCGAGTGTCTACAACCCCGGCACGAGCACGATCACGCTGCAGTTCACCCTCATCACCGAGACGGGCGAGGAGCCGCAGTCCAACCGGTTCGTGCCGGCGGGCACATCGGCGACGATCTCCGTGCCCACGGGCATCGGCTACCGATACACGTTTGTTGGCGGCGACGGCGTGATCCAGTTCATCCAGAGCGGCACGGGCGGCGACTCCGACGCGACCGTGCTGGCGTTCGCGCTCACCGACTTCGATGATGATCCGGGTGCGACCCTGCGTCTGACGGCATCCAACGACACGGCGGATGATGCGACGGTCACCGTGCGCTTCCTGTTCGCGAGCGGCGCGGAAGTGACGCGGTCGATTACCGTTGCCGGCATGGACTTCGAGACGCTGGCGATCGAGACGATCACCGAGGTCGCCACGCGTGCGGATGATGGGCCGCTGTCGATCATCGTGGAATCGGACGCGCCGCTGCGGGCGTTGCTCGCGTTCCAAGAGGGTAACGAGGCGTGGGCGAGCGCGGGGATGGTGCTGCCGGCGTAAGCGGCTCGTGCCTGGCCGCATCACACCTTCCAGACGAACGCGGGCCACGTGTGCATGCTCACGAGCACCCATCGTGCGTCCTCATCGATCACGAACGTGTCCTCATTCCAGAACACGCTGTCGATGACGGACTTCATGCGGATCCTTAACGCACGTTGTCCTCTTGGCTCGCCTCTCACGTGTCCACAGTCGGTGAGCAACACCACACCATCCCTTGGCACACCGAGGCGGGCCACCGCGCTGTCCATAGCCTCGTAGTCGCGCTCGGGAAAGCCAGGAAATCGGCCCCGTTCGGCGGATCGCCCGGCGGACATCCGATCCCAGACGAGACCGAGCACGGTCGCGATGTTGATTGTCGGCGGATCGACTCCAACGTTCTCGCTCAAGCGCCACGCGAGCGATTCGACCTCCTCGATCGAGGCCACTTCGCACCACGGCAGCGGATAGCCGTACTCAGCCTCGAACTCACGTTCGACCGACGCGCGATCACGCTCGAGCGAATCCAGCCAGGATTCGGCTTGCCAGAACACCGTCAGGCTTCGGGTCGCATGAATGGGAACGGGATCACCTCGCGCAGGCTCGCGCCGCCCGTGAGCAGCATGGCGATGCGGTCGATGCCAAGGCCGATGCCGCCGGCGGGGGGCATGCCAACGCGGAGCGCGCGGAGGAAGTCCTCGTCGAGCGTGCGGAAGGTGTCGTCGTCGGCCTGCGCGCCCTTGAGCTGCTGGCGGAACTTGGCTTCCTGCACTTCCGGATCGTTCAGCTCGGTGTAAGCCGGGCCGATCTCCATGCCGGCGATGAACAGGTCCCACCGACCGGCGAGCTCGGGGCGGTCTTCGAGCGGGCGCGTAAGCGGGCTTGTCGCGCTGGGGTAGTGCAGCACGAAGGTCGGCCGCGTCTTGTCGATGAGGTCCTCGGCCTTGTGTTCGAAGAGGCGGTCGACGAGCAACCAATGGTCGGTGGTGTTCGCGTCGCCGTAGCCCGCGTCCGTCGCGGCGGTGCGCACGGCGGCCTCGTCGAACATGGAGCACCCGACGGCCTTTTCGAAGAGGTCACCATACTCGACCTGCACGAACGGGTCGGCGTAGTTGATCTCCAAGCCTTCCCAAGGCATCGCGCTGGTGGTCGCGTCGGGGTAGAGCCCGGTGTACGCGGGATCGGCGCAGACCATCTCGGCCAGGCGACGCACGAGGCCCTCGGCCAGCTCGAGCATGGTGTGCGCATCGCCGAAGGCCTGGTAGGCCTCCATCGAGGTGAACTCGGGGTTGTGCCGGCGGCTGAGGCCCTCGTTGCGGAAGTTGCGGCTCATCTCGAACACGCGCGGCATGCCGGCGACGAGGAGCCGCTTGAGGTACAGCTCGGGCGCGATGCGCAGCGACAGGCTCATGTCCAGCGCGTTGAGGTGGGTCATGAACGGTCGCGCCGCGGCGCCGCCGGCCTGTGCTTGGAGCACGGGCGTCTCGACCTCGGCAAAGCCGAGCTCTTCCATATATGCGCGGGTCTCGCGGACGACCTTGCCGCGCAGGACCAGCCGCGCCATCGCCTCGGGGTTGCTCCAGAGGTCGACGTACCGGCGGCGGAAGCGCGCTTCGGGGTCGCTCAGGCCGGCGTGCTTCTCGGGCGGTGGCTCGATGGCCTTGGAACCCGCGCGCAGGTCGGCGGCCCACACGGTGAGCTCGCCCGCGCGGGTCTTCATGAGCGGGCCCTCGGCGACGATGATGTCGGCCAGGTCGGTGTGCTTGGCGAGGTTGAATCCGGCCTCGGTGCAGTCGCGCTTGCTGACGGCGATCTGGAGGTCGCCGGTGGAATCGCGCAGGTTGAGCCACACGAGCTTGCCGTTGTCGCGATGCAGCACGACGCGACCGGCGACGCGCACGCGCGTGCGGTCGTCCGGTGATGCCGGCACGTCGGCTTGCGGATCCTCCTTGAGCTTGGCCTTGCGATCGGCCTCGGCCTGCTGGTACGCGGCGTCGGCCTCGGCGCTGTACACGTCGTGCGCGCTCGCGAGCAGGACGAGGTCGTCCTCGCGCACGCCATAGGGCTTGAGCCCGAGGTCGGCCACGGCCTGGCGGTTGGCCAGGCGTTGGCGGACGAACTCGTTGTCGGCGTGCGGGCTCGTTGGCGTCGGATCGGTCGCGGTGTCGCTCATGAGCGTGAATGCTAGGGATTCAGCCCGGCCCCTCGACGGATGCGCTGGTCACGCCGTCATCGGGACTACCGGCCACCACGGCGGGGCTCTGCTCTCGGATGCGTCGCAGGTCGCGGTCGTCCTCGCTCTCGCCGGGCTCGTCGATCGTGGTCATGCACCAGAGTTCCAGCCGGGCGCCGACGGGCCGCATGGCGATCAGTCGGACGCGGCGGCCATCGCCCAGGGACTGTGACACGTTGTCGATGAGCGGGGCCTGGCCCTCCAGGGCCAGGAAGATCGACTGCGTTTCGGGCAGCGTGAGCAGCGCGGGTGGCACGTACTGGTCCTGGTTGCGACGCATGTAGTCGAGCAGCACGCTGGCCGGCAGCGTCAGGCGGCCGAGGCTCACCGTTCGCGCGGGCATCCACAGGGCGCCGTTCTCGTCGATGATCGGCTCGACGTTCGCCGAGAGGTACCGCGGGCCCTCGGCCGTCTGCACGAGCAGGCCGATGGCGATCAGCCCGTCCTTGAACTCGACCTGGACCTCCTCGAGCTCCTGGGGCCAGCCAACGAGCTCCCACTGCGAGGCGACCCAGTCCCGCATCGTGGTATTGAGCCACGCGTTGGCATCGTGGGCGGCGAGCCACATGTGCCAGCGCTCGCGGCCCTGGACCCGGGGCTCGTACAGCGCGTTCCACAGGCCGTTCTCGATGTTGATCGCGGTCTGGCGGGTCTGCGGGTCGTTGATGCGGACGGTTCGCCACCAGGCCGGTGCCTGCTCGGACAGCGACAGCCCCACGACAGTGGCGAGCGTGAGCCCCGCCACGAGGGCGAGCGCGCCGACGACCAGCCATCGGCGAAGGCCAGAGATCCGGTGCCGAAGGGCCATGCGCCTGTATGGTGGGGCGAGACCCGGGCCCGATCAAGTGCGGCCGATAATCAGTGTCGTTCGAACGCCAACATCCAAGCTTCAACAGAGGGCATTGGGGCTCACCGCACGCGTAGCGGGCGGCGACCAGTCCATACCTGCCCAAACATGTCGGTGTGCCGCACCTCGACCATGTGCGGACCGGCCTGGAGCCCACGAGGCAGCGGGGCCTGCCAGGTGCTCTGGGACTCTCGAGCCTCGGGTAGGTCGCGGCCAGGCTGGCCGGGGAACTGCTCTTCCAGTAGCTTGAGTGACAGGTATCCCGGGTCGCGCTGCGGCGTGTGCGTCATTGGCGTCCATTCGCCGTCATCGACCCGGAATTCGACAGTGGATCGCGGGTTCGAGGCCCACGCGTTGACGACGAGATTCGTGCCTTGTACATCTGCCGCTTGCAGCACGCTCGGCAAATGGACGGCCATCTGCTGATTGGCGGGCTCGCCCGCGGCCTTGAAGCGGATGGTGTATTCGTTGCCGTCGATGGTGAGCAGGGACCAGCCGTTTGGCTGCCCGTCGCTCATGGTCGCGTGCGGGATGCCGCGCTCGTCAAGCGCGCCGGCCCACCAACTACCGCAGCCGGTTGCATGCACGAGGTGGTGGTGGGGCTCAACGCCGGTCCAGCCGTCCTCGCTGTCCATGAAGAAGTGGATCTGGCGGTGCCAGTGCGCCCCCATCGAGAACGTGTGCTCGTACGGCGCGAGGATCTCGAACAGCTCGGCCTTTCGCCGCACGCTGGGCAGAGGGATGTGCATCGCCAGCACCACGAGCCGATCGGTGGACACGTGCTCGAGGCTGTTTCGGATAAACGCCAATTGTGCGTCGTTCAGATCGGCGTGGTAGTCCTTGTCGCCCTCGTACACCACGTTGTCGAGCACGATGAAGTGGGCCTCGCCGTAGTCGAAGGCGTAGGTCGCCGGGCCGTACAGACGATTCCATGTCGCGTCGGCGTGCGTGTCGTCGGGCACGTCGAAGTTCATGTCGTGGTTGCCGTGCACGTTGTGAACAGGCTTGTCCAGCAGCGACATGTACTCGTCGTAAGGCCCGAACAAAGACAGCGTGTCGAACATGATGTCGCCCAGCGAGAACACGAAGGCGGCGTCATCAGCAAGTTCTGTCGCGCGCACGTCGGCGATGACGTCTTGCGCGAAGTACTCCAGCTCGGTGATGTTGCGCGGCTGCGGATCGCCGAGGAGGATCACGCTGAAGCGGTCGGGCTCGTTGCTCGCGTGCAAAGCGAAGTCGATCGAGTCGGGCAGTGCACCCGTGGGCGCCACGCCGGCGTATCGCAGGCCGCGAGGCGAGCCCTTGGGCGAATACACGTAGTAGAACTGGGGCTTGTTCAGTTCGTCGAGCGGCAGCGCGTGACCCGAGGGCTTGATGACGAAGATGGCCTCGCCCTCGATCGCCTCGATCTCGTAGCGGCCCGCCTCGTCCGTGAGTACGACGTCACGGCCGTTGGAGATGCGCACGCCCTCGATACCGGGCTCGCCGGTTTGGCGAACACCGTCGCGACTCGTGTCTTCGTACACCACACCGCGAGCGACATCACCCAGGCTGCAAGACGCGAGACAAAGCGAGACACCAAACGCGATCAACCGGATCATGCCACACCTCCAGGGCTCACGCACGGTACACGCGAGTCGTTCGCCCTCCGCTCAGATTCGGTTCGCGCCGCGTTAGTTCTCGGCGTTGGCGGGGTCGTGGTCGGCCTTGAGGCGGATCAGGAGGGGGTGCTCCCGCTTGGAGACCAGCGCATCGATGACGAGCTGCGGCACCATCGACCGCAGCACGTCGGGGTCCTTGCCCAGCGCGGCGATCTGCTTGATGAGGCTGCTGCTGATGTACGCGAAGCTCTCACCGGCGACCATGAAGGCCGTCTCCAGGCCGGCCAATTGGCGATTGGTCACCGCCTGCTGCACCTCGTACTGCAGGTCCGAGAGGTTGCGCACGCCGCGGAGCAGAGCGGCGGCCCCGTTGGCCTTGGCGAAGTCGACCGTGAGCCCTGTGAACACCTCGACGCGAACCGGCGCGTGCTGCGGCTCCTCGCGGCACAGCTCATCGACCAGCGTCTGGGCCATGCCCGAGCGCTCCTCGGCCGAGAACAGCTGCGGCTTGCTGGGGTTGTGGCCCACGGCGACGACGATCTCGTCGAACAGCGTGCGGCCGCGGCGGATGACGTCGAGGTGGCCGAAGGTTATCGGGTCAAAAGAGCCGGGATAGATGGCGACATGGCGGCCTGGCATCGCGCATGGTACCAGTGGGGACGCCGCTCGCGACGGCTGGGCGGGTCGCGCCGCTCGGGCAAGCCGGGGAAGGGCATTGATCGAGCCTGGGCGTGGGCGGCGACGGCGGTGCAATGGAAACTGTGGTGTTCGGCCATCGGCCTTAGGCCGTGCCGCGGCGACGAGCGGGTCCGTGTGGGCCCACGCCTCGGCAGCAGTGGCCGCATCCCCCTGCACCGGCCCCGCGTCGTGGTCTCCACGGCGCGGGGCTTTTTGAGTTGTGCTACATCCACGTAAACGGCGTGCGATCCGTCGTCGAGACCACGTACTCGACGCCCTCGGTCAGGCCAGCCAGCCGATCCTTGAGGCGGGGGAGGTAGCCGCGCTCGGTGTTGGTGTGGCCGGCGAGCAGGACGCCGCAGCCCTTGCGGAGCAGGTCGAGCGCGTCGTGGTGGGTCATCTCGCCGGTGACGAACAGGTCGCAGCCGGCGGCGAGCGCGTGCGAGCGCAGCGATGCGCCGGCACCCGGGCACACGCCCACCGTGCGCACGGGCTCGTTCATGTTGCCACCCAAGGCCGCGACCTTGACGGCGGGGATGCCAAGGAAGGTCTTGAGCCGATCGCCGATCTCGGCCGGGCTGGCGGGGCGATCAAGCACGAGCCTCCGCCCCGCGCCGGCGTGACGCACGGGCTCGGGGAGGAGCTCATAAAGATCGACGGCGGGCTCTTCATAAGGATGGAACTGCCGGAGCGTCTCCATCGCGATGGGGACGGCCGCGTGGGAGCAGACCATCTCGAGCCTGACTTCCTCGACGCGTTCGAGTTGGCCGGTCTCGCCGATGGTGGGGTTGGCTTCATCCCCGGCGAAGAACGTGCCGTGACCGTCGACGCCAAAAGAGCAGGCGGTGTAGGCCCCGATGATGCCCGCGCCGGCCGAGGCGAGCGCATTGCGCAGCTGGTCGGCGTCCTTCTTGGGCACGAACGTGACGAGCTTGATCGCCTGGCTCGGCGGACGCTCGCGGTGGGGGGTCAGGGCGCGGACATCGCCGGCAATCGTGCCCTCGGTGGTCGAGCCGCTGATGGCCTCGCACAGCCAGTCGGTCATGCCGCCCGGGGCCGCGTCGAGAGTGCTGTGCGGGCTGACGACCGCCATGCCGTGGGCCATCGCCTCCAGAAGCATGCGGCCCATGGCCGTGTCGTCGGTCAGGCTCTTGATGGGCGTGAAGATCGGCGGGTGGTACGCGAGGATCGCCGACGCCCGGGCGGCACGGGCCTCCTCGAGCACGTCCTCGGCCAGGTCGATCGTGAGCAGCACGGGCCCGGTCAGCGGCTGGCGACGCGAGCCGACGATCAGGCCAACATTGTCCCAATCCCCGGCGTATCGCAGGGGTGCGAAGGACTCCAGGGCGTGCAACAGGTCTCCGACATTTGCCATGTGGGCATCGTATCGGTGGTTCCCGTCGGTCGGGTGGCGGGATGGCCGATATTGGGAGCGACGTGGAGCCCCAAGATGACCCCAACCCGGCCCGCCTGGAGCTTCGCGCGTTCGCGAAGCTGAACCTCGCGCTGGCCGTGGCACCGCCCGAGCCCGAGGGCCCTCGCAAGGGCTGGCACCGCATCTGCTCGTGGATGCACGCCGTTGGGTTGTACGACGACGTTCGTGTCGAGGTCGACCGCTCGCTGACCGGGCCCGCGCTCGATGCGCGGTGGGCGGATGACGCGCCGATGCATGCCGGACAGCCTGTAAACTGGCCGCGTGAGCGGGACCTCGCGTTCCGTGCCGCGAAGCTACTCGATGAGCACGCGCCGCTGCGGATCACTATCCGAAAGCGCATCCCAGATGGCGGCGGCCTGGGTGGCGGCAGCAGCAACGCGGCGGCCGTACTGCGCGCGGGCGACGCGCTGCTCGGCCTTGGGCTCGGGCCGGCAACACTGCGAGAGTTGGCGATGAAGCTCGGCAGCGATATCGCCTTCTTCATCGATGATGTCGATCCGACGCTTAACGCGCCACCGCGGCCGGCGATCGTCAGCGGTTTCGGCGATGGGATCGATCGGCTCGCGGCACCCGCTGAAGCCGAGCCCATCACGCTCGCGTTCCCGCCATTCGGTTGCGCGACCGGCGAGGTGTATGCGGCGTTCGATGGGCTGGATCCCGGCCCGCTTCGCGAGGCAGAAGTCCGCTCGATGGCGATGCGGTCGCCGCGTGTGGCCGATGTGTTCAACGACCTCGCCCCCGCGGCCGAGATGGTGCGTCCAAAACTCGCCGAGATACGAACGGCCCTGAATGAGGCCTGGGCGAGCCCCGTCCATGTCACGGGCAGCGGATCGACGCTCTTCGCGTTCGGCCATCACGAGGCAACGGCACCCGCGATTGTCCATACGGAGCTTGTGTAGGACGGCATGGACGAGCACACGAAGCACAACCCAGGAACGATGGTTGGCGTCGACGTCGGCGCGACGGGCGTTCGTGTCGGCGTCGTCGACTCGGCGGGGCACGTCATCGAGCGATTGAAGATGGCCACACCGCGAGATCCCGCGGAGTGTGCGCAGACGATCGCCGCAGCGGTGCGCAGCGTGTGCGCAACCTCGAACCAGTCGCTGCCGCGCGTCGTTGGCCTTGGTGTGCCCGGGCCCGTATCGGGAGACCGCATCACCGCTGCCGTGAATCTCGGCTGGCAGGACGTGCCGCTGGCGGCGATGGTCGAAAATCAGCTCGGTGCGCCTGCAGTGATGATCAACGACGTGAACGCGGCGGCGCTCGCGGAACAACGCCTCGGGTCCGCCGCGGGCGAGCGCGACATGATCGCGATCTGGATCGGCACCGGCGTCGGTGGAGGCGCCGTCCTTGGCGGAAAAGTGTTCCTCGGCGTTGAGGGCGTGGCGGTCGAGGTGGGCCACGCCATCATCGATGTGAATGGTCTGGACGGCGCACGAACGCTCGAGCAGTGCGCGTCGCGTCGTGCGATCGAGCGGGGCGTGCAAGAACGCATCGAAGCGGGCGAGGCCAGCAGCGTGCGCGACGCGACGCCCGAAGCCATCGCCGAGGGCTACCGCCAGGGTGATCGCGTGTGCGTCGAGGTGGTCGATCGAGCGCTCGCCCTGGTCGGCTCGGCCGCGGCGAGCGCGTGCGCTGTGCTCGGGCCAAACGTGGTGGTGATCGGCGGGGCGCTGGTCGAGGCCATCGGGCCCGCGGTGGCGCGGGGGGTTGGTCAAGCGGCCAACGCCGACGCGTTCCCGCCCGGTCGCACGCTCTCGGTCCGCCAGAGCGCCCTGGGCGACGACGCCGGGCTCGTGGGCGCCGCCCTCTTCGCAGCGGAGTCGGCCGCCGATACAATGGCCCGATGACGACTGCGACCACCCAAGCTTCCGTAAGCCCGATGGATACCAACGACAGCCTGCTCAGCTCGATCGAAGCCGACCACGAACGGCTGGCGACGCTCCGGCGAGAGTTCCACGCGAATCCGGAGCTGAGTGACAAGGAGCACGCCACCGCCGCGCGCATCACCGCCGAGCTCGAGCGGCTCGGGCTCGAAGCGAAGTCGGGCTTCGGTCGCAACGGGACCGGCGTTGTCGCGTACCTTCCGGCCGCGTCGGCGACAACGACGACGGTCGCGCTGCGAGCCGACATCGACGCGCTCCCGATCGCCGAAGCGACCGGTAAGCCGTGGGCGTCAACCAACGCGGGCGTCATGCACGCGTGCGGCCACGATGGGCACACGGCGATCCTGCTCGGCGCGGCGCGAGCGCTCAAGGATCTGGAGACGCGTCCACACAACGTGCTCTTCGTGTTCCAGCCCGCCGAAGAAGACGGCGGCGGCGCGGACGTGATGTGCCAGCAAGGTGCGCTCGGTGGGGCGGCGAAGGGCGGCCTGGGCGAGCCGGCCTCGCGCGTCTTCGGCTTGCACGGCTGGCCGCTAATGCCACTGGGCAACATCGGCACCAAGCCCGGCCCGATGATGGCAAGCACCGACGACTTCGACGTGACGATCCGAGGGCGCGGAGGGCACGCGGCGATGCCGCACCTGGCGTGCGACCCGATCGTGGCGGCGAGCGCGACGGTGACGGCCCTGCAAACTGTGAACTCGCGCAACGTCAACCCCAACGACGCCGGCGTGATCACTGTCGGCCAGTTCGAGGCCGGCTCGGCTAACAACGTCATCCCCGAGACCGCACGCCTCGTGGGCACGATCCGCGCGCTCACGCCCGAGACGCGCACGATCTTGGAGCAACGCTTCCGTGAGATCGTGAAAGGCTCGGCCGCCGCGCACGGATGCACCGCTGACATCGCGTGGCATCCCGGCTACCCGATGACGAGCAACGACAACACGCTCGCCGAGCATGTGCTGCGCATCGGGCGGCAGACGCTTGGCGATGACGCGGTCGAACTCGTTCCCGAGGCCAGCATGGGCGGCGAGGACTTCTGCTTCTACGGCCACCACGTGCCAGCGTGCTTCTTCCTTCTCGGCTTGCTGCCCGAGGGCGCCGACCCCGACGCAGTGCCGCTCTTGCATCAACCAGGATTCGACTTTAACGACGACGCGCTGCCCATCGGCGTGCGCATGATGGTGGCGCTCGCGACGTCATAAGTTCGCTGAAAGTACGGATCCCCATACTCCAAACGAACACCGAAAATTTGTCTTGACTCGGGATTCTGTTTGCGGTAATCTGGCACCCAACGGGCGCGCACGGCGTTCGAAGGGAGAACAGAAAATGGACCGCGCACTCATCTCGTCACTCGTTCTGTCCACCACGCTTGCGAGCGCCGCGATCGCCAACAACGAGCGCCGCATCACGCCCAGCGAGCCGTTGTTCATCTGCTTCGAGGTCGCACCCGGAGCCACGCCGACACCCGACACGCTCGTGGTCTATCTTGGTGAGGTCGAGGCCACCCAGCCCACCGGGACTCGGCGTGCGACCCTCATCGACTCGCAGGCGATATTCCTCGGAGAGCACACGACCGACGCGTTCGGCGACGTTGTGGGCACGTTCGAGCTGGAACCGGGCATCACGTTTCGCACGGCCTCCTCGCCGTACACAGTTCTCGAGCCCGCCGTTGTGGACTTGGCCGCGCTGATCGATGGCACAGCTCGGGCCGACATCACGCTCACCGTTTCGAGCGGTGAGCTGATCGTCGACCTCGACGAGGTTCGGCTCGAGTGGGGCGTCGCGACGGGGCCAGACTCTTTCACACCCAGCGACGTGCAGCCGGTCATTACCAATCTCTACGTCGGCTCCCCGTGCTACGCGGACTTCGATCGGAACGGCCAGCTCGACGTCTTCGATTTTCTCGCGTTTCTTACCGCATTCGATCGGCGAGACTTCCGAGCCGATTGTGATGGCTGCGGCGAGCTGAGCATCTTCGACTTCATCTGCTTCCAGAACGCATTCGTCGCGGGCTGTCCGTAGCTGCCGACCGCAACCCGACGCCGGCTGAGCTGTATCAAGGAAAAAGCGGATAGGGCTCGAAGGGAGGTTCATCATGCGTCAGAACGTTCTTGCTTTCATGGCGGCCGGCCTCGTGCTGCCAGGTGCGGTGACGGCCAGCGCGGACAACGAGCTTCGCGTCACGCCCGACGATCCACTGGTTGTGGAGTTCCGCGTCGATCCGGGCTCGACCATCACGCCGGATACGTTCGTGGTCTATCTCGGCCAGGCCGAAGCATCCGAGCCCGGCACCTGCCTGCTGGTTGGGCAACTCGCGAACGATGGCGTCGGGATCGCGGTGCAAGGCTACCGGGCACCATTCTGCGATATCTTTGGCCCGATCGACCTGGACCCCGGTTCGGCGTTCGCCGATCGTGGGACGCCATACACACTGCTCGACCCCGGGCACTCCGACGTTGGCGCCCTGCGCGTCATGGCGCAGGGCACCGAGAGTGGGCTATTCGCGCTCGTTCTGTTCAGTGGCGAGCTCATCATCGATGCAGACGACGTACGCATCGAGTGGGGCGAGGGTACGGGCCCGGACACGTACACCCTCAGCGATATGCAACCCGAGATCACCTCGGTCTACGTCGGCCAGCCGTGCTATGCAGATCTGGATCGCAGCGGTGAACTGGACGTGTTTGACTTCCTCGACTTCCAGAACGCGTTTGCCGCAGGCAGCCTTCGGGCCGACTGCGATGTCGACGGCTCGCTGGACTTCTTCGACTTCCTGTGCTTCTTGGACGCGTTCGATGCCGGTTGCGCTGATCGCTAGCGACGCATCGTTCGGCCGTTGCCACCGCCACCGCCATAGCCGTTGCGCCGCTTGTCTTGCACATCGACCGCAACGCCCTCGAAGAGCCGGGCCGACTGCGGGCCGAGCACGCCCTCGACGGCCGAAATGAACTCGGGCTCGAGGCTGACCTTGGCGGGGTTGGTCGACGGCACGGCGATCGGCTCGGCATCGCCGATGCACACCACGACTTCAAGGGGGGAGGACGGCGCACCCACGGGGGCGCCGTTCTTCTTTGAGGCGTCGTGCCGCTGCGCGAGCTGGTGCACCTCGTCGAGAGCACGGGGGCCGTTGCCGTTTAGGCGGCTATCACGGACGTACAACCGCAAGCGCCCACCCTCGAGCGGGACGGCCTCGATCGGCGCCAACTGCTCGACGATGATCTGCGCATCACCGCGCGATCGATCGAGCCGGCCGAGCACGAACTTTGGCGAGTCGTCCTCGAGCAGGTGGTGGTACTTCTGGTACGCGTCGGTGAAGAGCACGGCGTCGGCGGTGCCGGTGGTGTCCTCGACGGTGAGGATGCCCATCTTCTGGCCCGCGCTGCGGCCGCTGCGCGCAACGATCACGCGCGTGCTCTGAACCATGATGCCCGCGATCACGCGGCGGCCCTGCTCCACCTCGGCCAGCTGCCCGAGCTCGTGCGTCGCGAAGGCGCGGATCCACGGGCCCCATTGCTCGAGCGGGTGGCTCGACACGTAGAAGCCCAGCGTCTCCTTCTCGTGGCGCAGCGTCTCTTGCTCGCCCCAGGGCTCGATGCTCACGAGCGCGGGCGAGGGCGCTTCCTCGGCCGCGCCACCGCCGAACAGCCCGCCCTGGCCTGCGGCGCGATCGGCGGCCGCCGTCTGCCCGGCGCTCACGGCCGGGTCGATCGACGCGACCATCGCCGCCCGGTCGTCACGGGAATGCACGTTGTCGAACGCGCCCGCCTTGATGAGGCTCTCGATGGTGGCCTTGTTGACGCTCCGCAGCGGCACGCGCTCGCAGAAGTCGAACAGGTCGCGGAAGGGCTCGGGCCCGTCTTCGCGCTGACGCGCCTTGACGATTGCCTCGATCGCGCCGCCGCCCGCGCCCTTGATGGCCTTCATGCCAAAGCGGATGTGGCCGTGCGACGCGTCGTGCGGCTCGCTCTCGCCGTACACCACCTCGAAGTCTTCACCGGACAGGTTAATGTCCGGCGGTGCAACCTCGATGCCCGTGCGCACGACCTCGCCGGTCTTCGGATCGATCACGCGCGTGCGCTTGCAGTCTTCGAGATAGGGCAACCAATCGGCGACCTTCTGCGCCTGGCTCTCGAAGCTCAGGAACGCGGCCATGTACGGCGCTGGGAAGTATGTCTTCAGGTACGCCGTCTGATAGGCGACGATCGCGTATCCCGTACTGTGGCTCTTGTTGAAGCCGTAGCCGGCAAACTTGAGGATGAGCTCGAAGAGTTCCTCGGCCTTGTCCTTGGAGAGCCCCTGCGTCTGCGCGCCGTCGATGAACTTCGGCCGCTCGGCGTCGATGATCTTCGCCTTCTTCTTGCTGATCGCCTTGATGAGCGAGTACGCCGCACGCAGGGGGATGCCGCCCAGCTCGTGGACGATCTGCATCACCTGTTCCTGGTACACCATCACGCCGTACGTCTCGGCGGTGAAGCGATCGACGATCTCGTGCACCTTGGGCACGGGCTCGGTGCCGTGCTTGCGCTTGTTGTACGCGGGGATGAGGTCCATCGGCCCGGGCCGGAACAGCGCGTTGGCGGCGATGAGGTCTTCCAAGCGGTCGGGCTTCATCTCCATGAGCAAGCGACGCATGCCGCCCGACTCGAACTGGAACACACCCGTCGAATCGCCGCGCGTGAACATGTCGAAGACGGTCGGGTCGTCGTACGTCAGGCGATCGAGATCGAGCGGGTGCGGGCCACCGTCGGCCTTGTCGCGCCCGACGGCGGCGTACACGGCCTCGTCGTCCATCGCGTCGGTGATGAGCTTGCGGGCACGCTCGATGACGCTGAGCGTCCGCAGCCCAAGGAAGTCCATCTTGAGCAGGCCCATCTTCTCGCAGGTGGGGCCGTCCCATTGCGTGATGGCCTCGTCCTCGCCGCTGCCGCTCTGCTTGTAAAGCGGCACGAGCTCGTGCAAGGGCCGCGTCGCGACGATCACGCCCGCCGCATGCACGCTGGCGTGGCGGGCCTGGCCTTCCATCACCTTCGCGTTGGCGATCAGCCGCTGGATCGTGTCCTTGTCGGCGTGCTGCTCGGCGGGCAGCTTCTCGTTGAGCTTCGCGAGCGCCTCGCGCTTGCCCTGCGCCGCGTCGGCGAAGTCGGGCTCCTGCTCCTCGGCCTTGTCCAGCGTGATGTTGAGCTGCTCGGGGATGAGCTTGGCCAGGCGATCGGCGACCGGCAGGCTCACCGCCAAAACACGAGAAACATCCCGCACCGCCGCGCGCGCCTTGAGCGTCCCGAACGTGATGATCTGGGCGACGTGCCCGTACTTCTCGCGCACGTAGCGGATGACATCGCCGCGCCCGTCCTGGCACAGGTCGATATCGATATCGGGGTACTCGCTGCGATCGGGGTCGGTGAATCGCTCGAAGAGCAGGCCGTACTTCACCGGGCACGCGTTGGAGAGACCAAGCACGTACCCGACCATCGTGCCCACGCCCGAACCACGCGCGAGCGCCGGGATGCCTCGCGCACGCCCCCAGTTCACAAAGTCCCACACGATGAGGAAGTATGCGCTGATGCTCTTGTCAGCGAGGATCTTCAGCTCGCGGTTCAGCCTCGCCCACTTGTCGAACCCATCGGTGTCCTTGGCCTTCGCGCGCGCGGCCTCGGTTTCTGGCTGTCCCTCGGCGTGCTTGTGCCTGTGGGTCATGATCTGCGGCCCGTACCGCCACACCATGCCGCCCTCGGCCAGCGAACGCAGCGCGTCGTCACACTGCTCGTTCAGCTCGTCGTGGTCGAGCCCCGCGTCGGCCGCCGGCTCGAGCTCGAAGCGTGAGCAATAGTCCTTGTACCAGGCCGTGAGGTCGCCGTTGTAGCCCTTGTCCTGGCTGTCGGGCAGCTTGTCGGGCGTACGCACGACGACCACCGGCGCATGGTTCGCGCCGATCGGCAGCTCGACGTCGCACCGCGCCGCGATGCGCAGCGTGTTGTCGCACGCCTCGACGCCGACATCGCCGTACTCACCCTCGAAGAGCTCGCGCATCTGCTCGGGGCTCTTGACGTAGAGCTCGGGCGTGTAGCGCAGCCGCTCCTGATCGTGCTTGTTCTTGCCCATCGAGATGCAGATGAGCGTGTCGTGCGCGTCGTGGTCCTCAGCGCGAAGGAAGTGCGCGTCGTTGTCGCACACCAGCGGCACGTCGTGCTTCCTGGCAAGCTCGATGACGTGCGGGTTGATCGACACCTGCTCGGGGATGTGGTGCTGCAGCTCGCAGAACGAGCGCGGGCCAGTGCCCTCGTCGGCGAACACCCGCTTGTGCCACGCGATGCTCTCCTCGGCGGCCTCAAGGTCGGTCTTCGAGCCGCTGCGCACGTACCGGAGCAGGTGCTCGCCCAGCTCGCTGCCCAGGTGGCCGTTGATCGCGATGAGCCCGCTGCTGTGTTCTTCCAGCAGGTCGCGATCGATGCGCGGCTTGAAGTAGAACCCCGTCAGGTACGCCTGGCTGCACAGCAGCATCAGGTTGTTCCAGCCCGTGATGTTCTCGGCCAGCAGCACGAGGTGGTACCCGCCGTCGCTGACGCCGGTGTAGGTCCGGTCCTGCCGGGGTCGGCCGGGCGGGCAGACATACGCCTCGACGCCCAGGATCGGGCGGACGCCGCGCTTGCGGCAAGCCTCATAGAAGGCCACCGCGCCGAACATGTTGCCGTGGTCGGTGACGGCGACGGCCGGGGTGCCCAGGTCGGCGATCCGATCGGTCAGGCGGTCGATCCGGTTGCCGCCGTCCAGCAGCGAGTACTCGGTGTGCAGGTGGAGGTGGGCGAAGCCCGAGCCGAGCTGGCCGAGCAGCCGATCGGCGACGCTCTGGCCTTCCGTGTGATCCGTCTCGGTCGCCGCCATGCCCGGTAATCCTCCGTGATCGTGTGAGCTCGTGACGGTAGCCGCGAGGCTTCGCGATGTAGGCCCCACGAGAGCACGCCCGATAATCTACCCAACCTCCTGTAACTCCAGATTCTGGCCTATTTGTGGACAAATCCAGGAATCCACCTGGCACCTAAACGTCGTATCCGCTAGTGTTTACTGGAGGGAGGGATGGTCTCGGTCTGATCCGCTGCCATACCTCAGAAACGACAACGGACTGCACGCACGCCTTTGGGAAGGACCCCGAGGGGGTGTGCCAGACGCACTTTGGCCGTTTCCTGGCTTGCGTGCAGCACGGTGGAGCGGGCGTGAGTCTCCACCGGAGTTCTGTTGGCGATCGTGGGATCGAGAGAACAAAGAAGACTTGGGATCAAGGGAGAGTTAGATATGCGTACCGTCCTTACCGCAGCCGCCATGCTGGCCACAGCCGGCATCGCCGCCGCCGACACCGTCGACCTCCGGTACTTCGGGCCCGGAGCCGGCGCGTCGTTTGATGTCGTTGCCAACGGCAACTCGACCAACGTGTTCGCCGGACAGCTGAACTTCCTGGCCGACAACGGCACGGGTGCCGGCTCTCTGCTCAATGGCACGCTGATGACCTACTGCATCGACGTGCTCGAGCCCGTCGGTGGCGGCCGGAACACCTACAACCTCGACGCCCTCGAGGACTCGCCCGTGACGGCGGGCAGCGTCTCCCCAGCCATGGGTGTGGACAAGGCCGAGGCTATCGCCCGCATGTACACCTTCGCGGCTGGCTCGCAGTTCGGTAGCGACAGCGACGTTGCCGCTGCCTTCCAGCTGGCCGTCTGGGAAGTCATCGCCGACTTCGGTGGCGACGATCCGATGAGCCTGACGACCGGCGACTTCCGCGTGACCAGCACCGTGAACAGCGGCACCCAGACGTTCCTGACCAGCCTGCTCGACGCGGCCGGCGACGGCAGCATCAGCATCTTCCAGGGCCTGGGCGCGCTCACCAACGAGGGCCTGCAGGACCAGATCTTCGAGGTAGTCATCCCGCTGCCCGGTGCGGCTGGCATGGCCGCCGTTGGGCTCGCCGGTGTGGGCCTCGTTGCCCGCCGCCGCCGCAGCTAACCAGGCTCCCCACGGCCTTTCGGGGCCGACCGTCTCTCGATCAACACCGAGGCGCCCGTTCCACGAGACGGGTGCCTTTTTCATGCGCTCGGCGGTCTTCCATGGCACGCGGCGCTGCCGACCGCAAAGTGCACCACCGAATCGACTTCCAGCAATCCGACTACGCCAGACTGTGAGACGTGGCCGTGCTCGATGCGGATCTGAAGCTTGCCTATTCCCACAAAAATCAAAAAATTTGCGTAATTTGCGACGTGCGCTGTTTCCCTGTCGTTGTACGGCACGTATCAGTTACCCCTAGGAGAGCGCGGCCATCGAGATCCGCTTCACACGTCGCGGTCCCGCGATGCGCCGCCGTTGAGAGAAGGAAGAGACAGAGGTTCATCCCGAGCACGTGGCGGCCCGCCTTGCATCGCGCAGGCAGTGGGCCCCATAACCGATCTTCGGATGCTCGGACACTCAATTCACTTCCGCAGGGAAGCGAGCTGTGGCGGCTCGGTGCCGTCCTGTCGCTTTCGATCGCATGAGTTAGGAGATGGAGATGCGGAACACGATCATGGCCTTGGCGATCGCAGCCGGGGCGTCCACCGCGCTCGCCGATAGCGTGCAGCTGGACTACCGCGGCCTGCACGGCCGCTCGTTCACCGTGCAAGGGCATGGTGGGACCAACGCCGGATTCATGAAGTGGGATGTCCTGGACGCGTCGCTCTCGGGCGGCAAGTTCACCAACGGCCAGCGCATCCGCACCTTCTGCATCGATCTGAGCACAACGCTCGACGATCCGGATTGGTACGAGATCAAGGGCCTCAAGGACACGGTCAACCCGCTCGACCCGGGAATGACCGACGAAGAAGCCGACGCCCTGGCCCGCATGTTCACCTATGCGGTGGCCAACGACCTGAACTTCACGTCAGGCGGTAGCGGTCGCGACAACGCCGCAACGTTCCAGATGGCGATCTGGGAGATCCTCGCGGACTTCGGCACCGACGGCTCCAGCCTGAGCACCACCACCGGCTCGTTCGCGGTCACCGGCGGCTTCTCCGGCGACGCCACGCTGCTGAACGACCTGTTCAACGCCGCCCAGTTTGGCAGCATCAACACCAACATCGAGCTGCACGGGCTCGACTCGGTGGCCGGCCAGGACCAGGTCTACTTCGTCGTGGTCCCCCTGCCGTCGTCGGCGGGCCTCGCCGCCGCGGGCCTCCTGGGCCTCGCCGCCATTCGCCGCCGCCGCCACCGCTAAAACGCGCTGTGATCGGCCAATAACGACCTCCCTTCTTCTCTTTCTTGCCGCCTCGTGGGCGGCTTTTTTCGTTGGACGCGTGGCTATCGGCGGCTTGCATCAGGAGCCTGGTCCGGATACCAGAGAATCGTCATAAACCCCTGGTAAATGTGCGTTTACGTCTCGACACAACCGCCGTCCGTGGTATCCTTCACGCGGTGAGGCCGCCACGCGGAGTGGGACACGGGGAGAGTCCCCCTTCGCTCTGGCCGAGCCGGCATGGGCCCCAAGACGCCACGACGGCGAAAAGGGTCCCGGTCCAACTGAAGACCGAGAGGGAGAACGCCATGAAGGCCAAAGTCATCGCTACAGCCGCCGTGCTCGCAACCGCCGCCGCCGCCACCGCCGACAGCGTGGAGATGCGGTTCATCGACTCCGGCCCGAGCCGGGTCCTCACGGTCGAGGTCGACGGCGAGCAGTCCCGCTTGCGTGTCGGCCAGCTGAACCACGAGATCCTGTCGCGCTCCGGCCCGACCGCCCCGCGCGTTGGCCTGCTCACGACCTACTGCGTCGACGTGACCGAGTGGGTGACCCGCCAGAGCGAGACCTACCACGTCAGCGACCTGACCGACGCGCCGGTCGTTGCGGGTAGCGATGGCATGAGCCAAGAGGCCGCCGACGCCATCGGACGCCTCTACGCCCACGCCGACGGCCGCCAATTCGAGAGCGACCGCAACTTCTCGGCCGCCTTCCAGCTCGCCATCTGGGAAGTCGTTGCCGACTTTGATGGCTCGACCGACGGCCTCGATGTCGACGACGGCGAGTTCCGCGCGTGGGGCCTGAACAGCGGCACCCGCAACCACCTGGTCTCGCTGCTGGACGTTGCCGGCGACGACTCGCTCCGCGTCAACCGCAGGCTCCGGGCCCTGACCAACGACGGCGCCCAAGACCAGATCTTCGAGGTCGTCATCCCGCTGCCCACCACGGGCGCCATGGCCGCCGTCGGCCTCGCGGGCGCAGGCCTTATGGCCCGCCGGCGTCGATAAGCACCGACCACCACGCCGACACCGTCGGCTCCATCTCCCGCGGCCAGGACCCCGTTCCACCGCGTTGCACCACCGCCCGCCGACCTCGGCGGGCGTGTTTTGTCGGTCGGCGACCTACCGTTCGGTGGTGGAAACCTACACGACCATGTACACGCTGGGCGGCGGATCGGCGAAGCCGCCCAGCCTGATGGATCGGATCCGCGCCGGGCTCATGCTGGCCGTGCTGATCGTCGTTGGGGCGGTCATCCTCGCGGGCATCCTGGCCGTCAGCATCGTGCTCGTGCCGTTCGTGCTCGTTGGTGCGGCCATCGGCTGGTTCATCATCCGCCGCCGCATTCGCCAGGCCATCCGCGCGATGGAAGATCCGGGCACCGCTACCACAGGCCGCGAGAACGTCCGAGTGCGCCGAACACCGAACGCCGCTGGCCCCTTCGCCTAATCGCCGTCGATCTCGAGCATCCGGGCGCGCACGCGCAGGGTGACCTGGCCCACAAGCCCATCGGCGATCGGCTTGCCCTCCACGCGCGACATCGGCAGCACGCCGAAGCTCGCGTTCGTGCAGAACACCTCGTCGGCGTCGAGCACGTCATCGATCGTGAGCCACTGCTTGCGCACCGAAAGGCCCATGCTCGCGGCCTGCTCGAGCACAGCCGCCCGCGTCACGCCCGGCAGCACCGGGCTGGGCATGACCCCGCCGGATCCCCCGATCGCGCTCTCTTCGCCGCGCGCAATCGGCGTCAGCACGGCGTCATCCTTCACCACGAAGACGTTGCTCACGCTGCCACCGCACACGTGGTTGGTCACCGTGAACAGCAGCGCCTCGGTGCCGCCCTTACCGAGCGCATTCTGCAATTCTCGCAATCGCCACCAGTAGTCGAGCGTCTTGTGGCCCGACGTCGGATCGAACGGGTTGGCCTTCGCGTCGCCGATCACGAGCACCCCGCCCTGCTCATAGAGCGCCTGGGGATATTCGGTCGCCTGCTGCGCGAGGATCGCCACCGTCGGCGTCTGCGCGCCGGCACCAACACGCTCTGCCTCACGCCGCACGAGGTTCAGGTCGCCACCGGTCACCGTCAGCCGCACGCGCGCCGCGTCATAGGGCGCGTCATCGAGGTGGGCCTGCGCCGTGTGCTCCACGGCCTCGGCCAGCGGGCCCGCCTTGAGTGACGACGCGAGCCCGAGCTCTTTGGCTGAGTGCACCAACCGCCCGACGTGCTCCTCGACGCGCATGACGCGGACGCCGGCCTCCGTGCGCCGCGCGGTCATCGTCTCGAACAAGCCGACCCCGTGCATGAAGCCGGCGTCCGAGAGGGACACGCTCGCGCTCGGGTCATCGTCTCGAAGCAGCCTGCCGTTGAGGAACACCGTCGCCATCGCCGGTCAGCGTAGGTTGGCTAGCCGCAGGACTCGGGCCCCACACCAGCATCCGGCCTTCACCGCCTGTGGGCGTCCACCGGTCGAGCGCCCCCTCGGCCGCCAGGAACGCCTGGGGCGGGATCGCATGCGTCACGATCGCGCGCCCTCGACGCCAGAGCCCGCGATACTCCACGCGACCGAGCACGATGGCGGCCACACCCGGCCGGCCGGCCTCGTTGTACGCGACCACCGGGCCGCCAGACGCACCGGCCAACGCCGACCAGCCGCGCACCATGCGGAAGTAGCGGATCGGATTCTCTGGACTCTCGCTGACGAACCAGCCGCTGCTCGGCCGCTCGCTGCGCACCACCACCAGGCTGCGCTTTGAGAGGGCCCCACGCACCTCGGAGGGCCGATCACCATCTACGGTCGGAAAGCCAACGAGCATCGCGTGATGCAAGTCATCGGCCGATACCAGCGGCGCCGGCTTTGCACCCAGCCCCCGCGCCATCGCCGGCAAGCGGATGAGCGCCCAATCGCCCGGTTCGACGGGAGCACCGCCGCCCACGATCACCAGCTCGATCGGCAGCACCATCGCAACGGGTTCGTCCTTGTGATTGGCCCACACCCAGGCGTGCGTCGCGTCCTCGGGCACAACATGGGCCGCCGTCAGGATCCATCGATCGGACACGAACACGCCCGATCCACTCCCTCGGATGTCGCCCCCGAAGAGGTCGATACTCACCGGCGTGCAGCCGAATGCGGCTTCCGCGTTTGCTGGCCACGCCTCGCGGCTGGCGGTCTCCTCGAGCCCGGTGATCGTGCAGCCGCTCACGAGCAGCAGCGCGCACACCAACCATAACGAGGTAACGCGTCTCACGGCCGCACCCTCAGCACCACGATCGTCTGGTCGTCCGGCAGCTTCGCTAGCCCCGCAAACCGTCGCACGCCCCACACCACTTCCTTGACCAATTGCGGCGCCGAGATGCCAGCGTTCGCACGCACCGAGTCGTACACGCTCCGCACGAGCCGCGCACGCCCGTACCGCTGATCGCCGAAGTCACGGGCGTCGGTCATGCCGTCGGTGAACATCGCGAGCGTATCACCCACGTTCAGCGTGAGCTTCTGCTCGCCAAACGACTGACCAGGGAGCACACCGGCGAGCATGCCGTCGCTGCGCAGCGCTCTGGCGTCGGCACCCTCGATCTCGCTGCCCTCTGGCACGGGCTCGCTCCCTTCAATCTGCCGTAGCAGCAGCGGGGGGTCGTGGCCGGCGCTCGCGTAGACAAGCTCGAGGTTCTGCGGATCGACCACGCCGTACCACAGCGTGACGAACTCGTTGGGCATGGAGTCTCGGCACAGGTCGTCGTTGACCGCCGAAAGCACGTCTGAAGGCGACACACCGCGCGACACGTGTGCGAGCAGGCTCGCGCGCACGTGGCTCATGAGCAACGCCGCCGCAACGCCCTTGCCGACGACGTCACCGATCACGATGCCCACACGCCGCTGGCCCTCGGGTCGGCTCGTCTGGTCGAGCTCGATGAAGTCGAAGAAGTCACCGGCGAGCTCCAGGCTCGGCTCCCAGCTCGCCGAAAGGTCCAGCCGCTCGCTCTTGGGCGCGCTCTTGGGCAGCATGCGTCGTTGCACGTCACCCGCGAGCGCGAGCTGCCGTTGCAGCAAGCGTTCCCGGCGCTGCATCCGCAGCAAACGGGCCTGGCCGATCGCGACCGAGGCATGTTGCGCGATCGTGCGCAGCACGCGCCGCTCGGCAGACGTGAATTCGCGCACCTGTCGGCCGTACAGACGGATGACGCCCAGCGGCTTGCCGTTGAAGACCATGCCCGCGTTAAGCGCACTCGCCAGCCCCTCGGCCTTGGCCCGGTCCTTGAGCTGCACGCGTGGGTCGCGCTGCAGGTCGGCGATTGCCACGATGTCGCCAGCGAGCGCGAGCTTGTCAAACTCTCGACCAGAGGACAACGGCAGCGGGTTGGCGAGCCACTCATCGCTGAGATTCCGGCTCACGCGGTGCTCCACGTCTCGCTCCTGCGCCGCGAGCCCAGAACCCGCGTCACCGTCGCCGAAGAGCACGAGCGATCCCGCCCGCAAACCGAGCAACTCGATTGCGCTGTCCAGCGCGATGCCGAGCACCTCGTCCTCGCTCTGCGCCGCCGCAAGCAGGGCGCTCAATCGCTGCGTCGCGCTCAGCTCGCGCAAGCGGGCCCTCAACTCCAGCTCGCGCTCGCACACTTGGTCGGCCACATCGACGATCAGCGCGATGGCTTGCTCGATCTCGCCGGCGAGTGGGCCCTCGGTCGCCGGGCTCTTGCCCACGTGCACCCAGCCGATGACGCGATCGGCCGCGCGCATCGGCACGGTGAAGGCGCGCTCTGCCGCCAGCTCCGCCGCGTTCGGCCCTGGGTCGGCAAGCCGCCAGGTCACAGTGGGATCGTCGGTCGCCAGGATCTCGCGTCCCTGCGCGTCGAGCAGGCGGACGGGCGCATCGAGCAGGTCGGCAAGGGTCGCGCACAGGTGCACGAACCCGCCATCGCTCAGGAAATCGGTGATCGACTGCCCAGGTTCGTCCTTGGCGCGTGCCGGTCGTGTCGTCATGCCGTCCGCCATCGCACCCCGTCCGGGCTCCTTAACGCTCGTCTTCGCCCTCGCCCGCTCCGGGCTCGTCGGCTTCCGGTTGTTCGAGCCACACGGCCCGTAGCAACGGCACGAGCGCGTCGCGCTGTCCCGAGCGACCCTCACCGAGGCGGTCCAACGCCAACGCGGTCGTCGCCGCATCACCGCGGTGGAACGAAACATACGCCAGCAGCAGCGCACTCTCACGCATGCGCGACCGTGCGTTCTCGTCGGCCAGCAGCGACTTCAGGCGATCGCTCGACGCGGCCAACCGGTCGGCCCTCGGCAGCATCTCCGCCTCGTACCGCGCCGCCACGAACTCGGGGTTGTCGACGAGGAAGGCCCGCAGATTCACCGCCGCCGAGAGGTCGAGCCCCGCGCCGATCTGCGCATGCACGCGTCCGACTGCCGCGATCGTGTCGCCGGGCCGCGCCGCGAGCGCCATCGTGAACCGCTGCTCGGCCTCGAAGTAGCGGCCCTGCTCCATCATCGACTGGGCGCGATCGACATGAAGGTCGTATGCCGAGGCGCGCTCGGCCGGCGCCTCGGGCACCGCGACGGTTCCAACGCCGGTCTTCAACGTATCGACGAGGTCGTTCCAGCCATCGATGCGCTGTTCCATCACCTGCTGGCTCGGGGTGACCGCCTCACCCGTGCCCGCCGCACCGCTGCCCGCCTCGAAGAGCAGGCCGTCGCGCAGCAAGCGCTGCAACTCGGTGATCCGCGTCGAGAACGGATCACCGGAGTCCATCGCGCCCAGCCCGGGAGCCGCGCTGGGGTCGGTTGCCGTCGGATCGCCACCAAGCGGCTCGGCCAGGCCAGTTGGAACGTCACCGGTCGCCTCTTCCGGCGGCGTGAGGTCGATCGGGCGAGAACCAAACTCGTTGGACAGCCGCTCGTGTACCTCTCGCTCGACGCCGATGCGCGAGTCCGGGAATCGCCGGAAGCGTGAGTCCTCCCCCTGGCGCGGCTCGTCGGTTTCCCCGCCGGTCGCATCCTCGGTATCTCGAGCAAGTCCTGGCAGCTCGCTATCGCCGAGCAGCGCCTCGCGCGTCAGCCCGCGCAATGGCGAAGCGACCATGCCCTGCGTCGACCCGGCTTCGTCCCAGGCCATCTGCAGCATCGTCGGGCCAAGGCTGCGGTCGGCCGTAAACGCCGAGATGGAACGGAGCGAGAGCAGCGTGCCCGGCTCGTAGCGGCCTGCTTCCTCGGCCGTCGCCGGGCGGATGTCGGTCGTGCCACCGGTGGGCGTAACCGGTACCTGGGCCGGCAGCGCCGCCGTGAGCCGTTCGCCCGTGCGGCTCGTCAGCAAGCTGCCGCGCAGGTTTCGCGGGGGCTCGTTGCCCACGGTCAGCGCGAACTGATATTGCAGCGCCTCGGTGCCGCGGATGCCCGTGCCGGCCAGGCCGCTGGTGAAGGAGTCCCGCCTGAAGCTGAAGAGGTCGTCCGACCCCACGCGTTGGCGGAAGTCGTACTCGAGGCCATAACCGGTGATGCCCCGGAAGCCGGCGCCGCCCGGCACGTTGCCGGTGACGATGGCGTTGCGAAAGCGGAACTCGGCGCGGTAGTCGCGCGTCCGCTCGTTGATGCCCTGTCCGCCAATCTGGGTGTTGCGATCGAGCGCCCGCCCGTCGCCCAGGGCGTTCTGCCCCATCGCCAGGCCCGCCGCCAGAAGCACCGCCGCCACGCTCGCCGTCGCCCGAATCATCTCCGCCTCCCATCTTGCGGCCTTGCTGCGAGGCACGCGAATGGACGAATTTTGTAAGGATAGTCTCTGCGGCCACCCAACCCTTGTACGACATCGGCCCCGGCGAGGGTTCTGATCGAGTCGGGCTGGCTTCGCCAAAGACCGATAAATGTAGTTTGTTTGCACCAACTTATTTATAGGGTGTGCCAGTCGCCACCGATAGCCGCATCTCCTCGGGGCGTACAATGACCCGGGCGTTGTACGGGCCGATTCCGGCCGGGCGTCCGGGTCGGGTGATTCCGCACCGATCACGGAACGATCGCGCTGCCCACAGTGCCGCAGGAGGCCCCCGATGGCAACATCAGACTCGCAGAACTACCCAAGCCCCGTCCGAAACGCGTCCCGGCATGGCGTCAGCGTCCTCGCGGCCGTCGCCATCGCGGTATCCGCGATCGCGCTGTTCAAGCCAGCCGCCGACGCGTCGTCGGTGGCCCAGGCCACACCCACGCCGACCGCGGTCGTTGATCTCGTTTCGGTGATCACGAGCCTCGACGAGTTCAAGGCCATTGACCAACAAATCCGAGCTGACGGGCAACGCAAGTCCGAAGAGATCGAGCGGCTCGACGAGGAGATCCAGGGCCTGGGCGAAGACATCCAGGGCCTCGATCCCAACTCTGACGCCTTCGATGAGCTCTTCCGCGAGTTGAACATGAAACGCGGCTTCCGCGAGCTGCGTGCCTCGATGCTCATCCGCTGGCAGTCCGAGGACAACGCCCGCGTGCTCACCGAGCTTTACGAGAAGGCGCTGGGCGCGGTCGAGGTCGTCGCCGAGCGTGACGGCTGGCAGCTGGTCATCCACACCGGGCAGCGGGCCGCCGTCCCCAGGAATCCCAACGTGCGGGCCGAGCAGGCCATGGACTTTGTGGAGGATTGGATCCAATCCCGCCGAGTCATCTACTCGAGCGACGCCATCGACATCACCGAGAGCGTGATCCAGCACATGAACAACAGGTACGCCACCGGCGGCTAAGAACCCCCGCCCGACCCACCGCGAATCGGCTGGAACACAGCTCCACGCTCAATCGAGGGCCGCCCGTGCATCCGTCCGCCCACGCCAACGCCATGACCGAGACCAGGCCCGAGACCAGGCCCGAAACTGGAACGCAAGCCCGGCCCAGGGCCACGACCACCGGCACGCTGGCCGAGTTGCTGCAGGCACGACTCGTCGGCCCGGCGGACATCCCGTTGGCGGACATCGCACCGCTCGACAAGGCCACGCCCGGCGCCCTCACCTTCATTCGAGATCAGCGCCATGCGGGCGCTTGGGCCACGTCCAACGCCTCGGCCGCCCTGGTTACCGAGGGCGTGCGCCTCGACGATCCCGACACCTCCGATCGCGCAATCCTGTTCGTCCCGGACGCGGACCGCGCGTTGCTCACGCTGCTCGAGGCCTTCGCCGAGCAGGCCGCCCCGCCGGTCCCAGAGCCAGGGATCGATCCGTCCGCACACGTCGACCCGTCGGCGCACGTCGATGGCGCCGCCATCGGCCCCATGTGCGTCGTCGGCCCAAACGCGCGCGTCGAGGCCGGTGCGGTTCTGGTGTCCAACGTCGCGATCGGGCCTGGTGTCACCGTCGGGGCCGACTCCGTGCTGCACGCGGGCGTGGTCGTCCAGCATGGCTGCACCATCGGCCGCCGATGCACTCTGCATCCCGGCGTCGTTGTCGGCGCCGACGGCTTCGGGTACCTGCCCGGCCCGCAAGGACCGATCAAGATCCCCCACCTCGGCGCGGTCGCCATCGAGGACGATGCGGAGATCGGCGCCAACACGTGCATCGACCGCGGCAAGCTCGCCGACACGCGCATCGGCCGCGGCACGAAGATCGATAACCTCTGCCAGATCGGCCACAACGGCGACATCGGCAACAACGTCATCATCTGCGGTTGCTGCGCCATCGCCGGCAGCGTGACCATCCACGACGGCGTGACCATCGCCGGCAACGTGCGCTTGAGCGACGGGGTCACCGTTGGAGCCGGCGCCACCATCGGGGCGGGCAGCGGAGTCATAAATGACGTGCCCGCGGGCGAGACTTGGCTCGGCGGACCGGCCCAGCCCGCTCGCGAGGCCGCAGCGAACTACGCCCAGCTGCGCACGCTCGCCAAGGACATGCGGCAGATCCGCAAGCGCCTGCGCGACGCATGATCGCACACCCCCGAGCGCGCAAGACCATCGCCAGCACCGCCAGCGTCTCGGGCACGGGCCTGTTCACGAATAAGCCGTGTATGCTGACGTTGAATCCAAGCGAACGCGGCATCACGCTTACGCGCACCGATATCAACGAAGCCGTGCCCGTGCATTGCGCCGTGATCAATACGAACCCCGTTCACAGCGCATTCGAGAGCCTCAAAGGCCGCAGCACAAACCTCATGCATGGGCGAGCCCTGGCCGCCACCGTCGAGCATGCGCTCTCGGCGCTCGCCGGCCTGGGCATCACCGACTGCCACATCGACATCGACGCGCCCGAAGTGCCGATCCTCGATGGTTCGGCCATGCCGTTCACCGACGCGCTGCAAGCCGCGGGCGTGACGGGCATCGATGGCACACTCGAACCGATCACGCCGAGCGAGGCCATCACGATCGAGGCCCCATCGGGACCGGGACGCATCACCATCGAACCGCGTGAAGAGCCCGGCTGGTCGGTCGCCTATGAGCTCGACTACGGCGCGAGCGCACACCTCCAGCCGCAGCGCGCAGACTGGGACGGCTCGGCGAGCATGTACACCGAGCGCGTGGCGCCAGCGCGAACCTACAGCCTCGACCATGAGGCGAGGGCTCTCCAAGCGGCCGGCCTTTTCGCCGACCTCACACCGGCCGACATGCTTGTCATCGGCCGCAAAGGCCCGATCGACAACGCCTACCGCTTCGAGCATGAGCCGGCGGCGCACAAGCTGCTCGACGCCATCGGCGACATCTCGCTGGCCGGCCGGCCGATCCAGGCGAACATCGTGTGCCATCGCTCGGGCCACGAGTTGAACCACCGCGCGGCTCACGCCCTGTCGACGCTTGAGCACGGCGCGGCACGCTCCACGCCGTAAGAATCTCAGACATACCGACCACGCCCGCGCGCCATCTGCCGGCGCTGCGCACGATTCGGCTTGCACACCCCAGCCGTTGTGGTATCGTGCAGCGCCCGGTGCGCTGGAAGCAGCCCACCACAACCCCCACCACCAGCCGCGCCCGGATCCGGGCCCGCAATCGCGGCGGTGACGCTCGCCCGCGGGCCCGCGATGGGGGTTCCCATGAAGACCGTGCAGAATCCGTCCGATCACAACCGGTGCAATGCTCTTATCCGGCGTTCGTTCGTAACGCGTAACACGCTGGCCGGACTATCCTTCCATTGGTGGATGTCGTGCTTCAAGACGACCCTCCGCCGCGTGCTGGGGGCTCTGGGCCTGGCCAGCGTGCTCGCCGTCTGTGTGGTGTCGGTCGGGATGTCAGGGGGCTGCGTTGATCAGGCCGCCATGCGTCACGAGATCGAGTCGGCTCGCCAGGACCTTGGCGGCCTGCGCGGCGTCTTGGCCGCACGAGAGCAGGCCCTCAGCCAGGCCCTGGACGATCCTTCGGCCCCAGCCGATATCGCCGCCGGCTGGCGGGCCCAGCTTGTGGTGGTCCAGGACCAACTCGCCGCCACCGAGCACGCTCTCCACGCCTCTGCCCAATACGACGCCGATCCAGCCGGCGGGCCCATCACCCGAACGGTCGGGGCCGTGGCTCCGTTCGTCCCCGAGCCCTATCGCCTGCCGCTGGTCCTTGGCGCCGGCCTTGCGGCATCGCTCGCGCGTGGTGTGCAGCTCCGCCGGGCCGGAAGGGCCATCGCCCAGGGCGTCCAGCGAGCCCTCGATGCCGACCCGCAACTGGCCAGCCGGTTTGCCCAAAACTCAAGTGCCGTCCGAGCCAGCCAGCCCAAGCTCGCACGGCGAATTGTCGATGAGGCACAGGGCAAGCGGGCCGCGCTCCCGATCTGACGGCACGCCCGCCAACAAGCCCATGGGCACCCACGGAGGCACGCCAGGCATGCGTCGAGGATTCACGCTCATCGAGCTGCTCGCGGTGATCGCGATCATCACGGTGCTCATCGGCATCCTCATCCCCACGCTCGGTGGGGCGCGCGAGAGCGCGCGGCGGACGCAGTGCCTGGCCAACCTCGCCCAGATCGGCATTGGCACACAGCTGTACATGGATGCCGAGTCCAAGGGCGTGCTCCCGGTGGTGCGCCCGTTCCATGAGGGCGAGCCCGGCGGCGGCAGCGACCCGAGCCTGCTCGACGTGCTGAGCCAGTACCTCGACACGCCCGTGCCCACGCGGGACACGCCCGAAGAGGACTTCGTGCTGGGCCGCAACTCGTGCTATCGCTGCCCGAGCGACCTCGGCGGAAGCGGAGACAACGGCCGCCCGCTGTGGGCAAGCGCGGGCACGAGCTACGAGTACTTCCCCGGCCTGCTCATGACCGCGACCGAGATCGTGTTCGCCGCCGAGAGCCCGAGGATAGAACAAGTGGTGACGCGAGCGCTCGAGCTGCAGGCCGAGTCCGGCAAGCCCGCGCCATTGCTGAATTGCAACGACGACTGGCACACGCTGCGATCCGGCGGGCCGTCGCGCAACGCCGTGTACTTTCCCGGGATGCGGGCCGACTGGCTCGAGGAACTTTCCTCCGATGAAGCCGAGGACCTGTTCGGCCTGATCGGCCGCCTCCTTGGTGTGTGATGGGTGTGCAATGACCGACGCACGCGATGACATGATCAAGACTCTGGAGCGGCTCGAAGGCAGGCGCGCCAAGGTGCGCGCGTGGCGTGAGCGGATGGCCGACTTCGAGCGCAACACCGTGCGCGATCCGGAGAACTGGCGACGCTGGGCGCGCAAGGGCTGGCCCTTCGCGACAGGGCTGCTCGTCGTCTCGGCCGTGGCGGCCTACTTCGTGCTGCGGCCGACGCCCGTGCCCGACTACGAGAACGACCGCATCGACACCCTCATGGACTTCACGCTCTTGCAGAGCGAGTTCAACAAGTTGCCGCTCGAGCGCCGGCTCGAGCTCGTGGGCATCCTCGTGCAGCGGCTCGACGGAATGAGCAGCAGCGACTCGCTCATGCTGGCCGCATTCGCCGGCTCGATCCGCGGCGAGGCGCGAGATCAGTTGGAAGAGAACGCCAGCCGCTTGGCTATCGAGCTGTGGGATTCGCTCGCCGCCGACTATCAGGACGTCGGTGAGGCCGGCCGCGAAGAGTACCTCGCCGAGGCATTCGTGCAGTTCGAGACGACGCTGGAAATGATGGGCGGCAACGTTCGCGATCGCTCGCCCGAGGATCGGCTGGAGCGCGCCAGGCGCCAGGCGCAGCGCGACCAGGAAGCGCTCAAGAGCGGTGAGGGCCCGCCCGCCCGCGTGTTCGGTCGCATGTTCGACGTGATGAACAACAACGTCGGTGCGCACGCCAGCCCGATGGAGCGTCGCCGCGGCGAGTTGCTCATGCGCGACATGACGCGCTTCCTGCGCGGGCAGCCCCTCGGCGGTGGGTAAGAGTCTCGCCGTGCGAACGGCATGAGTAGAGTCGGACCAGGAGGTCCTCTCATGGCCGACACGATCCGCGACAGCGCACCCGCCCGCTACGACGACCTTCGGGCCGTCTTCATCAACTGCACGCTGAAGAAGTCTCCGGCCATGAGCCACACGCAGGGGCTCATGGATCGCTCCATCGCGATCATGGAACAAGTCGGCCTCTCGGTCGAGTCGATGCGAGCCACGGACTATGTGCTGCCCCCCGGCGTGCAGCCCGACATGACCGAGCACGGTTACGACCGCGACGACTGGCCGGCGATGCACAAGAAGATCATGGACGCGCAGATCCTGGTGCTCGGCTCGCCGATCTGGCTCGGTGAGAAGAGCTCGGTGTGCACGCTCGTGATCGAGCGCTTGTACGGCAACTCGGGCGAGCTTAATGGCCACGGGCAATCGAGCTACTACGGCCGTGTGGGCGGGTGCATCATCACGGGCAACGAGGACGGCATCAAGCACTGCGCGATGAACATCCTGTATTCGCTCGGGCACCTGGGGTACACCATCCCACCCCAGGCCGACGCGGGCTGGATCGGCGAGGCCGGGCCCGGACCAAGCTATATGGACCCCGAAGCGCACGCGCAAGACAACGATTTCACGAATCGCAATACCACGATCATGACGTGGAACCTGATCCACCTGGCGCGCATGTTCAAGGATTCTGGAGGCGTGCCCGCGTTCGGCAACCAGCGCGACAAGTGGCAGGCAGGGGAGCGCTTCGGCTTCGAGAACCCCGAGTACCGCTAGCGCCTAGTACACCGCTGTCTCGAGAAGGCCCGCGCGTTGCAGCACACCATGGAGCGCATGCTTGGTTTCGTCCGTGGGCTGGGTCATCGGTAGGCGCAGCTGCCCGCTGTCAAGATTCATCATGGCGAGCGCGGCCTTGACGCAGATCGGGTTGGTCTCCAGGAACATCGCGCGGGCGAGCTCGAAGAGTCCCTGGTGCTGGTCGCGCGCGGCCAGCACGTCGCGGTCGAGCATGGCCTGGCACAGCGCGGCAACGCGCTGGGGATCGATGTTGCTGACCACCGACACGCAGCCAACGCCGCCGAGCGCCATGAAGGGAAGGGTCATCGAGTCGTCGCCGCTCAGCAGCGCGATGCCCGGGCAGCGCGCGAGGATCTCGCTGGCCGAGTCGGTCGAGCCGGTGGCTTCCTTCACACTGACGACCCAGGGGCTCTCGTACAGCCGCTCGATGGTGGAGGGCTCCAGAGCCACCCCGGTCCGCGCGGGGATGTTGTAGAGCATGATGGGCAGCTCGACGCTCTCGGCGATGGTCGCGAAGTGGGCGTACAGGCCGTCTTGCGTCGGCTTGTTGTAATAGGGGGTCACGCTCAGGCCGGCGTCGGCGCCCAGGTCGAGCGCGATGCGTTGGAGCTGGACGGCGTGGGCCGTGCTGTTGCTGCCCGTGCCGGCAATGACGACCAGGTCGTGCACCTTGCCGACCTCGACGCAGTGGCGGACCAGCGTGCGGAACTCGGCCTCGTCGAGCGTCGGGCTCTCACCGGTTGTGCCCGCCACAACCAGGCCGGTGATGCCGCCCTCGGCCTGGCGGGCGATCTGGGCGTCGAGGCGGCCGAGATCGATCGACCGGCCGTCGGGCGTGAACGGTGTGATGATCGCGGTGAACGCGCGGGCGAAGCGGTCGTCTCGGAGATGGCTGGTGGGCATGGGGACTCTCCGATCGGGTGTGCGAGGCTGGCGGCGGATTCGGTCTGGTTTGGATCGAGTCTGGGCCTAGCCTCGGTGCCCTGCTGTGAACACTATTCGTTGCCGGCCGCGATCTGGTTTTCGCCGCCTCTTGGGAGCATCGGACGATGGGCCATCCGGGCATGATCGAGATAGCGCGGCGCATCGCTGCGGGGGAGATGTCCGCCCTTGAGGCGACGACCGAAGCGCTGTCGCGAGTGGATGCCGTTCAAGGCGAGATCAACGCTTTCGTCGACGTGTTCCACGAGGCGGCTTCTACCCAGGCGCGCGCGATCGATGCGAAGCGAACCAGTGGTGAAACGCTCGGCCCGCTCGCGGGCGTGCCGGTGGTTGTCAAGGACAACATCTGCATCGGGCAGGATCGTTACCCCGGCCGGACGACGTGCGCGAGCAAGATGCTGGAGGGCTACCGCAGCCCATACAACGCCACGGCTGTTACGAAGCTGCTTGATGCCGGCGCGGTGATCGTCGCCAAGGCCAACCTCGACGAGTTCGCCATGGGTGGCAGCGGCGAGCACTCGTACTTTGGCGCCACGAAGAACCCATGGGACTTGGCGCGCACGCCCGGTGGAAGCAGCAGCGGCAGCGCGGCGGCGGTGGCGGCCGGGTGCGTCACCATGGCGCTCGGAAGCGATACCGGCGGCTCGGTGCGCCAGCCCGCGGCGATGTGCGGCTTGGTGGGACTTAAGCCGACGTACGGGCGTGTCTCGCGGTACGGACTCGTCGCCTTTGCGAGCAGCCTTGATCAGATCGGAACGTTCACGAACTCGGTCGAGGATGCGGCCGCGACGCTGACGGCGATCTCGGGGCACGACCCGCACGACGCGACGAGCGCGCCGCGGGAGGTCGAGAACTTCGTCGCTGCGCTCGAGCAGGAGGTGTCGGGGCAGCACGTTGCGAGAGTGCGGCCGGAGGGTGGTGTACACCCGGCGATCAATGACGCGCTCGAGCGCGCGGCCGGTGTCCTGAGCGGCGCTGGTGTCACGCTGGATGACGGGCAGCTGCCGCACACGCGGTACGGCGTCGCGGCGTACTACCTCATCGCGCCGGCGGAGGCGTCGAGCAATCTGGCGCGATACGACGGTGTGCGTTACGGACGCCGCGCCGAATTGCGTGAGGGTGAGGGGCTCGATGACCTGTACACGCGCTCGCGGTCCGAGGGCTTCGGTACCGAGGTCAAGCGGCGCATCCTTCTGGGTACGCACGCGCTCAGCAGCGGGTATAACGACCAGTATTACGGCAAGGCCCAGCGCACGCGTCGGCTGATCAAGCAGGACTTCGAAGCGCTCTTCGACAGCGGCGCTCGCGCTGTGCTCATGCCGACAACGCCCGAGCCGGCGTTCAAGCTGGGCGAGAAGCTCGATGACCCGATGGCGATGTATCAGGAAGATGCGTTCACGGTCGGTGCAAACCTGGCGGGATTGCCGGCAATCAGCATCCCGACAGGTACGGTCGATGTCGATGGCTCGAATCTGCCCGTGGGCGTGCAGCTGATCGGGCGACCGTTCGATGAATCCGGGCTGCTGGCGCTCGCCCGCGCTCTAGAGCACGGGCTGCGCTTCATAGAACGCAGCCCGCTTGCCAGTCGTGGGGAGTAGGACGTCGGCCTTGCGTGTTAGATCGCGCCGGCGATCGCAGGGGCTTCGAGCTTGCCGGCCATCTCGCGAGTCGTATCGGGCGACGTGGTGACCAGGTAATACAGCAGCTCGTTGTGACGCCAGCCGATGATCTTGCTGGTCGTCTCGCCCTCGGTGCCGATGGCGTACGCCTTACCGGACACGAAACGCTCATCGCTGCAACGCTGGATGTAGAGGCTCACCTCGACGCGCTCGCCGGCCTGGTCGAAGGCTTCGTACATCATGTGGATGGACGGACCCTTGCCCGGCACCTTGCACTTGCCCGCGGCTACGAACGTCGCGCCCGTGGGCAGCAGGTCTTCGGGCTGCACGCGCTCGCCCAGCACATCGCGGAACGCCGAGGGGACGCCCGAGAGGTCCTTCTGGGTGAACTTGCGCATCGTCGTCGGGTGCATGGCGCAGCGATTGTGCTCGTCGGACATGAAGCCTGCGAGCTGGATGCCCGTGGGCATCTCTGCCAGCGCCACGCCCGGGGCGCCCTGCTGCGTCGAGGGGTTCTGTTGGAGGTACGACGACACGCCGACGATGATCACCACGGCGGCAGCAAACGCGGCGACACGCTGCCACATGGGGAAGCGCATCGCCGAGGATGAGTCGGACGTTGGCTGGGGCTGGTCCGCCGGCGTGCCCGCGAGGCCGAGCTGTGGCGCCGGGGCCGTGCCCGCCACCATGCTCGAGATCTTGTTGCGAAGCGCATCTGGGCACTGGCAGTCTGCGGCCATGCAGCGGCCGATCGCTCCACGCAACTTACGCTCGGACTCTTCGAAGCCGGCCAGCGACGGGTTGGCCCGCTTAGCGGACTCATAGCGAGCGGCATCCTCGGCGGACAGCTCGCCATCGGCGGCGCAGCGGGCCAGCCGTTCGAGTTCCGCGTTGGTCAGCGGGCCGTGGTTCGCGTTGTCGTGCGAGTGGTCCTGGCTCATGCGTGCCGCTCCGAAAAGCTGGGGGAGGCATCAGGCCGGGCCCCAATGCCCAGCCAACGAACGTCGTCTTGATCTTCGGCAGGCTCCGACCGGCCGATCCGTGTCCCGCGGAATGCGGGGGGGCAGGGGACCGCCGGGGAGCCTGACGGGGTGCCTAACTCTCGTCTCCCACGGTTTCATCCCCCGCAAGGCGATTGATTCCAAGTCTTTCTGCCTGATCGGGGTCGGCCATCAGGACATCCGCTACGAGTTTTCGGGCCCTGTGGAGCCGGCTCATCACCGTGCCGATGGGCACCTCCAAGATCTCGGCGATCTCGCGGTACTTCAGGCCCTCGACACCCCACAGCAGCAGGATCTCGCGGAACTCGGGCTTGAGCTCCTCGATGGCGTGCTTCAGGGCATCGTCGACCTGGTCCCAGTCGAAGCTGGCCTGGTCCCAGGCGGGCGAGGCCTCGCCGGGCGTCAGTTCGCCGTCGGACTCCTCGAAGAACTCGCCCACGGGCGTCGGGCGGCGGCCCTCCCGCTTGATGTCCGAGTAGAACGCGTTGTGGGCGATGGTGAAGAGCCACGCCCGCATGCCGCCGCCACGTTCCTCGAAGTTCTGCCACGTCTCGCTCTTGAGCGCCCGCAGGTACACCTCCTGCACCAGCTCGTCGGCCCGGTCGGGGCTGCGCGTCAGGTGGTACGACAGGCGGTACACCGAGTCGAGGTGTTCCAGGGCCATCGCTTCGAATGCCTGGCGATCCATGTCAGGGCGTTCCCTTGGGTATCCCAGCGGGCCGAACGAGATCCGAGGGTACACCGCTGATCGGCGGCGGGCCCTCATCACGCGCTCGATACCCTCCACGCGTGCCCGAGTTGCCCGAGGTCGAACACCTGCGCCGCACGCTGGTCCCGCACCTGGTGGGCCGGTCTGTGGTCCGGGCAACGCTGCACCGACGGGACATCGCCGTTGGCCCGGGAGACCCGCCCGGTGGGTTCGCTCGCCAGAGGTCGCGTGTTCGGCCGAGACGGCTCACGAAGGCCCAGATGCTCGAGGGGGCCGTGATCGATCGGATCGACCGCCGGGGCAAGCTGATGGCGATCATCGGGGACGATGGCCGCGCCATCGGCGTGCACCTGGGCATGAGCGGGCAGGTGCTCTGGGCAGCGGCTGGTGGTCGACTATCAACCGACCATGTCCACGCCACGTGGCGGCTCGACGACGGCTCGAGGTTCGTGTTTCGCGACCCGCGACGGTTCGGAGGCGTCTGGATGTTCGCCAGCCGGGACGAATTGCCGCCCTGGCAATCCCTCGGTCCCGATGCTCTGAAGATCACTCCAAGCGAGTTCGCGGCTCGCCTCCGTGGAGCCAAGCGGCCCATCAAAGCCGCCCTGCTCGACCAAGGACTCGTCGCCGGTATCGGCAACATCTACGCCGACGAGGCCCTGCACCGGGCGGGCATCCATCCCCTGACCCAGCCATCGTCTCTGGAGCCGGATCGGCTCGAGCGACTCGGGGCCGCCGTCGTTGAGCTGCTCCAGGACGCGGTCGCGGTCGGCGGCTCGACGCTGCGCGACTATCGAGCGGCCGATGGCGAGCCGGGCGGGTACCAGCACGCCCACCGCGTGTATGGCCGATCGGGCCTGGAGTGCCTCACGTGCGGTCGGGGTTTGAGCACGGCCAGGATCGCTCAGCGGACGACGGTCTGGTGTCCGGGGTGTCAAGAGTGCGTCCAACCGGTGCCTGATGAATAGTCACAATTTATCCCCAGTGATGGAATTGCTTCTCCGGTACTCTGGAGCGTCCGGAGATATCTACTACATCATGAAGAAAGAACAGTGATCGTCATAGTTATGGCTGTTGTCTTGTGGACAGCATCGCCCATGATCGATGTAAGACGATATCTACCAGTTGCTTAGGGCCATGGACAACCGGTCGTCTGGATGTCGGCACCCCGACACTGAGCGGCGCTCGCACTTTGTGCGCGTGGTAAAACTACCCACGCTTTGATTCTGACCACGCAGAGCGCCGTCGTTCGCCAGGTTATCCACAGTGATATCGACAGGCGCTGGCGCTGATCGATCCTCGATATCGCATGAAAAAACGGCCGTGAGGCCGCTTGTGACTGGTTCGTATTGGGTTTGGGCTCAGCTGGTCATCTTGCCCACGAAGAACCCGATGATGGCCAGCACGACAACGACGCCGGCGATCGCCCCGGCGATCACGGCGATGCTCAGGCCCTCGATGAGCTCCATCACCACACCGGCACCCGTCCAGATCGACACGATGAGGGCAAACGCGAAGGCCATGACCAGGAACAGGCCCAGGCACGCGAACATCGCGGCCATCGACGCGCCGGGGTCGAGCGACTCCTCGGCGTACACCACGGCTGCCGGCTGGTTGGCGGCGCCGGCCGAGGCGTCCTCGAACAACGCACCGCCACCCGCGGCGACCTCCTCGCCGATGGTCGAGCCCTCGGAGTCGCCCATGTCGAAGTCGGAAAGCAGGTCGGCGCCCAACGAGGTGTCGTCGGCCTCACGGGTCATGTCCAGCAGGCCCGAGCCGGAGGCGGCCGGGTCGGTGCTGGTCTCCATGCCGAAGCTTGGCGATGCGGTGATTTGGGTCTGTGCGGCCGCGTCGGCTTCTTCGATGTCGTCGGCCTCGAAGATGCTGATACCGGTCTGCTCCTTGGGGTCGCCCGCGGCATCATCGTCGGCAAAGCCGATGGCCGAATCGTCCGCGGCCAGGCCCACGCCCGAGTCGTCGGCAAAGCCGATGGCTGCGTCGTCATCATCGCCGTCGGCCAGCAGATCGACCTGGTCGACCTTGAAGATCAGCTTGTCGCCGTCGACGAACTTGCTGAGCTGGTTGGACTCGACGAGGTCCATGACCTCTTGCTCGCTCTTGCCGAGCTTCTGGCAGGTCTCTTCCAGCGAGTAAAACAGCTTGGCCATGGCGGTTCGCTCCAGCGTTTCTGGCGGGCAACCATCGGGTGGAGCCCGGATTCTGCGATAGTTCCTCACGCAGGCTCGATTCGGAGCCGCGGCGGAGGGCCGATCCGCACGCCACCACGCGGCGGATGCAAGGGCCGTGAGGATAGGCGTCGGGGCGGCTGGGTGTTTCAGGGCTTGCCCGGGCTGTGCCAGAGCGCTCCCATTGCCGCGATGAACCCCACGGCCCAGCTCCTGAGCGTCGACGTCCGAGAACTGATCGCGGCCCGGCGCTATCGCGAGCTTCGCGAGGCGCTGGGGCCGCTGCCGCCGTTCGACGTGGCGGCGGTGCTCGATGTGCTTGAGCCCAACGAGGCGGCGGTGGCGTTCCGCCTGCTGCCCCGAGAGCTGGCCGGCGAGGCGTTCGCGGAGCTGGAGAGCGAGCCCCAGCAGGCCATCATCGAGGCGTTGGGCGATCGGGCCAGCCAGACCATGCTCCAGGCGATGGACCCCGACGACCGGGCGGCCTTGCTCGACGAGATGCCCGACCAGGCGGCCAAGCGGCTGATCGATCGCCTGAAGCCCGAGGACCGTCGCGTCACCCAGCAGATCCTTGGCTACCCCGAGGAGTCGATCGGGCGTTTGATGACGCCCGACTACGTCCGGCTGCGGCCCGAGTGGACCATCCAGCAATCCCTCGAGCACATCCGCCGGTTCGGGCATGATGCCGAGACGGTGCACTGGGTGTACGTGATCGACGCGTCGGGGCGTCTGATCGATGACCTACACATCCGCTCGATCCTGCTCGCCGAACCGAACAACACGGTGCGCGAGATCATGGACGACGCGTACCAGGCGCTCAGCGCGTTCGACGATCAGGAGCAGGCGGCCCGCGCGATGCTCGATTACGACCGCACGGTGTTGCCGGTGGTTGACAGCACAGGAGTGCTGTTGGGCATCGTGACGATCGACGACGTGGCCGACGTTGTTGAAGAAGAGGCGACCGAGGACATCCACCTCATCGGCGGCGTCGAGGCCCTCGACGATCCGTACATCCGCACGGGTCTGGCCGACATGCTGCGCAAGCGCGGGGTGCCCTTGGTCATCTTGTTCGTCGTACAGGTGATCACGATCGCGATCCTGGGGCGGTTCGAGGGCGCGCTCGAGACGCATCTGATCCTGGCGATGCTGGTACCGTTGATGATCTCGTGCGGCGGCAACACCGGCACGCAGGCGGCGAGCCTGCTCATCCGTGCGGTCTCGCTGCTCGAGGTGGCGCCCGGTGACTGGCGGCGGGTGGCGATCAAGGAACTCGTGACCGGCGTGATCCTTGGCATTGTGCTCGGCGTGCTCGGCGTCGGTATCGTGTACCTCGTCGATGTTGTTGGCCTCGCGAGCACGGACGAACCGATGCGCGTTGGCGTGGCCGTTGGTGTCGCGGTGCTGGGCATCGTGACCTGGGCGGCGTTGCTCGGCGGTCTCTTGCCACTCGTGCTGGAGCGCTACAAGCTCGACCCTGCGACGATCTCCAGCCCGCTCGTCGCGACGCTGATGGACATTTCTGGGGTACTGATTTACCTAGGCGTGGCGACGGCGATCCTGTCGGCGTGAACGCAGTCAGGGCGCGTCGAGCGCGATGTTGCGCACACCCAGGCGCGTGAGCACGTCCTGCACGGTGACGACGTGCTGCCACGTCACGCCACCCTCGGCGCTCAGGCGGATGTTGATCGCCTCTGGGTCGATACCGCGGAGTTGCTCGGCCGCGTGGGCTTCGAATCCCGCGAGCGGTACGACACCAGCACCGAGCCCCGATACCGCTGGGCCGGTCTCCGAAGCGAGGACTCGCAATGAGAGCGTGGGGTCGGGCAATGCGTAGGGATCGGCTGCCTCGCGCTCGCTCTGGCTCGCCTCGGCGGGGATGGCCGCGGGCAGGAACCACTCGGGTCCGACGAACACGATCGACGCCATGAAGAAGATGAGGATGACCAGCACGACATCGACCATCGGCGCGAGGTTGGGGCCGTAGATGTGCCGGGGGTCTCGGGAGCGGCGCACAGCTAGCGATCTCCGCCAAAGGGTGCCATGGCCTGTTCGGCTACGACGCGCACCGAGCGCACGCCTGCGCCGCGCAGCTCGGCGAGCACGGGCGATACGCGTTCATACGGCAGCGACGCATCTGCGCGCAGGTGCACTGCCGGCGCGGCGCGCACGGTGCGTCCGAGCTGTGACAGCGGAACGGGCGAGCCGTCCACGTCGAGCTGCAAGGTGTCGCCCTCGAGACGTACATTTACGAACGCGGCTTGGGTGATCTTGGTCTCGTCGCCGGCGGCCGACCTCGGCAGCGTGAGGTCGCTGCGCTGGTCGCTGGCGAGCTGGCCGACGAGCAGGTAAAACACGATCAGGCACATGACCACGTCGATCATGGGCGTGAGGTTCGGGTGGCTGGAGCCCTCGGCTTGTCGGCGTCTGCGTCTCACGATTCCGATGCGTCCTTGACGCCGGCGTGCTGCTCGCCGATTCGGTTCGCGACACGCTCGACGAGCGCGTTTGTGCGGCTGGTCGCCTCGTCGCATAGGCGATCGACGCGCGCGCGGAGGAAGCCGTACGCGAGCAATGCAGGGATCGCCAGGCACAGCCCGAGCAGGGTGTGGAAGAGCGCCTTGCTGATGCCAAGGGAGAGCTGGGCCGGCCCGGCGGCACCACCCTCGGCGCCGATGGTCGTGAACGCGAGGATCATGCCCCAGACGGTGCCAGCCAGGCCAACGAGCGGCGCGAGGTTGCCGATGGTTGACAGCGGCTCGATGCGACGCAGGAGGCGCGCACACTGCGCATCGGCCTCGAGCTGGGCTGACTCGCGGGCGGCTTCGGTGCTCAGGCCGTCCTTGCCGGCGGCATCCTCGGCGTGGAGCATGCTCTTGATCACCAGCGCGGGGAACGAGGAGCGTGAGCGGAGGTAGCTGACCATCTCCGAGCGCGGGCCGCTGGCCGAGAGCGTGCCGAGGCGTTCGAGCTCGCTCTCGGGAAGCACGGTCTCGCGTCGGATCTCGAGCAGGCACTGAACCAACAGCGCGACCGCGGCGATCGAGCCGATGACCAGCACGCCGGTGAACACGTCGATCGACTGGACGAACAGCGACCACGCGCTGGCGGTGGGGGCGTCGGCCTGAGCGAGGGTGGTCAGTGTCGCGAGCATCCGGACAGGGTACGGCGTGGCCGGCCGGCGTTCAGTCGGTCTGATCGCTTGCGGGGTCCTCGGTTGCGTGGGGGATGTCCGAGAGGTCGTCGCGCTCGGGATCGACCGGGCGGGAGATCGTGTGCTTTCCCGCGAACCAGCCGTAGAGGTCGACGAGCTGGGCCTGACGATCAGCGAACGGCCAGGTGGGGCTGTCGGGTGGCACGCGCTTGCCGGTGGTCGGGCAGGTGGTCCAGCCGCGTGGTGGCGTGACCGTGAGGGTTCGGCTGTGCTCGCCGATGTGCTGCAATGCGATGGTCGTGGTCCGCTCGGGCGGCAGTGCGCCCTCGATCTTGCTGGGCCATTCGACGGCGATCACGACGGTGGGATCGTCGATGAGCCGTTCCCAGCCGAGCGAGGCCAGCTCGTCGGGTCCGCTCAGGCGGTACGCGTCGATGTGCACGAGCGTGAGGCGGCCGCCCTCGTACTCGTTCATGAGCGCGAACGTCGGGCTGGAGACGGTGCCTGGATCGATGCCCAGGCCGCGGGCCAAGCCGCGAACGAGCGTGGTCTTGCCGGCACCGAGCTCGCCATCGAGCGCGAGCACGTCGCCCGCCTTCATTGATGCGGCGAACTCCGCCGCCCACGCCTCGGTCTGTGCCGGATCGGTGGTGTTGAGCGTGACGGGGTCAGCCATGCTCGAATCCTTGCTCCGACGCATCGACAGTGGAGCCGTCGAGCATGCGCACGATTGTGGCGGGCTCACCCTCAACCACGCGGCCGATGCGAGTGATGCGTGCGACGCCGATCGACTCGGGGATCGTCGCGCGGCTGGGTGCGGTGAAGAGCAACTCGTAGTCCTCGCCATCGCCGAGCGCGCCGGACAAGCCGCTCGCATCGGTGTGGATCGGGATGGCGTCGGCGTCGAGTTCGAGACGCACGCCTGAGGCTCGCGCGATGCGCGCCGCATCGATGCCCAGGCCGTCGCTGAGATCGATCATGGCGCGGATTGTCGTTAAACGCGCGAGTTCGAGCGCCACGGCAACTCGCGGGGTGGCCTTCGCGTGGCGGTTGTTGGTCATCGATCCACCGAGTTCGCCGGTGGCGTAGACCAAGTCGCCAACGCGGGCGCCGCTACGCAGCACCGGGTTCTCGGCGTATCCGCCGACGGTGACCGTGAGCGAGATCGGTCCGTCGCTTCCCGCCGGCAGGCTCGCGATGTCTCCGCCGACGAGCGGGCAGCCAAACTCGCGTGCATGGTGGGCCATGTGATCGAAGAGATCGTCCGCGTGCGCGTAGCCGACCGGCAGCAGCGCCGTCGCGAGCGCCCACGCCGGTTCGGCCGCCATCGCGGCGATGTCGCTGACGGATCGCATGACGGCCTTGCGTCCAATGAGCTCAAGCGGCAGCGTGTCATCGAAGTGGCGGTCCTGAACCAGATGGTCGGTCGTGAGCACGAGCCTGCGCCCATCGGGCGCGAGCACGGCGCAGTCGTCACCCGGGCCGACGAGCACTCGGTCGAACGACTCGGGTAGGTCGGCCGACCGATCGGCGATGCGTTGGAGCAGTTCGCGCTCGCGCATGGCTACTCAAGGTAGGTGTAGCCGGCCAGGCCGAGCTCGTAGTACCGCATGAGCGCGGCGCCGTCGGCGACCGAGAGCTTCTGCTCGCGTACGGCACGCTCCACGTCCTTGCGCATCGCGCGCCGCAGATCATTGTCGTCGTACTGCAGATAGCCGAGCACTTCCTTGACGGTATCGCCCTCGACGACCTCGTCGATGGCCCATGATCCGGAACTTGACTCGCCGTCGACGACGATGTGTACGGCGTGCGTGTCGCCGAAGAGGTTGTGTAGGTCGCCCAGCACCTCCTGATACGCGCCAACGAGGAAGACGCCCAGCTCGTAGTGCTCGCCCTCGCGGATATCGTGGAGCATGATGGCGTCGTCGAAGTCGTCGCCGTCGGCCGAGGGGAAACGCGTGATCGCGCCGTCGCTGTCGCAGGTCATATCGGCGAGGATGCCGCGGCGTTTGGGTTTTTCGCCCAGGCGTCGCAGCGGGGCGACGGGGAAGAGCTGGTCGATGGCCCACGAGTCGGGCATCGACTGGAAGATGCTGAAGTTACAGAAGAAGGTCTCGCGCACAACGCCGGCGAGCGGGCGGAGGTCTTCCTTGAGCGAGCCGTCCTCGTCGACCGCGTCCGGCCTTTGCAGGAGCTGCCGAGCGATCGACTTGAACAGCCTCTCGACGGTCGCGCGGTCGTCCAGGCTGAGGTGCCCGTACTGGAAGAGGCTGATGGCCTCGTCTCGTGCGGCGAGCGCGTCGTGGCAGAGCTCGCCGAGGCGGCCCTTCTCGAGGCGCTCAAACGTGTCGAGCAGATCGATCAGTGGCCGCGGCGCGTCGTCCATGGCGTCGACGTCGATCCGCAAGGCGTCGCCGTCGACCGGTGCCGGCAGGCCGCTGGACGCGAGCACATCGACCACGAGCATGCTCCCGTGGGCGACCATCGCGCGCCCGCTCTCGCTGAAGATGTGCGGGTGCGGCTGCTCGGCCTCGTCGCACACGGCCTTGATGCGATACACGATGTCGGCGGCGTATTCGCCCAGGTCGTAGTTCACGCTGCTGTCGGTCGCGCTGCGGCTGCCGTCGTAGTCGACACCCAGCCCGCCGCCCACGTTGATGTGCGTGATGCCCGCGCCCATGCGCCGCATCTCGGCGTAGATCCACGCCAGCTCGGTGATGGCGGCCTTGAAGCTGATGATGTCGCACACCTGGCTGCCGATGTGGAAGTGCACCACTTCGAGACACTGGAGCATCTCGGCATCACGCAGCGTGTCGATCACCTCGACGAGCTGCGCGGCGGTGAGGCCGAACTTGGCCGCCTCGCCCGCCGAGCCTTGCCAACGCCCCATGCCCTTGGCGCTGGGCTTCACGCGCACGCCGATGCGCGGGGTGACGCCGTGTTTGCGTGCGATCTCGATGATCAGGTCGAGGTCGCCCGGCCTTTCCACGATCGGGTAGATGCGATCTCGGATGCGGCTGGCGAGCACGACGGTCTCGATGTACTCCTCGTCCTTGAAGCCGTTGCACACGATCGGGATCGAGGGTTCGTCGGCGGTGAGCGCGAGCACCGCGAGCAGCTCGGGCTTGCTGCCGGCCTCGAGCCCGAAGCCCAGCTTCGCGGCCGTGTCTCGGATCTGCTCGCACAGCGCCCGCTGCTGGTTCACCTTGATGGGGTACACCGCCTCGTAGCGGCCCTGGTACTCCTCGTCGGCGAAGGCGGCGTCGAACGCGTCACGCAGCGCCGACATGCGGTGCTCGGTGATGTCGTTGAATCGCAGCAGAACCGGAGCGCACAGGTCACGCTCTCGCAGGCCCTCGACAACCTCGCCCAGGTCGATGCTCGGGCCGTCCGCCCCGCGCGGCCGAACGCGCATCTGGCCGTTGGGGCCGATATCGAAGTACCCGCCGCCCCAGCGGTCGATGCCATAGAGGTCGGCCGAGTCGTGGACGGTCCAGCCGCCGGTGTCGCCCGGCTCGGTCTGCTGTGGAGGGGTGGTCGTTTGCGTCACCGGGAAGGGTATGGAGCGGCACTCAGTGACGCGGGGATCAGGGCTCCAGAACCACGCCGCGGCGGATCGTGCTCGCGTGTAGGCCGTCGTACTCCGAGATCACCTCGATCGCGCCGTCGCGCCCGGTGACGAGCCAGAGCCCTCGGGTGCGTTGCTCGCGCCAGGGGTCTCTTCGGACGCGCTTGGTGCCGGCGGATTGGATGACGATGCGTGCGTCGGCAAGTTGAACAAGGCGGCGTGCCGGCGCGTCGTCGGCACCGTGGTGGGGGAGTTCGAGCACGTCGACGCGGAGGAGTTCTGGGTCGGTCCGGTCGATCATGGCCGCCAGAGCGTCGCCGCCGATGTCGCCGGTGAGCAGCAGGCTGTGGCCGGCTTCGGTATCCCACCGGACCACCAGCGAGGCGTCGTTGGCATCGTCGAACCGCGCGTCGGGCGGCGGCCAGAGCACCGTGAGCTCGCAGCTGCGGATCCGGAATCCGTGGATCGACGAAAGGGGCACGATCTGCACGCCCAGGGATCGCAGGTCGTCGAAGATCTCGCCCATCGCGCCGCCGCGCTCGGCCGCTTCCAGCACCTGCGGCGTCGTGTACATAAACGTGATGCCAAGTTCTCGGGCGGCATGGGGCAGGCCGTTGGCGTGGGCGAGGTTCGCGTGCGTGAGCACGGCGATGGGTGGGAGTGGTTCGTGGAGTGCCTTCGAAGCCGCGGCGGTAATCCGTCCCGCGCCCGGGCCGAGCGCACCGCAGTCCCAGAGCACGAGTTTGTCCTTGGTGCGCAGCAGGTGCGCGGTGCCATCACCCACGGCAAACGTGTTGATCTGCAGGGGTATCGGGGGCTGGACCCAGGCGCGCACAACCTCCACGCCCGTCCACACGCCCACGATCACCACCGCCAGCGCGTGGTTCCAGGGCAGGCGGCGGCCGGCCCGCACGACAGCGACCAGCGTGAGCGTCGCGGCGATCGCCAGCGCCGCGCTCATCGGCGGGACCTCGATGCTCGAATACGGCAAGTCATCAAACCATCGAACCACACCCAGGTTCAAGTTCGCGATCCACTGCAGCATTGCCGAGAGCGGCTCTGCGAGCGGCGGTACGAGCGTGCCGATGAGTAGCGACGCGTACGCCGCGATCAGCAGCAGGCCGACCAGCGGCGTCATGACGAGCGTCGCGGGGATGGTCAGTGGCGCGAGCAGGCCGGTGCGCCACGCGATCCACGGCAGGCTGACCAGCCAGCACATGGCCGTCGCGCTGAAGAGCTGGGCGACGGAGCCGGCGGCGTATCGAACGCCAAGCGTCCACGTTGGCGGGGGCTTCTCGAGCACGCCCCTGATCGGTTCGCGCGAGCCGAAGATCGTGGCGTGGGCGTTCGGCGCGAGCGCGAGCAGCGCGGCAACAAGCCCGAAGCTGAGCTGGTAGCCGAGGTCGAAGATCTGGTAGGGGTCCCACAGTGCGATGCCCAGGGCCGTCCACGCGAGGACCGCGAGCGGGTCATGCCGCCGGCCCAGCGCGCGAGCGGCCAAGAGCGCCAGCACCATGACGCCAGCGCGCACGATGGGCGTGCGTGCCGGCACGATGACCAGCAGCAACCCCACGGCGATCGCAACGCCGATGGCCTCGACGCGCCAGCCCGGGCCGATGGCCCGCAGCACCCACGCCGCGGCGGCCGCGAGGATGGCGAGGTGCAGCCCGGAGATCGCCAGCAGGTGTGCGAGGCCGACGCGGCGGAACGGCTCGTAGGCCTCGTCGTACCCGGGGTCGCGCTGGCCGAGCACGAGCGCGGCGAGCAGCGAGCGGGCCGGGTCGGTCTGGGCCTGCGGATCGTCAAGCCCGAGCACGACTCGTGCGCCGGATTGCACGCGATGCTGCACGCGTCGTAATGGCGCGAGCATGCTATCTACTGACCGCTTTGTGAGCGTTGCCTCGGAGACCAGCGCCCAGCCATCGGTGTCGACGTTGCATACCGGTGCGCGTGGCGGTCTCGGCGGGCCGGGGTTCATCGGTTCGCGCGGCGGTCGCATCCAGCCGGTGATGCGCACGACCGAGCCGGGCGTGATGCCGGGCGCGTCATCGATCGACTCGCTCACGCTGATGCGGACGCGGCCGCGTGTGGGCACGAGTCCGTCGCCGAGGTCGATGGCCAGGGCCTTCCCGAGCATCGTGGCTCGATCGCCCTGGAACACGCCGCGCTCGTATCGCGCGAGCCCGACGTCAGGATCGACCGGCGCGTGCGTGATGACGGCTTCGAGCGAGACCAGCCCGCGCTGCGCACCCGCGTCATCGATCGGCAATGCGCCAAGCCGATGGACCAGGTGGTCGGCAGGGGGCGCGAGTGCCGAGCCCATGCGACCCGCGCCGATGCACGCGATCGCGAGCACCAGCACCGCTCGGCCACTCGTTCCGGGGATGACGAGCGACGCGCCCGCCAATGCGATGGCAAGCGAGTACACGAGCGTGGGATGATCGAGCTCAATCGCGTGCGCGAGCAAGACTCCCGCCACGCCTCCGCCGAAGGCCAGGAACGCCCGATGGCGCGCCCGGCCGGTACGCGGCTCGCCCGGCGAGTGCGGCTGGATGGCAGGCTCGTCCCCCACGAAACAAAGCCTGACGCGATTCTCGCGTCAGGTCAAGGCAAAACACGGATTGTCGGTCAGAAGTTGGGGCCTTGGCTCAGTTGCCGACGGTCTCGATCAGGTCGTCGAACCGGTCGAGGAGGTCGATGGACTCGACCTGGCCGCTGCCGTCCTGGATTCGCTCATCGCTCGAGCCGGTGGGCGGGTCGACGAAGAAGCTCTGCCAGAAGCGGAGATCGCCGCCGCCGCCGATATCCTTGGAGCTCATGTACATGGCGTCGATGCCCGCCGAGTGGAGGATGAGGTCGCCACGCGCCGCCGAAGGGGCCTGGAGCGCGTCGGCGTTGTCGCCAGGATTGGGTACGGAAGGCGAGCCGAGCAGCACGGCCAGGTGGTTGAGGAGCTCGGGATCTTCATTCACGCCTTCGCCGATCAGGCTGAACTCTCGGGAGGCGGCTGACGTCGAGAACGTCGGATCCTTGCCCCGCTTGCCTAGGTCTGTGGTCTTCAGGAAGCCCGCGTTCGACGCCCAGTAGAAGCGCGCTGGTACATCGCCACCGCTCTCGTCTTGGACGAAGTCCGCGAGTTCTTCGATCGGCTGGATCGCGGTGCGGTCTCGCTGCCAAGCCAGAATGGGCGTGTTGAACGAGTCGAGCACCGACGGAAGCCGACGTGCTTCTTCATCGCCATCAGTTTCTTGGAGTCCAACGTCCGGATCGTTCTGTGCCACGAAGCTGGTATCCCGCGGCGTGTAGTACCCTCCGCCGGCCTCGGTCGTGCCGATGAATGTCAGGTCGACGAACACGGTGTTGTCGTCGTCGGGGCCGACCTCGATGACGTTGCCTTCGGCCGGGCCCTCGACGATGCCGCCGGCGAGGTCAAGCATGATGTTCTGCATGCCGCTGAAGCCGCGGCCCTCGTTGTCGCTGCTGCCCATCTGCCGCGGCGTGAAGTAGCCGGGCAGGCGCTGGTTGTCGGAGAAGTACTGGCTCGAGGCCTGGCCAATCTCGGTCAGCTGGGCCTGTGAACCCGCGGCTCGGGCCGTGTTGCGGGCCCCGCTGAGCGTGGGCACGAGGATCGCGATCACGATGGCGATCACCGCGATGGTGACCAGGAGTTCGATGAGCGAGAAGCCCCGTCGCGTGCGTGTTGGTTGGTGCATGGTCATCGTCCGTTGTCTCCCCGGCAAGCGGCCGCCCATCCCACCGGGCAGCGATGTGCCTGTTAAGCGACGCCCATGCCTCGGGCGCCAGAGTGTCCCATGCCGGGGGCGGCGTGTGTGCGTTCCCCGGCGGATGTCCGATCGGCATCCTCTCCCACAGCCCGTTCGCAGCGGCGGTGGCTTGAGTTGCCGCGATCCCAGGGGAGGGTGCGTGCCCGAAAGTGTACCGTCGCCACCGCGATCGGTTGACTTCGGCACTCGCGTCCAACCAGATCCCAAAAAAAGGCGGCCGCACACGTGTGTGCGACCGCCCGGAGGGAGAAAGAGAGAGATCTCTTTGTTAATTTCTGGAAAAGACGAATCGATTCGTTGCACGTTAATCGGCGAAGTCCAGTTCGCCGCGTGAAACAACTGCACAAACCGGGAATTTCATCCGTTTCCTAGGGATACTGCGTACGAACGAGTACGCAAAAAAGGGGCTCTCAAGCCCCTTTTGCAGAATCGCACCCTCTCGTTCGACCGGGTTCGGGCTTAGCCGAGCAGGCCGGCGGCGGCGGTGATTTCTTCATCGACCCGCTCGCGGATGCTCTGGAGGCCGGTCTCGGTGAGACCCAGGACCTCGAGCACGGCCGGGTCGATGTCCAGGCTCGGCAGATCGAGGCGGAACTGGCCGTCGATCGAGCCGACCAGGCGATCGGCGACGTAGACCATGGCCGGCAGGCGGCGGCCGTCGGCGGGGGCTTCCATGGGGTTGTGGTGATAGCCGGTGACCAGCGAGAAGTTGTTCGGGAACTTCCACTTCTCGCACAGGCCCTTTCCGAAGTCCTGGTGGTCGGCGCCGAAGAACTTGGCCTCGACCTCGCGCATGTCGTTGCCGGGCACGCCCTCGCCGTCTACGCCGAGCGTCTGCACGACCTCGATGAGCTTGTTGCGGTCGAACTGCATCTCGACCATGAGGCCGATGTTGTGCATGAGCCCGCCGAGGAACGCCTCGTCAGAGAATCCGACCTTCGCGGTGTCGGCGACCATCTTGGTGATGGCGCCGCAGGCGACGGCGTGCTCCCACACGGCGCGGGCGCTGAAGCCGTGGCTCAGGTCGCCTCCGCGGAAGAGCTTGGCCAGGCTGGCGGCGATGGCGATGTTCTTCACGGCGTTGAGGCCGAGCATCACGATCGCGCGATTGATGGAGCCGATCTGGCCGGGCAAGCCGTAGAACGACGAGTTGACGACCTTCAGGATTCGGCTGGAGAGTGCCGGATCGTTCGCGATGACGTTGTGGAGGTCTTGGGCCGTCGAGGACGGGTCTTCGACCAACTCAACGATCTTGAGGGTCACCTCTGGGAGCGTGGCGATGTGGCTGATCTCGCGGATTGCGGTCTGGACAGCCTGCTCACGATCCTGCGTGCCGATGCTCATGGCCAAGTCTCCTGCCGGCGGTTCCGTCTGCCGGATAACAGGAGCATCGACGCAATCGAGAAGCGACTTTGGCCGACTCGGGCCCGAGCCACCCAGTTTTTTGGACGTGGAGATTCTGCCGAAAATCCCGTGCTAATACGCATTGAGCTTGGCCAGAACCCCCCTGGTATTGGGGTCCACGGACGCCAGCAGGGCGGCGACACGTTCGCCGGTATGCCCATCTCCATAAGGATGGTCGTTGCCGTCGGGCCGCGGTGCCGCGAGTGTATCGAGGATGGTGCGTTCGATGGCCTGGGCCGATTGGTCGTCGGCGTGACGCACCGCGGGCGGGCGCTCGCGCCCGTTTTGCCTCGGTCCGATATCGACCACGCGGCAGCCGAGCGCGGGCGCTTCGATCAATCCCGCCGACGAGTTGCCGACGAGCACGCCGTCAGTCATCGCGATGCGTTTGAGTAGTGAAACGAACCACGCGCGCGGGCGGTGGGGCTCGATGTTCTGGCCGCGCTCCTTGAGCATGCGAAGCACGCCCGCGCGGCCGGGGTCGTGATTGGGGGCGAGCACGATTGGCTCGATCTTGAGCACGGCGAGCGCATCGAGCAGGTTGGCCGTCACGTGCTCCTCGGCCTCGTGCGGCCGGCCCGTTGGGTGCAGCAGCACGACGGCGCGTGGGCTGCCGAGCTCGGAAAATTCTGCCTCGGGCATGGCCTCGAAGGTCGCAAGGTCGTCGATCGCGGGCGAGCCCACGACGTGGACGTGCTCGGGCTTCTCGCCCATGCGTACGAGCCTGTCGGCCGAGGCCTGCGTTGCGGGCAGGTGCAGGTGCGCGAGCTTGCTGATGGCGTGGCGCATCGATTCGTCGGCCACGCCCTCGGCCCGGTCGCCGCCATGCAGGTGCGCGAGCGCCCAGCCGCCAACGTTGGCGGCCGCGGCGGCAGCGAATGCCTCGATTCGATCACCAAGCACGACGACCCAGTCGGGCTCGAGCGAGCCGAAGCTGCGCGTGAGCCTGGAGATTCCGGTTCCCAGGGCCTCGGCGTCGTCGGGCCGCGTGGTGCGACCGGGCTTCTGCATGGGGATGCTGTCGGCGATGGGAAACTGGGCCTTGACGTCGCGGAAGCTGACGGCCGGCGGGATGAGGTGGGCCCCGGCGGCGATGGCCAGCAGGTCCAGGTCGTGATGGGCGTCGACCGCGGCCATGACCGGGCGCAGCAGGCCAAAGTCGGCCCGAGACCCGGTGACCACGGCCACCCGGCGCCGCCGCGCGGGTTTGGCGTGCGTCCGCGCGGGTTCGGGGTCGCCGGCCCAGCCAGGGCCGATCACGGCAGGCGTCCTTGGGTTGTCGGCTTGTGGCGTGCGCGGGGGTGGAAGGCCAGCATGGGCCCATGATAGAAGCAGGAATCGGCACCCACGGTGCTACTATGCACGTCCTGTGAAATGGGCTTCTTTGAGCCCCTTTGCCGCCCCAGCTACGGGGAATGGAGAGGTCTTCGATGCGAGTGGTTTGCGATCGTGGTGCGTTGCTTGAGGCGGTCAACGTGGTCTCGTCGGTGGCGGCGAGCCGGACGCCCAAGCCGCAGCTGACATGCGTCAAGCTCAGCGCCGGTCGCGATGGCGACGCCGGCGAGCTGACGCTGGCGGCCACCGACGGCGAGATCGCCCTGCGCCTGCGCACGGCGCGCGTCGACGTGCAGGAGCCCGGCGAGGCGCTCGTGCCCGCCGACAAGCTCAAGCAGATCGTCGCCGCCGAGGACAACGAGCCCACGCTGACCATCGAGAGCGAAGACCGCACGCTGCACGTCAAGGGCGTCGACGCGGCGTACACGCTGCTCGGCTACGAGCCCGGCGACCTACCGCGCGTCGCCGATCGCAGCGATTTCGGTGCCGAGGGCCTGAAGACCCGCTTCGATTTCCCCAGCGACATGCTGGGCGACATGATTGGCATGACACTGTTCGCCACGGCCCGCGAGACCACGAGGTACGCCATCAACGGCGTGCTCGTCCGCCGCCGCGGCAAGACGCTGGAGATGGTCGCCACCGACGGCCGACGCCTGGCGATGGCCCGCGGCACCGTGCCCGGCGCCAACAAGGACGACGACGACGTCTCGTGCATCGTGCCGACCAAGGCGCTGTCGCTGCTGCAGCGCCTGGTCGACAGCGAGGACGAGTCGGTGACGGTCGCCGTCAGCGATCAGAAGGCGCTGTTCGCGCTCGGTGGTAGCGAGGAGGGCATGCCCCGCGCAGTGCTGTCGACGTCGCTGGTCGACGGCCAGTTCCCGCCGTACGAAGAGGCCATCCCCAGCGACCAGACCGTCAAGGCGACCTTCGACAAGGACCTGCTGCACAGCGCCGTCCGCCGCGCCGCCCTGCTCACCAACGAGGAGAGCAAGGGCGTCCGCCTGGCGTTCCGCGGCGAGCACAAGCAGCTCGAGCTCTCCAGCCACGCCCCGGAGATGGGCGAGGCCCGCGTGAACGTGGAGCTCAAGGGCTACAACGGTGCCGACGTGGACATCGGCTTCAACCCCGGCTTCATCACCGACGCGCTGCGCGTCATGCACGACCCCGAGGTGACCATGGAGCTCCGCGACGGCCGCCACGCGGGCGTGATCCGAGCCTCGGGCAACGGCTTCGTCTACGTCGTAATGCCGGTCACGATCTGAGTCTGGCTGACTCTGCTCCAGCCCCGTCGTCAAAAAGTTGTTTTGAATCCAACCTTGACATTTAAAGCAAATCATGTTTTGCTTTAAATTATGGCTTCAGATCCAAAGCCGCCTTCAAAACCACCCTGGGACCTGCAATCCAGGTTTTCGGACGTAAGTCCTGGTGCGCTCGAGCCCATCACGCTGCGCAAGCGTGCTCTTGGTGCGTCAGGGGTGGGTGGTTGGGAGGACGTCCAGACGTGGGCATTCGTACCAGATGAATTGCCGCCGGCGATCGATTGGAAGTCGATCAAGGGTGAGCTGTTCGATGAGTTCGCCGGAGCCCACGCGGCTCTGGGCCGAGTGAACGGCTTGGTGCACGCCGTGCCCAATCCGGAGATCCTCCGCCAAGCGCTCTGGTTGCGCGAGGCCCGGCTGAGCTCAAAGATCGAGGGCATCGAGACCACGGCGCTCGACATGGTGCTCGCGGGTGAGGCGGACGCGAAGGCCAACCCGGGCAAGGAAGCGCTCAACGCCGTGCGCGCGGTGCGGGTCGGTATCGAGAGTGGTCGGCCTTATGGCGATGACCTCGTTCGTGGCATGCACACCCAGTTACTCGATGGCGTGCGCGGCGAAGAACTGCAGCCGGGCGAGTATCGCGACGTGCCGGTCTATATTGGCGCGCCCGGGCGCCCGGATCGTGCACGATTCGTGCCGCCTCCGGGTGGCACGCCGGTTTCGGACGGCATGCGCGCGCTCGAGCGGTTCGTGAACGGATCGTGGCCCGACGTGCCGCTCTTGGCGCAGGTCGCGCTGGCGCACTACCAGTTCGAGGCGATCCACCCGTTCCGCGATGGCAACGGGCGCATCGGCCGCGCGCTCATCTTGCACCAGATGTGCGCGTTGGGATTGCTCGACATGCCGATCGTCTCGCCCAGCGGCTACTTCCAGCGCAACCGCCGCGAGTACGCCGATGGGCTGCTCGCTGTGAGTGAGCGCGGCGAGTGGGCCTCGTGGATACGGCTATTCGTTGTCGCGATTGCGGAAGAGGCTGTTTCGACACGGATCCTCGCGGAACGCATCGTGGTGGCGCACACGAGCTACAGCGCCGAGTTGCGCGATCGACCCGCTGCGGGCCGTTTGCTCAAGCTGCTCGACCACGTCTTCGGCTGGCCGATCGTCACAGCCGCCAGCGCCGCTCGAGTCTTGGAAGTTACCGACCCAACGGCGCGCAAGGACATCGAGCTCTTCGAAGAGATCGGCATCCTCTCTCGAACAGACGACCGCTCGTATGGCAAGACGTGGTACGCGCCGGCCGTGCTCGACGTGGCCGAGGCGGAGTATGCCGAGTTTCCGGAGTGACTCACGGCGCGTTGTGGTGGTCTTCCCACCTGATCTTCAGCCCGTGCTCGATCTCCAGCAGGTCCAGCACCTTGCCCGACACGAAGTCGATCATCTCGCCGATGCTTGTGGGCAGCAGGTAGAGCCCGGGGTTGGTCGGGCAGATGCAGGCGCCGGCGAGCGCGAGCGTGCGCATGTTCTCGATGTCGATGAGGTTCAGCGGGCTCTCGCGGTGGCAGATGATCAGCGGGCGACGCTCCTTGAGCGTGACCATCGCGGCTCGCGTGAGCAGGTTGCTGCCGGCGCTCGTGGCGATGGCGCCCAGGCTGGTGCTCGAGCAGGGCAGCACGGCCATGCCGTCGTGGCGGAAGCTGCCGCTGGCGATGACGGCACCCACGTCCTTGTTGGGATGGCAGATCAGCCGGTCGCGCATGGCTTGGGCGTGATCGTGCTCGGACAGGTGAGGCAGAAGGTCGTCAAACTCGACCTTCTTGATGCCCGACTCGTCGCCGAGCAGGCGGCGGCCGTACTCGCTGACCACGAGATGGACGGTCGCGCCCGCCAGGAGCATCTGTTCGAGGGCGCGGAGGGCGTACCACGCGCCCGAGGCTCCCGAAACACCCAGCACGAACATTCGGCCGGCCGCGGCATCGCTGGCATGGACATCAGGGCTGGCGTGAGGGAAGGTGGTCAAAGCGGCAGGCTCCGGGCGGGTCGGGCCGAATAGAATGTCGGCCAGAGTTTGAGTCCCCATGAGGGGCTCCCAGGATGGATTCATAGCCCCAGCCGATGGAGGGCAACGTGGCAGGACGATCACGAGTCGGGCAAGCGAGGACGCGACGCGGGTTGGTGGTGGCGGGGGCAATGGCGTGCCTTGCCCTCTGGCTTCCCACAACGAGCGGCTGCGCCGGGTTCGAGACCTGGCCGCCGATCGAGCCGGGCGACCGCATCCCCAATCGCGACGAGGCCGCCATCGGCCAGACCATGACCGCCGCGCTGGCCCGCGTGATCCAGGACTATCCGCCCCGAGGCGACTCCGACCAGATGGTCGCGATCAACCTTCCCGCACCGCTTGTGACCGAGGCGGTCTACCGGCGCGTGGCCCGTGAGATCGAGGCCGAACTCGGCGGCACGCGGATGGTCAGCCCGCTGAGCGAGGCCGGCATCAACCTCCCGGTCTATCACGTCGCCGGCGTGCGAATCCGCACGGGCAAGGCCGAGATCGATGTTCTAAGGCCGGTTTTTGGGGTTGATGAGCTCGACCGGGCCGAGCTGACCAACGACGAGGCATACGAGGGCTACACCGTCCGGCTGAGCGGCGGCTTGCGGCCGTGGCACGTGACCTGGGTCGAGCGATTCACGCCGGGCATCATCTCGGCCCCGGCGATCAACCCGATCGACCAAGCCGCACCGGCACAGGCAGCCGATGAGCCCGCGAGTGAACCTGCTGCCGAGCAGACGGTCGAGCAAGCGGCCGAGCCGGGCCAGGGCTAAGGCCGTGGCGGCGGGCGCGTCCGGCGGCGCGAGCGAGCCGACGACCGGCATCGTGGGGGCTCACGCGTTATCGGGCGTTATGCCCGGCAAGGACCTGATCAACCTTGCAGACCTCGAGCCGGTGGTCCTTCGGCGGCTGCTCGCTCGGTCCCGCCAGCACGCCTGGGCCCTTGATGATGACCCCTTCGACGTTCGCCAGACGCTCAAGGGCCAGGTCGCCGGCCTGCTGTTCTTTGAGGACTCGACGCGCACGCGTTTGAGCTTCGCCGTTGCCGTGCAACGGCTGGGCGGACGCTTCATCGAACTCACCGACAAGGGCAGCTCGCTCAGCAAGGGCGAGACGCTGGCCGACACGGCGCGCACGGTCGAGGCGATGGGCGTCACCCGGCTGGTCGTGCGCGCGAAGCGCACGGACGACGTGCTCGAGGTGGCGCAGGCCGTTCGGATCCCGGTGCTGAACGCCGGCGCGGGTGACGGTGAGCACCCGACGCAGGGGTTGCTCGACACCTTGGCGTTGGCCGAGGCGCACAAGAGGCTCGATGACCTGGATCTGTCGGGGCTGACGGTGCTGATCGTTGGCGATGTCGCACGGTCACGCGTGGCGCGATCGAGCGGGCCGAGCATGGCGGCGATGGGGGCGCGCGTGCTCGTTGCCGGTTCCGGTGTTGACGGCTCCGTTGCGGCGTCGGCGGGTGGTTCGCTGGGCGAGAACTTCGAGGCGGCGCTGCGTGAGGCCGACGCGGTCATGGCGCGGCGCAGTCAGCACGAGTGCGGTGGGAGCGATCTCGATGCGGCGGGCGCCGATGCGGAATACCGCGAGCGGTTCGGGCTCACGGCTCAGCGCGCGGATGCGCTCAAGCCGGGCGCGGTGATCATGCACCCTGGTCCGGCGAATCCGGGCGTTGAGATCGATGCCGAGGTGATGGGTCGGGCCAACTCGATCATCACACGTCAGGTGACGCTGGGCGTGGCCGTGCGCATGGCGTGCCTGGAGGCGCGCGGCGCGGTCATGGGTCGGTTGTGATCGCCACCCACATGTCGTTGTGGTAGGTCTTGATCTCGGCCAGGTGCGGCGTGAGTTCGGCCATCTGGGCGCTGTAGTCGTTCCAGCGGAACATGAGCCACGTGAGCACGACCATGCACACGATGGCGCCGATCTCGCCGGCCACGCTGCGGCGGGCGCGCCACAGCAGCCACGAGCCGAGCAGGAGCGTCATGCACTTGAACATTGCCAGGCTCGCGGGCGTGCCCCATTGCAGGATGAACCGTGCGAGCGGGTTGCTCTCGTACATGCCCGCGCCGGTCATGTGGTCGAGGGTCATGGCCAGGTCGGCAAGGCTCAGCAAGACGATGGCCGTTAAGAAGAGGTTCACGCGTCGGGCCCGGAATTCGGCGTTCGTCCACTGCTGACGCAGCGGCATGCGAACCCACGTGGGCTTCCACGCCCACGGGGCCTTCAGGGACGATTCGGGATCCCCTGGACGGGCAAGGGCGTCCGAAATACGGACCTCTGGCGTCGCCGTCGCTGCTGCGGTTTGTGACATCAACCGATCCCCCAGTCCTGCATCCGCAGCGGACATCGGGCAGCAGGGAAAGCCGGTGCAGGGGATGCGGGCTGTCGCGCATCGAATTCGGTGGGATCGGAGGGGTTAGACTGGCCGGCGCGAACGGCCGTGCCGATCAGGCGAGGGATTCGGTGCGTATCGATCCGCTGGAGGGTCCAATACGGTGAGCAGCCGGGCCATGAACAACGCAGCGAACCGCAGCGGCATCGCCCCTCTGATGATGGCGGCGGGCATGGCACTCGCGATCACCGCGAGCGGAGCGCTGGCTCAGGTGCCGAGAGGCACCGTGTTCGTTGACGATTCGACGGCGGCGCAGAGCACGCTGCGGGCCCTTCCGTCGCTCATCCGCGCGGGCAACGAGGCCGAAGCGGTGCGCGTGCTCCAGGCCTCGCTCGAGAGCGGCGCCGAGCGTCTCGTGCCGGTCGAAGGTGATCCGGACCTGTTCGTCTCGGTGCGTGATGCCGTCCACGAGCGATTGCTGGCCGAGCCGGAGCTGCTGGAGCGCTATCGGCTGGAGCACTCCACGCGCGCCGAGCGGTTGATCGCCGAGGCGCGGTTCGCCGAGGTCGAGCGCAGCTACCTGCTCACGCCATCGGGATATGAGGCCGCGTTGCTCGTCGCGCGCGAGCGGTTCGGGCTCGCGCGGTTCCATTCGTCTGCGCGCGTGCTGGCGCAGCTCGACCGGCATCCAGATCGCGCGACCGACGGAGGAAGGGGTGCCGAGCTGTTGTCGCTCGTCGCTGCGCAGCTGGACGTAGCCGAGTTGCGGGAGTGGGCGGCGGAGTGGCGCGTCGACGCAGGGCTGCCCGAAGCCGACTGGGATGCGCTGCGCATCGAGCCGCCCGAGGCGGTCCTGCGCGAGGACGCGAGCCCGGTGATCGGCGGCCAGACGCCGCCGCTGCTGCCGGACGAGGTGCCGTGGGCGCAGCCGTTCGATGAGGACCTTGCGCCTGGTCCGGGTGAAGAACTGCCGGAGCCGCCACCGATCGAGACGCGCGGCGGTGCGTTCTGGATCCTGCCCAAGGTCGCCGGCGACACCATCCTGATCAATGATGGCGGCACGCTCTCGGCGTGGGACCGCTTCTCGTTGCGACTGCGTTGGCGCGCCTCGCTCATCCGCGATCAGGAGACGATCGAGGACTTGGCCGAGTTTCGCAAGCAGGCGCAGACGTGGCGCTCGATCGAGTCGCCGAGCTCGGTCGCGGTCGATGCCCGCGCGGCGTACGCGTCCATGGGCTTGCACCTGGCCAACACGCCCGATCTTGAGTCTGGCATCCTCGCGGTCGACCTTGAGTCGGGCGCGACGTTGTGGAACGCCCAGACGCGTTCGATCGACCCGCGGTACCCGTTCGCCGACGTGCAGGGCGAGCTTGTGGCGGGCGAGGGCCGCGTTGTGCTGGGCATGCGAGAGGACAACCGCGCGGGCCGGCAGATGGCCACCGCGCTGGTCGGCCTCGACGCGCTCACCGGTGAGCCGGCATGGGTGCGCACGCTGGGCAGCACGGGCACGGGCTGGTCCCGCTCGACCCGATCGGTGGGTGCCGGTGGTGTGATCGCCGATGGGGTGATCTACTGGTTCGAGCCGCTGGGCGTGGTGGCGGCGCTCGATGCGCACGATGGGCGGCCGATCTGGCTGCGCCGCTTCGAGCCCGAGGTCCGCGGCGGGCGAGGCGACGTGAGCGGCGCCTGGAATGGCAGGGCCCCGATCGTGACCGATGGCAACGTCATTGCGCTCGTGAACCGATCGGTGTACCGCTTCGATCGCCAATCGGGCGCGTTGCTCGGCACAGCGCCGACATCCCAAGTCGGAGCGGTGGACTACCTCGTCCACGCAGGCGATCGCATCGCGGCTGTCGGGCAGTCGACCGTGCGGTTCTTCGAGCCCGAGGCGATCAACTTTGATCGGTCCGCGGGCGCTTTCCCAACGGCCCCGGGCTTCAGCGCGCCCGTCACGGGCCGTGCGCTCGCCGTAGACGACCTGTTGCTCGTGCCATCGAGCGACGTCGCCGTGCTGCTCGATCCCGCAACGGGGTTGGTCGAGGGTCCGGTTCGCGCGTTACCGCGCCCAGGCAGTGTGGTGTCGCTCTCGGATCAGATCATCGTCGCGGATAGCGCGGTGCTGCAGAGCGTGATGAGCGCCGACGTCGCGGTGATGGCGTTGACCGAGCGGTTGCAGGACGACCCAAACGATTTCGCGTCGTTGGTCAGCCTGGTCTTGTTGGCCGAGCGCAGGCAAATTCTCGATGCCGTGCCGGGGGCGGCCGAGCGCGCGCTCGAGGCGCTCGCGGAGTCGCGGCAGGCCGGTGAGGACGCGTTGCGCATCGCGCGGGCCGAATCACGGCGATTGTTCGAGGCGTTGCTCTCGATGGTGCATCAGATGGTGGAGCTCGATGCCGACAACCGGGATGACGCGCTCGCCGACGAGCTCTCACGCCTGACGCTGCGGGCGGCACCATCGACCGCCGGGCGTGCGCGCGCGTTGCTGACCATCGGCCAACTCAGCGATCGGCAGGGCCGGGGCGCGCAGGCGGCCGAGGCGTACCTCGATGTGCTCGCCGACGAGGGCTTGCGCCTTGCCCCGGTAGCCGAAGAAGGTCCTATTGCCGGCGTGCTTGCCACACAGCGACTGAAGAAGCTGCTGCCGCTGCACGGCTACGAGATCATCGAGCCGCACGAGGCGGGGGTGTCGGCGCAGCTGGCCGAGGCTGCGCCCGGATCCGAGGGCGATGCATCGCGGCTGGAGGCTGCGGCGCGTGTGCCCGCGTCGATCTCGGCGATGCGCGCCTACGAGCGTGTGGCCGAGATCGCTGAGCAGGAGGGCAACACGCGCCGGGCGTCTCGGGCGTGGCGGCGCGCGCTCGATGTCGCGCGGCTCGTGCGCACGAGTGGCGGCCCGGTGGCTGGTACCGACGTGGCGCGCTTGGGGGCCAACCTCGCGCGCGTGCTGACGGACAGCGACCACCTCGCCGCGGCGGGTCGGATCGTCCGCCAGCTGCGACCCGTGTCGCCGATCGAGCGAATCGAGGCGCCGGACATCGGCGAGCTCGCCCGGCGCTTCGCCGATCGAGATCGCGGCGCACGATTCGGGGCGCGGCCGAGCGAGGTAACGCAGCGGCTGGACGGTTGGTCGCTCATGCAGCCGGTGTCCAGCGTGGTCGATCCGGCCCTGCCCGAGCATGTGGTGCTGGGGGCCGGCCACGTGGTAGGCGTGTGGGCGCTCGCGCCGGATCTTGGCCCGATCGAGGGCGAGCCCTTCGAAGCCGACCCAAAGGGCCCGCTCGAGCTGGTATGGACCGGCACGCATGATCCGTCGACGCCGCCAACGCTGCTGCGACAAGACCGCGAGCGCGCGCTGTTGGTCTGGCAGGGACGCGATGGCGTCGAGCTGCGCAGCGTGTCGCTCTTCGACGGCACGGCGTGGAACAGCGGGCCGATGGTCGAGCTGTTTGACGAGGCGGACCGTGAGCCGAGACTCGACGGCGGCGGCGCGCGCATTGCCGCACTGATGGCGACCGGCCAGCAGGCCGACCCGATGGGTTGGATCGTCGCGAGCGACGGCGATCACGTCGCACTCGCGCGGCGCGACGGGCTGCTCGCGATTCTCGATGCGCGCACGGGCGAGGCGCTGTACAGCGGACGGCCTGGTATCGGAACGGTGATGGATGTCGCGGTCGCTGGTGGCCGGGTCTGGGCGATGGGCTCGGTCGAGTCGCCGGGCTCTGGCACCGTCGGTGCGCTCGAGACGCTGGGCATCTGGGGCTTCACGCTCGATGGCTCGATGGAGCTAGAGCGTGTCGGCCTGAGCGAGCCGCCGCGGTGGATCGCCGCCGCCGATGATGGCACGGTCGTGGTCGGCACGCATAGCTCGGTCGCCAAGCTGCGGGCCGACGCGACCCAGCGCCGCGGCGTGTTCGATTGGCAGAGCGAGGACGACGCGGCGTTCAATGCGACCCTGGGCTGGGTGCTGGGCGACACGCTGGCGGTGATGTCTTCGCGCGGCGATCTCGCCCTCGCGCGGCTGAGCGACGGTAAGTTCGGCGATCGCCCTCTGATCCTTCGACTCATTGATGGCGAGGTGCCACGACTCGCTTTGCAAGGCGATCGGCTGGTCGCGTTGACGTCCGGTGGCGTGACCGTGCTCGCCGGGGATGGTGATGTTCTGGGTCGTGACGCGCTGCGGAGCACCGGCGGCCGCAACGACGACAAGCTGCCGCCAGCATTGGGCGACGAGCGGGCGTTACTCGTGCCGCGTCGCAGCTTCTCGATTAGCGGCGGCCAGGGCGAGTACATCGTGTCCACGGTCACCACGGAGTCGGCGAAGGTCTCGGGCACGCGCACGGTGCGGCTGCCCGAGCCGCCGATCGCGACGGCGGTGGTCGACGGCTACGGCTTGATCTCCACCGGCCAGCGCACGCTCGTGCTGCGATTCGAGTAGGGCACGGCTACTGGCCTGGTGCATCTGGCGGTGGGGGCGGCGTGATCTCGATCGCCTGACCGTTGTCGTCGTCGCGCCGGCCCGAGGCGCAGTCGACGATCAGCCGTGCGACTTCGGTCGGATCGAGCACGTCGCCGCGCGGCACGGTGGACTCGTCGAACAACGCGCGGAACATGGCGGTCTCTGTTGCGCCGGGCGCGACGGCGAAGGCCTTGATACCCGCAGATACACCCTCCTTGGCGATGCTGCGCACCATGAGTTCCACGCCTGCTTTGCTGGCCGCGTATCCGAAGAAGCCGGGGTAGGGGTCGCGCGTGGCCATGGACGACACGTTGACGACCCTGCCGCGTGTGACCGAGAGATGCGGCCAGGCGGCGATAATGAGCTTGGCCGGGCCGATGGCGTTGGTCGCGAAGCACTGCTCGATGAGCGAGGCTGTGTGGTGCGCCAGCGGCACGAGCGGGGCGACGCCGGCGTTGTTCACGAGCGCGTCGACGCGGCCAAAGGCCTTGAGGCATGCGGCGACGATCGTGCTGGGGCCGTCGGTGGTGCCGACATCGGCCCGGCAGCCCTGGGCGAGGCCGCCCAGTTGGTCGAGCGCTTCGTTCAGGCGCCCCTGGTCGCGGCCGACTATGAGCACCCGCCAGCCCTGATCGACGAACAGCCGTGCCGCGGCGAGGCCGATGCCGGCGGTGCCGCCGGTGACGATGGCGGCGGGCCTGGTGTTGTCGGAGGTGGGCAGCGAGGGGCTTGGCGAATCGGGCGAGCGCAGCGGGTAGGTCATATGGGCGGAGCGTAGACTGGGTGCATGCGATGGATGGCGGCGATCCTGGGCGTGTTGCTGGTTGGTTTGTTGGTGCTGCCGTGGCTCGCCCGGCCGTCGGATCCGCGTGATGGTGTCGTCGACGGCCCGACCCTGGTGATCATCACGCCGCATACCGAGCAGATCCGCTACGAGTACGAGCGCGCGTTCTCGCGGTGGCACGAGGCGAACTTCGGCGAGCCGGTGCGTATCGATTGGCGCGCGCCCGGCGGCACGAGCGAGATTCGTCGCCTGCTCATCGATCAGTACCAGGCGGCGATTCGCAACGGTGAGTACGAGTACCTGCCCGACGGCGAGGGCGGGGGCGAGGTTGTCATCGAGCCGGGCCGCATGGGATACGACCTGCTGTTTGGCGGCGGCAGCTACGAGCACGGGCAGATGGAGCGCGGCTTCACCGCGAACGTTGACGTTGGTGGTGGTGCGACGCAAGAGATGCGGGTGCCGATCAGCGTGCCGGCGGGGTTCTCGCAGGAGCAACTCGACGAGTGGTTCGGCCTGAACGAGATCGGCAACCAACTGCTTTACCAGCCCGAGCAGTACTGGATCGGCACCGCGTTGTCGGGCTTTGGCATCATTTTCAACATCGATCTGTACACCGAGCGCGGCATGGAGACGCCCACGGGCTTCGAGGATCTGACCGATCCGCGATTGATGGGGCTGGTTGCGCTCGCCGATCCGCGGCAGAGCGGCTCGATTACGACGACCTTCGATTCGATCTTGAACGCGTACGGCTGGGACGACGGCTGGCGCATCCTGCGCGAACTCGCGGCGAACACGCGCTACTTCACGAGCGCCGCGACCAAGCCGCCGCTCGATGTCGCCGCGGGTGAGGCGATGGCGGGATTGGCCATCGATTTCTACGGGCGCACGCAGAGTCAGGCTGTGACAGCGCCGGGCGCGCCGCCGGAATCGAGCCGCGTGGGGTATGTCGACCCGGTGGGCGCGGTGTACATCGATGCCGACCCAGCGTCGATCCTGCGCGGTGGGCCGAACCCGGAGCTGGCGCGTCGATTCATCGAGTTCTGCTTGACGGAGCAGGCGCAGAGCTTGTGGCAATTCCCGGCGAACCCGGAGCAGGATGGCGCCGAGCCAGTGGGTCCCGAGCGATACGAGCTGCGTCGAGCACCGGTGCGTCGGGTGATGTATGAGAAGTACGCCGATCGGTTTATCGATCGGCTCGATCCGTTCGCGGCGGCGGCCAAGGTCGATTCGCGCGGTTGGCGCTCGGCGATCCCGGTGATGATGGGTGCGTTTGGAGTCGACAGCGATGGCGAGCTGCAGCGCGCATGGGCGGCGTTGTGGGAGCTTCGCGAGCGGGCGGCCGGCGACCCTTCGTGGGCCTCGGTGCTGGCCGAGGCCGAGACCGCGTTCTACGCCTTCCCGACCCAGGAAGTCGTCGGCGAGGACAACCAGGCGCGGGTGCTGGAGTTCAATGAACAGAACTATCGGCCCATACGCAACGTCTGGCGGGACCCCGAGGCCGCCGCGGAGGCCAGGATCGCGTATATGGCGTTCTTCCGCGACCGATATAGAGAGGTAGAGGAGCTGGCGTCTCGCGGCCGGCCGGACTGACTCTCGCGGCGGGTCTCGACGCTCGCCGCAGACCCAGCGGAAGGAACCGTTCGTGGCCACGAAACTCAGCACCGCCACCATGACTTCGACCGCACCCGCTCCAACTCCCGGGGACGCGGCGCGCAGCGAGCCACCGCCGCTGACCAAGATCGTCGCGACCATCGGGCCGGCGTCAGAGAGCCAGGCCGTGCTCGAGCGGCTGATCGACGCGGGCGCGAGCGTATTCCGCCTGAACTTCTCGCACGGCACCACCGACGAGCACAAGCGTCGGCTGGATGCGATCCGAGAGGCCGCCAAGGCCAAGGGCGTGTGCGTCGGCGTGCTCGGCGATCTGCCGGGCCCGAAGATCCGTGTGGGCACCGTGCCCGATCTCGATGGCAGCGGTGGCGTGGAACTCGTGCCCGGCCAGAACGTGCTGCTTGATCGCACGGTAACCGACGCTGAGATCCGCGAGGAGACCGTCGACACGTTGTGCGAGCGCGTGCCGGTGCTGCCGTTGACATACGGCGATCTTGTTGACGAGGTCGAACCGGGACAGCGCGTGCTCATCAACGATGGAGCCGTGCGCATGCTGGCGGTGGGTGCCGAGCCCGGCGGGCAGGCGGTGCGCTGCGTGGTCACGCTCGGTGGCGTGGTGACCACGCGCAAGGGCATCAACCTGCCCGAGACGAACCTGAGCGTACCCGCGCTCACCGACCGCGATCGCGAGTTGGTGTCGTGGGCTGTGGCGAACGGGATCGACTATCTTGCGCTGTCCTTCGTGCGTAGTGGCAAGGAAATCGAGGAACTGCGGGATCTGATCGTGGCCGAGGCCCCGGATCATGAGCCGATCCCGATCATCGCGAAGATCGAGAAGCCCCAAGCGCTGTCACGGATCGAAGAGATCGCCGAGGTCTCGGACGCGATCATGGTGGCGCGCGGTGATCTTGGTGTCGAGATGGACATCCCCGAGGTTCCGCCGGCACAGAAACGGATCATCGCTGCGGCCGGGCACTGGGGCAAGCCGTGCATCGTGGCGACGCAGATGCTCGAGACGATGATTGACAGCCCGATCCCGACTCGCGCCGAGGCGAGTGATGTGGCCAATGCCATTTTCGATCGCGCAGGCGCAGTCATGCTCTCGGGCGAAACGGCGGTCGGCAAGCACCCGGCGCTCGTCGTCGAGACGATGGCGCGCATCGCCCGCGCGACCGAGGAAGCGCTGGCGAACGGCGAGCGAGCGGCGAGCCCGCCGCAGCGGCTCAAGCAGACGCGCTATCGCACGGCTGCGCTCGCGCATGGTGCGTGGCACATGGTTCAGGACCTCGACGCGCGCGCGATCGTGTGCTGGAGCCAGCTTGGCGGAACGGCGCGGTACTTGAGCCAGAACGACTTTGACATCCCGATCGTCGCGTGGTCGAGCGATCCGCGCGCGACACGGCGCATGGCGTTGCTGCGCGGCGTGCGTCCCGTGCTGGCCGACCCGCCCGAGAGCGGGCGTTTGGCTGAGTGGACGGACATGGTCGAGGCGCACCTGCTCTCGCACAACTGGGCCCGCGCGGGCGACCAGGTGTTGCTGGTTGCCGGTCGGCCGCTGGGCGTCGCGCGCGTGGTGAACTCGCTCTCGGTGCTCGAGGTCGGTGACCCGACCGGTGGGTACCGCGACCACCACTAGGAGCCACTGAGCTCGGTAGATCGATCCCGGACATCCCGATTTGCGGTCGGGGTCTCCCGAGACGCTATTGAGAAACTTCAAAAACGCGTTTTGCTATCGGACTTTGCACTAACGCTGCACGCCGTACTGCCCTAACCGGGATAAGCGGCTGTTGGCTCGGCGGTGGTCCGAGCAGCCGCTTTGCACGTAGAGGTTTGTATCTCGAAGACGCGGCCTGCTCGCCGCGAGATCCGGATGATCCAAGGCGGTCTCGAACCGAGGCCGACAGAAGACAAGGGGAGTTCACCATGGGTTCACGAGTTGGCCAGCATCGTTCGACGCTCGGCGCGCTTTCCATCCTGCTTTCGGTCGGCCTGGCAACGCCCGCGCTCGCCGGCGACAAGGTTGGCGTCGGTAACGAGTTCTTCGGTCCGTTCGTCGAGACGGCCGGGGCCATGGAGTTCACCGGCCAGATGCTGGTCGCGCCAAAGCGGATCGTCGACTGGCAGCGCGAGGGCCTGACGTACGCGCAGGCCGTCGAGCGTCGCCGCGAGGCCGAGGCACGCATCGAGCCGTTCGTCGTGGTCCGCGACCGCGGCCCCGATCGCTGGACGGTTTCGCTCCCCGACGGCATGGACGAGTCGACCATGGGCGCGTGGCTTGAGAGCACCGGCGACTACCGCTTCGCCCACCCGAACTGGTTCGTGTACACAACGCGCGAGCCCAACGACCCCCGCTACGGCGAGCAATGGCACCACCCGATCATGCAGTCGCCCGACGCGTGGGATATCGCGACGGGTTCGACCTCGATCATCTCGGCGTTTGTCGATACGGGCACGTTCATCGGCCATCCCGATCTGGCGGCCAACATGGTGCCGGGTTATAACTCACGCGATCGCGTCGCCGAGATCGATGGTGGCGTGGTGACCGACCAGAACGGCCACGGCACGCACGTTGCCGGCTGCGGCGCGGCCATTGGTAACAACGGCGTTGGCGTCTCGGGCGTCGGCTGGGATCTGGGCATCATGTCGATCCGTGCGACTTCGGCCTCCGCCGGTGGCTCGGGCGGCACGTCGCTCACCGCCATCCTGCACGGCGCGGAGTGGGCCATCGAGAACGGCGCCAGTGTCTCGAGCTGCTCGTGGACGGGTGTCGAGTCGCCAGCCGTTGGTGACTCGGGAACGTACATCAAGAGCATCGGCGGCTTGCTCCTGTACGCAGCCGACAACAGCGGTCGCGACCACCGCGGCTTCTCTTGGCCCGACACGATCGTTGTGGGCGCGAGCAACCAGAGCGACGTCCGTGCGGGCTTCTCCAGTTTCGGCCGCGGCGTGGACATCTTTGCTCCGGGTGTGGACATCCTCAGCACATTGCGCGACGGCAGCTACGGCCGCGCCAGCGGCACCAGCATGGCGACGCCCGTCGCCAACGGCGTGGTGAGCATGATGTGGAGCGTGGCTCCTTCGGCAACGCCCGACATCATCCAGACGCTGCTGTACAGCACGGCGGATGACATCGGCGCCCCGGGCTTCGACCCGATCTACAGCAACGGCCGCGCGAACGTGTTCAACGCCGTCAGCGCCGCCGCCGGCTCTGGCACGCCCGGCGCCCCGCTGGCCATCGATGACAGCTTCGCCGTCATCGCGGGCGACATGTCCAGCTTCGACGTGACGGCCAATGACTTCGATCTGGGCGGCCTCGACCTGGTCATCGATAGCGTGGACGCGACCAGCGCGTTGGGCGCTTCCATCACGATCAGCGCCGGCACCGGCCCGGAGGGTCGTGATGAGCTGATCTACGACGCACCGACCTCGTCGTTTGGCGAGGACACGTTCCAGTACATCATCAGCAACGGCGACTTCACCGCCGAGGCGACCGTCCGCGTCGACGTGCTCGACCCCGGCAGCTTCCGCGCCCCGGAGAACCCGGGCTTCACCCAGCCCGGCATCGATGTGGATTACTACGCGTTGAGCGCGCTGAGCGAGCTTCCCGACTTCGACACGCTCACCCCGTACGACAGTGACGTGGTCGACAACATCGACTTTGAGTCCACCGGTGGTGAGTTCATCACCAGTGGTCGCGCCGACGACGTTGGCGCCGTGTTCACCGGCTTCATCGATATCCCCGAGACCGGCGTCTACACGCTCTTCACCAACTCCGATGACGGCTCGAAGCTGTACCTCGGTGATGACGAGATCGTCGACAACGACGGCCTGCACGGCATGGTTGAGATCGGCACCGAGGTTGCGCTCCAGGCCGGCACGCACGCCCTGCGTGTCGAGTTCTTCGAGCGTGGTGGCGGCGCCGGCCTCATCATGAGCATCCGCGGGACTGACGGCGTGAAGCGCGTCGTCTCCGCCGGCGACCTGAGCCGTCCGATTGATTGCCCGGCCGATCTCGATGGCGACGGCCAGCTGACCTTGTTCGACTTCCTGGCGTTCCAGAACGCCTTCGACGCCGGCGACCCGGCCGCCGACTTCGACGGCAACGGCGTCCTGAACATCTTCGACTTCCTCGAGTTCCAGAACCAGTTCGCGACTGGCTGCGACTAAGAACGAAGATCAGTTTGAGTCTCAGAAGACCGCCGCGAATGCGGCGGTTTTTTGTTATGTACGAAATGAACGCAACCACGCCCGACTGGGCCGGTACAAGGATGGGACCTGGGCCCGGCCTGAATCGGTCGCGGGAACATCCGATCGGCGCCGGGGCTCATCGCAACGGGAGGTACATCATGCAAAAGGTGGCATTGACGGCAGCGTCGACGGTGTTGGTGGCGGGCTTGGCCTGCTCAGCAGGAGCACAGCTGTGTGACCCTGCGGCGTCTTTCGATAGCCCGATCGTCTTTGAGGGGTTCTTTGCCGCGACCAGCCTTGCGATGCAGGATCTGGACGGTGATGGTAATCCGGACGCGGTCATCGCGGACGAGTTCGCCGATGCCGTGCAGGTCTTGCTCGGAGATGGCGTGGGCTCGTTTGGATCGGGCACCGCGTTCCCGGTTGGCGAGGATCCCTTCATCGTCAAACTGGGCGATGTGAACGGCGACGGCCAACTCGATGCCGTGGTCACAAACCGTGCTAGCGGTGATCTCAGCGTGCTGCTCGGCGCTGGCGATGGCTCGTTCGGTGAGCAGAGCCGCTTCCCGGCCGGGGTTGAGCCCTTGGCCTTGCAGCTCGCGGATGTTGATAGCGACGGCGATCTCGACGCGATCGTGATCGATCGGGGCGAGTCTGGCTTCGATGTGCTGCGGAACGAAGGAAGCGGATCGTTTGGCATGCCGAGCCGAGTTGTGACCAGCGACGTCCTCGTGTTCGTGGAGTTCGCAGACCTCGATGCCGACGGCGATCTCGATGCTGTTGGCAGGGTTGGTCGTGGCCAGCCTGTCGTACTCGTGAACTCGGGCGGGGGAGTTTTCGAGCCCGAGCGCGAGTTGGTCACACCGATTCGAATCGAATCGTTGAAGCTAGCCGATATGGACGGCGATGGCGATGTGGACATCGTGGGTCTTGAGCAGCTCGAACCGATCACCGATACCAGCATGGCCCTTGTGTTTGCGAACGAGGGGGATCTCAACTTCACCGCTGGCACGTTGGTGAACGTCCCCATCCTGGGAGCGCAGGTTGAGCTCGTAGACCTCGATGGCGATCTCGATCTGGATGTCGTGACCGCGGACTCGCTCAACGACTCGGTGGCGTTGCTCTTCAACAACGGTGATGGAACGCTCGACCCAGGCGGCCGGTACGGTGCGATCTTCGCCGAGCGCCCAACGAGCGGTGGCATCGTCGGCGTCGCGACCGGCGATACGGATGGAGATGGCGATGCCGATATTGTCGTTGCTCGCAACCGTGAATCGCTTGGTGGCGTGCTACTGAACCGTGGGGATGGGACCTTCGCGGCACCGGTCAGGGCGCGTGTCGATTCGACCGAAGGGGAGACGAGCAGCGAGATCGCGATTACGGACTTCGATCGTGACGGCCGCTTGGACATCGTCTCGGTTTCCGAAGGCGCGAACGGGCCCTTCTTCCTGTATGGCGCGGGCCTCGACACGTTCGTGGCCGGTGAACCAACCGACACCAGTCGCATCGAACCCAGCGACGTCGCGCTCGGAGACTTCAATGCTGATGGGCTCCCCGATGTCGTTGTGGCCGGAGAGCGCATCGCGGCTCTGCTGAATCGTGGCGATCGAACCTTTGCGGTGAACGAAGACGACTTCGAACTTGATTCCGGCGACGGTCAAGTCGCGGTTGGCGACATGGATGGAGACGGTTTTGAGGACATCGTGACCACGGAATCCAGTGTCGTTACCCGGTTCGGCGATGGAACGGGCGGTTTCCCAAGGCTGCAAGAGTTGCAAATCGGTGTCTCTACCCCGACGGATCTCCTCCTGCTCGATGCCGATCGCGACGGCTCGCTGGACGTGCTGTTGCTCGATTGGGGCTTCCGGATCTTGTACAACGACGGCGTCGGGGGTCTGGGCGATCCGGTCAGGCTCGCCGACATCGATCGCCCCGCACGCTTCGAAGTGGCGGACCTAGACGCCGATGGCCGAGCCGATGTCGTTATCGCCAGTCCTGGGCTGCTCAGCATCTTCCTTGCTACGGCTGATGGCAGCTTCGCCCTCAGTGACGAGATCGCGGTTGATCCGATCCGATTCCCGTTCGTTGCTGTCGGCTTGGGGGACATCGATGGTGACGGCAGCATCGACATCGTGGCACCACAAGGTGAGGGCATTACAACCGTGCTCTTGAACGACGGTGGGGCCAGCTTCGACGTGCCGTTCACGATCATGGACGACGGGCTCGAGACGACGTCGATCGCAACAGCCGATATGGATGGCAATGGCTCCGTCGATGTGGTTAAGCTGGATCGGGGACCTTCCGCCTTCTTCAACGAAGTTACCGTGTTGCCCAACCGCTGTCGTCCCGCCGAGTGCCCGGCCGATCTGGACCGTGACGGCCGCCTGACGCTGTTCGACTTCCTGGCCTTCCAGAACGCCTTCGACGCCGGTGATCCGGTCGCTGACTTCGATGGCGATGGCGAGCTGACGCTGTTCGACTTCTTGGCGTTCCAGAACGCGTTCGACGCGGGCTGCGCGTAACTGATGAGGTTAATCGGAACTCTCCCACACCGCCGCTACCGAGCGGCGGTTTTCTTCGCGCGAGTTGATTGGCGGACGCGAGAGTGAACTTGGCTTCGAACCGTTGCGCAAAGCCTGCGAACAGTCGAGGGGTGCTCGTTCGAGTGCCGTACACACAGAGGCTCGACGATGGCCGGCGAATCTACGATTGCATCGTGCCCGCGGTGCGCGTATCCCACAGAGGGCTTGCCCGGGCACATCTGTCCTGAGTGTGGCGAGGATACACGACCGCCTGTGGAGGGTGCTCCACCGGCGCACTGGGCGGCGCGGTCGCAGTTCGTCTGGTGTGGATCGCTCGGTCTGATGACCCTCTTCTGGGGCTGGGTGCTGAGCATCCCAATGCATCGCTCATACGTGCACGGCTACACGCACACCGGTGAGGACGCGCTCATGGTGTTCTCCACCGCGATGGTTGGTCTGCACGCGATCGCCCTGTTCCTCGCTGTGCGACGTCGGTCGCTCTTTGCCGCTACGAGTCCGGTCGATGCCGCCGTCATGGCCTTGGTTCTGTTGGTCGGTGTCCCAATGTTCTTGATCGTCATCGTGGCACCAGTCTTGGGCACGTGACGCTCACACCCCGAAGACCAGCGGGAAGATCTCGCCGGGGTGGACGACGGGCTTGTCGTGGGGTGGCTTCGAGTGACGCGTGTTGGGCATGGTGGGGCCTCCGATTGTGATGCCCCCTTGGATGATCTGCCGGCGTGCATCCGTCGGAGATCCGCCCCGGCCTATAACCACGCCATGGCCACGAAGCGTGACACGCCGCCCCTGCCCACCGAGAGACGCATCGCCGTGCTGACCACGGGCGGCACGATCGAGAAGAGCTACGACGAGTACACCGGCGAGCTGGCCAACCACCGCTCGATCGTGCGCCGCACGCTGGCCCGCCTTCGCCTGAGCGGCGCCGAGGTGTCGGTGCACGAGCTGATGAGCAAGGACAGCCTCGACCTCACCGACGATGATCGACGAACCATCCTGGAGGCAACGCGGGAACAACTCGCACTCTCGCCGCCACCAACCGGCGTGGGCATCCTGCACGGCACCGACACGCTGTCGATCACCGGCGAACTACTACTCAAGGAGATCGGCGAGCCGAGCGTGCCGATCGTGCTGACCGGGGCGATGCGGCCGTTCGCCATGACGCGGAGCGACGGCGTGCAGAACCTGACCGAGGCCCTGTTCGCCACCGGTGTGCTGGAGCCGGGCGTGTGGTGCACGTTCCACGGCCGAGCGCTGCGCTTCCCCGGCGTAACGAAGGATCGCGAACGCGGGACCTTCGTCGGGGATCAGTAGTTCGGCAGCTGCCTGTTGGCCGGCGGCTCTCTGCCGTCTGCTGTCCACAAGCCGGAGACCGCGTTTCGCAACGTGGTGCTCATAAAGAGCACGGAGATCACCCGGGCGATGCGTCGGGCGATGAGCGCGCCCGTGATGTACACAAGGCCTCCCACGAACAGCGCCAGGGCGGAAGCGCCCACCTCGGCTAGACGGATGTCGTCGGGTTCTCTGAGGAGATGAAAGAGCGAGACGAACGCCGTCGCAAAGCCGATTGGCAAGAGGCTTAGCAACACAAGACGTGATGTGCGGAGGTGGGGCAGTCCCAGTGCGGCAACGACGGTCACGGGAATCAGCACGATCGGGAACGTCAGGAACGGGACCAGCATGAACCACGCGATGGGGTCGTTGTCCCAGCGCACGACGTCCGCCGCCGAAATGGAAATGCCAAACATGAAGAACGCCGTGCCGAGGACGCCGGCGAGCACGAACGCGCCCCAGATGATCACCGAGGCGAAACCGATCATGCGGTGGGTCTTTGGCTTGAGCTCCTGCATCTGGACCGGCCAGACGCGGCCGCACTCGGGGCATCGCGAGACGAGGAACTGGTACTTCGGCTCGATGTGCACTGGCTGGTGGTGCAGGTCGTACTGGCAGCTCGGGCACCGCCAGCCCTGGGTCAGCGAGCCGACGATCTCGCCGAGCTCCGGCGAGCGGGCGGCCGGGGCTGCCTGTGGCTCGGTTGAGGACGCCTCGGTGGTCGTTGTCGCCGGCATGCTTTGCCCCTGTCGGAGGCGCCAGCTGAGGATCCCAGAGCGCCCAGATTCACATGATTGGCCCAGGGGCCCGGGGATGGTCCGATCGCGGTGACCCCGGCCCAACCCCTTCCGTCGACTATTACTTAGGAAAACACATCCAGGCATACAAAATGCCCTTGACTCGGATGGGGCTTTCGAGGATAGTGGAGGAGTTGTGGGACCTTTTTCTGGGCCGGCACGCGTTCATCCGCCGGCGGTAGGGGTCCAGGTTTGTGGGGGCCTAAAGGCCTGGGGTTTGAGCGGGCCGTGTGATCCGCCCGCTCGTGAGATGAGACGGGGAAGACACGATGCAAGCAACACGTATGGTGGCCCGCGCGGCCGCATTGGCGACCGTGGTTGGCCTGGCCTGTGGTGTGGCGTCCGGCCAGACCTTCGATCTCGAGAACGTGGCCGCGGATAGCGGCATCGACTCGAGCCTGTACACCTCCGCGCCCGGCATGATCGCCGGCATCGCGGCGGCCGACTACGACGGCGACGGGCATGTCGACTTCTTCGTGCCCAACGCCGAGGGTTTGGCGGACCTGATGTACGTCAACAACGGCGACGGCACGTTCACCGAGGCCGCGGCCGATCTGGGCATCAGCGGCGGCGATGGTCCCGATAAGGTCCGCTCGCGAGTGGCGCTGTGGCTCGACTACGACGGCGACCGCCGCCTGGACCTCATGGTGCTCGGTGATTCGTTCTTCGAGGACATGACCGAGATCAAGGAAGACTGGGCCCAACCGCGGCTGTTCCGCCAGCTGCCCGACGGCACGTTCGAGAACGTGACCGAGGCGACCGGCCTCCACCTGCTGGACATGCTCAGCGACCACCGCGCGTTCGATCCGGGTTCCACGGCGACCACGCTCGTGCGTCACTTCAGCAGCGTGTCCGCCGGCGATCTCAACGGCGACGGCTACCTCGACGTCATGATCGGCCTGTGGCAGGCGCTCGGCGAGAACGATCCCGACGAGATCGGCGCCCGCCTGCTGCTCAACCAGCCCGATGGCTCGGGCGGCCGCGTGTTCGAGGAAGTGACCATCGATGTGCTCGCCCCTGGCGTGGCCGAGCCCGGCGTCGATAACTTCGGCAGCTTCTGGCAGATCGTCATGCACGACTTCAACCATGACGGCCTGCTGGATATCTATGCCGCCATCGACATGGACCACAACCACCTGTGGCTCAACCAGGGTAGCTTCGAGGACCCGACCCGTCCGGGCGTGATGCTGCTCAACCCGATGGAGGACGTCACGTTCGCCGCCGGTGTCACGAGCCCGACGCTGGAGACCGACATGGGCGTCGCGTTGGGCGATCCCAACAACGACGGCTTGATGGACATCTACATCACCACCACCGACACGCCCGGCTCGGGCATCAACAACAGCTTCTTCGTCGCGCAATCGACCGATCCGACCTTCATTGACATGGCCGAGTCGGCCGGCGTCGAGGGCAACCAGTTCGGTTGGGGCTGGGGCACGACATTCAAGGACATGGACTGCGACGGCTGGGAAGACCTGCTGGTCACCAACGGCTTCAACTCCTGCACCGACCAGCCGCGCATGATGATCAACGACGGCACGCCCGATGACATCAGCTTCACCGAGCAGGCCAGCGCCGCCCTGAACCGCCCCGATCGCGGTTCGACCATCATCGGCGCCGACGTCGATCGTGATGGCGATGTCGACCTGCTGCACACGCTCATGCTCACGAGCGACACGGCGTGCTCCGATTCGCAGATCCACCTGCTCGAGAACGACACCGATTCGCAGGCGCTCGCGCCGTCGTGGATCACCGTTCGCCCGCGCATGGCCGGTCCGAACACGCACGCCATCGGCGCGACCGTCCGGGTCGAGCTCACCGGCGGCCTCGAGGAACTGGACATGCTCCGCGTCATCACGACCGGCATCAGCATGGGCGGTCAGGAACCCGCCGAGGCGCACTTCGGCCTTGGCGCCGAGACGCGCATGAACGACTGGCTCCGTGTGACCATCGCCTGGCCCGACGGCTCGACGCCCACGGTCATCGAGGGCACCGTCGGCGCCATCGGCAACCAGGTGCTGCACGTCGGCCCGTGCTCGGTGCTCGACGTGGCCGAGCCCTACGGCAGCCTCGACCTCTTCGACGCGCTGCAGTACCTCAACAACTTCAGCGACGGCGACCTGAGCGCCGACCTGGTGGCCCCCTTCGGCGAGCTGGACATCTTCGACGCCATCGAGGCGTTCAGCCGCATCGAGACCGGCTGCCCGTAAGCAGCTGAGAACCGAACCCGTTCTCCTTCCCTACCCCGGGAAGCAAAGCACCCGCCCTTCCGTTCTGGAGGGGCGGGTGTCTTCGTTGGTGCTCGGTTGTTTTGGTGGTGTGGGTCCGAAACAGACCCAGCCCAGTCAGCCCTTCAGGCCGGTGACTTTCACCAGCGTGTAGCGCTGGCGGTGGCCCGTCTTGGTGCGCGAGGCCTTCTTGGGGCGGTACTTGTGGATGTCCAGCTTCTCGCCCTTGACGACCGGCTCGACGACCTCGGCCGTCACGCTCGCGCCGCCGACGTAGGGGGTGCCGACCTTGGCCGAGCCGCCGGCCTCGCCGATGACCAGAACCTTGTCGAAGGTGATCGCCTCACCCTGGCCGGCCTCGCCGCCCTTGTAGAGGTCGATGAGGATCTCCTCGCCATCGGCCACCTTGCGCTGGCCGCCCGACTCTTCGATGATCGCGTACATGGGCAATCCCTATCAGATTCCGCACAACCAATGGGGCGGGAGTGAGCCTCCCGGCTTGGGGCCCGTGCCGTGGCGGGTCGAGATATTAGCCGGGGTTTGGGGGGGGGGGAAGGGGAGCCACTCAAGCCGAATCGGCTGAGAAGCACCACCGCGAACGGTCCTTGAGGCCCCGACCAAAAAAGAAGGCCCCGGCGTCATATATCGACAGGTCGCACTCGGTCACCGATGTGACCTCCAGCATGTACTGGGGATCGAATGTCGGTCGCTCCCAAGGCACAGGTTTTCCCAAGAACGTCATCGGCGGCAGCCTTCGAGGCCCCCACGGCAGCGGCTCCTGGTTGATGCTGGGCCAGCCGCCAAGCCGGATGCCCTTGGGCCGGGCGTCGTACGCCGCTACCGGCCAGATCTTGGTGTCGAGCGCACCATCGCGAAACTCGCGGTCCGTGGGAATGTCACGCTCGATGTACTGCCATTTGCCGGGCTTGGTGCTGAACGGCCAGTGTTGCTTGGGGGCACGAGTCTCAACGAGATCATCGATCGAGTCGTACGCCCGAAGCGCCCAAGCTCGGCCGTTCGGAATCAGGATCTCCTGGTTGAACTCCTCGTGTTGTTCGAGCAGCGTTTCGGCGACCCCATCTTCATCGAAGTCCATGAAGATCGTGATGCACGCGATGTCGGCAAGCTCGTCGGGCACGAACGGGGCGTGGTCGAGCCTGAGCTGGCAAAGAGGCGCCAACGGCCGGTCTTTCCACAACGGCCACTCTTCGTCAGGCCGAGCCAGTGTGACACGCCCGATCCAGCTGCCGTCGATCGGCGCGCGTTGCTTTGCCGATGGCGTCAGCAACGACGCGGGCCGGCCCCACTCGGACGCGATGCTCTCGAGGTCTTGTTTGCCAGACACCGTTCCTCGCGAAGGCTGAAGTTCACCGCGGCGGCGAAGTTAGAACGACTGCCGGTCGACGATCCACCAGTCCGGATCGGCCTTGCCGCGCCCGAAGTACACCGAGCCGACGTCGCCGAAGCTCAGGTCCAGCTCTTGAATCCACGTGAGTTCAAACGCGTATTCGGGCAGGAATGCCGGCGGCTTCCACGCGATCGGCCGCCCTTCCCAGTCGGGCAGCGGTGGTTGCCGCGGGCCCCAGGGCAACTGGTCCTGGATGATCGAGGGCCAGCCACCCAGCCGGACACCCTTGAGCTTCGATTCTTCGAAGGCAACCGCGACAGACTCCGGGACTTCGTCTTCCCCAAACTCAAAACCAGACGGCGGATCGAGTTCGACGTGCGTCCAGCTTCCCGGAGCCGACTTGAATGGCCAAGCGACTTGGGCCTGTTCGATCTCCACGAGGGATGCTACGTCCTTGTACGCCCTCAGGCACCACCCGGCTTGCTCGGGATCGAGCTCATCGAGCTTGGCTTCGGCCCCACCAGGCAGCGCGAATTCTGGATCTAGTTCTTCTCCAGCGCATTCCGCGAAGAAGGTGACGCACGCGATGTCCTTCAGCGAGTCCGGCACGAACGGTGCCTCGTCGAGGCGGAGCTGGAAGATCGGAGCCAACGGCCGTTGTTCGCACGTCGGCCATGTCTCGCCGGGTAGTGACAGCGTGACCTTGCCGATCCAACTGCCATCGATTCGCGCCTGGCCGCTGAGGTCCGGGCGGAGGATGGAAGCGAGACGGCCCCACTCATTGAGTACGGTCTCGTGTGTCGGCTCGTCCACGGAATGCCCCTAGTGGCTCTGCCACTCCATCACCCACTGGTCGCAATGCTCGCCCGTGCCGCGGCCGAAGTACATCGTGCCCGAGTCGCCTATCCACAGGTTCAGGTCCGGCTCGCTATCGATCTGGAAAGCGTATTTCGGGTTGGCCGCATGCTTGTTGTGTGGGGCCCAGTAGATCTCAGATTGCACCAGTGTTGGCCATCCGCCGACCCGGCCTCGAAAATCCCGATCGAGGCCCTTCGCCGGCCACTCATCCAACTCGAGGTCGACGTCCTCCCAATCAGGGGTGTCGCGCTCGAGAAACTGGTAAGTCAGTGGTGCGCCGCCGAAGCCGAAGTCGGTAGGAGGCCGCTCAACTTCAATGAGTTCCGCGGCGTTGACATAGGTACGAATCACCCAAGCACCAGGCTTCTTGTAACGGAATGCCTCCCCCAACATCCCGTCTTCGAACTGCGCAAAGACCGTGATCACCTGCAAGTCGCGCAATTCCTCTGGCACGAACGGCATCTGATCCAGACGCAACTGGATCAAAGGGGCAAGCGGCCTTCCCTCGAACTCTGGCCACGTCTCCCCCGGAGCGGCGACCTCGACATGGCCGAGCCAGCTCCCGTGCGAGTCGCCCTCGTCGGCCTTCAGGTCTGGGATCAAGAGCGTGCACGGCTTGCCGTATCGCTCGATGATGTCAGCGGCCTTCAGACGCTTTGGCTTTGCCATCCCTCAAACCCCCACCTTCTCCTTATCCTTCTTCTGCCGCTCGGCACGCTTGCGCATGCCCTCGTCGAGGATCTTCTTGCGGAGCCGCACGCTTGTGGGGGTGAGCTCGACGAGCTCGTCGTCCTCGATGTACTCGAGCGCATCTTCGAGCGTCACGGCGCGTGGGGCTTTGAGTGTGACGGTCGCCTCCTTGTTGGCGCTGCGGATGTTGGTCAGGGCCTTGAGGCGCACGATGTTGACGGGGATGTCGTTGTCGCGGTTGTGCTCGCCGACGACCTGGCCGCCGTAGACCTTGTCGCCCGGCTTGACAAACAGGATGCCGCGGTCGTGTAGCTGCTCGACGGCGTACGCGGTGACCTGCCCCGCCTCGGTGGCGATCATCACGCCGTTCTGCCGACCGGCGGCGTCGCCGCTCATGGGCACGTACCGCTCGAAACGGTGGCTCATGATCGCCTCACCCTGCGTCGCGGTCAGCAGGCGGCTGCGCAACCCGATGAGCGCCCGGCTGGTGATCTCGAACACCATGTGGCTGGTGGCGGTGCCGCGGTCTTCCATCTTCTTGAGCTCGCCCTTGCGTGCGCCGACGAGCTCCATGACCTTGCCGACGCTGTCGACGGGCGCGTCAACGACCAGTACCTCGAGCGGCTCGTGCTTCGCGCCGTCGATCTCCTTGATGATCACGCGCGGCCGCCCGATGCTCATCTCGTACTGCTCACGCCGCATCGTCTCGAAGAGGATGCCAAGGTGCAGCAGGCCGCGGCCGGCGACGATGAACTCGTCGGCCGAATCGCCGGGATCGACACGCAGCGCGACGTTGCTCTGCAGCTCCTTGTCGAGACGTTCGCGGATCTGTCGGCTCGTGACGTACTTGCCGTCTTGGCCGCCGAAGGGCGAGTCGTTGATCCGCATGACGATCGACACGGTCGGCTCGTCGATGGTCACCGGCGGCAGCGGCTGCGCGGTCTCGGGGTCGGCCAGCGTGTCGCCGATGTCCACGCTCTCTATGCCGATAGCGGCAAAGAGATCGCCCGCCGACACGCTGGGCGTGTCGATCCGGCCCAGCCCCTCGAAGCGTTGGAGCTGGGTGAGGCGCACGTCCTTTCGGCTGCCGTCGCGCTTGAGCATCGCGACGGTCTGGCCCTGCTGCAGCTCGCCGGCGAACACGCGGCCGATGCCGATGCGCCCAACGTACTCGCTGTACGCCAGCGTGGTGACGAGCGCCTGCAACGGCTGGCTCGCGTCGTCATCCGGCACGGGCACGTGCTCAAGGATCGCCTCGAAAAGCGGGCGCAGATCCGAGCCCTTCTCGCCCTGCTCGGCAGACGCCCAGCCGTCGCGCGCCGAGGCGTAGATAACCGGGAAGTCCATCGCGAGCTCGTCAGCGCCAAGCTCGACGAGCAGATCGAACACTTCGTTAATGACGCCCTGCGGGCGCGCGTCGGGCCGATCGCACTTGTTGATGACCACCAGCGGCTTGAGCCCGGCTTCCAAGGCCTTGCCGAGCACGAAGCGCGTCTGCGGCATCGGGCCCTCGAAGGCATCGACCAGCAGCAGCGCACCATCGGCCATGCGCAGCACGCGCTCGACCTCGCCGCCGAAGTCGGCGTGGCCCGGCGTGTCGATGATGTTGATCGCGAAGTTCTCGGCGTCGGGGCGCGCGTAGCGCACGGCACAGGTCTTGGACAGGATGGTGATGCCCCGCTCACGCTCGAGTGGGTTGCTGTCCATGATGAGCTCGCCGCGACCGCCGGCCAGCTTTTCGAGCTCGCCCTGGCGGAAGTTGCCCGACTGCCGCAGCAGCCCGTCGACGAGCGAGGTCTTGCCATGATCCACGTGGGCGATGATCGCCACGTTCCGAATGCCAGCGTCGGCCATAACAGGTGCAGTCTCGGCGGGATCCCGCATCGCCGGCCAGTTGCCGGTGCTTCTTCCCAATGTGCGAGGGCAAGGGTAGGGGGCCGGGGCCTTGTTGAGTGGTGGCGTTCGCCGGCTACTTCTGGGTCTCGGACCGGTAAAGCTCGACGATGATCCGCCCGCGTACACGCCCCTCGGAGCGGTCGATCGACCATCGGGCCCGCTCGAACAGCGAGGCAACCGAGGCCAGACCGCCCTGGGTTTCACCGGCCTCGCCGTCGCCGTTCGCGTCCCGCTCGACCGAGCCCAGGGCCTCCCAAAGCTGCCGGGGCCGGGCCGACCCGTGCACGCCATCGGACGTTGGGCTCGGCCGATCGGCGGCCTCCAGCACGATGGCGACCGCCTTCGCGCGAGGGCGTTCCTCACCACGGTTGCCAACCGGTGCGTTCGGCAGCGCATCGGTTCGTCGGCCCGCCGTCACTGCGGCGACGAATTCGTACTCCTGCGACTTGCCGTTGAGCATCGTCCAGGCCAGGGCGGGGCTCCGCCCGAAGATCGCGCGAGACGAGGGTGTCTCCGACAGATCTCGGATGTGCACGAGCTGGGTGGCCGGTGTGGTCGGTGCGCCCGCGATCGCCATGGCGCTCTCGGGCGAGATTGGCAGCCTCGCGCCCAGGTCGGCACCGCCGGGCCCCTCTCGCACGACCAGCTCGCCGATGCCCGCGGTGACGACCATCCCCTCGGGCACGAGCCCGCTCAGCCCGGCGAGGTCGAGCAGGCCAGCAACCACCGTGCCGCTCGGACCAACAACCTCGAGCAGTACGC
>CALCCF010000033.1 GCA_937899905.1 uncultured Phycisphaeraceae bacterium
TGCTACTCCCCATCTCCCACCTCCTTCATGCGGATCTCGTGGTCGCGTTGGTCCTCCGGCATGTTCCGCCAGAAGCTCATCGCAACAACGGCACCACAGATCACCAGCGCCCCAGCAATCAAGACCACGTGTATCCAATCGATGTCGCAGCGTCGTCGCTCACCCACCTCCCACCTCCTGCTGTTCGGGGTTGAGGGCGGCGCGGCGATAGTCTCGGCGTGCAAATGCGAACGCCTCATACCTTGCTCGGTGTCCTTGCACGCCATCCCACTGGCCGATGATGGGTGTGTATCGAGGGTCGTCGGGCTCAGGGAACGCGCCGTCGTTCCGAAGCTCCGACTGCATGCCGCTGTAGTCTTCCTGGGCTTGCAAGGCAGCCCGCAACCGCTCGCGTTCTTGAGTCAGATAGTCAACCCAGCGATCCGCAGACTTGGCGTCGGCTCCCCATCGGCGCATGGCCTCCGCCAAGGCGTGGACAGCTACGTCGTGCTGTGTCTCGATAGAGGACAACCGCTCGCGTTCGTCGAGGATGGTGGTGAGGGCGTGCTGCACCGCATCCCACTCGCACCGATCCATATACACGAATCGCCGCTCGTGCGGATTGGGCTTCGGCTTGCCCTCGTACAGCGTGTCCGTGTTGTTGTACGCGTCAATCGCACGGTCGAGGGTGGCAAGTACCGTCACCGCGTCGGAGGGGGTCATGGTTGGGTCAGGCATTGGCTTCTCCCGCTTCGATGCTCTCGGTCATCACGGTCAGGATGCCAACCAGCATCATGTGGACTTCGAGTCGGTCAACACCGTTGAGTCCGGGATCGTTGAAGAACTGCTCCGCAAGCTCCTCGATGATGTTCGCGACAGTGCCAGTCTCCAGCGTCTTCAGAGCATCGCGAAGCAATGCCTTGAGCTGGTCGAGCTCGGGCGACTACCGTTGCACTACGTTGTTTGCCATCACCCCACCCCCATCCCGATCAGGTCGGCGGTGTGTTCGAGGACGTAGTTCATCGCTGCCCCGCTTCCAAGATGGGCAGGTTCGCCTCGGTCGGGACGTAGATGACCTCGCTGTTGCCGTCGTGAAGGCCCTGGATCCACAGGTACCGCAGATACTCGTCGTTGCCTTCCAGCGACTCGCCGATGATGCGATTGGCCTCTGCTACGCCTTCGGCCCGCGTGATCTCGGCGAGCTTCATGGCCTCGGCTTCTTCGACCAATACCTGTCGATTCCACTCTGCTTCACGCAACGTCGCCTTGCCGCGTAGCTCGTTGGCGTAGACGCGGTAGTGTGGCCATCCGAGCATGATGCCAAGGATCAAAACGATCGCCACCACAGCCGCGACGGCGAGTGCAATCCATGCGCCGAGGTTGCTGCCCTGTTCTTCTTCAAATTCCATCACTCACTTCCTTTCCTTCGCGTCCTGCGATTCGATGATGCGGGTGGCGAGAGAGGGGGTTATGAGTCCTCGTCCCCCTCATCTTCATCGCTTGCGGTGTCTTCCAAGAACTCGTCGATGGCGTCGCGAAGATCGATCAGTTCCGACCTGCAGCCCGTCACCTGCTGGTCTTTGTCAATCCACATTTCACCGTCAGCATCAATGGCTATGTGCTCGCCATTGCCGTTCACGATTCCGTACAGCTTCATCAGGGCTTCCTTATCCAGTTGTTCCAGAACCCAAAGAGCCACAGCGCCGTGTACCCGGAGAACACCGGCAACATGCCCCATTGCTCGTGGATGACCAGTTGCGCGTACCACGCGGGCTGGCCGATCAAGCCGAGCACCACGCCCAGGCGACGCCATCGCATCGCGTGAATCTGCATACAGCCGAGCGCGCTCAGGCCGAAGACTGTGACGCAGAGTTGGGTGAACAGGTCCCAGGTCACGCCTAGTCCTCCACACGATTGAACTCGACGACCCAGACCCAGGGACTGCTCTCCCACGGGGCTCGCTTGCCGTTGATCTGGTTCCATCGCTCGCGGAAGTACGCGACGCAGTCGTACTCGGGCGAGTTGGAAACGCCCTCACACCACGCGTCGTCGTTGCTGATCTCCTGCAACCGCTCGACGCGCACGCCGGTGACGCGGAGGGTCAGGCGGGAGGCGCATCGAGGCATGTGGATTGGCGATCGCCATCGAACCGAATACCGCTCGCCGGCAAACTCTCGTTCGGCGGCCTGCTGATCCAGAGTCGGCGCGTCGAGAACGCACGCCTGATGCCAACCGCCCGCCTTGTACTCCCATCGCGTGTCGCTGGGTTCGCCGACATCGCCTTCGGCCCATATGAACCGATGCGTCTCACGGACCCAGAGAAGATCACCCAGATCCCATGGCGCATGAAACGTGTTGCACCCAAAGTCCGACCACGGCCAATCGGGGTCTTCGGGGTGCCGCACCGGGACGTGCAGCCTGGGGACGCCCTTGACCACGTAATCGTGGCGGAACTGGTCTGGGTCCGGGCACTGGTGGAAGCCGATCCGTCGCTGGCCCGGCGTCAGTACGTGCTTGAGATTGACGACCCGACGCGTCTGCGTCTTGCGTTCGCTTATGATCGCTCGCACGCTTTCGCCGTCGAAGATGATGGGTCTTGCCTTGGTCATGAGAACAGCCCTCCCTCGACGCAGCTCGGGCCGTTGATCAGAAGGACCTCGGGTGCCATTTCCTGGCCGATAGGGCCGCGGCCCTTGGCGTTGACAAGGCCCTTGTGCATGGGGAGTGCCACCTTGGTCCACCGATCAGTCGGATACAGCTCGGCCAGCTCCGGCTCGTCGTAGTAGCTCACGACCACGCGTGCCCGACGCTTCGCAGTGAGCGCTTCCGCCAGCCGGCGGTGGTCCTTGGCCTCGAAGTCGTGTACGTATTTGCTGCCCTTGCGCAGGTAGGGCGGGTCCGCGTAGATCACCCACTCGGGCGAGTCGTCCAGACGGGACGCCATTTCCACGCAGTCCATCCGCTTGAACTGCACGAAACGCAATCAATCACGCCACGCGGGGATGCTGTCGACAGCTTGGCACCAGCGAAGGCCGCCGGATCCGCCGTTGCTGGTGTATCGCGTCGATATGGTCTGGTTGTACCCTCGGGTGCCCGCAGCTCCGTTGCGGCCCATCCAGCTCAGAATAAAGAACCAGTACGCCGCGTCGATGTGTTTGGCCTCGATCGAGCCCGAGCTCTCGGCGGGTACCAGCTCGATCGACAGGTCCTCGTCGGCCGCGTTCGCCTTGGCCTCCAGGAACACGTCGTCGTGCATCAGCGTCCGCGCCAGCCGGCCGCATAGCTCTTCCCAGCGATCGCTGACCATGAAGCGGGCCAGGTTGATCACATGGCCGTACAGGTCGCACACGACCTCCATCGCCGCGGGCTGCTTGCCCATGAGCACCGCTAGCGACCCGCAGCAAATCTCGCCGTACGCATGGTGACGACCAAATTCCGCCACGATCCGGGGGGCCAGTGTCCGCTTGCCACCGAAGTACGGGAGGATGGATTTGATTGGGGCAGCGGTGGCGCTCATGACCGCACCCCCTCGGCATCACCTATCCCGAACAGGTCTGGCGCAAACTGCTTGGTTCGGTCTTCCACGAACCGACGCAGCCGCTTGAAGTCCACCGTCGGCAGCTTGTGCTTCTTGACCGCCGGCCACATCTCCTCGTTGACCACGCAGTAGAAAACCGTGGCCAGGAGGCGTGGAATCAGATGGCGGTTGTCAGTCGTCTCCTGCTCGATCTTGGCCCGCTCTTTGGCGACGAGCTCCGGCGTGCAGAACTCCTCCGCGATCGCGGCCTCAACCTGGAACGCCTCACCTAGAACCGGGGCACCGAACGCCCGCTTGTTCTCTTCCTTGAACCCGGCGCGAACGATCTTCGCCCAGGTCTGCCGACCGAACTTGTTGCGGAAGGCATAGTTCTTGACGACCACGCCCTCGCCGGCCCCCGCCCCATCTTGGATGAGGACCGTGTTCGCGGCCACCAGCTTGTAGAGCTGTTCCTCGGTTGGGTTCCGGACACGAGCCATGGGCTCAATGAGCTTGAGTCCGGCGTCGGCGATCTCTCGGGCGTAGACGTCGTAGGCCACGTACCGCTCGCCTTCGATGTCCCAGACGTCGAAGACCCAGAACTGACGCCAAGCCTCGGGGCGGTACGTCTTGAGCGTGTGGGGAACCAGCCACTCGCCGTAAATGATCACGTTGCCCAGCGAGTCCAGAGCCCGGTCGATGGCGCCCGCCTGATCTGCGATCCATCGCCTAAAGCCCATGTGGTCGTCGTCAGGCCCCAGGACGCGGTTGCGAGACCCGAAGCCGATGTCGCCCCACTCGGTTCGCCATAGACGGCCGTTGCTGCCGTCCAGCTTGGGGAAGATCAGGCAGTCGCCGACGTCGATGCCCTCGACCTCGTCGTGCCCCCAACGCTCCAGGTGGTCGTACTTGCGCATCAGGACACCCCCTCAGCCGGGGATGCCAGCCAGTCGAGGGCAGCCTGGACCACCGGGGGAGTGGCGCGCGTCGCCGAGTGAGCGCCCGCGCCGGAAATATCCGTTTTTCTCGGTGTTTCTAGGGGGTCTTCAAACCCTGTATCGCCCACTACTTGGAAAACGGACTCCGATCGGAGTCCGTTTTTTGTTT
>CALCCF010000034.1 GCA_937899905.1 uncultured Phycisphaeraceae bacterium
GTTACGGCCCGCACCATGTGGCCCAGAACTAGGCGTTCAGAATTCGACTCGCTCGCCCCCCTACCCTTGCCCCTTTCCAATAGCAGCCGTCACGCGCCGGCACCCGCGCGTGCCCCAAACCGCCAAGGAGCCAGACCATGGAGACGACCCTCATCATCCTCAAGCCCGACGCCGTGCAGCGCGGCCTCATGGGCCGAATCATCGGCCGCTTCGAGGACAAGGGCCTCCAGATCGTCGGCTGCAAGCTGATGACCATCAGCCAGGACCTGGCCGCCACGCATTACAAGGACCACCACGGCAAGCCGTTCTACGACGGGCTGGTGCGTTTCATGACCTCGGCCCCGGTGCTCGTGTTGGCCGTCCGTGGCATCGGCGCCATCGCGATCTGTCGCTCGATGATGGGCGCGACGTTCGGCTCCAAGGCCGACGCCGGCACGATCCGCGGCGACTTCGGGGTCTCGAACAGCTTCAACCTGATCCACGGCAGCGACAGCCCCGAGGCTGCCGAGCGTGAGCTTGGCCTGTTCTTCGCCAGCGGCGAGGTGCTCGAGTACGAGCGTGCCATCGGCCAATGGATCTATGACTACTCCGGCGGCGCGCCGGAGTAAGGCCTGCAACTACGCCTGGGGGAGGACGGGACGGTGGCCATGCGGCGACAGACTGCCCTTGCTCTCACGCTCGCCATCACCACGTTCCTTGTCGCGTGCGCTGCCTCAACCGAGCGGCCTCGGCTCATCGAGTCTCCTACGGCATTGATCGCCGGCCAGGTGTTGGTCACGCCGATCGATCTCGCCGGCGTTTCTGCCGGTGACGATCCCTTCGATGCGCCGCCGCTCCGTTTCAGCGACGGCCGCACGATCGACACGTCGATCGAGACTTTCGTGCCCACTCGATCGAACTCAAGCAACGAGTGGCTCGCGAATAACTCCGGCTGGACGCGATCATCCCCACGAGTCGAGCAGGCGCGGACCTTCCTGGTTGCGAGCATCCCGAGCGCCTCGCTTGGCCTCGACCTGTGGATGGATGGCGCCCGCGTGCCGAGCTACTGGGTTGTCCCAGAATTGACCGAGCAGCCAGTCACGCGATCAGATTCGCGGAGTCCACCCGACGCTCAGCTAGCCGATCTTCTGCGACTGCTCGAACCCGAATTCGGTGAGCCCCGGCTGCGGTGGCGGGCCCAGCTCGCGCTGGAGCGCCTCGGCCTCGAAGCGCCGCGTCACGCGTTTGCCGACCCAGCATTGGAAGCCTGGGCTGTGCGGTGGAGCGCTCTGGCCGAGGCCGCCGAGCGTCGACTGCGTCAGGCGGATGCTGCGATTGCCGATCGCTGGATCGAGACCCTGACCAGGTGCGTGAGTACTTCCGACGCCGTGCTGCCCATGTGGCCGACGAACACCGCGGACATTACCGACACGATACGTGCGCTGCACAGCCCCGAGGCATCCGACGCCTCGGTTGTGCGCACCGCGGAGGCGTTCCTCGATCGACAGCCCCAATGGCTCGCGTGGGTTGCGGACGATGCCGGCGGCATCGCCGGGGGAACGATCTCCGTTGTGAACCTATCCACGAGAGAAGCTCTGCTCTCGTCGCGCGCACCCGGTGGGCGATGGACGGCCCACGGCATGGTGGCGCCCAACGAGTTGGTGAAGCTGCCCGCCGCGGCCGATACCAGCGGACCGACCACCGGCGTGTGGCAGGTACGGCTCGGAGGGCGCACACGTTCGCTGCCCGTCGCGACCGGCGCAATCCCACTCGAGCCGCCCGGAGTCTCGATCGGGCCTTTCTGGCACGACTGGACACTCCCGGGAATTCGGGTGGGAACGGGACGGTCGCCTGCGCCCGGATCGCGCGGCTGGGTTGGCGGGCTGGTGCATCGCGACCCGCGTCTTGAGCTTCCTTTGAGCAATGCGAGCGGTTGGGCGATCTACGTCGAGGTGCGAACGCAGCCTTGCGAACTGCCGGAGCCGGGGCGCGCCCTTACGGCCACGGATTCCATCCGCGTGGCGTTTGGCCCGAATGAAGAGGCGAGGGCCGAATTGACCATCCGATGCACGGGCGTGACATCGACCGAGGTGCTGGGCCCCATGGCAGGCGAAGGCGAACCGGCCATTCTCACTACAGCAAGAGACCGTTGGGCGTTCACGCTGCCGATCGATCAGAGCTGGATGGAGCCGGATGGAACCATTCTCGTCGGGCTGCAAAGCGTGCCGGCGGAAGGTATACGCGCCTCGTGGCCACGTCCGCTCTTGCCGGGGCAGCCCGATCTTGGGCGGGTACGCATCGATCCATCGGCTTGGGGACTCTCGGCGCGCCGAACGACCGCTACGGCTCAGTCACCAGCGGCAACGAGACGGTAAAGCTCGCGCCTGGGCTCACATCGTCGAGCGAGAGTGCGCCACCCTCTTGACGTGCCAGACCTCGCGCTAGTGCGAGGCCGAGCCCGAGGCCGTCTTCTCGGAACTCGTCGCGGACCGAGCGATGGAACGACTCGAAGATGCGCCGACGCTCTCGTGACGGGATGCCCGGGCCCCAGTCTCGCACGGTGATCAGAGCCTTGTGGCCATCCGCATTGACGCGGATCTCAAGCTCGTTGCGCTCGCTCGGCCTCGCGTACTTGCATGCGTTCTCGACGAGATTGCCAATGATCCGTGCAACAGCATCGCCATCGGCATCGAGCCTGCGTTCGGCGACCCCCTCCCCGAATTGGACCGCTACCGCAAGACCAGCTTCTTCCAGCGCGCGCCGCTGATCTTGCTTCACGCGATCGATAGCGTCAGCTATCAGTGGCCTCGGAGCGCCATCGTCCCCGTTCGATCGACCGAGCCGGGCATAGACCAGTACGTTCTCGATGATCCGGGCGAGACGGGCCGACTCGTCGCGCAGCGTGGCTACGAAGCGCGCACGCCGTGCCTCGTCCTTGGCGGCATCGCTTGCCAGCAAGTCGGCATACAGGCGCAGGCTCGTCATCGGCGTGCGGAGCTCGTGCGTTACTGCGGACACGAAGCGCCCTCTTCGCTCGGCTAGGCCCGTGGCGATCCGCAGCACAACACCGATGGCAATGATCGCCAGCAGGGCTGCAAACCACGTCAGGACGAGAATGACGCCGAGCGGCGAGCCGAGTTCATCGACAATACTACTTGAGGGTCTTGCATCGAGCGTGACCGGAATCGTGGTCAACGAGCGTGCGTCGCCACTCGTAGGCGTCAGCGCGGCCTCGGGAACGATGTCGCGGATCTGCCCGAGAAGCCAAACGCTGAGCGAGGGCCAATCGAGCCAGACACCCTGGCGGAACCGCGTTTCACCAACTCGCACATCACGACTCAGCACCAATTCATCGCCTCGCAACCACGATGCGGCGAGCGGACCGAGGATGACCTCTTGCGGTTGGAAAGCTCGCTGGGTCAGTGGGGCTTGGCGTTGCTGCATCGCGGGGATCGGCTGCGACGGAAGCTCGAACGCGCGGATGCCCCGGCCCGCGAACGTATCCGACTCGGCTCGCTCCAACGCAGACGATGCCTGGCTCGAGTCGGAACCTCCGACATCATCCAACACGACAGACGCAGAACCAAGGCGAACTCCGCGCGCTTCAATGAGCTGGGCCAGCATGAGCCGCAGGGCTTCGGCGGCGATTACATCATCAGCGGCGACATACTCGGCCTCGGCGAGGTCTCGCAGATTGCCATCGGGCGCTTGCGGGCTGGTGACCGCGCCCGTGGCATCCACCTCGAAGTGCAGCCTCACGAACGGCGGAACCTCAGTAAGCAGCGGGCTGGGTACCAGGACCTCGCCGGGCTCGATCGGTCCGAGCATTGCGCTGTACGCGCGCTCGGCGGGGTGGAACGCTCGATAGTGGAAATACGGCCGCGCGCTCTCGGCGGCGAGGACAGCCGAAAGCGCCGTATCCATGCGCGAGAGGGCACGCTGGATGGTCTGGTCATCTCGTCGCTGCCGCTGCAAGTCGAGCGCCTTGTAGGCGGCGTAGCCCAACCCCTCGAGCACCGCAATAGCGCACACGAAGTACAGGACCCACGGCAAGACGCGACGCGTTCGCACCTAGAGCGGAACCTCCCCGGGGGCGGCCAGACCCGAGAGCATGTACCCCTTACCACGCACGGTCACGATGACGCGCGGGTCGGCGGGATCGTCGCCGAGTTGCTCACGCAAGCGGGCGACGGCCATGTCCACCGTTCGCGTACGCACGCCGCGGGGATCCAGGCCCCACACACGGCTGAGCAACTCATCTCGGGAGATGGCCCTGCCCGGGCTCGCGGCGAGATAGCCGAGCAGCGCGGCTTCCTTCTCGGTGATCTGGTGCGGCGCTTGCCCATCACGCTGGACCTCTCGCCGCGCAAGATTGATCACCAGGCCATCGAGGCGGACCTCCTTCACCGCCGCCGGGCGCTCGGGGCTGCGGCGCAGTACGGCCTCGATTCTGGCGATGAGCTCATCAGCGCCAAACGGCTTGACGACGTAGTCATCCGCCCCACCACGCAGCCCGCGGACGCGTTCTTCGCTCTCGCCGCGCGCGGTGAGGAAGATCACCGGCAAGCCGGGGCGTGCGCGCCGCAGCTCGGCCATGACCTCATGACCGTCCATATGCGGCATGCGTACATCCAGGAGCACGAGATCGAACGCCTCACCGAGGGCGCGCTCCAGGCCGGCCCGTCCGTCCTGGGCATCGGCCGAGTCGTAGCCAAAGGCGTCGAGGGCTTCGGCCACCGCCGTGCGCACGCCGGCGTCGTCCTCGACGATGAGCACGCGTGCCCGGGCCATCAGGGAGCCTCGGCCCGGGGTGCCTGTACGAGGATGATGCGACCGCCGCGGTTAAGCATCACGTCGCCGCCCAGGGCGAGCAGCCCTTGGCGATTCTCGGCAAGCAGTTCCTCGGCAAGCTCAAAGTACCGCTCGCTGGCAAACTCGACGGTCTCGTCCACATCGGCATTGTTGCCATCGACGGCTTCGATGAGCGAGGAATCGACCCACTGGCCACCGCGGCTAAACAGGGTCTGGTCGGCGACCTGACGCATGCCTCTCAGGATGACCTGGGCGCCTCCAGCGGTTTCGAGACTGTTCGCGACAACGAATCCCGACATCGCCGACGCCTGGTTCATTGCTTCTTGCTGGACGGCATCGACGCCGGTGCGCTGATCGACCGCCGCTGAAAAGCGCGCTCGCATCGCGATACGTGGGTCAGGCTCCATCGGCGCGACCTGATTGAAACTCGATTCGAGCCGCTGCACGCCGAGCGCATCGAGCTCTATCCCGCCAACAGCCATCTGATCCCCAAGATCCATACCGGGCTCGATTGCGAGGAACGCGGTGTACTCGGTCAGGATGCCCCAGCGTGTGCTGAGCGCGACGATCTCCTCGATGAGCTCGTCTTTGATCTCGCCCTTGCCGTCGGCACCAGCTTGCCGGATCGCCTCCACGAGCTGCGCGATCCGGCGCTGAGCCCACAGCCTCGGCACGAACGCGTGCTCCACGCTGGCGCGAGATGGATCGAATGACAGCTCGAATCCTCGGCGTTGGTCGCCCGCGTCACCATCGAGGGTAAACCGGAGCTTCTGGTCTTCGCTCGTATAGCGGCCGAGCACGAGGATCTGGTCGCCTTCGAAGACATCTGGGAGCTCGCTGGGGAGCATGTCTCGTACGTGCGCGGGATCGATCGGGGCGAGCTTGGGCGAGGCCAGCACGGGTCCGGTGAGGCGTTTGAACACCTGGCCGACCTTGACCTCGACATCTTCCTGCGGCAAGACGAACGTCGGCGCGCCGCGCGTGGTCCGGCTCACGGCGGTCAGCAACGGCGCGTTGACGTCGTAGCCCACGCCGAATCCGAAGATGCGGCGGTCGTGGGCGTTGCCGTTGGCTACGGCATCGCGGATCGCGCCCTCTTGGGTCACGCCGACGGTAGGCAAACCATCGGTCAGGAAGATGACCATGGGCAGTGTGTCCTGCGCTGGCTGGGCCCGCAAGGCAGCGAGCAGGGCATCGTGGATGTTCGTGCCGCCGACGGCATTGATGCCCCGGATGAACGCGATCGCTTCGGCCTGGATTTCGGGCGTCTTGACGACCGCCCGCTCGCCGAGCCGATCGATCGTGTCCGAGTACGCGATGATGTTGAATGATTCACCGTCGTTCAGGCCGCTGATAACCTGGATGGCGGCCTCGCTGGCCTGCTTGATCTTGTCGCCGCGCATCGAACCGCTCTTGTCGATGACAAGCGTGACCTCGCGCTTTGCTGCGGGGCGATCGCCGGCCAGCGTTGGCGGGCCGGCAACGAGCATGAAGTACCCGCCGCCATCGGCCTCGGGGTAGGCGATGAAGGAACTGGCGAGCATTCCGGCTTCCAGGGGCTCGCGGATCCAGCCGACACGGAGCGCGCCGGGCGTGCCGCTGAAGGCATCGGCCCCGACAGAGACCTGGACGCCGCTGGCTGACTTCCGTTCGCTGGCCATGTCGTGCGTCGGCGAGTACGTGGTAGCGATCGGCCGGGCACCGTTGATCGTCATCGTGAACGACCACGGGGCGCCTTGGACCATCAGCTCGGCCGAACGCGGCAGGACGTACTCGAGGCGATCGCCGTCGGCTTCGAGCGCGTGGTCGTAGGTCATGCTGACGACCTGTTCGCCCTGCGCGGGCACGGGGAACACGCTCGAGCGAACGAGGCTCGTGCCGACGAATTCGAGCAACGCGGGGTCGCGCATCGACGCGACGATGCGGTTGTAGATCTTGCGGGCCTCGTCGGCGGGCATGATGGTGGCAATGCCTGCCTCTCCCAGGCCCTCGAGCCGCAGGCCGCTGATCGCAGCCCCGTTGGGGACGGGCAGCAGCACCTGTGCCTCGGCCATCTGGCGGCCCTGGTTGAACAGCGTCATGCGGATCGTCGTGGTGGCGGCCTGCTCGGTCGCCGTAGCCGAGACTTCGACCGAACGGATCTCGATTGAGGAGCGGCGCTGGCCCTCGATCCACACGCGGCGTTGGGGCACGACGATGTTGATACCCGGCTGGATCGCGTCGTCGCGGTCCTGCGCGTGTGCGGGCGGCACAATCGCCACGGTCGCGAAGCAAAGACCGAGAACGCTTCCGAGAAACCTCCGCCGAGAGCTGAGCATGAGAGCCTCCTTTGTGATCTGGCACCGTGTGGCACCCTCACACACAGGGATACGTTCGCCCCAGGCTTCCTGGCGCAACATCTGGGTAACGCCTCAGCGAGAGGGTGGCTCAGGCTTCCCGGCGGGCCGCCTGCTCCAGGATGGCATCGGTCGCCGCCATCGACGCCTCCAGGCCATCGAAGCGACCGGCGATATTGGCCAGGTCCTGGCGCTGCTGCTCGAGGGCGGCGGGGTTCGTGATGAGCTCGCGCGCTGCGGCGGCGATGGGTTCGGCGCCGTTGAAGTGTGGCACGAGTTCGGGGACCACGCGTGTGCCGGCGATGAGGTTGGGCAACGTGAAGTACCGCGTCAGCACGACCCAGCGACCGATGAGGTTGTACAGCAGCTTGTTAGACTTGTAGAACACCACCATCGGTCGGGCCTGGCGGGCGATCTGCAGCGTCACCGTGCCGCTCACAACGAGGGTGAGCTCCGCCCATCGCACGGCCGAATCGGTATCCCCGGCGATGAATGAGACGCCCTCGGGCACGCCGCCGTGCTGCTCCGCGAGCTCGCGCAACCGTTGCTCCACAGCGTCGTTGACGGCGACGATCATCGCCACCGGTGCCCGTTCTTCGCGTTGGCACGAGTCGCACTCGACCAGTTCCCGGAACGCCCCGAGTAACAGAGGCAGGTTCTTTTCAAGCTCGCTAGGCCGGCTGCCCGGGAACAAGCCGATGCGCCATGGGCCGGTTGGCTCGCCACCGTTGAATTCTGGAAGCGTCCGCGCGGTGTCGAGCACCCGCTGCGGATCAAGCTCGTGGTCAAACAGCGGGTGGCCGATGAATCGGGCCGGCACGCCTCGTGTGGTGAACCAGCCTTCCTCGAAGGGCAGGAGGCAGAGGACCAGATCCGTCAGGCGGCGGAGCTTGTTGACTCGCCAACGCCCCCACGCCCAGACCTGGGGCGCGACGAGGTGGACCACGCCCGTGCCCTGGGCCTTGGCCATCTTGGCGATCGGGAAGTTTGCCGCAGGAGAGTCGACCGGTACGTGGAGCACGGGGTTGTGGTGGGCCATCCACCGCTTGATCTTTGCGTTGATCTGCTTGTGTTCGCGGATCTTGGCCAGCCCGGGAAGGCCCATCACCGCGTCGTCGCCCGTCCGCTCGATGACCACGGCCCCGGCGGCCTCCATCTTCGGCCCGCCCCAGGCGTATACCGGGCGCTCGGGTTGCCGCCCGATGATCTCGGCGATCACCGGGGCGGCGTGGTCGTCGCCGCTGGGCTCGAAGGCGGTGAAAAGAATGGGACGCTTCGAGCCGGTCGTCCTTGTGGCGCCTGGCCCGGCCTTGGACGCCGTGGCGGGCGCGAAGGCCGTGGCACCGTGCTGGGTTGTCTGGCCCGGGTCGTCCACGCCCCAGTGAAGCCCCGGCGGGGTTCAAGGTCAACCGCCACCCGAACGCTAATCTACTGCATGAACCCAATCACCATCGCCACCGCCAACCCAGGCAAGGTAGCCGAGTTACGCCCTATCTTTGCGAACCTCGGCATCAGTGTCGTCGGCTTGGGTGATCTCGAAGCAGGGACAACCGAGCCCGAAGAATCCGGCAGCACCTTCGAGGCCAACGCAACCATCAAGGCGCGGTCGTACGCCAAGCAGACCGGAACATGGTGCCTCGCCGACGATTCGGGCCTTGTGGTCGATGCGTTGAACGGAGCGCCCGGCGTGATCTCCAGCCACTACAGCACGGACGGGGCCGAGGACGATCGCCCGAGGGCGGAGCGAGACGCGGCAAACAACGCTCGGCTGCTTCGTGAACTCGCCGACGTGCCCAACGAGGAACGAAGCGCGAGATTCGTGTGCGTGATGGTGCTTGCTGACCCGGAAGGCAACGTGGTTGCGACAAGCCAGGGGGCGTTTGCCGGCAGGATCGGGCGTGGGCTCCAGGGAGAGGGCGGCTTCGGATACGACCCACTGTTCCTGGTCGCTCCCCGATTCAACGGCACGAGCGCCGAGCTCTCCGCCGACGAGAAGAACTCGATCAGCCATCGAGCCGAGGCCGCTCGCACGATGGCCGAGGCGATCGCCGCGCTCACGTAGCGGACAACGGGCGCAATCAGATCAAGCGGCAAGGTACCACGCGATATCACGCGATTCGGTACGTGTTTGTCGCCGACTCGTAGTCGAGCCGACGTTCGGCCCGATCCCCGTTGAAGGCCTCCGCAAAGAACCGGCGCACCTTGTTGTTCTGGAGGGGCCCTCCCTCGAAGTACGCATGAGACGAGCCCACGTAGCGAGCGTCAGTGAAGTCCACGTAGACGGCCGACTCGGCGTACAGATTGAACGGGAAGTGCCCGAGCCTCGCGAGTTGCTCCTGGCCAGACTTGATCCGTGAGGCACGCAGCGCGCGATCGCTTTCGTTGATCGTGACGTACACGCGATTCCTGGCCCGGATTGGATCAACCCAGCTCGCGTGGTTGGCGTTGTTGGTGTCGGCGGCCACCATGACGACGTTGTCGAAGGTCAGCAGCCGACCCTGGTACGCCGAGGAACACATGACCTGCTTGTAGAGGTAGTTCCCCATGCTGTGCAGCATGAGGTTGACCGTAAAGGGACAACCTCGCTCGGAGTGCGTGCTGATGTACTCGTCTCGTCGCTCAAAGTCGTCCTTGTGTTTCCCCTTCGATTCGGGGCCGTAGAGGGCGTCCGCCTTCGCGTAGACGGCGGCCAGCCGCTCGCGATTGAACGTATCGAGGTACTCGTGGAGCTTGGCCAGGCATCGACTGAGAGCGCCGGCGGACGCCCTCGCGTCGGCCTTGTCGCTCAGATAGCTCGCAACACCACGGGCACCACCACCGTTGGCCGGCCAACTGAAAGCGATGACCTCGACGTCATAAGTCCTCTCAAGCTCGTGCGCTCGATCCAGAACGGCCTTCATGTTGTTGTTGTACCCGTGCACGAAGAACAGCACGTTCCGCTTCTGCTTCCGCACGCGAGCCAGGAGCTTCTTCGCAACGTACGCGCTGGCGAACGCGGGCTGGTCGGGTTCGAGGCCAGCCGACCGCTTCATCGTCTGGGTGCACTCGTCGGGCAAGATCTTCACGTCCCAGCCGTGACTGGATCGGGAGGCCTCAACGAGCCGAAGCTCGTTTGGCCCCTGGGGATTCGGACGATCGCCGAACTTCTTCAGACCGGTGCCCCCAGAATTCAGTGTGCGGTTGGTGACGACGAACATGGCAACCCCCTTGGTTCTCTGCGCGGACCCACTGTTGTTCAGAGCGTCAACACAACGAACGCATCACTGTGAGAAGGTATGCAATGGGTGCTCGGAAAGAGAGTCGCGTGCCTACATCTCGAGATCATCGCAACGTGGCACAGATGCATATCCCAAGGCGTGTCCGTGTGAGCGTCTGGGCCGCCATCCCGCTTATCAGGGAGTATGCACCGCGCTATCCTGTCCGAGGCACAGACGTCCACGGGCCCGTGGCGGAATCGGCAGACGCGGCGGACTTAAAATCCGCTACGCCTTCAGCACAAATACCTGTAACATTAGGACTTACGGACACACTCCATGCACGCGCTGCAGTAGGCGCAGCAGTAGCCGAAGATTGGCCCCCAATTGACCCCCGATTGGCAGCCGTGATCGATGCTTGGGGCGAACTACCTGAATCCGTTCAGACGGCCGTTCTAGCCATGGTCCGCGCTGGGAAACTCAACCGGCCGTAAGAGAGTTCCTCTTTAGGCAACTCTTCGTGATTGTGTGCACTGGACGAGAGTCAGGGTTGAGTAACGCTTCCTCGAACGTGTCACGGCCTCGCCGCCAACCGCAACCCTTGCTAGGGACGCCGAGGACTGAACTAAGACCCCCGCAAAATTTTTTGTCCAGGGCGATAAGGCTTGCTCCCTGTGGTCGGACTCCTAGCACGCGACTGGAGTGTGACGCCACTAACACCTCCGGGCGCTAGTACGTGAGCGATCTCCTGGCGCACCGGTAAACTCCGAGAGACTCAGGTATCCATACACGAGCTGGGGAGCATGCCTGGCAGCCCTCCCGGCTTCGAGGTCGCTAACACAACTGAATTCTCCAGGTCATCGAGTCTGGGCGAGACTTGGCTAGGCCGGTTGCATGGTCGCCGCCAATAAATACTACATACTCGAGGTACTATCCGGGCCCGCATCGCTCAAGCAACTCACTGAGGACGCGCTCGTTCAGCGTATTGCGAGTCGGCATCATGTCCTGGTCCCGCATCGAACGCAGCGTGGCAAGGCTCGCCTCGATCCACGCGCGGGCCTCGGCCCGGTCGGCGTCATCGGTGTCGAGGAACGACTCCCCCATTCCCATCTGCGCGACACCGAGGACGGTCCAGAGCCGTACATCGTCCGGTGCTTCCGCAATGCCACGCTCTGCGGTCTCGATCGTGCTCGCGTAGGCCACACGTGCCGACTCGTGCTCCCCGAGGGCACTGGAACAATGGGCGACACGCTCGACTGCGATCGCGGCAGCCATGGCATAGAGCATGTTGTCCGGGTTCTCGATCGAGAGTCGCCGCCGAGCATTCCTGGCAAGCTCGAAGTGTGACCGAGCCTCTTCGATCAGGCCCGCATCGAGCAGCACGTTCGCGAGCTTCTCTTCGGCCACTGAGCCATCGAACTGGGCGCGCGCATCGGTTCTATCGGTGGACGCGATACCCGTGAGGATCTCGCGCGCCGCACGGTAGTGCTCGATCGCGGTCTGGGTCTGGTCGAGGTTCCGGCGCACATCGCCCAGGCGGTGGTGCACCAGCGCCACATCGCGCTGTGCGCGCGAGCTGTCGGGATTCTCGGCCAGCGTCCTGCTACGGAACTCCATGGAACGCTCGAGATACGGCAGCGCTTCTTGGGGCCGGCCCATGCGGATCAGTGTCAGGCCGAGGCCGTTGAGCCCGATTGTCAACCGGCGGACCTTGTCCGGCTGGCCGCTCTGCGCGAGCCGCTCCGAAGCTGCGAGCGCCAGGCGGAAGTGCTCGATTGCGTCATCCGGGCGCCCCATGTTGATCATCTGCGTACCCAGACGTTGCTCGACCATCACGCGGAGGTTCTCGGCCTGCTCGGAATCGAGCCCGGCGATCGTCTCGATGCTCCGTTCCAGCCGATCAGCCGATTCCTCCGCCCGGGGCGTGCTCGTGAGCGCTTCTGCGAGTGCCAATTGCGTGCGCGCGACGGCGAGCTTTGAGTACTCGCTCGGCTCGATGTCCAACAGCCTGCGCCGCAGCTCGATGCTGCGCTCGTAGCTCGCCAGCGCCGCCTCGGGGTCGCCGAGATTTGCACGGCGTGGGTTGCCCTGGATGTCTCCGATGCGAAAGTATGCTTCGGCGAGTTCTTCGAGCAACACCGGATCATCGCCCGCGTCTTGCGCCAACCGCCCGAGATAGTCCAAGCCGGTCTCGACGAGCTGCCGCCTCGAATCGATAGTGCCCGGCACGGTCTCGATCGCGTCGTGGAGCTCAAAGAGCATGGTGTTCGCAATGCCGCGCACGTCCGCGAAGCGGCGATCCGCGAGTTCGCGCTGCTGGGAGGCTTGGATTGCGAAGGCGGTGCTAAACGCCGTGCCCAGGACCAACGCTGCTGCTCCTACGCCCATCGCGGCGACCAAGCCCTTGCGCCGGCGAGCGAACTTGCGGAATTGGTACATTGTCGTCGCCGGCCGTGCAACGATCGGTTCGTGCCGCAGTGCACGCCGCAGGTCTTCGGCAAGGGCTGCGGCCGAGGGGTATCGGCGATCCGCGTCCTTTTCCAAAGCACGATCGAAGATGGTCTCAAAGTCGCCGCGAAGCGAGCGGTCGAGCGTACCCAGCTTGCGAGGCTCGTCTTCTTGGACGGCGCGGAGCGCTTCGGGCAGCGGCTTGTTCGCAACGTCCACTGGCACACTACCGGACAGCAACTCGTACCCGAGCGCTCCCAACGCATAGACATCGGATCGAGCATCGATAGACGTGGGATCTCCGGCGGCTTGCTCAGGACTCATGTAGGCGAGTGTGCCTACCACCTGGCCGGGCAGTGTGCGCAGCGTCATCGCCGCATCGCCCTCGGTGGTGAACCTTGCGATGCCGAAGTCCAGGATCTTCGGCTGGCCTTGCTGGTCCAGCAGGATGTTCCCCGGCTTGAGGTCTCGGTGAATGACTCCACGTTGGTGTGCGTGCTGGACGGCGTCTGCAATCTGCGCGAGCAGCTCGATGCGGTCCTCGATCGGCAGGCTGCAGGCGGCGGCCGTGATGGGCTTGCCGCGCACGAGTTCCATTGCGAAGAACGGCGCACCGGTCGGGCGATCCAATCCAGCCTCGTATACGGCTGCGATGCCGGGGTGCTGGAGCCGTGCTAGAGCGGCGGACTCGTGCTCGAGCCGACGCCTCAGCGAGACGGGCGCCGCCCCACCACGCACGACCTTAAGGGCGACCGGGCGCGGCGGCTGCTTCTGGCGGGCCTCATAGACCACGCCCATCGCGCCTTCACCGAGCATGCCGCAGATCTCAAACCCACCAACCATTGCGCCTGACGGAAGGTGATCCCCGAATGCGGCGTCATCGAGATCGTGGCTCAGTAGGCTCAGGACCTCGGCCCGCAGGGCGTGATCATCCGCGCAGAGTCGTTCGAGGAGCGATGCACGCTCCGATGGCTCGGCGTCGCAGACTTTCAGGAAGGCTCGCTTGGCCCGGCTGTAGAGATCGTCACTGGTCATCGGCCTCGTCCTTCGCCGCAAGTGCGCGCCTGAGGAAGGCCTTGGCGCTCCGCCAGTCGCCGCGGACCGTGCGTTCGCTGACGCCCAGGATCACCGCGGCTTCGGGCTCGGTCAGGCCGCCGTAGAAACGCAGCGATACCACGCGCGCCGCTCGTTCATCGACCTCAGCGAGCTTCGTGAGCGCGTCTTCGAGCTCGATGGGGTCGACCGGGCTTGAATCTGCATCGAAGGCCGCGCCGTCCAGGGTAACGCGGCCCCACCCGCCGCCGCGTTTCTGGCGTCCTCGCTTGCGGGCCTCGTCGGCGATCACGCGGCGGACCATCTCGGCCCCGAGTGCAAAGAAGTGGGTTCGGCCCTGCCAATCGACGCGATCCTGGTCGGCCAGCCGCAAGTACGCCTCGTGCACGATGGCGGTCGGCTGGCAGGTCCAGTCCGCCCCACCACCAAGACGGGCCGAGGCGAGGCGACGCAGGTTGTCATACACCATCGGCGCCAGCCGTTCGGCGGCGGACGCGTCGCCGTCGGCCGCGGCGAGCAGCAGCAGCGTGGACTGGGTCTGGTCTGGGCTGGCCTCGTCGTAGATCGCAAAAACCTCTGGAATCGATTGCCGGGTCTCTCTCGCATTGACGCGTTTCGGGTGACACCCCAGGCGGAGGGACCGCCTCTCTATCGTAAGCCAAACGCAGAACCAACTGGAGACTCCGATGACCCAGACAAACCCGATGACGCGCTCTTGCCGGACTGCCGCCGTGCTGCTCGCGGCGGGCCTGGCCTCGACCACGCTCGGCCAGCAGGGCCCGGTCTACGTCTCGGCAACGCTCGGCGACGACGCCAACGACGGCACGATCGATCAGCCCGTCGCATCGCTCAACCGGGCAACCTCGCTCTACAGCGGCACTCGGCCGATCTACCTCGATCAGGGCGTCTACGACACGGCCTCACTCTTTGACCAACAGCAAATTCTGGGTGGTTTCGATGCCGCCGATGGGTGGTCTCGAGATCCGGACACCAACCGCACCGAGGTCCGGCTCAATACCCCGGTCGTCCAGAGTCGCATCGGCATCCTGCTCGACGGCATCAGTTTCACGACGTCGAGTTCCTTCGATCCGAGCGCGTACGGCCTCTCACTGCTTGGTTGCAGAGATGTGTTCATCAGCGACTGTGAATTCATCGCCGGGCTGGGTGAAGACGGCCGCGACGCGACCGGATCGACGCCCGACGGCGGGCGTGGTGAGGACGGTCGTCGCGGCGGCCGTGGCGTCGAGGACGATGGCGACCTGTTCTGCAACAGGGGAACGCGTCCGACCGGTGGCGTCGGTGGATCGGGGCCTGGATTCCCCGGCGGCACCGGTGGCCGGCCGGGTCGCGATGATCGAGTCGGAGTGGGTGGCAGCCAAGGACAGGGACCGCGCGGAGGCGAGGGCGGGGCCGGCATCCCATCGGGCCTGGGCAACTGGTGCCCGTTCGACTTCCCCGGCCTTCCTTCGTTCCTCGGGCAAGATGGCGGTAATGGACTGAATGGCCTCCCGGGCCCCCATGGGCGGGAAGGCGTCCTGACCGACGGCTTGTATCGGGGCGGCAGCGGCTCAGCTGGCGAGCGGGGTGAGGGGGGCTCGGGCGGTGGCGGCGGCGGCGGCGGTGGCGGCGGAACCAGCGGCTGCAACAGCTGGGGCGGCGGTGGTGCTGGCGGCGGTGCTGGTGGTGGCGGTGGAAACGGTGGCGCGGGCGGTGGCGGAGGCGGCGCGGCCAGCGGCGTGGAGATCCAGGACTCCACAGAAGTAATCGTGACAGGAGCGACCTGCTCCAACGTGGGCGGCGGCGACGGCGGCAAAGGCAACCAGGGTGGCCGGGGCGGAGCCGGGGGAAACGGTGGCGTGTGGATCTGCACCGCCGGCAACCAGTATGGCGGCAGCGGCGAGCAAGACGACGGCTCCAATGGCGCGCGCGGTGGCAATGGCGGACGCGGTGGAAACGGTGGCACCGGTGGCTCTGGTGTCGGAGGGCCGAGCATAGGCATCTGGGTCGCCGGCATTGCCGACGTCGATCTGACCGACGCGATCTTCGACCTTGGGCCGGGAGGGCAAGGCGGGCCCGGCGCACCCGATGGCAGCCAGCAGCAGATCCGCGGGCTGGTCAGCGCGGAGGGCGACATTCCCGTTGATTGCAACGCCAACGGGGTGCACGACATCATCGACATCGCCAACGGCACCAGCCGCGACGCAAACCTCGACAATGTACCCGACGAATGTCAGTGTGCGGCCGACCTGGACGCCGACGGCGACCTGACGATCTTCGACTTCTTGAGCTTCCAGAACCTCTTCGACGCGGGCGACCCCGCTGCCGACTTCGACGGCGATGGCGAGCTCACGATCTTCGACTTCCTAGCGTTCGGCAACGATTTCGATGCGGGCTGCCCGTAGACCGGCCGTTCGTTTAGACTTCGCGTAGCTACAGCGACGCCTCAACGGACACTCGCCAGAGTCTTGACAGGCCGGGGATTCGATGGGACTGCGTCGGTTGGCACCGGCGGGAAAAGTAGTGAAGACCGTCGCCAATTGCGCTGGGATCGGGAGTAATCCATGAGCGTCTTGCGACACGGGCCACGCGACACAACCTGTACATGCCGCAAGATCCGATCGCTAAGGTGACTACAAGCTAGGCAATCGTGGTCGCAACTTCTGCACGCCTATGTGGCACACAGAGTGCAACTCACTCGAACCAGCCAATTGGATCATGCGTCATCATCTCAACGAGAATCCACGATTGAGTTGTCAAGGGGTGACGGTGAGCACGAGGCGCCACTTTAGAGCAAAGCAAAGATATGCTGCTTCTGGATCACTAGACGACAGTTGGGAGCTAGGAGTCGCCGCGGGCAACATCAACCATCACGATTGCCCCTCGACATCCGTGTCAATGATCGGCAGCAGCCGATCGAGGCACAAGAACCTCAAGAGCTCGCGTATCTCCGGTGAGACGTTCCGCAAAACGAGCTCGCAGCTGTCTTGCTCCAGGCGATTGCGAATGATGAGTAGCACACTCACGGCGTTGCTGTTCA
>CALCCF010000035.1 GCA_937899905.1 uncultured Phycisphaeraceae bacterium
GCTGCCACCGAGGAGCCGTGATCTGGCGCGTGGCATTCGTTGAGCTCGAAGCGCCGCGGAAAGCCGCGCCAAACGGGAGGTTGCTGCGATAGGTGAGCAGGTAGAGGCACTGACGCTGGTTGATCCGACCGAAGAGGCGGCGGTTGACCAGGACGGCCTCGTCAATCTCGGGGTGGGGAGAGCCCTTCGCAGGGAAGTGGGCCTCGGTGAAGACCGCGCTGTTGATGTCGCCAGAAGGCAGATTGTCGATCACGTACGGCTCGACGATCCGCTTGTAGCGCAGATCGTCCTCAGCCTCGTTCCCCTGGAACAGGCGTCGAGCCACAGGATCGGTGCCGATCTGGCTCATTCGTCACGGCCCTCCTCGATGAGAGCCACGAGCCGGTTGAGTTGCTCGAGGATGTCGTCCAGGATTCGGAGCTGCTCGGAATCGACCACCATCGTCTTGAGGTCGTCAACAGCCACGATCGGGTCCGGCGGCGATTCGATGCCTTCGGGATCCTGAGCCTGCGGCAGCCGATCCAGTAGGCCCTCCATTGCCCGCTGGACGGCCTCGGCGATCTCCTGGGCCTGGGTGCCAGCATCGCCACGCGGTGCTCCAGCCGTGCCAAGGGCGTCTCCAATGGAGGCACCCAGGCCATCGGTGGCGCGACTGACAGCGTCGGCGATCTGCCGCTCAAGGTCTTCCTCGTCCACCTCGATCCTGACGCGGACGACAAAGGCATCGCGAATTGGTGCGTCACCGTCGGCCATTACGTTACCGTCACATCTCCATTGATCCGGCCTGTGTACCGCATGACGAACGCACGGGCCCCACCATCGCGCTCGGTCTGCATGTCGCTGCCTTCGATGATGCCAGGGAACGCGTAGCTGGCGCCCGTGCCCGCAACGCCGGTGAAGTTGATCTCGGTCCCGCTAGGAATCGGAGCGGCTGATCCGGCGTCGTCGAACTGGACGTCGAACTGGAACGACCCGTCTGGCAGCGCCGCCGCGTACTTGTTGGCGGTGTCGGCGTAGGTCGTGACGTTTGCCAGCCGTCGAGTGAAGTTGATCGCCCATCGCTTGACGTCATTCGAGACCGGCGCACCGCTGCCAGTGATTGTGAAGCTGCCCTTGTCGCTGGTGATGTAGGTTGGCATGGTTTAGCTCACAAGGACCGTGTATTCCTGAACCTGGTGGATGTGGTCTGACGTCGAAGGGGCGTTGAACTCGCGCCTCATCCGAATCTCACAGAACGTGTGGCCGCCCGTGGCAGCGAGTGTGCCTCGGTTGAAGACCTCGCCCATCTGCTCGGAGATGCCGTCCTGTGGCCCGAACTCGTCGTCGGCGTGCTGGTTCGTGTACAGGTGCATCCGAACCAGCATGAGCTCGGCGTCATTTTCGAGTGTCCCCTGCTGAGCGCTGCTGATCTCGACGTAGACCGACGGCGTCTGCCTGGCGCGAGTGGTTCCCTGCTGCCATAGGAACTCGAAGAGGCGGTTGACGCCATCGGTCTCGCTCAGCCCGCCCACGCCGGTGTCGGCTGCGTATAGAGCCTTGAGAGCGTCCCAGAGGGCCTTACGTCGCGTAGCCATCGGCAGCCCCTCCTATTGCATCAAGGAGGAAGGGCTCGCCGGCGTACTCGCGCACGCTGGCGTTCTCGTCAACGCTCACGACGTTGCCTTCGTCGTCAACTCGCAGCTCGTCGTCCTGACGGGCGATCGACTCGGCCACGGACCTGCGGATGTGCTCAAAGGGGCCCACCGATCATCCCCCCGGCGACATCGCCATAAACGTCCTCGGGGCCGCCAAGGTCGTCCGCGCCGCCCGGCACGTCCTCGAACTCGGCAAGCAGTTGGCTCTGGGCGTGCATCACGCGTTCGCGCAGGTCACGATCTGCGGCGCCACGGTCCTCGAGCACGCGCAGCAACACCGAGTCCCGCAGCACCGTGCGGAACGCCGGAGGGAACTCATCGAAGCTTGTATCACCAAGGGCGGCCTGCGGGCCCTCGAGGAAGATCTCGGCGTACATCGTGTACGCGGCGTCTGGGAACGGCCAGAAGTGCCACGTATACGAACCAGAGCTCGAACCCTCGATCCGGAATCGCTGGGGACGCCCGGTATCGCCCGCGTCGCCTGCGGTCAGCCGCGCGAACTCGTCTGCGGTACCAAACTTGACGTGATCGGTGGTGACGCGGGCCCACGTAGATCTCTCCGCAGTGTCGGCATCGAAGTACAAGGCCCGGGTCGAGACCATGTCGAACTTCTGATTGGCGGCCAACGCCGTCCAGTCGTTCGAGCCATCACGCTTTTTAATCGTCAGGGCGTTGTCGGCCGCCAGCGTGAGACGAACGAGGAGGCGTCGAAAACGCCAACGTCGGGCGTTGTACGCCTCGTTGAGCGTGCTCTGGATGGCCTGGTCGATCTCTTCGACCGTTGGGTACAAGCCCCGTCTGGCGGCCCGGATGAGCACGAACCGACGGACGTTCTGGAGCGTGAACGTGACAGTCGACGCGGCCGAATCGACCTCGCCCGTCCCGATCGTGGCCACTGCCGACTGAAACGCGGCCCGCGCATCGCGCTTGAAGTCGTCCGAACGCCTCTGGTCCGAATGGGACGTGATGAGTCATCCCGTCTTGAGCGCCAGCCACCTCTTCCACGCGGCCGGGGCATTCGACCCCGAGCCTCCCATATCGAACAGGTCCGCCCATCCCTCGATCTCCGAAAGTGCCAACGCGCCGAGTGACGTGATCTGCCCCTGCTGATCCGCGAGGACACTGGAAAAGGCCCGCCCGTAGACCAGGCGAGCGATCTCATCCTGTGCGTCGGCAACGGCAAGTGACATCAGCTCGGGTTGGCGAAGGCCACATCCATGAAGCTGCCGTTTGCTCGCTTGACGAGCAGCACGGCGTCATCGGGGTTCAGGACGATGTTCGAGCCGCTGTTGGTCGTGACCGATCCCTCGACCGCTGACGCCTTTGCCGTCCGGGGGATCGTGACGTCACCGCCGTTGGTCGACTTGGCGTACAGCCAGAGGAATCCGCCGGTCGGAATCCTCGGCTGGAAGATCTGCGGGATCGTGACCGCGCCAGAAACATCGAGGTAGACGGACTCGGCCTCGACCGGAACGTGCAGAGCCTCCGTAGTCACGGGCGACACGGTCAGGGTCGGGGACGCGATCGGATTCATCTTCATGGCGTGTGCCCTCCTCGGGCGTGTCGTCAGTGGTTACGGCCAGTGAGAGTCAGGCGATTACGGCAGGCTCTGGCCCGCGCCCTGGAACTGGATGAAGTGGATCACAACATCCACCGTGCCAGCCCAATCGCCGGTCTCGGCTCCGGATCCGTTGGTGGACGTGATCACCAAGTCGGACTCGGCATCGCGGCTGAGCCTGGTCACGGTCGTCGCGCCACTGTTCGTGGCAGCGATTGTGGTGGTGATGCTGTCGAGCTCGCCGATGGCATTCGGGTCGGCCGAAGTTCCCAAGGCGATGCTGTTCGCGGTGGTCAGCGTCAGGGCCGTGATGTTCTTCACGTCCCAGTAGGTGACAAAGGCATTGGGCGGGAGCTTCTGCTTGAGCGGGCCCTTGGCAGCCGCCGACTGAACAACGCGCTCCACAATGGTGCCGCGGCGCCAATTCTCACCAGACTCTGTGAAGCGGGTCACGCCATCGGCGGTGCCAACGAGCGTCTCGCGTGCGTTCTGAGGCATTTCAGTTCCCCTTGCGGCCTTGTACGACCGCGCTTGTGCGTCTCGAAGCCCGGAAGCGGTCTACCGCCGACTCTCGGGCAATCTGGCCAGCAGCGCGCGCCGCGGCCTCTTTTCGCTCTCGTCGGAGCTGGGCGTTCTGCTTGTGGTACTGGTCGATCGCACGCTTCTTGACGCGGTGCGACCGCTTGCCGCTCCCAAGAACGAAGACGACCTGGTCGACGTCGTAGAGCTCGTCCTGGGCAAAGCGGATCGGCTGGCGGTCCTCGCGGAACATCGGGATCGACCACGCCTGAAAGAACTCGCCATTGCGCATGAATCCGAACGACACCTGCTTGATGGCGTCGTTGAAGTACGCCTGATAGCCGGTGCGAGCGCAGATCTGGGCGCAGGCTCGGCGGACGCGGCGATGGTCCATCTCGCTGTAGCCGACCGGGCGCCACGGCCCCTTGATGTCGAACAGGCGTTCCATGAATCCCAAACCCCGGCGTTTCCGCCGGGGGAGGAGAAAGAGCAGATCACCGATTAGGCGGCGGCCGGAAGCACGTTCCGGATCAGGCCCTGGCGGTGGATCTGGAGGCAGACATCGCAGGCGTAGCCGGTGCGGTCGGCACGGAACACCTTGCTCCGCGCGCCGTCGGCGGTGCCGGTCGACTTGCGGTAGAAGTTGCCGAACTCTGCCGGCAGCATCTTGAACATCTGGTCCATGAGCGTCAGCGTCTGCCAGTCGCCGAGGCGAAGGGCGCGGATCAGGTTGTCCGGGCACAACGCATCCATCTCGAGGCCGACCTTGCCCAGGTATGGATCCGAGTACATCGCGCCGGTGTAGCCGAAGTTGACCATCCGCTCGCCACGAGCCTCGTCGTTGGCGAAGTGGTTGATGGTCTCGGCCGCCGCGATGTCGATGAACGTGTCGTGCATGCGAGGGCCGCTCTGCATGACGTAGGCAGGACCATCGACCTCCTCGCCCTTGGTGACGTGTAGGGCACGGCCGAGGTCTCGGATGTAGCGGTGGCTAAGGACCTGGGCGGTCGCCGGTCCCACGACGGTGGGCAGCATCCAGCGATTGGTGCCGACCGTGCGGTCGATGTTGAAGAAGCTCTCGCCCGAGGTGCCCTCGGCCACCATCCAGTCGCCGAGCGACTTCATGCCCTTGTTCCGGCTGCCGTGCAGGTACACGGTGTCGGTGGCCGCGATGTCGGCGGCGACGAGGTTGCCCGTCTCAGTACGCTCGCCGTTGCTGTCGACGAGCTGGATGCTCAGGGATTGGTCGTCGCCGTTGACGTGGTTGACGATCACGGTGGCGTTGAGCGCCTGCGTCGATGCGTCGTAGATGTCGATCAGGACGTTGCGAGCAAACATCGCCATCGGCACGGTGTCCGGAAGCTGGATGCGGCCATACACGCCCGATGAGAACGACCCGGCCTCGGCATACGTGGTGCCGTCGGCCTTGAGGCCGCCAGAGATCGCGCCGATCAGGCCAGTCGACGGCAAGTTGCGCAGCTTCGCCAGCAACTCGCTGTCGTCGTCGATCATCTCTTGAGTGAGCTTTTCAGCAAGATCACCAATCGCATGCTCGCCGCCATCGGCAGCACGCTCAAGGTCGACCCAGCCAGTCTCGATAGCGTTGTCGAACGCCGAGACGTCGCCAGCGGGTCCACCAGAGGTCTCGTCGACCCGAGCCTTGAACCTGCCGACGGTCGGGCTTCGCGGCGCGACCGCATCGGCGTACAGGTCACGGCTGACCTGGGCCGAGTACATACGGCCGTTCATGGCCTGGAAGTTGCGGCCGTCGCCGTTGATCTTCTCGGTGGTGGGATTGAAGATCCGGTTGGTCGCCTGCCCAAATCGGTAGGCGCCCTCAATCAGATCTTGGTAGTACGACTCTCGGATCGCGTCCGAGAGCGTGCTCAACAGGGTAGTTGCGGGATCAAGCGGAGCCATGATTCACCTCGCTACGCCGCGGACGTCACGTCGCCCGCGCCCATGCCCGCCTTGACAGCCTTGTCAATGCGTTCACGTCGCTTGGCCTTGGACTTCTGCGCCGGCGTCATGTTCTTTGTGTCGTCGTCGCCATCGACTCCGCGGCTTCCCGCGGGCGTCGAAACAGGGGCGGACTTGGCGATCTGATTGGCTCGGCCACCCAGGAGAGCGGCGACACCGGACTTGGTCTTCGTGAAGACCTCCTCGATGGCGTCGCGGCCGAGTGGCTTGAGATGAGTCTCGTGCAGCGGGTGCGACTCGGGATAAAGGCTGGCCTTCTGTGCTTCGGCCAGCTTCTCCCGAAATCCAGCGGTGATAAACGCCTTCGTTTCGTCGCTCGAGCCTTCTGGGGCCAACTTGGCCGCATACTCAGCGACGAGCGCGGTGGTCTGGCTGGAGTCGCTGTCGAACTGGGCCTTGGCCGTTGACGCGCCGATCCGGTCGTCGACCTGCGCCATAAGGGCGTCCATATCGAACTGCGGAGTGGCGCCGTCGGCCGGAGCCTCGGGCTTGGCGATTGCGGCAGTCAGAGCATCGATGCTGAGGCCGCTGTCTTGGAGCGCCTTCATCTTCGAGCCCAATTCCCGCAAGCCATCGGCGTCGTTGACGCCCAGCTCGCGGGCAGCCTCAAACAGCTTCTGGCTGCCAGCGGCCTGCTCTTGCCACCGCTTGGCACGGTCGCCCGTTCCCTTCTCGACCAACTCGAATCCGTCCGGCACGGCAAAGTCGGCCGCGCCAGTGGGCGCGGGCGCGGGCGTGCTTGCCGGAGTCTGCGGAGCGGGCTGGTCTGGTGCGTCTTGCACGTTCGCTGCGTTCTCAGGGTCCATCTGTTTCGCCTGTCTCTCTGGGTTGCGGGGCCCGCGGTGCGCGGGGTTGCCGGGCCATCGGACATGTCCAATGACATATGTTAGTAGTCACTAACTTGTAGAGTCAACCAGGGGCGGTCAAGCAGTCAGGATCTCGGACAGCAAGACCTCGTCTGGGACGGCTTGCGGATCCGCTGGCTGGGCCTGCTCGGCCTGCCGCATCGCGAGCTCCGGATCGGTCGCGAATGCCTCTTGGAGATTGGCCTGCTGCTGGGCGGCGATGGCCCGGTTGAGGCGATCTCGTGTCTCTGGGTCTCTTGCCCGGGGATCGGTCAGCGCGAGGCTCAGCTCGCTCAGGATCCACTGGCCGGCCATGGCGCCCGCCATAATGCCCTCGAATTCGACGCCCAGGAGCACGTCACGGGCCGTCTTTCGAGCCCACCGCGACCACGTCGCGTCGTCGCGGCCAGTCGGCGTGGCGAGGTCCTTGGCCATCTGGTGGCGGTACTCGACAGCGTTGGTTGCACCCATCTGGACGGATTGCTCGAGGTCCTGGCGACGGCGGAGCGGGCCGCGGTATCGCACGCTGCTCTGGCGTATCGCGACCTTGACCGTCAGGTTCTCGCTGTCGGCCTGGAGCACCGTGCCCATATCGACCTCGTCCATTCCCAGCCTCTGCATCTCTCGCAGGGTGGTGAAAGACTCGGCCTGGCCGCTCTTTACGTACGTCGCCAACACGCACGTCAGGAGCCCGTCGTAAGTCTCGATGTCCTCTTCAACACGGATACCAACCGGGACGTCGGCCTCTTCGATCGCTCGCTGGAATGACGCGTCGGCAACATGGCTCTTGGTCTGGCCAACGTGTCCGGGCGCACGGAAGGTGCCGTCCAGAATGGCCTGTTCACTGCGGTCCTGGCCCTCAAGCAAGAACGG
>CALCCF010000036.1 GCA_937899905.1 uncultured Phycisphaeraceae bacterium
TTTCTCTCTCTGCGCAGTCAAACAACCCTAATAGGTCTTCATGGGCACCCCCCAGGCCATCGATCGCGTGCTCCGCACCATGCTCGCCGGCGGCCACCTCCTCATTGAGGATGTGCCCGGCGTTGGAAAGACCGTGCTCGCCGGCGCAATCGCCCGGAGCGTGCAGGCGAATCTGTCGCGTGTCCAGATGACGCCCGACCTGCTGCCCAGCGACATCTTGGGCGTCAGCGTGTATGACCGTGAGCGAGGCGAATTCACGTTCAAGCCTGGGCCGATCTTCGCCAACATCGTGCTGGCCGACGAGATCAATCGCACGACCCCGCGCACCCAAACTGCATTGCTCGAGGCCATGAGCGAGGCAACCGTATCGATCGACGGCACCAGCCACCCGCTGCCCACGCCGTTCATGGTGATCGCGACACAGAATCCGTACGACTTCGAGGGCACCTACCTCTTGCCCGAAAACCAACTCGACCGCTTCCTCATGCGCACGCGACTGGGCTACCCCGACCCGGGCACCGAGGTCCGCGTTCTCGAGAGCCGGCCGGCGAGCACGGCGCTGCCAAAGCTCTCGCCCGTCATGGAGCTCGAAACACTCGCCGGCTTGCAGAAGGCCGCGAACGACGTGCGTGTTGACGGCAAGATCCTCGAGTACGTCGTCGCCATCGCGAACGCGACCCGAAGCTCGCCCGATCTACGCCTGGGCCTCTCGCCGCGCGGTGCGCTGGCACTGACGCAGACGGCCCGAGCAACCGCGCTGATCGACGGTCGTGACTATGTCGTGCCCGAAGACGTTCTGGACAACATCCTGCCCGTGGTCACGCACCGCCTCATCGTCCGCGGCGGCCTTGAGCAAGGCGATGGACGAGAGGCCGAGAGCATCCTCGAGGCGATCGTGCAGAGCGTGGAAGCCCCCACATAGTCCGACGGTGACGGTGCCCGAGCACCGTTCTCAAGTCGTGGTCTCAAATAGTGGTCTCAAAGGTCGCGTGACGGGTGCTCGACGAAGACTCTGTTGCGCAGTACACCCAAACCGTCGATCTCGACCTCGACAACATCACCCTCGGCCAGGAACCGTGGCGGATCTTGAGCCGCGCCGACGCCCGAGGGCGTGCCTGTGAGGATCACCGTTCCCGCTGGTAGCGTGGCGCCCTGGCTCAGGCGGCTGATCGCGGTGGCTACCGGGTAGAGCATGTTTTTGGTCGACGAGTGCTGGACCACGTTGCCATTGAGCCGCGTCGTTAGCGTCAGGCCTTGCGGATCCGGAACGTCCCTTGCCGGAACGACCGTGGGGCCGAGCGGGCAGAAGGTGTCAAAGCTCTTGCCGCGCACGAACTGTCCGCCGCCGCCGTGCTTCTGCCACCAGCGGGCCGAGACGTCGTTCGCGCAGCAGTATCCCAGCACGCACTCGAGCGCATCGAACTCATCCGCGTCGCGCGCTGGCGAGCCCAAGATGACGGCCAACTCGCCCTCATAGTCGACTTGTGGGCCGCCGGTTGCTTCATCAACGCAACACGCAGGGACGACGATGTCGTCGCCGTGCAGGATTGCTGCCGCCGGACTCTTCGCGAAGACCGTCGGATGATCCCCGGCACCGGATGCCTTTGCCGCCGCACTCGCCGACGCCATTTCCTTCGCGTGGTCGGCGTAATTCCGACCGACTCCCAAGATCCAGCGCAAGGGCATGGCAACGCCCCCGGCCAACACCGAAACCCCAACGTCATCACGTAGTAATTCCACGGCAACGCCGTATGGGGCGTGCTCGGTTCGCGTTACCGAGGGCCAATGCGCGATTCAGAATGCATCAGAGGTCGCAATCTCGACTGAAGCGGGCCCCGCGCCGGGTTCGATGGCATCGAGGGTGATCCGGAACCGGACCGCATCCTCTGCCTCGGGCAAGCCTCTCAGGCGAACGATCTCGTCTATCGGATTGGTAACGTCGAATCGCGCGAGCTCGATCGCCCCTGTCTCGGTGTCCGCCCACAGGGTGTACCGCTGCTGCTCAGGATCGTTGGCGGGCATGTTGGCGGCGAAGACGTAGATCTCGTCCTTGTTTGGAGACCAAGCCACGTTGCCGCAGTGCGCGGCCGGCTGTGCGGGCATGCGGAGTGTCGAAACGATCGTGTCGGCGTTGCGTGCGATGAACGCGTCGCGCCGCTCGGAGTCGTTCGTGGTACTCAAGGCGACCATGGCCGCAGCCAGGACGGCCGCACCACCCACGATGCCTACCACCAGAGGCTTGAGCCAACGCCGGTGAGAGCCCTGCTGCCGCTCAGCCCACTCACCCTGCTGCGAGTCTGCGGCGGAGGCAGCAACATCCGCCATGGCCGACCGCATCGACCGTGCCGCACGCTCACGCACGAGGCTGGGCATGGGCTCGCCCTCTGCGTTGGCATGCCAGAGATCGATGGCCGCTAGAACCTCGGGCGTAACCTCGGCGTCGATGCCATCCATCCGCGGATCGGGCTCGGTGGGGGGCGGTTGGCGGTGGGAGGAGGTCTTCGGATGGCCTCCCCGTGCGGGTCTGTGGGGGTGGCCGGGGTCTCAACGAGCGCCTTGCGGAGGCGGATCAGCCCGCGGCGGATGTGGGCCTTAGTCGTGCCGAGCGGCAGACCCGTGGCGCGCGCAATCTTCTCGTGGCTCAGCCCGTGGCAGGCCCACAAAGAGATACATCGCCGTTGTTCGTCAGATAACTCACCCATGGCTTCCCACGCTCTCTTCGCGTCTTCGCCGAACTGAACCCTGTTGGATGCACGTTCGGGGGCTCGGGAATCCTCTACGAGACGAAGATGATCGGTGGCCGGTTCGGTCCGATCACGCCCACGCTTCCTGGCCCGATCGACCAGGCGTCGGCGCGCGATCATAGCGATAAAAGTCGCTTCACCCGCCACGCTGGCGTCAAAGCGATGGGCACTCCGTACGAGCTCAACCAAGATGTCCTGGACGGCATCCTCCGCGTCGGCCGGGGTCGGAGACATCCGCCGCGCTAATGACCATACCAGACCGCCATACCGGTCAAGCAGGGCCTCGGCGGCCCTGGGGTGCCCGTTGGCGATCTCGGGCAGGACGGGTTGGTCGTGCTCTGGGTCCACCGCGACCGTGGGGTTCGCGAGGCGTTGGGGAGCGGATGCACCGGCAGAGCGGCTCGGTGGGGTGTTGGGTCTTGAGGGCTGCGGCTCGGGCGCAGCGAAAGGCCCGCCGCCTCCGGTGGGAGCGCGTCGGGCTGCATGGGGGTCTGGAGAGACTCTGCTCAAGGGGTTAATCGGACTCTGGTCCGATCACGGCAGGATGACGGTGTCGATCACGTGGATGACACCGTTGCTCGCCTCGATGTCACTGGCAACCACGCCGGCATCGTTGATGGTCAGGCGACCGCTCTCGATGTCGACACGGACGTCGCCGCCCTGGAGCGTGGTTGCCCGCTGGGCGCCCACGGCATCGCGGGCGTAGACGCGGCCCGGCACGACGTGGTAGGTCAGAATGCTGACGAGCTGCTCGCGGTTCTCGGGCTTGAGCAGGTGCTCGATGGTGCCCTGCGGAAGCTTGCGGAAGGCCTCGTCGGTGGGCGCGAAGACCGTCAACGCGTCATCGCCGGTGATGGCGCTGGTCAGGCCAGCGGCCTCGATCGCCGCCGCGAGGATGGTGAAGCGCCCGTCGCCCGTGGCGATCTGCGCGATGTTCTTGCTCTCGGGCAGGATCACGCTGTCGATCACGTGGATCACGCCATTCGAGGCATCGATATCGGTGGCCAGGACACGGGCGCCATCGACGAAGACGCTGCCGTCCTTGGTGCTGAAGTCGATCTGCTGACCGTTCAGCGTGGTCGCGTCGTTCATGCCGAGCACCTTCGACGCGGGCACCTCACCGGCAACGACGTGGTAGGTCAGGATGCCGACCAGCGTGTCGCGGTTCTCGGGCTTGAGGAGGTTGTTGATGGTGTTCTGGCCGAGCTTGGCGAATGCCTCATCTGTCGGGGCGAACACGGTGAACGGGCCGCTGCTGCTCAGGGCGTCGGCCAGGCCAGCGGCCTTCGCGGCGGCAAGGAGCGTGTTGAACTGGCCGGCACCGGCGGCAACGTCGACGATGGTGTCATCGCTGGCGTTGCTCATGCCGACCATCGTGACGCTCGTCATTTCCTCGCCGTAACCGCAAGCGGTGTCGCATGCGGACTGGCACTGGTCGGCCTTCGTCGGGCCGAGGGCGAGGGCGGCGGTGGCGAGGCCAGCGATGCTGGCTACGGTCAGGGCGGTCGTCTTGCGAGTCATGGGTTCTGTCCTCCTTCTGGGAGACATCCGTCGGTCGTGCGCCCCGTGGTGGCAGCTTTGGCCGGGCCGGGGCAAGATCCCAACGTGGGATCCTCGCTCGTGAAGACCCCGTACCTCCGGCCGCCCGTCACGATCGCTAATTCGCTCGAATCCACGGCCGTGGAGTGCGAAACGCCCGCATTGCGCGCCAGGGCCGATATGGCGGGGACACGCATAAGGGCCTTCCGCATCACCATGGCGGCATGGCCTGGGGTCACGCGGGCAAATCTGGTACTAAAAAAAGCGACTGGCCCGTAACGCTGCCCTCGCCGACGAGGCATCAATCGCCGGCGCGCCCACCCCAGCGAGAGCTATACTCCCCTTCGCGCCCGCCGATCCGGTGGGCTCCGCATGAACCCCAACCGAGCGTCCAAAGGTCCTCCGGAGCTAGATCCATGGCCGACACCGCACAAGCGGACATCTTGAAGAACTACACCGTCAGCGATAGCGGCCCAAGCCGCAAGCGGCTGGAGATCGAGGTCGCGGCTGAGACCGTCGACGATCGGCTGCGTAGCTCGGTGGACACGCTGCTCGAGGAAGCCGAGCTCCCAGGGTTTCGTCGCGGACGGGTGCCCAAGGCCCTGCTGGAGAAGCGGTTCGGCAGCAACATCCGCACCGAAGCCCGCAACCAGATCGTGGCCGAGGCCTATCAGCAGGCCGTCGAGAAGAGCGGCCTGAAGGTCATCGGCGACCCGTTCGGCGCCAAGATGGACGAGATCGAGATCGAGGCCGGCAAGCCTCTGAACTTTGGCATCGACGTCGAGGTCCAGCCCGAGTTCGACATGCCCAAGCTCGACGGGCTCGAGCTCAAGCGTCCGATGCTCGAGGTCACCGACCAACTGGTCGAGGATGAGCTCACCAAGATCTGCCTCAACGAGGGCTCGCTCGAGAGCCATGACGAGTCGGAGAAGGGCGACTACCTCACCGGCAATGCGAAGATGGTCGACCAGGACGGCGAAGAGCACTACAACATCGAGGGCGCCGTCGTCCAGTGCCCGCCCGATGGCGGCAAGGGCATGATCCTTGGTGTGATGGTGGAGGACCTCGGCAAGCAGCTCGGCCTGCCGAAGACCGGAGATTCCGCCAAGATCACGACCAAGGGCCCCGAGCAGCACGAGGTCGAGGCCCTTCGCGGCAAGGATCTCACCGTGACCTTCGATGTCACCGCGATCGACAAGATCGTTCCGCTGGAGCGAAGCGAGCTTGTCAGCCGCTTCGGCCTCGAAGGCGAGGACGAGCTGAAGGGCCGCCTCCGCGAGCGGCTCGAGCAGCGGACCAAGGTCCAGCAGTCCACGGCCCTCCGCCAGCAGGTAGCCAAGCACATCCTGGACAGCGTCGACTTCGAGCTGCCCGAGCGCCTGACGGCCCAGCAGGCCGGCCGCGCGATGGAGCGTCGCCGCATGGAACTGATGTACCGCGGCATGGACGAGATGGAAGTCGAGAAGCATGTGGCCGAGCTGCGTGCGTCGTCGGCCACCGAAGCGAGCCAGAACCTGAAGATGTTCTTCGTGCTCAACAAGGCCGCGGAGGAGATGGACATCCAGGTGACCGAGGGCGAGGCCCGCCAGCGCGTCGCCGAAATGGCCTTCGAGCGTGGTGCCCGCCCCGAGCAGTTCTTCCAGGAGATGGTGCAGAGCGGGCGGATCCAGAGCGTGTTCCTGCAGCTCCGCGAGCACAAGACGCTCGATGCCATCATCGCAAAGGCCACGGTCACCGACGTCAAGCCCGAGGACTTCGAGGGCGAAGAGGTCGAGGTGACCGCCTGAGCCGGCTTCGGCCGCAGTCCAGGTTCCGCCAGATGATGAAACCTAACCCAAACCGGCCGCGTACCGGGCCGGGCGGTACAGCACCCCTGGGTCCGGGAACGGCCTGGGACCACGCCGAGCCAGGGCGCTGAACAGCGCCGCCGGCAGGACAATCGGGGCTGGCACCAATAGACTTGGGGCCCCGTAGAGCCCGGAGCGTCCGGGCCCAACGCCGGCAGCATGCCAGACAGTTCCAGGACACCCAAGCCGGGCCCGATGGGCACGGCTCCCGCCTCCAGACTTGGGCGGACGGGTTTCGGGTCGATGACAGGCCCTCTACACAGGGCGCAACGCAAAGGCAAAGAGAAAGGACACTTCGAACATGGCCGAGAACCCGCAGCAGCAGCAGGTCCAGCTCCGCATCGATGAGAGCAAGATGCAGACGACCTACGCCAACACCATCCGAAGCAGCACGACCAACGACGAGGTCGTCCTCGACTTCGGCATGAACCTGCCGATGCAGGGCAACGACGGCAAGCCCGTGCTGAACTTCAGCGTCGGGAGCCGCATCGTGACCAACTGGTCGGGCGCGAAGCGCCTGGCAATCTCGATGGGCCAGCTCGTGCGTCAGTACGAGGAGCGCAACGGCGAGATCCAGCTCCAGCGTGGCCCGGCCCCGGCTGAGGGCGAGGGTGGCCCCCGCCTGAGCGAGTAAGACCAACCACGTCGGCGGGCGCGCAAGCCCGTCGATAGCTTCGGCCCCCGCCCACCAGCACGCTGCACGGCGAGGGCCTTGGAGGCCCAGCGACCGCATGAGCGCCTCGACGTCCGCATCAACCAACCCGTCCCTTCCCGGTCGATCAACGCCCGGCGGCTCGCCGAGCGGTCCGTCGACCGATGGCGCGGTCGATGCGCAGCGCGCGCTGGCCGAGTATCTCTCGGGCTTGTTGGGCCGGCTGTGCGCGCTGTCAAAGGCGCAGGCTGGCCTGGCGTTCATCCAGCCCGGGGAGCAGCGTGCGGGGGGCCTCGCTGCCATGCACGCGCCTGACGATCCCCGACTGATCGAGCAGGTGCGCGGTGACGCGCAGCTCTTGTCACGCCTTGCGAACCTCGCCGAGCGGGCCGCGCAGCAAGCCGGTAGCGGAGGTCAGACGCGTGCGCTGAGCGAGAATGTACTCGTTGGCGCAGGAACGATGTATCAGGCCCAGGCGACGCACCGTGCGACGGCCGTTCCCCTGCTGGCCCTGGGTCGACCAGAGGGCGCGTGCGTGGTGCTCTCGTCGGTGAACCGTGAGGTGGTTCCGCAGGCTGACCAATCCATGCTTGTGGCGGCCGAGGGTTTCGAGGGCTTCCTTTGGTCTCAGCGTGCGTTGGCCGAAGCTGAACGGACCGCGCGGCTGCGCGAAACGTTGGAGATGCTCGATGCCGCGCAGCGAGGCGCCACGGCCCAGACGATGGGCAGCCTGTTCTGCGACGAACTCCGCAGGCGATTCGGCTGCACGCGTGTGACCGTCGGGCTCGTGCACGGCCAGGACATCCGAGCCGTTGCGATCAGCGGGGCGGACACGATCGACCGACGAAACCCCGCGGTCGAGGCGCTCGAGGCCGTGATGGACGAGTGCGCTGATCAGGACATCGAGGTCGTGTTCCCACAGGACGACGATCTTGCGCCCGCCGAAAGACGCGTGGTGCGCGCACATGGCGACCTGAGCCGCAGCTTTGGCCCGTCGAGCATCGTGAGCTTGCCACTGCGAGTCGATGGCGATCTGGTCGGTGTCGCCGTCCTCGAGCGCGACGCGGACGACCCGTTTCCGGTGGGCTCGCTGGGCCTTCTGCGGTTGGTCGCCGAGTTCATCGGCCCGGCCGTGTGGACCAGACGGCTGGCGGATCGGGGAATCTTCGCGGTGACCCGCGATCGCATCATCGACTTCGGCTCGGCCATCGTCGGCCCTCGGCACACGCTGCTGAAGCTGGTGGGCTTGCTCGCGTTGCTCGTTTTTGTTGCCCTGGCCGTGACGCCCATTCCCAACGTGGTCAGCGCGGAGGCCGAGGCGAAGGCGCGCGATCAGCGCGCCATCACGCCGCCGTACCAGGGGTATCTGGCATGGGTCGGGGTCAAGCCGGGCGAAGCGGTCACCCAGGGCCAGCTCCTGGCCCGTATGGATACGACCGAGCGCGAGGCACAGTTGGCGCAGCTCGACGCCCAGTTCGCGTCGCAGCGCACGAAGCGCGAGGCGGAGCTCACCCGGGGCCGTATGGAACAGGCCGAGGTGCTCAGCCAGAGCATGGCCGAGATCGAGGCCCAGCGTGCGCTCCTGAGGTACGAGATTGAGCGTGGCCACATCCGCGCGCCAATCGATGGGCTCGTCTCTGGAACCGACCTCGAGCCATGGCTCGACGCGCCGATCGCGCCGGACAGGCCGCTAGTCAACATCGTGGGTACCACGAGCGTGGTTGTGATGCGTGTGCCCGAGCGGGACATCGCCGCGGCACGCGAGTCGCTCACCGATGGAGATCCGCAGGCCATTGACGGGACCTTCGCTCCTCGAGCACGCACCGACGAGCGACTGCCGTTGCGGTTGCTGCGGATGAACCCGCAGGCCGAAGCCGTGGCCGGTGGCAACGTTTACCTCATCGAGGCAGAGATCGCCGAAGCGACGCCCGAGTGGCTCAAGCCGGGTATGACCGGCCGTGCTCGCGTCCAGTCGGGTTGGACGACGCCGCTGGTTCGCCTCGCCCGGCCCATCATCGACCGCGCCCGCATGGCGTGGTGGTGGTAGGGGAGCGCTCCGGTGGCCGGCACGCGAGGGCGGGACATCGCCACAACGTTCAGCGACCTGTGGTATCGCGTTGGTCCGACCACGCCCAGGCTGAGTGCGCATGCCCGGGTCGTGCGGCAGCACTACGGGCCGACGATCGCGTACATCGTCGAGGACCCCGCGAGCGGGCAGTTTTATCGCATGAGCGAGAGCGCCCACTTCTTCCTGGGCATGCTCGATGGCAAGACGACTGTCGACCAGGCGTGGCAGGCATGCAACGACCAGCTTGGTGACGCCGCCCCTACCCAGCGTGAGGTCATCGACCTGATCAGCCGTCTGCAGCTGTTCGGACTGGTGCTGGGCGAGAGCGCGCTCGACGCAGACATGCTCCAGCAGCGCATCGGCAAGGCCAAGCGCCAACGGTTGCAGAAGCGCACTGGCCGATGGATGTTCCCGCACATCCCGCTGGTCAATCCAGAACCACTGTTGCGTCGCCACGCGGCGCTGTGCCGCGCGATCTTCAGCCCGGTTGTCGGCGTGCTCTGGATCGTGCTGGTAGTCGTTGCATTGGTTCTGGTGTTTGCCAACGGCGATCGGTTTGGGAACGCTCTGAACCAGGTTGCTCAGCTCACGCCGTCCACGTTGGCGACGCTGGCGATGATCTTCATCGGACTGCGCGTCGTGCACGAGCTTGGCCACGCCGTTGCCTGCAAGGCGTTCGGCGGGCGGAGCACCGAGATCGGCGTGATCATGATCGCTTACATCCTGCCGCTGCCGTATTGCGAGGCGAGTAGCGCGTGGCGGTTCCCCAAGATCTGGCCCAGGGTGTGCGTCTCGCTTGCGGGGATCCTGGCCGAGACCATGATCGCGGCGGTGTCAGCAATCTACTGGGCGGTTGGCAGCGATCCTCTGCTGACCAGCGTGGCGTACCAGGTCATGCTTGTTTCCGGCGTGAGCACGCTCGTGTTCAACCTGAACCCGCTGCTGCGGTATGACGGCTACTACATTCTCAGCGATCTCACGGGTACGCCGAACCTCACACAGCGTTCGCGCGAGATGCTCAAGCACCTCATCCAGAAGTATGGCTTTGGTGTGAGGGCATCGCGAGGGCCGACGATCCGCTCGACTGGTGAGGCATGGTTCCTGACCGTGTTCGCCCTGCTGGCGATGCCGTACCGCATCATCGTGGCGATGGCGATCCTGCTGCTCATCTCGACCCAGTATCTGACCTTTGGCGTCGCGCTGGCGGTCACGATGGCGGCGATCTGGCTGGTGTATCCGGTCCTCAAGACGGCGGGCTTCCTTGTCAGCGACCCGAAGCTCGAGGGCAACCGCGCACGCGCCCTCACGCTTACGGTGGCTGCTCTCGCCCTTGTCATTGGCCCGATCGCGCTTGTGCCCCTCCCAACGCCAGCGTTTGCTGCGGCCACGGTGGAGCCGTTGCGAATGGCCGGGCTGCGCACGCTCGAGGGTGGACGGATTGCCGAGTTGCTCGTCGAGCCTGGGGACCGGGTTGAAGAGGGACAGGTCGTTGCGAGACTGGATAACGTGGGTCTGCGCACGGAATTGACGGCCTTGCGTGCCAGGCTCGCCCAAGCCGAGACGCAATACCGAACCTCGCTGCAGGGACCGCCGGCAGCACAGGAAGAGTTCCGGCAGGCCGTCCGCGTGGTGACCGAGCAGGTGCAGCGGGCCGAGCGTCGTGTGGCGAATCTGGTGGTTCTTGCGCCGGTGTCGGGTGTCGTGTCGCCGATTGCTGGGCAAACCTCGGCCGACCTGCGTGCATACATCGGCGCCTTCGTGCCTCGCGGCACGGCTCTTGGCATGGTGGTCAGCGAGGACGAACTGGTGGTGCGGGCGATGGTGCCCGATCGGGACCACGCGTTTGTGTTCCGCGGCCAGCCGATCGAAGACGTGCGCGCCTCGGTGCGGCTGCGGAGTGATCCCGGCCGAGTCATTGAGGGCACGGTTACACGCGCGGCCCCGCTTGGCTCGCGCGAGATTACGAATCCTGCGCTTGCCTCTGACGCGGGCGGGAGCATCGTTCTTGACCCCCGCTCGCCGGACCGGCCCGTGGCCCTCACCCCAAACTTTGAGGTCGATATCGCGATCGATGATGCTCTTGTGGCCGCTGCGCCGGGCGTGCGAGCATCTGTGCGGTTGGAGGGGCCGAACCTGTCGCTGGGTGTGCGTTGGTGGCGAAGGATCGGTCAGTTCTTCGAGGGGCGTTCCTGGTGGTAGGCGCGACGCGACAAGTGCGCGGAGCCGACCGGCTATGGCCAGCGTTGGCCCGCGCCGAGCGACGCGAGGAAGCGCTGGAAGGCCTCGATCGCATCGCCGCCAGCATGCAGGGGCGGGTGATTCGGCGCGCGATCAGTCCGCAGGAGCGCTCGCTCGCTGACGCGATCCTGGAATCTGCTGGAGCGATCGCGGACCTGACCGAGGCGGCCTTAGACGAGCGGATCGATGCCGTTCGGCAGCATGCCCACTCGATCGCTCGCCGGAATCAGGCCCTCGATGGAGACGCCCTGCGTGAGGCATACGCCCTCGGGGTTGAGGCCATCCGGCGAACCACCGGTTTGTCGCTGTATCCTGAGCAGGTCATGGGAGGCTTAGTGCTGCGCGGCGGTGCCGTTGCCGAGATGGCGACCGGCGAGGGCAAGACCGTGACGGCGATCCTGCCCGCCGCGCTCGCGGGGTGGACGGGCCGCGGTGTGCATGTCGTAACCGTGAACGACTACCTCGCGCGGCGTGATGCGCAATTGTGCCACGGCGCGTTCGCGAGGCTCGGGCTCCGCGTCGGCGTGCTCGATGGCGAGATGGAGCGGGCAGAGCGTCGGGCCCAGTACGACCTTGATGTGACGTACGGGGCGGACAAGCAGTTCATTTTTGACTTTCTCAGGGATCGTTTGGCTCAGCCGCTGGCGCCCACGGTGGCCTCCAGCGTGCTCGACGCGGTCACAAACCCCGACGATCGCGAGCACGGGACGCGTGAGGTCGTGCAGCGCGGCTTGAACGCGGCGATCGTCGATGAAGCCGACAGCGTACTCATCGACGAAGCGGCGACCCCAGCGATCATCGCGCTGCCTGCTGGCGAGTCGCTCGGCGCCGATACGGTCGAGCGCTATGCCATCGGAATCGATCTCGCGCGCGCCCTGGAAGCCGATCGCGACTACAAGGCCGATGCTCGGACGCACCGTGTCGCCCTGACCAAGGTGGGGCGGCAGCGCCTTGGCGAGCTGGCTGCTGATCCGTCCAGGGCGTTGCCGCCGTTCTGGGCCGGGCCGCGGCGTCGCGAAGAGCTCGTTGTTCAGGCCTTGGGTGCGTTGGTGTTGCACAGACGCGATGATGACTACATCGTGCGTAAGAATGCCGACGGACAGCGCGAGGTTGTCATCGTCGATCGCTCGACTGGTCGTGTGCTGGATGGCCGCCAGTGGCAGCTCGGTTTGCATCAGGCCGTCGAGGTGAAGGAAGGGCTCGAGCCGAGCGAGCGGAGGCATACGGCCGCACGGGTGAGCTACCAGCGCTTCTTTGCGCGATATCGGAGCCTCGCTGGCATGACCGGTACAGGCTGGGAGGTTGCGCCCGAGCTGTGGCGGGCGTACGGGCTGCGTGTCGTCCGGGTACCGACTCATCGGCCGATCGCTCGTGTCGAGCGCACGGATCGAACGTTTACGAGCGAGGATACGAAGTTCGCAGATGTCGCCAAGGCAGCGAAGGTGGCGCACGAGAGGGGGCAGCCCGTGCTCGTGGGCACTCGATCGGTGCATGACTCGGAGCGCGTGGCGAGCTTGCTCGGTGATGAGGGCCTTCAGTGCCAGGTGCTCAATGCACGACACGAGGCCCAGGAGGCGGCGATCGTCGAGCGAGCGGGCCGTGCGGGTGCGATCACGGTGGCCACGAGCATGGCGGGCCGAGGCACGGACATCAAGCTCGATGATGAAGCCCGAGACGCGGGGGGCTTGCTCGTTCTGGCGGTCGAGCGCCATCACGAGCGTCGGGTCGATCGCCAGCTCTTCGGTCGCAGCGGTCGCCAAGGCGATGTTGGCGAAGCCATCGCGTTCGTCTCACTCGAGGACGAGATGGTCGTCCGGTACGGTTTGGCACCGTTGCGTTGGATGGCTCGGGCGGCTCCCGGGCCTCTTCGCGCGGTGCTCGCGCGCTTGCTCGTGCGTCAGGCGCAGCGTTCGGCGACCCGCCGGTGGATGCTGATCCGAGACGAGTCGAGCAAGATCGACGCGTGGGTCGATCTCGCGTTCCATCAGCAGACGCGATAGGGCTCGCGGTTGTCCCGCTAGGTCAGGTGTTGCCCGGGCAGCAGCGGCGGCATGGGCACGCCGAGCAGGTCCGCGAACGCGCGCAGTAGATCCGCCTCGCCGGGCGTGACTTCGTGGTCGTACGCGACGACGACGGCCGCCGCTTCGAGCAGGCGTTGCTTCATGCGGGGCGAGAGCTCGCGCAGATCGGCAAGCGCACGATCGAGCTTCGCCGGAGTGCGGTCCTCGGCTGACGGCATGGCGAGGTCGGGGACCATGCCCTTTGCCTGTCGCAGGATCTCGGCACCGGCCTCGAAGGATGTTTCAGCCTCGCCGGGTTCTCTTGTGCCCGTTCGGGCGATGTCTCCGAGCATGGCGGAGAGCTGCGGGCCGAGCTGGCCGAGGGCGTAGTAGCGGACGCGGGCGGGTTTGCGAACGCCGCGCCGTTCGTCGAGGTGGGTCTCGATGATGCGCATCAACGCCCACTCACGCGGTGTGAGTTTGTCATCGGCCATCGCCAGCTCGTACATGGTCGTGCGGAAGGCGTCGTGCTGGCTCTCGCTGAGCAGGGCCAGAGCGCCGAGGCATAGATCAACGAGGGGCAAGCGAAGGTCTGGGGCGAGCTTGTGCGCGTCGTCTGAGAGTGAGCGAACGAGGTTGGCCACGCCTGTATCGCCACGCGCGTCGAGGATGTCGAACTGGCGCTTCAGGTCAGCGCCCTCCCTGCCCCAGTGCATGAGCATCGCGTAGATCACGGCACGGCAGCCGTAGGGATCTCGTGCGGCGTCCTTCATGGCCGGTGGGATCCGATCGAGCAGCGTCCGTGCGAGGCTGGCGTGCTCGATGCTCGCGGTGCCGATGAGAGCTAGCAGGGGTAGCGCGGCAGCCGCACCGGTTGGCGCGCCTCCCATGCGCTCTTGCATGATGGCCTCGAGCTTCTCACGCGGGCCGGGCGCCCGCTTCCGAGATGGCGGAGGCGCTTTCGGCGGCAAGGGCTTGAGAAGGGTGCCGTCCCACTTCGGCAAGACTCGCCTGATGCGCTGCTTGAGCGGTGGGTGGCTCGCCAACACCGATCCGAAGAAGCTCGACTGCTTGACTGCGTTGCCGAAGAACAGGTGGCTCATCTCCCGCGAGTGCGCGTTGCGGATGACCGATCGGCTCGATCCGCCGGCGATCCGTCGGAGTGCGTCGCCGATGCCGTCTGGGTTGCGCGTGAATTGGACGGCGCTGGCGTCGGCGAGGAACTCGCGCTGGCGGCTCACCGCCGCCTGGATCAGCCGGGCAAACATGGAGCCGATGCCGCCGATGATGATGAGTCCGACGCCAACTACAAGGATGATTGGGACGGCCTTGTTGTCCTTGCTCCGGCCGATGGAGCCATAGAAGGTTGCTCTCATCAGCGTGTAGCCGGCGAGGCTGAGGAGCACGATGCCGCCGAGGATGCCGATGAGGCGGACATTCAGCCGCATGTCCCCATTGAGGATGTGGCTGAATTCGTGGGCCATGACCCCTTGCAACTCGTCGCGGCTGAGCCCGTGCACGCAGCCCTTGGTGACGCCGATGACCGCATCTCCAGGGCTATACCCCGCCGCGAAGGCGTTGATGGAGCCCTCCTGCTCGAGCATGTAGACCGGTGGTACGGGCACGCCACTGGCGATAGCCATCTCTTCGACCACGTTCAGCACCCGGCGTTCGTCCTCGTCTCGGGTTGACGGGTCGATGGGTCGCCCGCCCAACGAGAGGGCCACGCTCGCTCCGCCGCCGCGGAGTTCACTGATGCGATACGCGGTGCCGCCGGCGATGAGCAGTGCTGCTGCGGCTGCTCCGCCGCCACCGAACGTCAGGAGGGCGACCGGGTCTGGGCCGCGCCCGGCTTGGTCATCGTGAAGGATGAGACCGGCAATGATCGCCAGGGCTGCGACCGCGAGGCAGGTCAGCACCACCGCGGCGATGTATAGGGCCACCAGGAGGTGCGTCCGCTTGCGGGCGCTGTCCTGGCGGCCGAAGAAGTCCATAGTCTGGAGTTCGGCCATAGTTGAGGCTCACCGGGCTCGAGGTCAGTTAAAGCTGACCTTGGGCGCCTCCTGGATCTCGGCGGCGTCCGGCATTTCGAGCAGACCGGCATCCTTACCGTGCCCGAAGAGCGGCGCGACGACCACGGTCGGGAAGCTCTTGCGGTAGATGTTGTACCGAGTGGCGCCGTCGTTGAACGCCTGCCGAGCGAACGCCACCTTGTTCTCGGTTGCGGTGATCTCGTCTTGGAGCTGAAGCACGTTCTGGTTGGCCTTGAGGTCCGGGTAGGCCTCCATGACAGCCATGAGCCGACCCAGGGCACCTGTAAGCGCCCCCTCGGCGGCGCCAAGATTCTGCATCGCGCTCGGGTCGCCCGGGTTGCCGGCGGCCGCATCGAGTCCGGAGACCGCCTGGTTTCGTGCGGCGATCACGGCTTCGAGGGTTTCTCGCTCGTGGGACATGTATCCCTTGGCGGTTTCGACGAGGTTGGGAATGAGGTCGTGACGCCGCTTGAGTTGGACGTCAATCTGCGCGAACGCGTTCTTGAACTGCTCGCGCAGGCTTACGAGCTTGTTGTAGATGCCGATGATCCAAGCGATGCCGCCAAAACCAACGAACAACACCACGATCACGATCCCAAGAACAATCCAAAGCATGCTTCATGTCCCCCTTGGTCCACTGAATCACGGCCGTTCGGCCTACGAGGGTATTCGGAATCTCACGATTTCGTTTGCAACTCGTTCGGAATACAGACGGCTAGCGATAGCGGAACCGGCGCTGGTACGCCTGGCTTCCGCCGGCGACGCCATAGCCCGTTGGCCGGTATGCCGGGCGTCCGAAGCCCTGGTTCGGATTGAACGTGTATGTGCCGGTCGTCCGGTTAATCGTGTACGGCGAACTCGAACGCACGTTCACACCGGGCACGTATCTGTTCCGTGCGCCGAAGGACGTGCTACGGTTGTACGTCGCGAAGCCATGGGGACGCATGTTCGAGCCCAGTTGCGAGCTGTAGCGAAGGTTCATGTCCAGGGCGTGCTGGGCCGTTGCTGCCACACCGGCGAGCGACATCAAGAACACGGCGAGCACCACAAGCTTGCGGTCGACTGACGCCCGGCGTTGGTCGGTGAGCAGCCGAGGCTGCAGACTTCGTGTACGGGCCATCAGCGCACCTCCAGCAGGCGCACGTCGCCGATGAGTGTCTCTGATGGACCGATGCCCATGCCGGGCCGGCCAAGGCCGCCGTAGGCGAGCTCTGGCGGAATGGCCAGCTGCCACCAGTCGCCGGGCTTCATGAGCGCAAGCAGCTCGCGGGCACCGGGGTTGAGTTCGCTGATTCGCACTTCGACTTCTTCGCCCTCGGTGAACACGCGGCCGTCGAGCAGTGCGCCCTGGAATGTCACGACGACGGTGGCGTCGACGCCCGCGGGTGCGCCTGCGCCTGTGGCGAGTGGGCGATACTGCGCCCCGCTCTCGAGCGTGACCGCTCCGGGCTGGGATGCAAAGCTCTCGTGGAAGGCGGCGCTACGAGCCCTGTTGCGCTCGTAGAGCTCGCGGAAGTCCGGGTCCTCGCCCAGCTTCAGGTCGAGCACACGCTCGGCGGCGATGTCGTGGGCCCGGGCCAACGCGTCGGCCATGGCCTGCTCGGTCAGATCGGGGTCTTGCCCGGCAAGGGCCGCCACGAATCCCTCGACGATCTTGGAGCGGTCGACGTCGATCGCATCGGCCTCGAGGCCAAGCCGAACCTCATCGCCCAGGTAGTAGCCAACGGCGTACGCGACGGTCTCAGGATCCAGGTCCGCTTGCACCTTGCCGGCGGCGGCGGGCTCGGTGGTCTCGGCGTGCAGGCTCGTTCCCATGGCCCCGGCGCATGCGACGAGGACGCCCGCCCCAACGACCATGCCGACTGCCCAGAGTCTCTCGCTATTCATGACTTACCCCTCTGTGAAACCTTTGGAACGAGCTTCCCAGTCGCAACTGAGGCCGGCTGGGTACGTCCGTGAGGGTAGCGCCCGAGCAGTTTCCTTCCCAAGTGCAAGGATCGCTGGTCTGCCGCGACAACAATGGTGTATGGACACCGAAGCTGAGCACGCCCGATCCGTTCCCGAGGGGTTCATTCCCTTGAACCCCTACTCCCCTTCCGGCTCGACCGTCGAAGCGGCGCAGGCCTTCCATGAGATCATGGATCGTCGGCGTACCGTTCGGATGTTCAGCGACAGGCCGGTGCCACGCGAGGCCATCGAGCACTGCGTGATGGCGGCGGGTACGGCGCCAAGTGGCGCTCACAAGCAGCCGTGGCGGTTCGTGGTCGTGGGCGAGCCCGAGCTGAAGTCGCGAATCCGCGAGGCCGCGGAAGCCGAGGAGCGCGAGTTCTACGGACGCCGAGCGAGCGACGAGTGGCTCGACGACCTGCGTCCATTCGGCACGGACGCGAACAAGCCATTCCTGGAGATAGCACCGTGGATCATCGTGGTGTTCAAGCTCATGAAAACCGACGACGGCGGCCAGGTGTACTACGCCAACGAGTCCATCGGGATCGCTACGGGAATGCTCTTGGCCGCCCTGCATAACTCGGGCTTGGCAACGCTGACGCACACGCCGAGCCCCATGGGTTTCCTTAAAGAAGTTCTCGGTCGACCAGACAACGAGCGGCCCTACCTTGTCATCCCTTGCGGCTATCCGGCGGGTGATGCCGTCGTTCCGGAGCTGCAGCGAAAGCCGCTCGATCAGATCAGCGTCTGGCACGAGTAGTCTTCGGAGCTAGCTTGGTCGGCCAGTCCAGCGATTGAACCCGGCGATCGCGATCCCAAGAGCCACCGATCCGAGCGCGGCCATCGAGCCAGAGCACGCGAAGACCATCCAAGTGAATGTCGAGGTCCGCAGCGTGTCTCTGCTATTGCCCATCTCGTAGCGCAGGAAGTACGTGTATCGCGCAGCGTCGGCGGTCGCCGTTGTGGCCGCTTCCTGCAGCATGACGAACGGATTGCTGATCATCAAGAACATCCGAAGCGCCTCGCTGCGTTCGATGTACGAGTTGTAGAACCGGAACTCGATGATGAAGGCGATCAGGATCGGCAGGCCGAGGAAGAGCACAAGCGGAAGGCAGAGATTGAGCACCGACGCCGTGACGCCACGCTTGCACACCAGCCCAAGGCAGACGCCCGTGCTCGCGAGCATGAACACGAGCGACACGAGCAACAGGGTGGCGTGGAGCGTGCCGATTGGGTGGAACCAGCCGGCGATCATGGCGAGGATGAGGTGGAACGCGAGCACGGCGGGGGAGAGCCAGAGCCGGCGTACCGCGCCGAGGGTCTTGCCGAGCACGATCTGCCTCGCCCGCACCGGGGTCGTAAGCAGCACGTTCCAGCTACCCGCGTCTCGCTCGGCCGAGACCGTGGTCGGCGTCGACAGTGCGGCCTGTGCTGTGAGCGCGACGCTTGCGATGAGCAGGAGCGTGATCGTGATGCCGGGATGATCGAGGCCGATCGTGGCGTACAGCACCAGCAGGATGAGGATGCCGAGCCCGAAGGCGATGATCGTGCGCGTGCCGCTGCTCAGGGCGGCTTGCCGGAGCTCTCTCCACAGGACGGGCTTGTCGCTCACGACTCGGGCGTCGCGATCGCCAGCAGCCGTCTGTGCCGATTCCGTCTCTACGCCCGGTGCGACTAGCTTGGCGATGACGTTGTTTGTGGCCATGCCCGACGCCTCACGCTTGAGCACGCCGCGGAGCACGAATATCGAAAACACCACGATACCGAGGCACACGATCCCGAGGTAGGCGCTCGATGTGATCCAGAACGCTCGCACGTCGACTACGGAGGCGGCCCCGGTGCTCTCGGGCATCAGCACGACGGCCAGTGCTACCGGTGCGATCGCCTTGAAGAGCGGGCTGTTCTCGTCGATGGAGAGCTCCCACTGGAGCAGGAACATCACTGGGAGCGGCAAGAACACGAGCACGACCGTTGCGCACATGGCAAAGAAGACGATCGATGGCGTGCGTCGGTGCCAGATGCTGAACATCAAGGCAAGGCACGCGCCCAGTAACCCAACGGTGAGCCCAAGCAGGACCGAAGCCGCGATCGACTCGGCCTCGACGCCGCCGAATACGCGAAGCGCGAGCAGCAGCGGCATCGGCACCAGCGAGAGGATGACCAGTTGGACCGTGCGGGCTCCGAGCTTGCCGAGCACCATGTCTCGGCTGGTCAGAGGCGTCGTCAGGAGCGTGGACAGCGTGCGTTGCCGCTTCTCGTCGGCGATCGCGCCCGCGGTCAGGACCGGTGCGATCATGCCCAGGGCCACCATCTGGACGACCGCGATGGTCGCAAGCATGGCCGGTGCGATCTCCTCGAGCACGGACTGCCTGGACGATCCGAAGCTCGAGCTGGTGTCCCAAATTGCAAAGAAGACCAGCGCGGTGATGCCAGCGAGCAACAGCGTGTACAGGAATCGCACCCAGTAGGGCATGCGGCGGCGGCCCAACGCCCGGACCTCCCGCTGAAAGATCGCGCCAAGGAACATACGCGACAGTGTTCCGGGCATGCCCTGGATGGACCGGATCGGCCGGATCACTGCACGGTGCCCTTGGTCAAGCGGAGGAACGCGTCCTCGAGGCGGGCCTCTTCGGGCCGCATAGAGCCGATGTGCGCGCCCGCACTGGTCAGCTTCTCGACGATGAAGTGACGGGTCTCGACCTCCGGTGCGAGGTCAATGGTGATGTTCTTCTCGTTCTTGGTCACTCGCAGCACACGGCCGTCGCCTTCGAGGACCTTTGCCGCCTGATCGGCATCGAGGCCGCCCTCAAGGCCAACGGTCACGCGATCGCCGAGTGCGGCTTTGCGATAGGCGTCCTCGATCGAGCCAGAGAACAGCAGCTTGCCCTTTTCGATGATCCCGATCGAGTTGCAAAGCTCGGCGAGCTCGGTCAGGATGTGGCTTGAAATCATGATCGATTTGCCCATCCGCCCGAGCTCGGCCAGCAGTGTCCGCATCTCGATGCGCGCACGCGGGTCGAGGCCGCTGGCCGGTTCGTCCAGCAGGAGTACCTTGGGATCGTGAATGAGCACGCGGGCCACGCCGAGGCGCTGCGTCATTCCGCGGCTGAGTCCATCAACGGGGCTGCGTCGCTTGTCGGTCAGGTCGGTGAGCTCAAGCACGCCGTCGACGACAGTCTTGCGTTGCTTGCGTGGAATCTGGAAGGCCGCGGCGAAGAACTGCAGGTACTCGTCGACCGTCAGGTCTTCGTAAACGCCCAGGAAGTCGGGCATGTACCCGATCAGTCGTCGGATCGTTGCGCCTTCGGTGCGGACGTCGTGACCGTCCACGGTGGCCGTTCCCGAGTCGGCACGCATCAGGCAGGCCAGGATCTTCATGGTCGTGCTCTTGCCGGCACCGTTGGGGCCGATGAAGCCGAAGACCTCGCCCGGGCCAATACTCACCGACAGTTCGTCGAGCGCAACGAGCTTGCCATACCGCTTCGTGAGCTTGTTGGCTTCGATCACGGCGTGCCTCCTTGTTCCGGCGCGGGGCGTTCCACTCGGACTGCCATGCGGCAGGCCCACAGCGTGCTGAATTCCTCGCCCACGTCCGGAGCGAACGAACTCCGCGCGTCGTCCCAACTCGCATAGACCACGGCCCATGACGCGGTATTGCCGAGGGCATTTAACGCCTGCGAACGTTGCTCGGCCCCGTCGAGCGCGTGCAGCACGCCCGGATTGGGCTGGATCGCCTCGGACCAGAAGTCGTATCCCTCTTCCCAGCCGGAGGTGGTCGCGAAGGCCTGTGGCGGGCGTGCGCTCAGGTCCGCGGTGGTAGCCTGCACGACTAGCTCTTCGCCGCTTCGGCTTGCCGATCCGCCTGGCAGCACGTGCAGCCACTGGCCCGCCGTGTGGATTGCAACGGTGTTCAATTCGTCGAGGCCATCACCGCGCAATCGCAGCGTGTACACATCACCATCGAGCTCAACGTTGGCTCGCAATGGTGCCTGTGTCGCGCCGATCTGCCGGAAGGCTCGTGTGGTCCACAGGCGTGCGGTCGTTGGCTCGGGCTTCATCGCTCCTTCGCGGGGAGACATCACGAGCGTGCCCGCGCCGGCGGCTTCCCACGGATCGAGCATCGGTGAAAGCCAAGCGCCGGGCTCGAGGTCGTCCAGTTCGAGCCGAGCAGGGCGATTCAGGAACATGCCGTCGGCCGTGACCTGCCAGGCGCGGGCCGGACCTTCGCCATCATCGATGCTGTCGATCATGCGGATGCTGCTCACGGTCGTCGGCCCCGAGCGGACCTTCGACGGCAGCACCCACGCCCCGATCGACGCGAGCGTGATCCAGACCATTGCCATGAGCCACCAGCGATTGAGCTTGCCCAGGCGCTTGAGCACGATGCGGTCGACCGGGCCGATCGCGAAGGCCAGGGCGACCATCATCGCAAAGATCGCGAGGAATGCGCCCATGCCAACGGTTGGCGCACGCGTTACCCAGTCTCGGGACATGCGACTGGCGACCTCGCCCCTCGACTGCACGTCCCACCGGGAAGTTTCAATCCTGCGCTGTCCCCGCTCCAGATCCCCCGCGTTCATCCTCGCGAGGGTGCCGTGCCAGGCCATCTCCGCTGCCTCGACCCGGTTTGCCTGCGCCAGCGTGTCGGGATCGAATGCGAGGAGCATCATCCATCCAAGGCCAACGGGGCCCTGGATGGCGAGTTCCGGAGCGGACGCGAGCGGTGACCAGCCGGTCGGGAGTGCCGAGGAATCGAAGCTGCGGGCAAGCACCGTGTCCGGGCCGCCAAGCAGCACCGGGAGAGTGCGGTTCGAGGCCGCTCCAATGGAAAGGCCGGCCGGCGTGTCCTCACCGAGTACTGCGCGAAGCGCGCTGTTGTCCGCGTTGACGAGCATGATGCGTCCACCGGAGACGACCCACTCTCGCAGGGCGCTCAGGCTGCCCGGCGATAGCGTCCGAACAACCTGGCCGTCGAGAACCACAGCGGACACGCCGCTGTAGGCGACGGCTTGCGTTGGGAGCCAGGGCGCAGCGCCAGCCGATGGCGGTACGGCCGATGCGACCCGCGCAAGGGCGACCTGGCTCTTGAGCAGTTGCTCGCTTGGGCCAATGAAGTCTCGTTGGTATGTCTCTACACCGAACGCCAGCCGCAACGACGGCGAACCGATGCCTAGGAGGATCGGCATTGGGCTCGGGAGCGGCAGGCGGATCGACTGTGGACCGGCGAACGAGCCGTAGCTCGTCGAAGCCACTGGAGATCCGTCGGTCTCGAGCAGTTCGACGACCACGCTGGTTATGACCGGTGGAATCCAGAGGGTGGCTGGCACCAGCGTCTCGCGTCCGGGCGTTGTGACCAATGGCACGAGCGATGTGATGCTGCCGCCATCGGGCATGGTCACCCGGATGCGGGCGACCGCTTCCAGCGGTTCGTCCATCGCGCTGATGGCGACCCGCACCGGTGCCCATTGGCTCGCGGGAAGCTCGCCCGAGAAACCAAAGTCGAGCAGCACCGTGGTCTGGGGCGGCTCGTCGGTTTGTGTTGCTTCCGTGATCGTCGGTGCGAACACGAACAGCACGGCAAGAACGGATGCCACCGCACGGATCACAGCTGCACCTTGCGGTTGTAGACGTACCACTCCAGCATGATGACCGCCAAGCCGACAACGATCAGACATGGCCAGAGCGAGCGGGGCGTTCGGCTCGAGCCATCACCGATGCTCGAGGCTCCGACACGCGCGGCACGGATGACGAGATCGCGTTTCGGCGTCACATCTGAGGCATCGGCGCTCGTCAGGTTGACCGCGAACGTCCGCTCGCTGCGAATGCCTCGGGTTGTATCGTTCGGGCCGGGCAGGCCATCCCAAGAGAGGGTGTAGAGCCCGACCTCGTCGAGTGGCCCGGCCACGGCTTGGCCCGCGCTGTCGACCGGCACATTCAGTGGGTCACCCTCGGGCGGAGTGAGCCGTGCGTCGTCAACACCGATAGGCAGCGTCTCGCCGCGGGAAACGCCCGGGCGGCTGGCCACTCGTGCATCGCCCGGTCCACCGTCGGTCACGTGCCGAACCGACTGGCCAAGGAACACGATGAAGCTCGGCTCGAGCCACCAGTTGCTCTCGTCGATATCCCACGGGACGACGACGGCGCGAGTGCGCGCCGATTCGATCGCGACGATCGCAGGTCCGCCCCCGGTCGACGCGATCACGGTTGCCGATCCGGTTTCGCTGGCCTCGATCTGGCGGCTCGCGGCGAGCCGGATCGCGCTGAGGCTCAGCCCACGGAGCGTGGGATGATCGCGGCGCCAATCCACGATCTCGGCTGGTGGGCCATCGCCATTGTCGGTAAGCCCCGATGGACCGGTCGGCACGGCATCAATGACGAGCCAACTCCCGCGAGGAAGACCGAACTCGCGTCCGGATTCGGTATCCTGATCGACCTCGGGCAGCCAGCCATCGAGAACGACCACATCGAATCGAGCGAATGGGTCCTCGATGCTCTGGAATGTGTCGGGCGTAAAGACCTCGACGCGTTCCACGGGGAGCGCCGAGAGTGCCTCGCTGAGCACGAGGCTGCCGGTCGTGACGAGCGCGAGGCGCAGGCGCTTTGCCCCGGGCAAGACGACCCATGCTCGATCATCACGATCGAAAGCATCGGGAGCACCGCCGGTCGACGCGTCCTGGACGCGAGCCTCGATGATTGCCGAACCCGGTCGGGTGACCTGGAACTCGACGCCGCTGGTGGCGGGGGCGATGACCTCCTCGGTTTGGCCGTCTTCGGTGCTGCGTTGTTGTATCGTTGCCGCGGGAAGAGCGAGGCGACGGGCCGCAACGGAGGTCCCATCGATCAGCAGCTCGACGGCGACCGCCTTCTGCTCGCGCTCGGTCGATTGCAAACCCACGATAACCGAGACGTCTTCGGGCTGACGTAGCTGCCGCCGGGCGTCGAGGGCGGTGATGCCCACGTTGCCCGTTTCTTGTTGGCCAAGAGAGACGAACTCGATCTCGTCCTCTGCGTGCAGATCCACCGCCTCTCCGCCCTCAGGGCGGCCGTCGCTGAAGATGTGGATCGTGCCGACGGCTCCGGGGCGCGGCTCGCCGGCCTCTGCTCCTGCTTCGTCGGTTGGTGCGACGAGAGGCGCTTGAGCGCGAACCAGGCGGAGCGGCTCGTCGAGCCTCGAAGCGGCGTCGCTCGGCTCGATGGACTCGATCGCTGCCCGGAGCAGCCGCTTATCGGTGGTGAATGGCTGTACGACCTCGGCGGTACTGTCGAACGCGACCACCATCGCGCGATCGGCCTCGGACACGCCGAACACGCTGGGCTCGCGCAGTGTCTCGACGAACGCGAGGGCCCGTCGCTTTGCGTCTTCGAGGCGGCTGGTGGTGTTGCCGTCCTCATTGATGCCATCCACGGTCCGCATCGACGCCCCGCGATCGATGACGATCGCGTGGCGGCCGCTTGCAACGCGCTCACCCTCCATCTGCGGCTGCGCGAGGGCAATCAGGATGGCCGCGAGTGCGAGCAGTTGGAGCAGCAGCAGGATGTTCTTGCGAAGCCGCTGGAACGGCGCGTTGGCCTGGAGGTCCTGGACGGCCTTCCGCCAGAGCAGGGTCGAGCTGATCTCGACGTCTTGGCGACGCAGCTTCAAGAAGTACAGCAAGACCAGCGACGGCACCGCGATGGCCGCCGCGATGCCGGCGACGGCTGGGGAGAGCCAGGTGAGCCCGGGGATCATCGCAGCACCCCGCGCTTGCGCAGATAGTCCATGAGCAGCACGTCGATCGCCGTATCGCTGCGAACGGTCAGGTGCGTCATCTCCCGAGCGGCGCAGAAGCCCTGCACCTCACGCAGATACGCCTCCATGATCTTTTTATACCGTTTGAGCAGCGGGGCGGAGATTGTCACCTCGGCGTTGTCGCGGTCCTCAACGTCTCTTAAGCGAAGATCGCCGCCGATGCTTGGCTCGAGTTCCTGCGGGCTAAGCACCTGCATGACCACGAGGTCGTACCCGCGGCCGGCGAGCAAACGGAGCCCGTCCTGGTAGCCCTCCTTGATCAGCAGATCGCTCAGCACGACCATGACACCGCGGCCCGAACGCGAGAGCGCGATGCGCTTGCAGGCGTCGGTGAACGGCAGGTCGCCGCCGGGCTCGAGGCTGCACATCCATCGGCCGATCTCATGGACCCGCCGCCTCCCCCGCAGGTTGCGCACGCTCGTGAGCACGCCGGTGCCATCCTCCGCCCTTGCGACGGCCGTTGCGGACACTCGATTGAAATTCACAAGGCCGATGTAGGCGAGTGCCATCGCGGCCCGCTGCATGAACGTGAACTTGTTCGGCGATCCGCAGTCCGCGGATCCGCTGCAATCAAGAACAAGATGCAACGAGAGGTCTTCCTCTTCCTGGAACAGCTTGAGGAACAGGCGGTCGAGGCGGCCGTAGATGTTCCAGTCGACGTGCCTCAGGTCATCGCCGGCGACGTACGGGCGGTGATCCGCGAACTCGACGCTCTCGCCGCGCTTCTTGCTGCGGCGTTCGCCCTGGACCTTGCCGCGAAAGATCTTGCGGCTGGTGATATCCACTCGCGACAACTGCGCAACGAGGCTGGCGTCGAGCAGGTCATCGACGGTTTCGGGTCGTTTTGGTGAGGCGTCCTTGAGCATGGGGTCGATCGCTACGCGACGCGTGTCGCCACCGGCTCGGTCGGCGTGAGCTCGATGATCTTCTTCACGACATCATCCGGGTCGATCCGATCCGCCTCGGCCTCGAAGTTCAGCAGCACGCGGTGGCGAAGGGCAAGCAGGGCAGTCTCGCGGATGTCGGCATAGCTCACGTGGTAGCGGCCATCGATCAGGGCCCGCACCTTGCCGCCCAGCAGCAACGCCTGGGCCGCACGGGGGCTCGCACCGCAGCGGACGTACCGGGCCGCCGGCCCCTGCTCACCGCCGGCCGCGTACTGCCCGCCCGGATGCGTCGCGAGCACGAGCCGCGCGGCATACTCCTTGACGTGCGGCGCGACGATCGCCCCGCGGACCAGTTGCTGCACCTCGATGATGCTCGGCCCGTCCATCACGGGCTCGACCTTGGGCGTCTCGGCCCCGGTCGTGCGATCGAGGATGGTCATCAGGTCGTTGAGCTGGCTGTAACCAACGGTCACCTTGAAGATGAAGCGGTCGAGCTGTGCTTCGGGGAGCGGGTACGTGCCTTCCTGCTCGATGGGGTTCTGCGTTGCCAGAACAATGAACGGCTTGTCCAGCGCGTGCGTCTGGCCGCCAACGGTGACGCTGCGTTCCTGCATGGCCTCGAGCAGCGCACTCTGCGTCTTGGGCGTGGCGCGGTTGATCTCGTCGGCAAGCACGATCTGGGCGAAGATCGGGCCCGACTGGAACGCAAAGCTGCGCTGGCCGCTCTCGGGATCCTCGCTCACGATGGTCGTACCCACGACGTCGGCGGGCATCAAGTCGGGCGTGAACTGGATGCGGCTGAACTGCAGGTGCAGCGCCTCGCTCAGCGATCGAACCAGTAGCGTCTTGCCTAGCCCGGGTAC
>CALCCF010000037.1 GCA_937899905.1 uncultured Phycisphaeraceae bacterium
CGCGCCGCCCGGGGGCGCCTCGGCCGCGCGTCCGCCCCCCCCCCCTCTCCCCGTGCCGCGCTCGCCCCGGCGGCGGCCCCCCCCCGACCGCGCCGCCCAGATCGTCCAGCGCACGGTACTGCAGACCGTCCGCCACCAGGACCTGTTCCAGACCCGGATCGTGATCGAGGATGGCGGCTCCAATGAAGCCTCTCGCGATTCGATCTACGTGCTCGCCCGCGGGCTCGATCCGGTCCGCCCCGTGATCGACGCGTCGGTCGACAGCGACGGCGGCGAGTTCGAGATGGGCTTCAAGGTCCAGGACGGCGGCGAGGGCTCGGCACTCTGGCGTCGCGTCGATATGGGCTTCGATGAGTACCAGGACGCCGGCGGCATCGCGACCGAGGTCGCGCGCGACGTGGTCTCGTTCTCGGTAACCGCGGGCGACGCCGAGGGCATGTGGGCCGCGTGGGACTCGGATCAAACGGGACTTCCGCACATGGTGATCATCGAGGTGCGCACGAGCACGCCCGGCGGCCGTGGCACGGCTGTCGCTCGGCGCGTCGCGTCGCTGCCGCGCGTATTCGCGCAACCAACGCCGGCAGAGGTCGAAGACGCTGGGGGTGCGCCATGATGGCCCGCCGGCGCAGCTTCGCGACCGTACTCGCGCTGTGGGTCATCGGGCTCGCGGCCGTGCTCGTGCTGGGCATCCAGTCGGCCGGGCTGGGTCAGGCGTTCGGTGCGAGAGACAGCCTCGCCGAGGTGCGTGCGCGTTGGGCAGCGATCTCCGGCATGGAGCAGATGATCGCGATACTTGCGGACGACCTGGAGAGCCCGCACCCGACCGATGCGTACGACGTGTACGACCGTATGGCCGATGCCTCGGAAGGCACCATCGGCGGCGGCCGCTACAGCATCGAGCACTGGGAAGGCGAGGAACGCTTCGACGGCCCGGCCGATGCGCACGCGCGGATCCACGTTGCGCGCATGAGCACCGAGGACCTGTTCTGGCTTCCCAACATGACCGAGGACCTGATCTCTCGGATCGTCGACTGGACCGACGAGGACGACGAGGTCAGCCCTCTGGGCGCCGAACTCGGCTCGTATCTGTCGGCCGAGCATCCGTACGAGCCGCGCAACGGGCTGATGCAGACCATCGAGGAGATGGAGCTGATCCTGGGCATCCTTCCCAGCGATATCCGCGACGAGGACTGGAACCTCAACGGCACGCTGGACCCGAATGAAAACGACGGCGACGAGACCTGGCCGCCCGATGATGCCGACGGCGTGCTGGACTCGGGCTGGTCGGGCATCCTCACGGTGGTGAGCGCTGAAAGCACATACGGCCTCTCGGGCCAGCCGCGTGTCCGGCTCGGCCTGGGCCTCGGCGGCGGCGAGCTCGTGGGCCGGACCGGCATCACCGCCGAGCAGGCCGACGTGATCGCGCAGTACGCCGGTACGAACGGTGCCACCCTCGAAGCACTGATCAACACGCCGCTGCGGTCGCTGCCCGGGCTCACCGGCCAGCCGATCGACGCGCAGGCTCAACCACTGACCGATGAACAAATCGGGCTGTTGCTCGAAGAAGCCGCAATCGACGGGCCCTGGCTGGATTCGACAGGGGCGACGCTGCCGGGCCGGATCAACATCAACACTGTGTCCGAAGACACCCTGTCCTACGCACCGGGCGTCACGAGCTCGATTGCCGACATCCTGATCCGAGAGCGCAAGGGTCGGCCTCTGGGATTCCGCACCGTGACCGATCTGCTCGAAGTGCCGGGCCTTACTCGCGGACGCGTCCAAGAGCTCGTGCAGGCGTTCGGATTTCGCAGCAGCGTGTTCGTCATCCGAAGCGTTGGCATCGACGAGGCGTCGGGCATGCGCGTAGAACTCATCGCGACGGTCGACCGTTCGCGTCTGCCTGTGGTGATCCGGGATATGGTCATCCGATAGTGCCTGGGATACGGGGCTGACGATCGTTCGAAGGGGAGCCGTTGGCGAAGCAGCGTGACAACAACCGGGGCACTGGCGTGGTGGCGTTCGATCACTCGGGCGATCGCCGCGTTGAGCTCATGGTGAGCGCCGGCTCGGGCTCCAAGCCCCGCCTCTCGAAGCATCGCGATGGCGAGGTGAGCGAGCAGCCGCGTGTGGGCATCGCCCCATGGTCACAAACGCTCGTGCGCGCCCGCGGCGTGGACGACCTGCCCGGCGAAGAACTGCTCCGAGCGATCGCAGTGCTCGGCGAGGGTGAGCTCCCCGAACGCGTGCCGCCCTGGCGCCGCGGGTGCGGCGCGGTCGCGTCCTCGGGCGGTGGGCGAGCGGCCCTATTCACGGCGTGGATGGGCGAGGACGACGGGACCGAAGGCTCCCATCGCGAGGCCTCGTACGCGACCGCGCCGGCGGCCGTCGCGTACGCAGCCTCGCTCTCCGAAGGTTGCGTGTTCGCGAGCGATGCGAGCCAGGGTGTGCTGCTCGTTGCGGCCAATGGCCCGGAAGGACTCGTCGTGCGCGCCCTGCGCGAGTCATCGGGTGTGGTTGCAACCGATGCCCACATCCAGCGCAGGCTGATCGAGACCGCCGCGGCCGCGGGTCTTGGCGAGGACTCCGCGGACGAGGCCCTCGCCGCCGCGACGACACCGTGGGACGGACGACGCGTGGGATGGTCCGGCGGTGTCAACGCCGCCCTCGAACGCTCGTTCGAGGGGTGGCCGACATCGCCGACGGAAGCCGGCGCGTGGATGCTGCCCGCGTGTGCGGGCGCGATGGCGCTCTCCGAAGACGCTGCCATCCGCGCTCTCACCGAGTTGCACGCAACCAAGCCCCTAGATCGCCCGTCGGTCCGAGATCGGGCAGAGGTCTGGCTGTCTTCACGCCGCAACGTTGCGCTCGCGTGCGTCGTGTGCGCGCTCGTCGTTCTCTTTGGTCCGCTCCTCACCGCAAAGGCACGAGAGGCGATGCTCTCGGCCAAGGTCGAGCGTGCTGAGGAATTGCGAGCCCAGTACGAGGCAGACGCGCGGACCGCCGCCATCTACGGACAGCTCGATGAGCGTGTATGGCCCATGACCAAGATGCTCGCCGAGCTGCCGGCCGCGGCCCCCGTGCATGTCGTGCTCGAGAGCATCCGTCTCGACGCGAACGCGCAGGTCGATATCGAGGGCTTCGTGCAGGTGGCCCCCAGCGGTCCGCAGCTCGAAGGACCGCCCGAGACGCTGCTCACCCAATATGAAGCGGCGCTCAACGCGCTCGGCACGCTGGGCCCTGTTACGGTCGTTCGTCGCAACATCGTCGGCGATGCGGTCGAGTTCCAGATCGCCGCACAGGTCGAGCGGCCCACGGCAATCGGAAGCTTGCCCATGGACTATGCCGAGATGCCGCTCGCTCAGGTCCTCTACGGTGAGGGCGCGACGAACACGGCTACGCCGATCGTTGCCGTCGCACCGACTTCGAGTGGCCGAAGCCGGCCTACGGCATCGTCATCTCGGAGTTCGACCAGCCGCGCAGCGCGTGATGCGGCGGTTGAGTCTGGACGCGACGCCTCCGCGGATCGGCGGCCGAGCGGTGCGACCGGACCGGCCTCGGTCGATGGCGTCCCTGCTCCGCTGACCGATGAGCAGATCGCGGGCATGGATCGCGCCACACTCATGACCGAGTGGCGGGTACGCCTGAGCGCGTCTCGCGATGACGAAAACGATGAGGCCACGCGGGCCCGACTAAAGGCCGAGGCCGACAAGCTCATCGCGCGATCGCGTGAGGTTGGGAGCGGCGGATGAGCGAGCAAGGCACGCCAACACCGACGACCCTGCTCGACCGCTGGAGCGCCATCCCGCGCGCCGGCCAATGGCTCGTGCTCGCGGGAGTGGGCCTTGCGGCGTACTTCCTCGTGATCGAGCCCGTGATCGATATGACCGTTCGCGCGAACGGACGGGCCGACGCGATGGCCGCGCGCATCCGCATGGTCAACGGCATGAACGCCCAGGCCGACGGCGATCGGCAGGCGATCGCGCTGGGCGCGCGCCTCCACGGCGATGTCACCCTTCCCGGCCAGCGCAGCGAGGCGGCCACCGGCCTAAACCGTGCCGTCGATCGCGTGCTGCGCGAGGCGGGCGTCACGGGCGCACGCACGCAAACGACCGAGCAGAACCTCCGCGACGGACCAGCCACCCGGTTCTATGGCGGGCGAGGCTCGCTGGTGAAACTCGTAAGCACGGTGAGCTTCGATGCGTCTCCCGAGGCGTTCAGCCGTGTGCTGGGCGCGCTCGAGAACGACCCGGATGTGTCGGCCGTCACACGCGTCATCGTGCGGCGTGCTGATGATGGCGCCAGGCAGGTCTCGGCGACGCTCACCGTTGAGGCGTGGGCCCTGGGCAGCAACGCCAGCGAAGGGGGCCGGCCATGAGCGCACGCCGATCGGCTTGGGTACTCGTGGGCGTCGCCGGGGCGGCGGCGGGCATCGCGCTGGCCTACAGCATCGTCGGCATGGCGCAGGCCGTGCTCCTGTCGCCACCGTCGGACGGCTCGGACATCGCGGCAGCCCCGGAGATGGGCGACGTCACCGCGCGACATCGCGCCCAGCTCGACGGCCGCTCGCCGTTCTTCGTGCCCGGCGCCCCGCCCCCGCCGCCGCCACCTCCACCCCCACCGCCACCACCCGCTTCGCCGCCTCCACCACCGGCGCCCCCACCACCGCCGAGTTCGTACGGTGGGCCCGATGTCGTGGCGGTGGTAAACGATCGAGTGCTGTTCGAGGACAAGGACTGGCTCGCCGTCGGCGATACCGACGGCGACCTGGAGGTGCTCGAGTCGCTCGCGCCTTGGTCAATCCGGGTGCGATGGAAGGGCGTGGAGTTCGATGTGCCGCTGTTCGAGCGTGACCAGACCGTGATCCCACGAGATGAAGGCTGAGACGAGGTCGTGATGAAGAAGCTCAATCGTTTTGGCCGCAGTCCCGCATCGCTGCTCGCGTGCGCCGGCGTGCTGGCTCTAGCCACGCCGTTCGCTGTCGCGCAAGAGGGCGCCGATGCCGAGCCACAGGACGTCGCCGAGAACGGACGCCGCGTCTTGGACGGACCACCCACAACGCTGATGTTCGACGACGCATCGCTCGACGACATCCTGCCGTTTATCGTCGAGGCAACTGGTAAGGTCGTCATTGCTCCGCCAAGCCCGATCGCGGGCCGGATCACCGTCATTAGCGACACACCCATCCCACGCCAGCGCGCTCTCGACCTGGTCATACTCGCGCTCCAGCAGAGCGGCATCTCTGTCGTCGAGACCGATGAGATCATCATCATCCGCGACGTGATCGACGTGCTGCGCCAGGACGTGCCGGTCATCGGCCCAACCGAGAGCGTGATCGACCGTACCGATCTGGGCGCCATGGCCGAGAAGGTGTACCGCATCAACAACTCCGACGCCGAAACGCTCGCCGAAGCGCTGGGCGACGTCGTACCTGAGTACGCCAAGATCACCGTGGACGAGGGCAGCAACCACATCGCCGTGCTCGGCAACATCGGGCTCTTGCGACGCATCGAGTTGTTGCTTGCCGGCATGGATCAGCCCGGCTCTCGCGCACTGGTGACGCGGACGTTCCGGCTGCGCTTCGCCGATGCCGAGCTCATCGCCGAGAACATCACCGAGCTCTTCGGCGAGGGCGACTCGCGCACCCAAACCCAGCAACAGGGTGGCGGTCGGAACTTCAATCGGTTCTTCGGCGGCCGAGGCGGCGGCGAGGAAGAGTCCGCTGGCGCGTCGACCGCCGAGCTTCGTGTCACGGCGAACACGCAGCAAAACGCGGTCACCGTGGCGGCCGAGCAGGGCGTCATGGATCAGATCGCCGACTTGATCGATGAGGAGTGGGACCTCCCGCTGCCCGAGGAGACCGTTACACCGCGGATCTACACGCTCGAGAACAGCGACCCGATCGCCGTGCGTGACCTGCTCGTGGGCCTTTTCGGCGAGGCCGACTCCAGCGCCGGTGGCGCGCAGGGCGGCCAAGGCGGGCAGGGCAACCAGGGCAGCTCCGGTTCGTCACAGGGTGTTGGCCGGTTGGCGGGGCAGTTCGCCTTCGAGGCGATCCCCTCGGCCGGCCAGATCGCGGTCGTCGCCAAGAGCCCGGACAACCTCGCCGTGATCGATCAGATCATCCGCGACCTCGATCAGCCCAAGAGCGTGGGCCTGCCGGCGATCGTGTCGCTCAAGCATGTCTCCGCCGAAGAGGTCGCCGAGCAGCTCAACGCCCTGCTCGCACTCGACGGCACGCTCGCGAGCATCCCTCGTAGCGAGACCGGCCTGAGCTCCGGTGCGGGCGCTGGAGAGAGCCCCTTCGCCGACGACGCCACCGACACCGGCGCCGCCGACACCGAGAACGACCCGGGCACCATCACCTTCTGGTGGCAGACCGCCCAGGAACAGAACGACACCGCCGGACCCAGCAACCTCATCGGCAAGCTGCGCATCGTGCCAGTGTGGCGGCAGAACGCCATCATGGTTCTCAGCCCACCGGAGTACCGCGCGGCGATCGTGGACCTGATCCAGCAGCTCGATCAGCCCGGTCGCCAGGTGCTCATCCAGGCCGTCATCGCCGAGGTCAGCCGAGACGACGCCGAAGCGCTCGGCCTGCGTTGGTCCAGCTCCGCGATCAACCTCTCGCGCACCGACAACTCCATTTCATTCATCTCGGACTTCAGCGGCACAGAGAACAACCTGCTCGACGGGCTGTTCGATACGAGCGTGCTCAATGTCGGTGTCGACCTGAACGCCGTCCTCCAAGCCCTGAACGAGCGGACGAACGTCAGCATCCTGAGCCGTCCCATCGTGTTCACGAGCGACAACCAGGAAGCCGAGTTCTTCGACGGGCAGGACATCCCGTTCATTACGAACGCCCAAACCACCGACACCGGCGGCACAACCCAGGGCTTCGAGTACCGAGCCGTGGGCATCCAGCTCCGCGTGCGTCCGCGGCTGACACCGAACCGCGACGTCGACCTCCGCGTGAATATCGAGCTCAGCTCGGTCGCGCCGGGCCAGAACGCACAGAGCGGACAGGTCGTGGTCGATCGACGAGAGACGACGACACAGCTCATCGTCCGCAGCGGCCAGACGCTGGTCATCTCGGGCATCCTCCGCAACGAAGACTCAGACGTCGTCCGCAAGGTCCCACTGCTCGGCGACATCCCGCTGCTCGGCTGGCTGTTCCGGTCTCGCGAAACGAGCGTAAACGCGACGGAGCAGCTCATCTTTATCACGCCCGTGGTGGTCGAGAATGGTGACGAGGCCGATGAACTCAACGAGTCGTACCGCGAACGCCTCCGAATCCAGCGTGAGCAGATGGGCATCGAGGAGCCGCTCGAGGGCGAGTTGCCCACGCGACCGCTCGACTCCGGCGAAGGCGATGTGGAGGGTTAGGCTCGCCACAGTCTCCCTGTGCGTGATCGCAGCGCTCGGCGGGTGCGTCGTAGACGAAACCCGCACCGAGGCCCTGCGTGAGCAACGCGAGACCGCTCCGCCCACGCTTCCGAGCAACCCGATCGCGAGTCCGATCATGCAGGGCACCACGGCGTCCCGCGTCTCGGTCGCCATCGAGGCGCTGGGCTCCGTGTCCTACGACGGCATCCAGGTCCCACTGGTGAGTCCCGATGGACGCTTCATCGCAGCGCAGGACGCGCCCGCGCCACCACGCACATCTCGGTTAGCCCTCGACTCCGCGGGCGATTCCACCGGCCTTACCAACGCGACCGTATCAATCTCACCACTCGAAGCCGATGTGATCGGCTATCGACCACGAGTTGAGGTATTCGACCTCGCAGCGCCCATCTTGCTCGGGCGAGACTCGAACGACGAAGGAGTGCTCGTCGAGTCTCCGCGGGCAGATGGCAGCCGCTGGATCGGGGTCGCCGAGTGGAGCGAGCAGGATGCGCGGCTGCGTTGGCTGGTGCGCGATCAGTCGGTTGCCGCGCACGCCGTATTCGCCAGCAGCGGCAGCCTGCTGTATAGCCGTCGACCGATCGGGGGAAACCAATTCGAGCTCGTGCTCCGCGACCGCAACGGACAAGAGCGCACGCTCACGCTTCCGGATGCGAGCCTCGTGTACCCGCTGATGGCGCCCGATCTTCGACACGCGACGTGCCTGGCGATCCGGCCCTCGGGTGCCATCTCGCTCCTGCTGTTCGATCTGTCCACGGGGACCGGCGAGTCGCTGGGCCGTGTCGTGCGTCGGTTCGACCTCGCCGGGAGCGGAGGGATGGCCGGCGCCGCGCAAATCGTCGCGTCATCGCAGTCGGCCGTTCCCGGCGTCGGGCCGGCCGACGCAATGGCGGCCGCACGCGGATCCGACACGGCACCCCCGCTCGGCCCGATCTTCTTCCATCCCGCGATGGACCGCTGCGCCGCGGTCGACGCCACACGGCGAACGCTCGTCGCGCTCGCCCCCAAGAGCGTCGCCGCCGTCGATGCGGGTGACGGACGGGCGCTGTGCTCCACGCCCGAGGGGCTCGTGCTCTGGACACCCGGACCTCAAGCCGGCCGCGGCACCTCGACGCGCGTGCTCAGCGAGGACTATCTGCCTCGGCGAACGGCCAGTAGCGCAAGGGCCTTCGTGCTCTTCGCGCCGATGCGGCGTTCCGCGACCGACCTCAGCGTGTTCGGCATGGTGCCGGCCGAAGCGCCGTAGCGCTACGCAAGCAAGAGTGCCTCGCCTGTCAATCCGGGACCGAAGGCCATCGCGACGGCGGGCATGGCATCCTCACCATCAAGCAATCGCTGCAAGATGAAGAGCACGGTGGCGCTGCTCATGTTACCATGACTCTTCAGGATATCGGAGGAAGCCTCGGTGGCGCGCTCGGCGATCCCGATCGCATGAGCGACCGATTGGAGCACCCGAGGCCCCCCGGGGTGGATGGCCCAGGACGGGACATCATCGATCGCAAGCCCCTCTTCGGCGAGCAAAGACTCAACCCAAGGCCGAACGTTCGAAGCCAAGACATCCGGCACTCGTGGGGACAGCGTCATCGTGAAGCCGCCCTGGCCGATCGTCCAGCCCATGTCTTGCAGGCTGTCGGGAAGCAATACCGAGGCGGTGCGTTGCAACCCCGGCGCCTCGGTGTGGGCCGATTGGGCTACGACGCACGCGGCCGCACCATCCGCGAAGAGCGCGTCCGCAACGGCGCACCCACGCGCCTGAGATGCTTGCATGTGCAGCGAGCAGAGCTCAACGCAGCACACCAACACTCGTGCCTCGGGCTCGGCCAACGCGATCGCTCTCGCCGTGCGCAGCGCGTTGAGGGCGGCATGGCAGCCCATGAATCCGATATGGATACGCTCAGTCTCGGCTGACAACCCAAGCGAACGCATGAGCGCGATATCGACGCCGGGCGACGCGAAGCCCGTACAACTCGCCGTCACGAGATGAGTCACGCGATCCGCTTTGGCATCGGCTCGCTCCAGCGCACGTTCGCACGCCTTGTGGGCTAGTGCTGGTGCGCGGTCTTGGTACTCACGCATGCGGTGCTCGGTGTCCGGTACGGTTCCGTTGTAGAACCGCTGGGTTCGGCCCTCGATGATCGCCATGGGCCGAGACTCGATACCGGTACGCTCAAAGAGCTGGGCCATAGCGCGGGCCCGGGACGGAGAGACACTACCGATCGCCGCGACCATCTCGGCGGCCTCGCGCTGATCCATGCGTCCATCGGGTGTCGCGGTGCCGATGCCTAACAATCGTGCCTTTCGACGCGCCGTCATGCCGTCACACCCCGTGCACCACTGGCGGCAGCGACACCGATCGAACTCAGCCTCGGCGCGAGCGACATAACGCGTAAAGCCCCCGCAACAATCGACGGATGGCGGACGCAGGTTGCGACGAGCCTGCACCTCGCGTGACGTACACGGAGCAACCGCTGGATCGTCGCCGGCCAACGAGAGCCTTCGGGCCCTCGCTCAATGCACGCGATCGCATCATCGATCACATGCCAGCCAGCGAGCATGGCCCACGACATGCCCTCGCCGGTGAACGGCTCGACATACCCAGCGGCGTCACCCACGCGCAAGATCCGTCCGTCCTGGGCACGCCTCGATCGCGTCAGCGCGGGCGTACCGCGCCAAGCACCATCCGGAACCTCGTCGGTATCGAGTCCGGACTCGCACCAGATTGCGCGCAGGGCAGCGGTTGCCGAGCCGTGCGTGCGCACGAACGCGGGCGTCACAGCAGCACCGAAGTCAACCCTGCCGTCGGGCAGTGCCACCCTGCCCAGATAGCCGCCCTCAGCGACGGCCATGGTGACTTCCTTGGTGCGGCACCGAGCGTTATGCGTGGTCAGGCCCAGCCCGATGCGCGCCGATCGCGCGATGCTAGAGTGGTCCTCGCGATGGCCGCGCAAGCCGCTGGCATCGATCACCACCCTTGTGCGCACGGTCGAACCATCACCGAGCGTGACGACACCATCGCGATCCGCGCTCGCAGCGGTTTCCCACCGAGCCACGACGCCGGCGTCCTCAGCGGCCGACACCAACTGCGTATCCAGCGCTTCGCGCGAGATGCCAACAAAGCCCTGGAATGGCAGCGTGGTTGTCGCGCCTCGGGCTGCCAGCGTAACGCGATCGATGGGGCCCGCATGGTCGAGCACGCGCTCGAGCCCAGCGCTCTTCAGGGCGCTCTGGCCAACCGCACCGAGGCAGCAGCCGCAGACCTTCCATCGCCCGCGTTGGGCTTTCTCGACAAGCAGCACAGACAGACCCCGGCGTGCGAGGCCGAGTGCGGCCATGCAGCCCGCCGGCCCGGCTCCGATCACGACGGCGTCGAACTGCCCGTGCGTTGCCACGACAAGAGCATACGCGCAGGAAAGGCGGGCGCAACATGCCACTCTCCCGCACCGGCAACTTCCCGCATCATCGCCCGAAGCTCCCCAATGCTCAGGGCCGCGCGCGCCGACCGGAGGGCATCGACATGCACCACCGGCGAGCGCGTGACCAGCCTCGGGATGCTCGCGGCGAGGGTTGTACCCCACCAGCCCCGACGCAGATCGCTCACGAGCACCATCTCATCTGCGCTCTTGACCATCCTGGACAGAACCACCCGGACATGGTCATCCTCGAGGTGGTGCAGAAACAGCGCGCACATGACCACATCCGCTCTCGGCGGATCGCACGCGAGGACATCCAGCTCCAGCGTGCCGAGCTCGACTCCAGCTGCCTTGGCACGATCGCTGGCGTGCCGGAGGGCGACCGGGCTGATGTCGCATGCGGTGATGTCGAATCGAGTGCCGTCGCGCTGCGCGCGGCGGAGCAGCCCAACGGGCAGATCGGCACTCCCGGTGGCGATGTCGGTGATCGTCAGCGGGCGGTCGAGGCCCGCCGCTGCGCGCCGAAGGACCGGGTAGATCTGACGCACGATCCCGCTCATGGCGTTAATGCGCGCGAGGCCTCGGAGCGCATGAGCGTGGGACTGCGCATCGAGCGCGGGGTCGTCCATGAGTTCGCCAACAAGCACTCGGGGCATCGCCAAAGCCTAGCCCGGGACGCCCAGGATCCAGCCCTCGGTGGTGGCGCGCTCGTGCGTGGGCGTGTCGATGCTCTCCAGGGCCCACAACGCATCACGAGAGTCGACAACCTGGCGTGCGTCCTTGTACCAATGCTTGGGCGCGTGTTGTGGGAAGAGGCTCGGGTAGATCTCGGCAATGGTGATCGCATCGCCGCGGTCGGGCGCGGGCTCGAATGGCCACAGGTGCGCGCGCGGCCCGAGTTGGGCATCGGTGAGCACGCGGTGGACCGTGGGCAAGCCCATCAGGCTCTGGGATCCGACGCTGCCGATGCCGGCGAGCTTCCAGGCCGACTGTGGTCGGCTGCGTGTCACCGCCTGCGCCGCGGACTCGGCAGCCCGGAACTGCGGCATGCCGGTGGGCTTCGCGCGTCGCATGGGCAGGCCATCGAGGTGGTCCATCTCTTTTGGCCTGCCCCAGAACGGCCCGTGGGGTGCGCCGGTGCGTTCCTTGATCATCGCGTTGAGGTCCTGCGCGACATCGAAGCGGTTGTTCACACCGGAGGGGTCGTCGGTGATGCGGCCCGCCATGAGCGCGCACAACTCACGCCCTATCGGGAGCACGGGCGTGCCGTCCTCGGCGAGCGCGTAACCGATAGCGAAGTCGAAGCCGACGAGCGTGCGCGCGCCGGCGTGGTCTTCAATTAACTCACGGATGCGGGCCTCGGACTCGAGGCGCGTTGGCATGTACTCGGGATCGGGTGTGGCGTTGTCGTGCGTACGCCAGGCGAGCCAGCAGCGGTCCTCGCCGGGCTCGGGCTTGCGGCCCTTGGCGGCGGACCAATCGCACGCGATCACGAGATCGAAGATCGGGGGCATCGGCGATTGTTGGCACGGGAATCGTGCGAACGCCAGAACTTCAGCAGCCGCAGCCGCCGGATCCGCAGCCGCCGTCCTTGCGGTTGGCCATGCGGCGTGAGAGCTCGCCCACCGGACGGGGTCCACCGCAGCGGACGGGCTTCGCGTCGTCGAGCGAGGAGTCGCGCACTTCCTTCCGCTTGGGGGCCGCGGTGACGACTGCTGCGGCAACGATCGCGCCGAAAGCGACCATGGCTCCCATGGGGCTGAGCACGGCGACGATGTTGGGCAGGAAGACCACGCTGACGGTGGTGAATGCGAAGATGAGAACGCCGGCGATCAACAGCCGACGGGCGGGAATCGGGCGGCCCTCGTCGTCATCGTCGACGGTGTGGGCTTCGCTACCGACAGCCAGGCCAGCGTCCTCGGGCGACCACCAGGTTTCCAGCTCGTTCCCGGGTTGGCGATCCACGGAGCCCATACCCAGAGGATAACCGGTTTGGGGCCGTGGCTGTTCCCCTTTTGGCCGCTGAGACCCCTTTGGAGCGTCCGGATATCGGCGGCGAGCGGGCATACGGGATGATACGGTCCGGCTAGGGTCTGGGACATCAGCATCGGGTTGGGCCCGGTTCGGGGCCTGCGGCGTTCACGAGGGGGTTCACATGTTGCTCGGCATCCTGGCCGCGGTCGGAACGATCATCTCCGGGGCATTGCTCTGGTCCTCGCTGATCAAGGGGGAACTGCGACTTGGCGGCTCGAAGACGCTGGGACCCAAGACCAGCCGGATCGTTGGGATCTTCATCCTTCCCGTGTTCCTATTTCTCTTGCTGCTGACGCTCGCCATGGGCCTCGTCGTGTTCGGGCTCACACTCCAAGACCTGGGCATCGACCTGACCGGTGGAGACTGAGTAGACGCTGCGATCAGTTGGGAGCAACCGCCCGCACCTCGATCTCAACGAGCATCCGCGGATCGACCAGCCCAGCGATGACCAGGAGCGTGGCGGCCGGGCGGATGTCGCGGAACACCTCGCCGTGGGCCCGGCCCACCGCCTCGGCGTGGGCGGCATCGGTGATGTACAGGCGCGTCGAGATGACGTGTTCCAGCCCCGCCCCATGCTGGGCGAGTACCTCGCCGACACGCTGGAGGATGGTGCGCGTCTGGCCGCCGGCATCGTCCTCGTGCTCGATGGAGCCGTCGGGGTTCATGGCCGTCGTGCCGGCGAAGACGAACTCGGTGTGGCCCCCGTTCTCGTTTCGGTGCTCGAGCTTCACGCAGCGGCTGTAGCCGTTGGTTGCTTCCCAGGGGCCGTTGGTGGAGATGTTGGTGCGGTTCATGGGTTACTGACCAACTGTCCAGCCAAGGGCATCAAAGACCTTGTGCAGGAATCGGACTTCTGCAACCTCTTCGTCCGAGACGAAACCATCCTCGAGTATTGCGCCTAAGCAACGGTGAAAGAGGCTCGCATGCACATAGCGTGTGTCGTCAAGCGTCATCTGGCTAGCAGAGAGAAAGCCCTGGATTTCAGCTAGTTCCTCCTTGGAAACGAATCCATCGGCGAGCGCGTCGCAGACCATATCTCGATATGCTACCCGGGCGTCTGTCCAGAATGGCGATGGCTCGTAGACCGGTTCGATCTCGGCCTCAGCTATCGTCACTTTGCGTCTGGGGTGATACACCTCTGGCGTGACCTCAAGACGATCGATCTTGTGGATCATGAACGTGCGCCAACCGGCCTCGGGACTAACTTGGTAGCAGCGAACAAGAGTGTCTTGCTTGCCGGTGTTTAGGCTGTAGGGCTCAACTAGTCGCTCGACAATCAGCTTGCGTGACACGGCTTTACGATACCACATCAGGACACGCTTGTTCGATCTCGCGGCTCGAACAAGCACGCCCAAGTGATCTTGTTGCTGCTCTGTCGTCACTTACAACTTCCTCAAGGCGTCAACCACCGCATCCACATGCTCGGTCGTGTGCGCCGCGGACATCTGCAAGCGCAGGCGGGCCGCGCCCTCGGGCACCACCGGGTAGCCGAAGCCGATGACGAAGACGCCCAGTTCGAGCAGGCGCTTGCTCATGGCGATGGCCTTGGCGGTGTCGCCGACGATGATCGGGCAGATGGCCGTGGGCGAGTCGATGACCTCGAAGCCGGCGGCGGTGATCTGCTGGCGGGCGTAGGCGGTGATGTCGCGCAGGGCCTGCACGCGCTGGGGCTCGCGCATCACGATCTGGATGGCCGTGTTGGCGCTGCACGCCACGGTGGCGGGCAGGGCGTTGCTAAAGAGCGTGGGCCGGCCGCGCTGCACCATGAGCTCGGTGCCGCGCTTGGAGCCGGCGATGAAGCCGCCCGCCCCACCGCCCAAGGCCTTGCCAAGCGTGCCGGTGAAGAAGTCGACCTCGCCCCGGCTCGCGTCGTAGTCTGCGGCGCCCGGGCACATGTTCCAGTGCTCGTGCGTGCCCCGGCCGGTGGTGCCCATGACGCCGTGGCCGTGGGAGTCGTCGACGATGAGCATCGCGTCGAACTCATCACAGAGCTTGCGGAGCGCGGGCAGGTCGGCGATGTCGCCTTCCATCGAGAACACGCCGTCGGTGACCACCCATATCTGGCCGGTGACGTCGGGGTTGGCGCGTGTGGCTTCGAGCTTCTCGCGGAGACTATCGAGGTCGTTGTGCTTGTAGACGCCCTTGACGACGCCCTTCTTGATCACGGCGGCCAAGCGGATGCCATCGATGATGCAGGCGTGGTTGAGCTCGTCGGAGATCAGCGCGTCGCCCGGCTCGGCGAACGTCGGGTACAGCGCCTCGTTGGCCGTCCAGCAGCTGACGAACGTGTAGCTGCTTTCGGTGCCCATGTACTTCGCGATCGTGCGCTCGAGGGTCTCGTGGCAATCGAACGTGCCGCAGATGAAGCGGACGCTGGCGGTGCCCGCGCCGTACTTGCGGATGCCCTCGATGCCGGCCTCGACCACCTCGGGGTGGTTGGCGAGCCCGAGGTAGTTGTTCGAGCACATGCAGATGACCTCGCGCGAATCGCCGTTGGGCTTGCGGAGCATCACCGTCGGGCCCATCGGGCCGGTGAGCATCTGGAGGTGCTTGTATTGGCCGCCGTGCTCGAGCTGGGCGAGGATGTCGTCGGTGCGGGCGTTGAAGGGGCGGGCGCTGGTCGTGGAGGGGGCGGTCGTCGACATGGGGGTCTCCTGCGGAAGGCTGGGAGCAGGATAGGTCGTCGAGCGGGCCGGATTACCCGGAGCCTCCGATCGACACGTTGTGCTTCACGGAGTAGTTCGCCGCAAGTCTTCGGATTACGTTGTAGTTGCTTGAACTCTCGAAGGGCTCCGCGTATCTAGGACTCTCGAGGCGAGCGAGTACGCTGGTCAAGAAACGGGCGGCCTCGGCGTGCTTCCCGGACTCTTCGAGCATCGCAACGGCCGCGCTCACAGCGTATTGCGACTCACGGGTATCGTTGAGCGACGTGTCGACGACATCCTGGTAAGCTAGAAATGCGCGGTGGTTGTCCCCTTGCTTCTTGAACTCCTCGGCCTGGAGCATCCGGATGCGAGCGCGGACGTCCTTCTTGGTCCTCACCGCTCCGAGGGCGCGTTCCCAGGCCGTGATACGTGCCCTGGGATCCTCCATCGACTCAATCATCGGCTTGAACATGCTGACCAAGAACTGCTCGGCGTTGGCCTCTTGGCACAGCCGAATGATGATCTGGGACCATCGTGTTCGGTCGTCCATCGGCATGTCCGGATCGGCGAAGGCGGTGCGCACGATGTTCCAGCCGCGTCGATCGGCGGGGTTCTTTCGGAGCGAACGCTCGGCGAGCTCGAGCACGCCCGCTTGGCCCTCACGCGGCGTTGTCCGAGACCTCGACTGGCCGACATCGATCGTGCGTGCTCCTCTCTGGAGCAGCGCTGCGGTATCGAGCCACGCGGCGGCCTCGAACCGTTGGTTCCGGTTCACTCTCGTGAGCTTGGACAGCAGGCTTAGCTCGTCGTCGCCGATGGTGCTGCGAGTCTGCGGATCGAGCACGTCACCGACGACGCCCTGGTACTCGTCGTAGCGGCCGATGTTGAGATTCCAGAACGCGTTTCGGCCCTCGGCTTGCAGGAAGCCAACCCACGCGTGGCCGACCTCTCCGCCGACTGCGGTGACGTACGCGGTTGGCACGCCGATGGACTTGCCGACCGTTACGGCGAAGTGGGCTTGATCGGCACACACGCCGCCAAACTGTTGGATTCCGGGCAAGGTGTAGCCGTGCCTCGTGACGTCCTTCGGGGTCCCGTTTTCCGCGTGCTCGCGGTCGTACTCAATATCGCGGAACAGTCTGCCGACGAGCTGGTCGCCCTCGTAGTTGTCGAGCGCCCACTCGAACTCTTCGATATCGCCGACGATGTCGACGACGTAGATCAGCAATTCTGCGGGGACCTCGCGCACACCGAAGAGCATGCGGTCCTCGTTCGCGGAAAAGAAGTCGAACAGAGGGACGACGCCGGGCGTGCGTGGCCGGTTCTCGTTGACCTGGCGGGCGAACAGCTCCTCGCCGTCATGCACCACGCAGATGGCGGCGACGAGCTCGGGGAACTCGTCTAACGCGGAGTCGCCGAACTCGTCGCGGAGCTCTCGCAGCACGCGGATCACGCCAACGGGCTCGTCTTCGGGGCTGCGCACGAACGCGAGCGTCCGGCCCAGCTTCGACTCGTCGGCCAGGTAGCGGTACCAGTCGGCGGCCTCGGCATCCGGTGCCGTGGTTGCGATGGTCAGGATGCGGCGTGTCTCGGCGATGTCGAGCAGGAGGTTCTCATCGCGGGGCGAGCCCAGCTTTCCCATGACGGTCAGCATGCCGTCGAGATCGGGCTTCAGTTCGCGTTGGACCGCCGGGTCGCCAAGCTCGGCCCCGGCTCGCTCTCGGATATCGGACAGTCGCCGCTCGGCCTCATCCTGCCAGCGGGCGGGCTGGGCGTTCGCGACACCCGACCACACGATTGCGAGCACCCCCAACACGATCCATCCAGGCTTCATCGCGGCGTACCTCCGACATGAGTTTACGGTGATTGGGGTGAAGTGGGATCGCCTTCCCACAATTTTGTTGTACCATGTCGTGGCCGATTTGCTGCGGCTAAAGGCCGCCATCCAGCGGATTTGGCCCCAATTCACATATGCACGCGATGGGCCCGCGGTTCGCCCCTGCGGGCTCGGGAGAGCCGCCATGAACGACGTTGCCAGCGCGTTGACCATCGTGACCGCCATGGCCTTGGCTGGGACCGCTACGGGCCAGGAATGGGCCAATTCTGGCGGCAACGCCCAACGCAACGGCCAGACCGCCGAGGCGGGCCCCTCTTCGCCCGATGTGCTCTGGGAGGGCGGCCGACCGTCGCTCATCGCGTGGCAGCCGGTGATCGAGGGTCGGCGGGTGTTCATGGTCCGCCAGGCGGCCTTCCCGCCCGAGAGCGATCGCAGCCCCGTCGTGGCGATGGACCTGGACACCGGCGACGAGTTGTGGTTCCAGGACATCCCGGCCGACCCGGGCGACTGGACGACGAGCGTACTGGGCGTGATAGATGGGCGCGTGTTCGCGACTCGCGCGGGCAACGGCTCGAGCGTGTCGGCCCCGGTCTACGCGCTCGACGCGGAGACCGGTGACATCCTCTGGTTCTCGACGGAGGAAACCACCATCGGCTTCTACGACGGGGCGGTGTTCGCCGACGACGGGGACCTGATCGCGGCCGACTTTCGGAACATCAAGCGGTTTGACGCGGAGACGGGTGACTTGGTCTGGGAAGCTCCGCGATCGTGCTCGGTAAGCGGTACGTGCGGCGGTGCGATTTACAACGGCAAGGTCTATGTCGTCGATGCGGTGCCGGGCGGGCACGCGGTGAAGCGTTACGACCTTGACACAGGCGCGTTCGAGGTCGAGAGCGAGGTCATGCCCGGCTTTACCATCCAGACCACGCCGATGATCGGCCCCGATGGCACGATCTATGTGCAGCGCGTGCAGAACAATCCGACCGTTGATTTCTTCTATGCGCTGGATGACACGGGATCGGACATCACCATCCGCTGGGACGTCGAGGCCGGCTGGACGACGTCAAGCGAGTTCACGATCGGTCCGGACGGCAGCGTGTTCGCCATCGATCGCGATTTTGCGATCATGAAGATCGACCCTGCGACCGGTGACGTACTGGACCGCACGCTGCCGTTGGACGGCGGCGCGGGCGGTGCTCGCATGGCGGCGGATCGTGATGGCAACCTCTACGTGATCAACGGCGAGTTCGCGACGGGCCGTGTGTTCAGCTTTGATACCAATCTCGAAGAACGATGGAGCGAGCCGGTGCGCAATGTCAACATCGGCGGCCCGGCCATTGGCCCCGACGGCACGCTTGTCATCGCCGGCGTGGGCTCGGATATCCGGGCGTTTCGCGGACCGGTGGGCGATTGCCGGGCTGACTTCGATGGCGACGGAGAGCTGACGATCTTCGACTTCCTCGCCTTCCAGAACGCGTTCGACGCGGGCGATCTGGCGGCCGACTTCGACGAGGACGGCCGGCTCACGCTGTTCGACTTCCTGGCGTTCCAGAACGAGTTCGACCTGGGCTGCTAGGCGGTCCTTGAGCGATCAGGGCTCTTCGATCCGCAGCATCCGGCGGATCTCGTCGGTCTTGAAGCCCAGCAGCATGGGGCGACGCACGCCGGGCAGCGCGATCACGTCGTAGAGCTCTCGCACCACGCCCTCGAGGCGTAGCCAGTGGTCGGTCACGCCCGTGCTGAGGTTGATCGCGTGCAGGGCACAGCGGGCGTCGGCGTCCTTGGCCTTGAGGTTGTCTTGCAGAGGAAGGCCCTCGAACGTGCGGTTCTCGCGTGCGGCCGAGAGCCCAACGATGGCATGGTCGCCCACGAAGGTCAGGCCGCGGGTGAAGCCGGGACAGAAGGCAATCTCCTCGAACTTGCCAGACGCGAGATCCACGAAGCCCAGGTATCCCGTGCCGGCGTTGACGAGCCAGACCTTGCCGGGGTGGCCGGGGTGCACGCGCGGCGAGTGCGGCATGCTCAGCCCTTCGGCCACGATCTCGCTGGTGCGTACGTCGATCAGCACACCGCCGCCGTGGCGCCGCTCGCGCCAGCCATCGGCGACATCGCTCCGGCTGACGGCCGTGGCATACGCCGGCTCGCCCGTGGCTGGGTCGCTCGCGAGGCCGTTGAGGTGGCAGCGGTCCTCGCCGACGGGTGCATCCAACGGTGCACCGATGAACGGCGGCGACCAAACGGGCTTGAAGCTGTGGGTCTGGCTCACGGTGGCGAGGCAGTTGAATGCCGTCACACAAAACACCGGGTCTCGCCCGTGGGGCACCACGATGTCGTGGACGTCGACGTCGCCGGTGGTATAGCCCACGGTGGGCACGTAGAGCGCGTCGTAGCCCTCGGACGTGCTCTGGCCCTTGGGCACGTAGTTCTCAAGGCGCCAGAGCTGATAGAGCGAGGCCATCCAAAGCGTCTGGCCGTCAGATGAAGCGTGGAGGCCCATGCAGCGGTTGAACGTGCGTTCGTACACGCTCAGGCGGCCGTTGGGCTGCACGCCGACGAGGAAGAGCTTGCCCGCCTGGTAGGTGCTCAGGCCCAGGCTCACGCCCTGGCCGACCATCCACTCGATCATGTGTCGCGAGGCGGTGATGGCAAGTTCGGGCTTTGGCGATGCGGGGCTGGTGTCCATGGCCGAGGATATGGCCGAACGGTCTACGGGGGATCGGCTTCTCAGCACCATCGTGGTTCCAGGGAAGCCCACCGCACGGCAACGCTTCCCCCAGCGTGAACGGCGCGCGGCATTGGGCCCGAACCCCACCCATACGCTTGGCGGTGAGCAAGGCCGTATTCGACATGAAGCCGAGCGATGTGCGTGGGCCGGTCCGCACGCTGGCTGTCGTTCTGGGCGATCAGCTCGATGCGGATAGCGCCGCGATCCGCGAACTCGACTCCGAGCACGACGCCATCGTCATGATGGAAGTGGACGAGGAGGCCGAGCTTGGCCCGAGCCATCGCCAACGCACGGCGATCTTTTTCAGCGCGATGCGGCACTTCGCCATAGAACTGCGCGACAAGGGCTATCGCGTCAGGTACACGCCGGTGAACCAGCGCGGCAACACCCACAGCATCACGGGCGAGGTCGAGCGGGCCGCCAAGGCGCTCAAGCCCGATCGCATCGTCGTCGTCCAGCCCGGCGACTGGCGGCTGATGAAGGAAGCCGAGGGCTGGGAGGCGCTCACTGGCGTGGAAACCGAGATCCTCGACGACGACCACTTCACGTGCTCGCTAGAGGAGTTTGACGACTGGGCCGAGGGCCGCAAGAACCTCACGATGGAGTACTTCTATCGCGAGCGCCGCCGGGCGCTGGGCATCTTGCTCGACGACGACCAGAAGCCGGAGGGCGGGCAATGGAACTACGACCACGAGAACCGCGACACCTTCGGCAAGGACGGGCCCAACGCCCCACCGCCCATGCGTTTCCGGGCCGACGACATCACCAAGGAGGTCGTCGATCTCGTGAACCAGCGCTACGGCGACGCGCCGGGCCGCCTGGAGACCCTCGACTGGCCCGTGACGCACGCCGAGGCGAGGCGGCTGCTCAAGGACTTCGTGAAGAACCGACTGCGGGACTTCGGCCCGTTCGAGGACGCGATGTGGACCGGGCAGTACTGGCTCTTTCATAGCCACCTGAGCGTCGCGCTGAACCTCAAGCTGCTCAACCCGCGCGAGTGCATCGAGGAAGCGCTCAAGGCCTTCGAGGACAGCAAGGCGCCGATCAACTCCGTCGAGGGGTTCATCCGCCAGCTCATCGGCTGGCGAGAGTACATCCGCGGCGTGTACTGGCGCGAGGGCCCGGACTATCGCGACCGCAACTTCCTCGACCAGCACGGCGACCTGCCCGAGTTCTACTGGACGGGCGACACCGACATGCGTTGCATGAAGGAGTGCATCGATCCCGTGCTCGACCACGCGTGGAACCACCACATCCCCAGGCTCATGGTGACGGGCAACTTCGCGCTCATCGCCGGCGTGCACCCGCGGAAGATCGGCGACTGGTATTACGGCATGTACGCCGACGCGATCGATTGGGTCACGACGCCCAACACCATCGGCATGGCGATGTACGCCGACGGCACCGAAGACCGCGAGCCCGTGGTCGCGACAAAGCCGTACTCGGCGAGTGCGAACTACATCGGCAAGATGAGCAACTTCTGCAAGCGTTGCGTCTACGACCCCAAGGCGCGCACCGGCGAAACCGACAAGGGCAAGGCCTGCCCGTTCAACACCTTCTACTGGGACTTCTTGATCCGCAACGAGGACCGCTTCGCCAAAAACAACCGGATGTCCATGATCATGAAGAACGTCAAGAAGATGAAGACCGAAGAGAAGGTCTCGATCCGCGTCTCGGCGACGAGCCTCCGCAAGACCATGGGTATCGGCGAGATCGATCCCAACTGACACGAAGCGACCGAAGGAGTCCCACGATGCGCGCCCTGATGTGGTTCCGTGCCGACCTGCGAACCCGAGACAACTCGGCCCTGAGCGCCGCCTGCACCGCGGCCTCGGACGGCGTCGTCGCGGTCTTTACGGCATGCCCCGAGCAATGGCGCGAACACGACTGGGGCGACATGCGCGTCGACTTCGTGCGGCGCAATCTCGAGGCGCTCCACAAGGGGCTCGAAGGTCGGAACATCGCGCTCAAGATCATCGTGCGCGATCGCTTCGCGGGCATCGAGGACGACCTCCTCGCCCTTGCGCAAGAACACGACTGTTCGGCCCTGTTCTTCAACGAGGAGTACGAGGTCAACGAGCGATCACGCGACGCGAAGGTGGCCGCCAAGTTCACCAAGGCCGGCCTGTCCGTGCGGACGTTCCACGACCAGGTCGTCGTGCCGCCGGGCGAGTTGAGCACCAAAGAAGGCAAGCCCTACACGGTCTATTCGCCCTACAAGCGTCGGTGGTACGAATACTACAAGGACGGACAGGCACCACGCGCCCAAGGGCTGGCCAAGAAGCAGGCCGAGATGGTTGGTACGCCCGACGCGGTGCCCGACCGCTTCGGCGACTTCGACCCCGACGGCGGCCGGCCCGACCTGTGGACCGAGGGCGAGGACCACGCGCTGTCCCGGCTGAGCAGCTTCATCGACGGCCGCCTGATCCCCTACAAGGAAGAACGCGACTACCCGGGCATCAACGGCACGAGCACGATCAGCCCGTACCTTGCCGTCGGCGCGGTGTCGCCCCGCCAGTGCATCGAAGCGGCGCTCGATGCCAACCAGGGCAAGCTCGACAGCGGCGGCAAGGGGCCCGTGCACTGGATGAGCGAGGTCATCTGGCGGGAGTTCTACCGCCAGATCCTCGTCGCGTTTCCGCGCGTGTGCAAGGGGCGGGCGTTCAACCGCAAGTACGACATCCCATGGCGCGCCGACGAGGAGGCCAAGGAGCAGTTCGCCGCGTGGTGCGCGGGCAAGACGGGCTACCCGTTCATCGATGCGGCGATGAGGCAGCTCGCCCAGACCGGGTGGATGCACAACCGCACACGCATGTCGGTGGCCATGTTTTTGACCAAGCATCTGCTCATCGACTGGCGCTGGGGCGAGCGCCACTTCATGAACTTGCTCGTCGACGGGGACCTGGCCAGCAACAACGGCGGCTGGCAGTGGTCGGCCGCCACCGGCACCGACGCGGCCCCGTACTTTCGAATCTTCAACCCCATCACCCAGAGCCGCAAGTTTGACGGCGAGGGCGCGTACATACGCAGGTTCGTTCCCGAGCTTGCGGATCTCGAAGACGAGGCCATCCACGAGCCATGGAAGGCCGCGTCGCTGTTCGACGAGATCGACTACCCGGCCCCCATCGTGGACCACGCCTACGCGCGCGACCGTGCGCTCAACGCGTTCAAGGTCGAGAGCTGATCACCGAGATTTTGGGGTTAATCCCAGAACGGATCGACGACGATCACCGTACCCTCGCGGCGCACGTTCTTGTAGCTCCGCAGCAGGGCGTTCGAGCCGATGCCCGGCCGCTGATCGGGCTGTGCGGGGATGCCACGGACATCGTCCTCGTTGACGAAGAGGTTGTCGCGCTGCGTCGGCTCGTCATAGCTACGGAAGACGTACGTCAGAGAATCGGGATCGGGCCGGAGCTCGTACACGACGCGGAGGTCGTTGTACGCCACGTTGCCCGACCATTCCGTGGATCGGCCGTGGATCTTGAGCGTCTTGCTCTTCTGGCCGAACAGGCCGGGTGAGAGGAACCAGTCTCCCGGGACACCGCCGTAGACGGGGCCGCGGTTGGAGACGATGGCCTCGCTTGGCTCGTTCGTGGCGCCCCAGGTCTTCTTGCGATCACCGAAGGGGGAGCTGTGGGCGTATGAGGTGAAGCCGATGCGGCCGTCCAATCGGCGTGCATCGCCGCCCGCGCTGCCGCCGCGTTCCAGCGGTACTCCGGCAAAGCCGGGATCCCAGACGGCGGCGGAGGGATTGGCGGCGGCTTCGGGCATCGAGTCCTGGTAGCCGCGATCGACCTCGATAAGCTGGCTCACCTCGGCTGGGCTGACGAGCAGTTCCGTCGGCACGATGCCGTTGTAGACCATCAGCGAGAGGATGTTGCCGGTGTTGTCCTTGAACTCGGGGTCGTCGGCCTCCACCGTCGCGTCCTGACGATCGATATCGCTGGGCAGCGGATAGCTCTCGCGGTTGGACTGCGCCCAGAGCGCGAACCCCTGGGCGATGCCGCGGATCTGGGTGGCATCCTTGACCTGGCGGGCGGTCGCCCGGGCCTGGCCGAGGGCCGGCAGCAGGATGCCGATAAGCAGCGCAATCACTGCGATGACCACGAGGAGCTCGATCAGTGTGAACGCCCGACGAGATGTGCGCAGCTTGAGCATTGGCTAGATCCCCACGACATTCTACGGTCGATCGGCCCGAAGGTTCCCTCCGAGCTTTTACCATACCCCAAACACGAGAAAACCGCCACGAAACCAGCGTTTCGTGGCGGTCAATATTGCCTTGTCGTGCCGGTTACCAGGCGGTAACACGGACCCGACTAAGTTGGCTCATCAGCCTGGATCAGTCAACCCAGCCTTCGGCCGTGTAGGTGATGCCACTGCGGTTGACGATACCGATTGGGCGGAGGTAGGCGGTGGTGAAGTCGAGCACGCCGCTATCGCCACGGGCGGTCGACGCGATCTCGACCTTGGACTCACCGTCGGCCCGCTCGTCGACTGCGTCGCCCGCGAGGTCCTCGGAGGCGAACAGGTTGTCCGGACGGCTGAACGCGTCACCGGATCCGGTGCCGCCCGAGGTGAACGTGAAGGTCAGGCTCTCGGGGTCGGGACGGGTGTGGAAGTCGACGTGCTGGTCGTTGTAGCCGATGTTGCCGGACCACTGGGTCTTCGAGCCGTGGATCAGCAGCGTGGTCGACTGGTCGCCCTGCGGGTCCTCTTCGGGCAGACGCCAGATCAGGTTCTCTCCGGGGCCAGAGGCCTCGTAAATCGGGCCGCGGTTGCCGAGGATGGCGTCGGTCGAGCTGAAGGTGTTGCTCCAGATGCGGTTGCGAGCACCGAAGTAGGCCACCTGGGCGTAGGAGTTGTTGCTGATGCCCTGCGAGGTCGCCTCGTAGCGGACGCCCTCCTGGCCCTCGTTATCGAACGGCGTGCCCTTGAAGGTCGGGTCCCAGAGGGCCTGCATGGGCATCACGGCGCCATCAGGGTTGGCGCTCTGGTAGTCTTCCTTCACTTCGACCGTGCCGGCCTCGGCGGGGCTGACGGCCAGCTCGACCGGGAAGAAGCCGTTGAAGATCATCATCGACAGCGCGTTGCCGGTGATGTCCTTCTCGAAGCTCGGGCCGGTGCTCGCGGTCATGCCGACCGTGGTGTCGTTGCGATCGACGCGGCTGGGGAGGGGGTAGTCCTCCTGGTTGTTCTGGGCCCAGATCGCCATGGCCTGGACAATGCCGCGGACCTGGGTCGAATCCTTCAGCTGGCGGGCGGTGGAACGAGCCTTGCCCAGGGCCGGCAGCAGGATGCCGATCAGCAGCGCGATGATAGCAATGACCACCAGCAGCTCGATTAGCGTGAACGCCTTGCGGTTCTTGAGAGTCTTCCTCATGGGGATGTGCTCCATACTTCGAGGCCAGACCGGCGGGGCCGGCGTGGCCTGCATCATCAGCGGTTCGCGTACCGCGCGAACCAAAGCGGAGCCGAAGAGATTGACATGCACCCGCCGGGACTGGGCTCGGCTATTCCAGAGACGGTGGGAAACCATGGGCTTTCCAACGCTTCGGCGGGGCTGATCACCGGCGGCTGATTGCCCGAGATAGGGCAGCCGGGGTGATCTTCGAGATGTCGGAAGGATGTGTCAGGCGGGTGCTGATGATGTCGGGCGAGCGATGTCGTCCCATCAGAACGGTGTTGCGGATGCCCGCGTGATACTCCTTGCCAGCTGCGCGCAGCGCGTACAGATTACTGGGTCCGATTCGCGTGTCAAGGGCATTGGTTCCGGTTTGTGCCAGATTGCGCACTTCTGCGACGCAAGTATCCAAACTCAATCCAAACAAAGAGCGAGCATGTCCGATATTACCCAAACACTCTCCGATCTTGGCATCGAGCTTCCCAAGGCCCCGCCCGCCGTCGCGGCGTACGTGCCGGTCCGCGTCGAGGGCCTCCTGGCACACGTCAGCGGGCAGTTGCCCTTCGTCGATGGCCACCTTCCGCTGACCGGCCACGTCGGTGGCGAGGTGACGCTCGAGCAGGGGCAGAGCCTCGCGCGGCAGTGCGCCATCAACGCGCTCGCGGCGCTGCACGAGCACGCGGGCGGGCTGGAGAACATCGCCGGCGTCGTGCGCGTTGGCGTCTTCGTCGCGTGCGGGACGAGCTTCGTCGACCACCCGAAGGTGGGCAACGGCGCGAGCGAGCTGTTCCAGCAGGTGTTCGGCGAGTCGGGCCGGCATGCGCGCGCAGCGGTTGGCTGCCCGTCGCTGCCACTGGGTTCGCCGGTTGAGGTGGAAGTGTTGGCGAGCCTGCGGGCGCCCGTGTAAGACTGCGATTAGCCGAAGGCCTTCT